>JAEZTJ010000091.1 GCA_023421505.1 Bacillota bacterium
GAAGATGTTTTTGAGCCTAATTTTTATTTCGATATTTTCAAGGTTCAAACTCCGGAAATTATTCCGGATAAAAATATATGAAGATGATGCAGTTGCCGCTTAGCGGCTCCTGCTGAGCAAGCATTAAATAAGACATCACCTTTTTTTATCAGTTGTCCCTGCGTTACATTTACTTTATCTATTCCGATTCCCTCTGTTATTCGTACAATCTTTTTTGCATCCGCTGTAATAATACCACTACCTTCAGCCTCAAAAGTAAGCGTACTGCCTTGGGGATTTTGTACCGTCACTTGAGCAATCGTTATTGAATCGGCTGCTTTTGATATAAGGGTAAGAATAATCATAGCTACGAAGAAGCCGGTAAGTAATTTTTTTGCTGTTGGGCGCAGAGAATTCTTTACTGCTGTTTCATGAGGCTGGGATTCAAAGCCTTTATTTTGCATTTTATTCTTTTTTAAATTAACGATCTTCATCATAGTTGGTCTCCATTATAAATACTCATTCTTTCAAACCTGAGGCACAAATTCCCTCTTCCAGATAGCTTTGCCCGAATAAGAATATGAAAAGTGCCGGGGCCATCATGATTACGGAGGCAACTAAGGAAACGCCTGCATTATCGGCTGCAATGTTAGGTAAATATAGCGATAAAGGCCATTTTGAGTAATCTGAGAGAAACGTTAAAGAAGGCTCAAGGGCATTCCATTGCTCCAGAAATCCTAAAATCATTGCAGATATAATTCCTGACATTCCCATAGGTATACCAATATGGGTGAATAATTTCCATTCACCTGCTCCATCAATCTCTGCAGCCTCCAGAAACGCCTGAGGGATGGAGGAAAAGAATTTTACCATTATAAATACAGGGAAGGTTGAAAATATCGCCGGGAATATTATCGCAAACTGTGTGTTAAGAAGCTTAAGCTGATCAAGTACCAGATAGTTTGATACCATAGTTACCTGAAAGGGCATAATCATTAAGGCAATGTAAAGTGTAAATACAGCCCTTTTCAGAGGAAACTGAAATCTCGCAAAGGCCCAGGCGGCAGGAACGGATATGATAAGCTGACCGCCCAGTATGGGGAGCACCTGACTGCAGGAATTCCAAAACATTTTAAAAAAGGAAGGGGAATCAAGCAAAAGCTCAATATATGGCTGCAGGGTAGGGTATTTTGGTATAACAGGCCAAAAGGCATTTTGATCCGAAGAAGTAAGCACAGGGGCAAGATTCTGTGCGAGCTCATGCTTTCCCATAAAAGAACCGCTGAACACCATCCATAGTGGAATTATTATAAGGAGTGCAAACAGTAGCAGGATAGCAGCTGCCATATTTTGTTTTATCATGAGAATTTTTTTTGTCATTGCTTATAACCTTTCTTCACCATTTTCTGTCAATTCTCTGTAGTAGTAGAATAAGTAATAAAATCATCATCGCCATAATAACGGCAGCAGCACA
Source organism: Bacillota bacterium (assembly GCA_023421505.1). Lineage (GTDB taxonomy): Bacteria > Bacillota > Clostridia > Lachnospirales > Lachnospiraceae > Mobilitalea. The sequence continues at coordinate 1,454 of JAEZTJ010000091.1, forward strand.
CATTTTTTGTATATCAAGTGCGATGAACCAATTATTAAAAATATGCTGCAGCATATAGATGCTGTCATGAGGATAATTGCCGGATATTAAATATGCTTCCCGAAATACTTTAAAGGAGTTAACTATAGACAGCACAGCAGTAATATATATCGTAGGCAGCAGTTCAGGAAGCGTTATATAACATAGTCTTTTAAAGGCCCCAGCTCCGTCCATTTTTGCAGCCTCATAAAGGGAGGTGGAGATACCGGACAAGCCGGCCAGCCATAGAACCATATCATATCCGGTGTTTTTCCATATGTAGCTGAATACCAATACATAGAAGGCTTTATCCGTATTCATAAAATCTATGGCATTACCACCCAGATGGACAAGTAATAGATTAAGTAAACCGTTTTTATGAAAGAAGACCTTCCAAAGTAAAACCACAGATGCAACCGGAATAGCCACTGGTACTAAAAAGGTTGTTTTGAAAAATTCCCGATGTCCTTTTAGACTGCTTAAAATAACAGTAAACAATAAGGAGATGATGAGTAATAAAGGAATGCATATCCCTAAGAATCGAATCGTATTCTTGGCTGCAAGCCGAAAGGCTTCGTTACCTAGTACCGTTTTATAATTATTAAGGCCGACAAAGCTATCACCCATTGTATTACAGAAGGATCTTCGAAAAGCATCCAGGAAAGGGACGAGAACAAAAATTGTAACGCCGAGGAAGCTGGGGGCCAAAAACAAATATGCCCTTTTTAGTTGCTTCTTATGATATTTCAATGGATTTATCTCCCTTTGCTTTGGACTAACGTCCATGATTTTTAGTATATGTAGTCCATTTGAGATGAATTATTCTGACAGATATGTCATTGTCTTTGCAATTATTTTGTCTGCTGTGCTTTCTGCATCAGTCTTGTCGGTTAAGAAGCTTTCAGCCTCTTTTCTTACCATTGATAGTAGCTCCTCATCAAGGTAAACAGGAGTTGTAGCGCTTTTAAACAAATCTATAATATACTGCATAGTTTCTTTACTTGGCTGGGTAAATTCTAAGTCATCATAGCAAATAACGTAATCATCCTCTGCCATACCAAAGTCATTGAGCGCATTTAAGTTAACAGGAAAACCATCCCCTACAGCCACACTTTGAACGGATTCTCCCAATAATGATGAAAGGAATTCTTTGGCTAGTTCCTTATTAGAGCTTGAATTGTTGATACTAACCATTTCATAAGGGGTAAATTCATTATTGATAGACGTATAAGTACCATTTATCCTATCAGAGATAGCGATAGGCTCATACACTTGATGCATATGGCTGATATCCCCTATTCCAAGTAGTGCCAGTTTGGCATTAATCAGTATGGGAGACATACTGAAGAAAGTCGACTCAGGAAGGGCTTTTGGCTGTTCTTTTGCCGGTACTGTCTGGGTGCAAATGACTTTTAATTGCGTTAAAAAATTGATTAACCCATTACGATCAAAGCCTTCCGCTTTTAAGAAACTATTTGAATATAGTTTAAACAAAATCGTTATTAAATCAGAGTTAGAATAGGTTTTGGGACCAAATAAAGGTATGTCGGATTTTTTGGCATAATCAGCAAGTGAGTTAATAGAACTTGTGGAATATACCGCTTCTTTATTACCATAAGCAAGAGGTATGGTAATTCGTAAAGGAACGGTGAAAAACTTATCATCCTCTGTCCTGTAATTATTAATAATATGAGGTAATACATAACCTTTCTCTAGCAATGGTTTAACAATATCACTTAGATCGGTAAGTACACCCTTGCTGATATAAGTTTGAAAAGGCATACCATCAAGTACAAGGATATCTGCACCTTTTTTACTTAATAACTCCGCGTTAACGGTTTTAATATGATCTGTAACCGTTGTTGCATCGTTATCATTCATTAATACCCTATACTCTACTTGAACATCGGTGTGCTCAAGTCCGAATTCGATGATTGTCTGCCTTATGGTAGGACACTCTTTCAAGGATAGGATAGTCAGTGTTTTAGCAGGATTGGTAGGAATATCTTTATCAAAGATATAATGCTTTATAATACCTTTGCCCAGATTATCACTGTATTTTACATAGAAATCTTCATCACTGCCTAAAACAATATCATCGATATAAAGGCCGGGCTTTCCCATAGAGCAGATACTGCCATCAATGAGGGTTTCCCAGGTGCTGCCGTTTTTCGCCATACGATGTAATCCCTTAGCATTAATAACATACCAATTGCCTGCTGTATCTGAACAAAAATCATAGGAATTGGATATATCAATTGCTACAGAAGAGATAGCTTTGCCGGAATTTACGTCAATGATAATACCATCATCTAGATTTTCATTGATAGACATTAGCCTATTAGCTGATAGAGCATACGAATTGTCACCAATTTTAAAACTTACAGTTTCTTTACCGTCTTTGTATACCGAACAATATCCATAGTAGCCCAGCAGTATGGAATTATCCTCTAATACTCTAATGCTGATAGGACATTTTTTGTATTTCACCTTCGTTTTAAAATCATCAATTATGATTTCTTCGGAAGTTTGATTATCTGTACTTTTTAATATTTTGACTTTAAATTTATTACTCTTATCTTGAAATGCTGTTAATGCGTACTTAGTACCATCGGGTGCATAGGTTAAATCATACAAAGCTAATCCATCTACGTTCAACCATTTGGGGGCATTTCTTATCCAAGTGTTATCCTGATTAAGTGTATATTGTATCTTACTTTCCCCTTTAGTGGGCTTTCGTGGAAAGGTATAGAGCTCTAATTGTCCTTCAGAGTTATTTAAGAATAATAAAGCGTTTTCCTCTCCGGTTTGTACAGCTTCCGGCATATCTATTGATTTTTCTACATAACGGCCCATTGCCACATTAGGCTTATCTTTATCCTTATTAGACTTACTGCAGCCTGATAAGGGAGTAATTAATAATACGAATGATAAAAGAACAGCGATTATCTTTTTATAGCTCATAATTTCCTCCGTTTATGTTCTAAATACATGATGAGACTGCACGGCAGCTTTCTTCCGTTTCTACTTGCAGTCTTTTTTTGAGATATTATTTACACCCTTTTCATAGTTCTGAATTTACTCTAATACTTATTTGGGTAGGTAAGTATTATTCCTAGATATCATCTTATCTGTCGTACTTTAAAGTCCGTTTATTATTCAAAGCACCTCCTCACTACTCTGTTATCACGCGCCTTTGTTACGATTGCAATCACAGATTTAATATAACAAAAAAAACTCTAAGAAAACTGGAAGCTTTTTTTGAAGGACATTAATCAAAATGTTTTAGTTGACAATTGCGAAACTCCGTAAATGTTAGTATGGTATACAATTAATAAAACTACATAGTTTTTTAATTATAAAAATGTTTATAATTAAAGAAAAGTTCTTTAAAGGATTTTTCAAGAAAATTGTGGTAGAATATCAATTTATAATAATCATTACTTTAGGAGAAATAGATGAGAATTTTAGTGATTGAAGATAATAAAGATTTAAGTGACAGTATGTGCTACCAGCTTCAAAATGAAGGCTATGATACAGACGCCTGTTATAGCGGAGAGGATGTACTATATTACGCGATGCAAAATACCTATGATGTAATAATTTTGGATCGGATGCTTCCGGTAATGGATGGACTTACCGTATTAAAAAGGATCAGACAGAAGAATGTTTTTACTCCTACTATTATGGTTACGGCAATGGGTGGATTAAGTGACCGTGTTGACGGGCTTGATTCGGGTGCGGATGATTATCTGGTAAAGCCTTTTGCTATAGAGGAGCTGCTTGCACGTATAAGGGCATTAGTAAGACGTCCGAAGAAAATTGAAGCGGTTGAAATATTAAGTTATGCTGATGTCATACTTGATGTAAAGCAGCAACATATAAAATCTAATGATAAAACCTGCTCTCTGTCAAAACGTGAGACACAGCTATTGGAATATTTTATTCGAAATGCAAAACAAATGCTTACCAGAGAAATGATTCTTGTTCATGTGTGGGGGCCGGATCATTTTGTTGAGGAGGGGAACCTCGATAACTATATCCATTTTATTCGAAGACGTCTAAAAACAATTCAGAGTAGTATCATCATTAAAACGCTTCATGGTGTAGGATACCGTTTGGAAGGGGATATAGAGGAAAATTAATATGCTGTATAAGATAAAGAGGAATCTAATCATATTAAATACTGTATTAACCAGTATTATCCTAAGTATAGTTATCACTATAGTTGGCTATATCAATATTAATCAAATAAAAAATAATAAATTAAAGGAATTTTCGGAGCTTTCAGAGACCATTGAATATAAATTACAAAATGAAAGGATAATCAGTAATTCCTGGCTTTCTAAATTAGAAGCTAAATATAAAGCCATTATAAGTATAGAGGACAATGGAGAACCGTTTCTGTATAGAGGTTCCTGGGAGCCGTTAACTTCCAGGTATATTATGATAAAAAAGGCAAAGGAGGCGGCTTTATCAGAGGGAATAGATACGAAAGGTTATACGATTTCCTCGCATCAAAACAAAAGTTCAGTACATATTATTAAGGGGAATCATAAGGAAAATGCCTTTGCTTCTGTATGTATCATACCAAAGGAGGCTGGTTATATGAGCCTGACTTTAATACAATTCCATCCACGGGAAAAAACTCAAATAATAATGCAGATTATTCTATATATGACGATCGCAATATTTGGAAGCGTCTCCTTATTTCTCGTGAGCTGCTTTTTCGTCGGAAAGGTGTTAAAACCGGCGGTGGAAAGCCAAAAAAGACAAAATGAGTTTATAGCAGCGGCATCCCATGATCTGCGCTCACCACTTGCAGTAATACAGACAAATGCATCTGCATTACTGATTGAGGGAGCAGATAAAAAGCATTTTCTGCCTAAAATTATTGATGAGTGCACTAGAATGTCAAGACTGATCGGCGATATGCTCATTCTTGCCACTTCAGATGCGAAAACCTGGCAAATACGAAAAGAGGTAATAGACTCTGAAAGCTATTTGATTGATTTATACGATTCATTATCAGCTTTCTGCTCTAAAAAGAATCATAAGCTAGCATTAGATCTGCCAGACAATCCACTACCGCAGCTTCACATAGATAAAGACCGATTAACCCAGGTGCTGGGGATACTTATTGATAATGCAATCAGCTATTCACCAGAGGGAAGTTGTATTACAATTCGCCCCTATATAAAAAAATCTCTGTTCCGAATCGAAGTAGAGGATCATGGATGCGGTATTACGAGAGAACAGAAGGAGAAAATATTTCATAGATTTTACAGGGTTGATAAATCCAGAAATGATAATACACACTTCGGTCTGGGGCTTAGTGTAGCAAAAGAGCTAATGGAATTACAGAGCGGAAAAATATTTGCAAAGGATACCCTAGAGGGAGGAGCAACCTTTGTGTTGGAATTTCCTTTATAAATAAATATCAGCTCACTTTTCTGGTTTATCTAGAAGTTCATCTAGGTTTGATTCACCAAATATTTGAATTCCTTCCTTTGCAAGCAGCTCTGCCAGTATACCGTTTCCTTCTATTAATTGCCCGGTAAAGGTGCCGTCGTATATTTTGCCATAACCGCAGGAAGGGCTTCTTTCCTTAAGGATTGCATAAGAGCAGTTATAAAACTGAGCCAGCCTTTTTATTTCCTGTGCTCCCTTCTCGTATTCATAGGTTACATCCTCTCCTGATGTTGTCACAACTCTGCCGTTCTTAATTTCAGCAGCTTCTCTGGGGGTCTTAAGTCCTCCGTAAATTTCCGGACAAATTGGTATCAAATTAAATTTATCTTTCAGCATATTCATTTGCTCAAGTAATATACCGGAGCCGTCATATCGACATGCTACCCCCATTAGACAGGCGCTAACTAATACATTCATCTGTTATCCTCCCAAAATGTTCTATACCATTGTCAAAAGGTAATAATATACTTTTGCTTTCTATATTATAGCAGATAAAATTGATAAGAAAATCTTATTTTCTGCAAAATATTAAATAATATCTGCTAATCATATAGGTTTGTAATCAGGAGGATGGGGTATTTAGAATCAGGATTTATCGATTCAGGCTTTTTAATAACTTTTAAATAGGTTATGCTCATATATTTGAACAAATGATTTTAATGTATAAATAATCAATAATATATTGAATTTATTTAATAAAATTTATAATTACAAGTTGACTAAAGGACATTTCTGCATTAATATACATATTACGGAAAATAAAAATGCATAAATATAACATATTGCTGTATAAAAATAAATATAGTATATAAAGTAAGTGCTTCATAAATCACTTTAATCGTTTTGGGTATAAAGTTTTCTTATACTATTTTATGAAATACAGTCGAAAAAAATTTTTAAATATTATAAGAAAAGGAGAGTTAGTATGGATTATCAGAAAAAAAGCAAGGAAATAGTTGACTTAACAGATCAGAATATCATTCCTATGTATAACCGTCATCATATTGTACTGGAAAAAGGGGAAGGAGTATATTTATTTGATGTTGAGGGTAAGAAATATCTGGATTTCTGCTCTGGTATAGGTGTTTATGCGTTAGGCTATAAGAACGAAGCATATAACGAAAGCTTAAAAAATCAAATTGATTTATTAATACATACGTCAAATTTATTTTATAACGTTCCCTTATCAAAGGCGGTAAAAGTACTGGCTGAGGCTACACATATGGACCAGGTATTCTTTACTAACAGCGGAGCTGAGGCTGTTGAAGGTGCATTAAAGCTTGCAAGAAGATATTCCTATAACAACTATAGCGGTAAAAGAACGCAGATTATATCCATGGAGCATTCCTTTCATGGAAGAACCTTTGGGGCTCTATCTGTAACCGGAAATGATGATTATCAAAAGCCCTTTCGACCGCTTGTAGGTGATGTGGTATTTGCTGAGTATAATAACATCGAAAGTGTTAAGCAGCTTTTGAGCGATAAGACCTGTGCAATCATTATGGAGACAGTTCAGGGTGAGGGTGGTATTGTACCCTGTACAAAAGAATTTTTTACTGAAATCAGAGAGCTATGTAATGAACTAGATATTGCACTAATTTGTGATGAAGTACAGTGCGGTATGGGAAGAAGCGGAGCTATGTTTGCTTATGAACAATACGGGATTATTCCTGATATTGTAGTTTGCGCGAAGGCCATTGGCGGCGGGGTACCGGTAGGTGCATTTGGAGCCGTGAAAAAATATAGTGAAGCTTTTATCCCAGGAGATCATGGAACAACCTATGGAGGGAATCCCTTCGTAACAAATGCAGTTAATATAACCTTCGATTTGTATAAGAAAGAAAATATTCTTGACAATGTAAATAAAATTGCGCCCTATCTTGAAGAACAATTGAATTTATTGGTTCAGGAATTTGATTTCGTTCTTGAAAGGCGAGGACTAGGTCTGATGCAGGGAATAGTATTAGATAGGGATGTCAATGAGGTGATTGATCTGGCTCTGGAAAAGGGTCTAATAGTAGCTGCAGCACATGGTAATGTTATAAGGTTTTTACCGCCACTTATCATATCAGAAAAACATGTGGATGAAATGATGAGCATTATGCGTGATATTTTTCGTGAACGGTAGAGCTATTATGGAAAAATAGTAATATGGTATGCTTTTATTGGGATAGAGTTTTCTTTTATATAATATTATATTCCAAATAATTTACCATTTTAATGAAAGATCTATTGACAATGTTTTATCAATATGGTATATATATGATATCAAAATGATATCAATATTATATATCAATCGGAGGAAATACTTATGAGTGACTTAGAAATCAAGGACAACAATATTATTAAGGAAAAGGAGATTAAATCTTTAAGCGGCGGCCTTATGCTTCTGTTAGTGATTGTGGGTAATATACTATCCATCCTTATGATCATATTCGGAGGTATCACTGCATATAAAGGCAACTCTGTACTAGGTGTCTTTTTAATCATCTTGGGCTCCGTATTAATTACAGCATTCCTTATCATGCTAGGAGGCTTCCACATTATTAATCCCAATGAAGCTATTGTCCTTACGCTGTTTGGTAAATACTATGGAACGATTAAGAAGGAAGGCTTTTATTATACGAATCCCTTTGCAGTTGCCTTTAATCCGGCAGCGGCTCGTACATCAGTCGGCACTGGTACAACTGGAACAGTTGGTGCTACCGTACAGATTAATGCACCTACAGTTGGTGGTAAGAAGATTTCAACCAAGACAGCTACCTTAAATAACGAAAAACAGAAGGTTAATGATGTACTTGGTAATCCAATCATTATTGGAGCTATTGTAATCTGGAGAGTAACGGATCCTACGAAGGCAGTGTTTAATGTTGAAAATTATAAGACATTTTTATCAATACAATGCGATTCAACAATCAGAAACATTGCAAGACTCTATCCATATGATACTATGGAGGAGGATTCTGATGAAAAGACACTCAGAGGCAGCAGTCAGGAAATTGCAGATAGCATGAAAAATGAACTGCAGCAACGGGTAAGTGAAGCAGGACTTGAAATTAAGGAAGTAAGAATTACACATTTATCTTATGCGGAAGAAATTGCTGCAGCAATGCTTCAAAGACAGCAGGCAGTAGCCGTAATTGCAGCACGTCAGAAGATAGTAGAAGGCGCAGTGAGTATGGTTAAGATGGCTATTGACCAGTTGGGTGAAGAAGAAATTGTGGTTCTTGATGAGGAAAGAAAGGCTGCTATGGTAAGTAATTTACTTGTAGTACTTTGTGGTAACAGAGATGCTCAGCCTATTGTTAACAGCGGTAGTATTTATTAATTGGTAAAAAGTGATTTGGGCATTAAAGCGCCGCCGAAGGCGGCCATGGGAGCTAGTGTAAGATGGAAGAAAAGTTTGAAGCTAAGGAAGATAGACTTAAGGCAAGACTGGAAAGCATCAAAGAAATGGAACAAGAGGTTATCCGGAGAGAAAAGGCCTTAAAGGAAAAGGAAAAATCAAAAAAGCAAATTCTTCTAAGGCTTTCGCCAAGCCTTTGGAATGAGCTTGCTGCTTGGGCTGAGGATGATTTCCGTTCCATTAATGGACAGATAGAATATCTGTTGGCAGAATGCGTCCGAAAAAGAAAAGAATAAGTATAATAAGGAATAGTTTGATGTGAAGACTCCCATTCTTTCGTTATTTGAGAAAGGGAGTCTTTTTAATGTTATTTTTTGTTTATTTATTGTTACCATTTAACAACTAGGCGTAAAAAAATTTGTCGGAAAATGACAAATTACTTGTTTTTGGTAAATCATTTGGTATAATATAGCTAATCACATAAACTTATGTGAATACATTAATACAAAGGAGAAATAAAACATGGGCTTAGATATTAATAAGGAAAACATTATTAACAAAGGTGCTCTCGTAGGCAATTTTGGGGCAAAAGTAGATGCACCTAACGGCAGAGTTTGTTTACTGTTTGAAGGATTTTTTGATACCTCCTGCGCTGAGAAATTTTTTGGTGAGTACACCAAGGCAAAAGCAAGCGTAGACTTGAGCAAGACATCTTTATATATTGATGCTAAGGGTCTGAAGCCATTCCCGCAGGAGGCATTAGATTCTGCTGGTGAAATTTACAAAGATTATTTAAGCTTCAAAGACATTAAAATAGTAGAGCCGGATAATGTGACTGCCAAGATGCAGCTTCATAGAGTTTTAAAGAGCAATGGCATTGAGGATAGATTCGAATTTGTTTAATTGAATTAATGTGAATACAATACTTACAGTTAATGATTTTTCGCAATTACAAATATTGCTACTTATTTAAAATTATATTGCTTTATATAGTTGTACTCCAAATATTAGTTTTCATCTAGTATTTGGAGTACAATTTATTTATTATAGTTACTAATATTCAAATAAGATACCACAAGTCGTAAATGAGGCACCGATCGACCACATTATAAGCTTATCACCCCGATTTATATTACCTTTTTTGATCATCTCATGCAAGGTTAAAAACGGTGAGGAAGTTCCGGTATATCCATATTCATTCCCGATAAAGGGAGCTTTATTTTCATCGATTCCAAAATGATTTCTTAATCGATCAACATTTTGGGCAGCTGCCTGTGACATACAGATTAACTTAATATCATCTATTGTTAATTGATTTCTGCTTAACAATTTTTCTACTTGATCAATGGCTTCCTGCCCAATATCGATTTTCCATGGGCCCAGAGATGTTTTCTTTTCATTTTTATGTACCTCTCTATATATTCCAGATAAACCGCAGCCGGGGAACATCATAAAATGCGGTTCATCAGTGATTGTTGAGTATACGGTATCTAAAATACTGCCTTCCTCCTCAGTTCTTTCCAAAATAGCAGCACAGCCTAAATCACCAAAATAACTATATAGAATAGAATCGTCTCTGGTATGCTTGGAGGCATAGTCTGCACCAATTAACAGCGCCCGCTTAAAACATTTTGAATTAGTCATATGTTTCATTGCGGTATCAAAACCTACAACCATACCAACGCAGTTAGCATTTAAATCAAAGGCTAAGGCCTCTCTTTTTCCTTCTATTGCATTATGAATTAAGGTTGCTTGAGAAGGAATTGTGAATTCCGGATACTGACTTGTGAAAATAATCAGATCAATATCTGAGCCCTTTAGTCCTGTTTGTGCTAAAACCTTTTGTGTTACAGCAATTCCTAAGGAAAGGGTAGTTTCTTCATCATTTTTTACTATTTTTCTTTTATCCTGCCCACTGTTTTCATAGAACTGCGTATAATCCTGTCCTCTTTCTTTGAAATGATCAATGTAATAATCATTTCCTACTACATTTTCTGGAAAATAGGTAGCTACACCGGTAATCTTAATCTTCAATATAAATTCCTCCTTTGTATGTGCTTCTTATGTGATATTGTTGTATCAACAATAAAGCCACAGAAAACATTATCTCCCTTTAGGTCAGTAAGCAAATTGATTGCTTTGTTAAGATGGAGATATTTTTACCGAAAACTTTGGGGTATATACTAATAATTTGTCAAATACTGATGAAAAATGTTTATAATATGGATAATATACCAAATAATTACCATATAGTAAAGTGCGAATAATTGCCCATTTATACTATATTTCGATTGCATTTATTAAAATAATTGATATAATACCACATAGATACTGGTTGAGACAAAATAATTGCAGAGTAGATGATTAGGAAGCGTTAAGATAAAAGGTGATTAGCCTGGGAGGATTGGCAGATGCATTACAAGATGATAGCACTTGATTTAGACGGGACATTGAATAATGACCAAAAAATAATTACACAAAGGACAAGGGATGCCTTGCTTTCAGTCCAAAGACAGGGAGTTATTGTAGTTCTTGCTTCCGGACGTCCGGCGCCGGGACTTAAGAGGGAAAGTGACGCGCTTATGCTTAAACAATATAACGGCCTGCTATCTTCTTATAATGGCGGCAAGGTGGTGGAAGCTGCAACCAATAAGGTTTTATATGAAAAAAGTCTGCCTAACGAGACAGCGGTAAGACTACTAAAGTATATTGAAGCATTTCCGGTTACCCCTATGGTAGATGATGGAAAAGATTATTATGCAGTTGACAAAGAAGCTTTTATGGTGGGGTATGAAAGCAGGTTGAATAATCTTGGTATAAAGGTAGTAGGTAATGTTGCCGATGAAGTGGATTTTAACCCTGTAAAGGTTTTAATTGCTGCACCGAATGATGTATTAATATCAGTAGCGGAGCAAATTATGGAGCCCTTTAACGAAGAATTGTCTTTTGTACAGTCAACCCCCTTCTTTCTTGAAGCAACTGTAAAAGGAATTAATAAGGCAAGCTCTCTAGAAGCAATCTGCGAGCTTAAAAATATAAAGCCGGAGGAAGTGATTGCCTTCGGTGATGAACAAAATGATATAAAAATGCTGCAATTTGCTGGACTTGGTGTTGCGATGGGGAATGCCAGTGAGAAGTTAAAGGCAGTAGCGGATGAAGTAACCCTATCAAATAATGAAGATGGGATAGCACATACACTGGAAAAATATTTTGATCTTTCCATCTAGAGACTATTAAAAAACTGCTAAGATGCTTAAGCATTTCTTAGCAGTTTTATTGATATCAACTAAATACGTTAACTATGTTATCCTTTCAAAAGCAAGGTGATACTATTTATTACGGACATTAATTTTTATATTACTTATTACCATTAGATATATTATTCCTCCAGCTGGTTCAATCTGTTAATTAGCTCCAAGACCTCTTCTTCCTCAATAACCCCGGTTCCGAACAAAAGGGCTGCACGAAGAGGCGTATCTAAAAACATGGCTGCCATCATATCTGAGGTGCTTTCACCCATGACATCAGTGTCAATATCACTGTTTAGCCCAGTATATTTATCGATAATATTTTTTGCAAGCTCCTTCGCTTTGGGATTTGCCAGGATATCGCCCAAGGTACTGTTAAGATGGTATTTTTGTGGCAGCATAACAGTTGCTTCAAGCAATACTTCGGCAGAGACCATAATATCTCTTGAGGACTTACCTATGAGGATCTCATAGCTTCCTGTCTCAGCATACCAATCGTTGATAGCTGTATTATAATAAGCGAAGGCACGCTTATTAAGAACAAAGGTAACTTCCTTCGTCTCGCCGGGTTCTAAGGATACCTTATCAAAGCCCTTTAATTCCTTAAGCGGACGTATTACTGTACCACCCTTTGGTGCAACATATAGCTGTACAATTTCCTTGCCGGCTGTTGATCCGGTATTAGTGATCTTTACGGATACTGTTAAGGTATCGGTATCCTTTATACTGTCACGGCTTAGTTTTAAATCGGAGTATTTAAAGGTGGTGTAGCTAAGTCCATAGCCAAACGGAAATAATACCTCGGCCTTCTTCTTGTCATAATATCGATAGCCAACAAAAACTCCCTCACGGTATTCTACGATATCCTTTTCTCCTAAATAATAGAGATAGGATGGGTTATCCTCCAGCTTTAGCGGAAAGGTCTCAGCAAGCTTTCCACAGGGATTAGCATTACCGTATAATAGATTAACAGTTGCTTCGCCTACTGCCTGGCCACCGAGATATACTTCAAGAATACCCTTAACCTTATCTGCCCAGGGCATTTCAACAGGAGAACCGTTATGTAGTACAACCACTGTATTAGGCTGAACAGCGCTAACTGCTTCGATCAGTTTATTCTGACATTCCGGCATGGACATATGCTTTCTGTCAAAGCCCTCTGATTCAAAGGAATCCGGAAGGCCGGCAAATATTATAGCTACTTCAGCTTGCTTTGCAGCCTCGCAGGCCTCATGAATCAATTCCTCCTTAAGGATATCCTCCTTCGTCTCATAGCCCTTTGCATAAAGTACCTCTGTGATGGAACGAACTGCCTCCAGAGCCCCAACTGTCTTGAAGGAATTAATATGGGAGCTGCCTCCTCCTTGATATCTGGGCTTCTTAGCAAAGCTTCCGATAAATGCGAGCTTTGTTTCTTTTTTAAGGGGTAAAATAGCTTCATTTTTAAGTAATACTGCACTTTCCTCGGCGGCTTTTCTCGCTAAGGTATGATGCTTTTCCCGATCGAAGATAATGTCGTCCTTCTTATTCTTTTTATATCGATATACCAGCTCTAGGATTCTTGTAGCTGCCTGATCAAGTACAGCCTCTTCAAGTTCGCCCTCCTTAACTGCTTTTACTAGCTTAGCATCGCTGAATCCGCCGGATGAGGGCATCTCAAGCTCGAGTCCTGCTATCAGACCCTTAACCCGGTCATTCACAGCACCCCAGTCACTGATAACAATACCATCAAAGCCCCATTCGTCTCTTAGAATATCTGTTAAAAAGCGTTTGCTTTCAGAGGCGTACTCCCCGTTAATTTTATTATAGGAGCACATAACGGTCCAGGGCTTTGCATTTACTACGGCACCCTCAAAGGCTGCCAGATAAATTTCTCTTAAGGTTCGTTCGTCAATCTCTGAGCTGGAGGTCATTCTCCTGTGCTCCTGATTATTAGCCAGATAGTGCTTTAGGCTTGTCCCCACATTTTTACTCTGGACACCTTTTATATGATTAGTTGCCATCTCAGAGGCAAGATAGGGGTCCTCCGAAAAATATTCAAAGTTACGGCCACATAAGGGTGAGCGCTTGATATTGACAGCCGGCCCTAGGATAACACTGACATCCTCGGCCTGGCATTCCTCTCCAAGGGCTTCTCCGATTGTATGAATTAAATCTCTGTCAAAGGAGGAAGCGATGGCACTTCCAGTAGGAAAGCATACTGCCTCAATACTTTCATTAATACCAAGATGATCGCTTGTCTCCGACTGCTTTCTGAGTCCGTGAGGGCCATCGCTAACCATTACATTTGGGATATCCAGCCGATCGATCGGTTTTGTATGCCAGAAATCATAGCCAGAGCATAAGCCTGCTTTTTCTTCCAAGGTCATTTGGGAAACTAACTTATTTATATTCATAATAACCTCCATCTGCCGCCGAAACCTGCGAATTTGGGCAGCGCTAAATTTGCCGATTGAAAAATCTTCGATTTTTCTACCTAAACGCCTTTCAAAATAATCTTAACAATTACCTTTTACTTCTATTTATTATAAGTTGTTTTTGGCTCAAAATCTACTAAAATATTACATTAACCTTGTAAATTATTGAGTAGTATGCCAAAGGATTTTTAGGAATATATAGACTGCTGCAAAATAGTAGTAGAATATTATGCAGCAGTCTATTACTCAACATCTTTTGCTTAGTCGTTACAAGGATTCGTACAGCTAAGCGTCAAATTCACCAGAATATCCGCTTTTACAGGGAGAGCTCCCGCACCGAGGAAGATTTGCGCATCCGGGGTGGTTGGAGTTACAGCTTCAACTTCATTCTCAATTAAAGATAAACCGACAAAGGTGCTGGAGACGATTAGAAAACTAATATCCCTATGCGCGCTGCCGCTGTTTGGTATCAATAATTCTTTACAGGTTATCACTATTCTTCTTGGGCCGGTTATATCAATATTTAGCGGAACCTGTTCTTCGGTATTTGCAAAGGTTGCAGTGCATCCGCTAAAATTGGTAAAACGCACGGTGATACCGCCGGGAATAAATAGATTATCGCTTACGTCTACTTTAATGTCAGGAGAGAGGCCAACACTTGTGATAATAAAGCGATAAGTTACAGCATTGCCCTCGATGCTGCAGCACTTTTGAGTAGTTAACTGCACGGCATTAATCACGGTAGAGCAGGAGGAAAAGGCTTGCGTTCCTGTTGCTGCTGCCGTAGCCAGATTCGTTACAGTATAGCTACCGGGACTGCTGACACCGGTAATTTGAATAGTGTACCGAATAACGATCTGTCCGCCGGGTGCAAGCGTTCCTAAATTGCCGGATATCGTAATCTGACCGGAAGGGCCTACGTTGACGGTCAAGAAGTCAGGGGTAACCGTTATGGCTCCTATTCTTAAATTGATTGGTATGGTGATCGTGTCATTAAACTGTACATTACTTAAAGGAGCATCTCCAATATTATTAACGGTAATATCATAGTTGAGGAAAGCCTGATTATTATTAATCGTTGAAGAACATTCCTTAGTTAAGGAAAGCTCGCCCTCCGGATTACACGCGGGAACCAGAAAGCATTCACAATCAAATATTAAGATATTGGTAGCAGCCTTAACACTGATCGGTTGAATTGCAACAGGATAGTCACCGACAATTTCTAATTGATACTCTACGGTAACACCGACGTCGAAACGGCTGTTTGTCTCAATTTTTACAAACTGAAAGCCATCAGGAGCCGGACCTAAATTGGGGTCATTCGTAGTAAGGGTAAAAGGCACTGGTATAAAGCTTCCGCAGCCATCGATTTTTTCCCTGACAATTAAATTTGCAGCTAAAATAAGGTTACAAATAGGGATGCCTATGTTACTGATCCCTCTTGTTGTACTATTACAGTCAGTCATAAATTTATAGGTCCAATAGGACTTACCTGCTTCGGTATCAAGAGCCGGATTATTTACAACACGGCCGTCAGGCAGAGTTTGGCAGGCAGGCTGAATGATGGAAATTCCATTGTTAGGTCCACAGCAGCAGAGAACACTGTAGGGTGAACAGGAGCAGGGTTCTGCCGGAGGCACCCTAAGATTGGATTGTAGGATACCATCAACTAAAAATGCATTTTGTGCCAAGGCATCCTGGCAGGGGCAAGGTTTTGATAATTCTGACATAAAATCTCTCCTTATGAATAGTATTGATGTTACAATATATTATATTCTGCTGTTTTTTTGTTGTGAAAATATTGTTTTTATGTAGAATTATGACGGATATTTAAGGATTGATAATATTTTAAATGGATAAATGATTGCCGCTATGATAGAATTGAAAATAATAAAGTAAAATCCTTTTTTAACCATGTTTGTTAAAATCAAGAGAAAACTTTACTCAATGAATAAAACGAATAGTCAAATAAAAGAACGTAAATGTACAAATTGTAAAATATAATTTATAAAAGGTTTTGACACTCCGCATAAGTTTGATTTTTAACAGGAAAGGAACTTACCAATGAAGTACGACTGCCTGATTATAGATGATGAAATAGACCTTGCTGAAGCCACCTGTGAGTATTTTAATATGTTTGGAGTTAGTACGCAGTACGTGAGAAATTCACAGGACTGTCTGGACTTTTTAAAAGAAAATCAGGTGAAGTGTATCTTACTTGATATCAATCTGGAGAATGAAAGCGGCTTTACCTTATGTAAAAGGCTGAGAGAAGAATCACAAACCCCCATCTTATTTATCAGTGCAAGACAAAGTGATGATGATATCCTGATCGCTTTAAATATTGGAGGAGACGATTACATTAAAAAGCCTTATTCTTTAAGCGTACTCCTTGCAAAGGTGAAGGTTGTGTTAAAGAGATTTGAGTTAATTGATACGCGCAAGGATACAAAGGAAGCCATAACGATAGATGAGAATACTAGAAAAATATATGCAGAAAACAGAGAAATTGTCTTAAAGAATAAGGAGTATAATCTGTTTGCATACCTATATCAGAATAGGAATAAGGTCATAACAAAGGAAGAGCTTTTTTCAAAGGTTTGGTGTGATGAATTCTTTAGTGATGGAACACTGAATGTACATATCCGAAAAATCAGAGAAAAAATAGAGAGGAATCCGAATGAACCGAAATATATTAAAACTATTTGGGGGATCGGATATATGCTAGAGCTATGAAGCTAAAACGAATCCTGATCCCGGCAAGTATCATTCTGATTATCACCGTTATTTGCCTTAACCGATATATTGCTATACAAGATTATCAAGCCTGTGATATCGTAGAAATTAACGATTTGTATAAAAATATTGAGACTTCTTTGGATACGGAAGAAATCTCAGAGGTTGAAGAAAAATATAATTGCCTCGTTCTACTTAAGAAGGATACAGACTATAGCGATAAGCTTTATAGTGCTATTCAAAATTCTGATATTATAATTGATTATAGCAAGGAGGGCAGTTTGCTGGGAAAGATAATCCTCCCTGCTAATTCAAATTCTTTTACTACATTAAAAAGAAATTTAACCATCGCAGTTTGGACAGTCTTTGCTGCTGTACTAATTATCTTATGTTTTGCAGCCTTTTCTATAGACAGAAGGATACTAAAGCCCTTTAAGAAGCTTCAGAATTTTGCTCATAATATTTCTACCGGAGAACTTGATATGCCACTAACTATGGACAGGGCGAATTATTTTGGCGCTTTCACGGAAAGCTTTGATATGATGCGTGAGGAGTTAAAAAGAGCGAGGCAGGGAGAATATGAAGCGAATATTAGCAAGAAGGAGCTAGTAGCAGAGCTCTCACATGATATTAAGACTCCAGTCTCAACCATTAAAGCCTTGTGTGAGCTTCTTGATGTAAAAGTAAAAGAGGAGGATACGCTTAAGAAGCTTCGTACCATCAATCAGAAAGCAGATGTGATTGATAAATTGATCAGTAATATGTTTCAGGCTACCTTAGAAGAGCTGGAGGAGCTTAAAATAGAACCCAGAGAGGAGTACAGTACAATACTTACTCCGATGTTTGAGGATTTGAATTATTACGGTAAAATACATAGTAAGAATGCTACTCCGGAGTGCTTGATTTACTGTGATAAGCTGAGGCTTAATCAAGTCATTGATAATATAATTAATAATTCTTATAAATATGCAGATACGGATATCGACGTAACTTACCGTGAGTATGGCGATAAGGTTGAGGTTGAGATAAGAGATTATGGCAGCAGGATTGATGTGGAGGACTTACCCTTGGTATTTGAAAAGTTCTTCCGAGGCAGCAACACCTCCTCCCATTCGGGGTCTGGTCTAGGACTTTATTTAGCCAAGCAATTCATGACTGGAATGAAGGGGGATATCACATGCAAAGCAGAGAATGGCTTTGTGGTAACGCTGTTGATCAAAAAGGTTTAGTCTAAGCTGGTTGGATACCTGTGTATTAAAACGTTACAGATAAGGATAAGGTTAGAATAAAAATACTCAAGTTGATTGGTCAAACGGTGTTAATAATTAAGAATTAGATAAGAATTTAATAAAGTTCTGAAAAAGACTTGCTAAGCTTTTTAAACTATAATTAGACTATAAGGTCAGATAGATATTGGCCTGTAGTCTTTTTTGTTTTAGGGCAATTTTCTGAAAAAAATTAGAAAGGGTAACTTTCAGTTAACTACAAATTATATATGCGCGCAGTGTCTTAACTGCCAGCCAAGAAAGGAAGAATATGAATCAGATTTTAGAAGCGAATAATTTATGTAAGTCCTACTCCAACGGGAGTGTCCTGCAGCATGTTTTACGTAATTTGAATATTAAAATATATGAAGGCGACTTTACTGTAATTATGGGAAATTCCGGTTCCGGTAAGTCAACGCTTTTGTATGCATTATCAGGAATGGATAAGCCCACTCTGGGCAGCTTAAAATACCGCAGTGAGGATATCAGTAAATATAATAATGATAAGCTTGCAATTTTTCGCAGAAAGCACTGCGGCTTCGTATTTCAGCAGATGTATCTTAATGACACAATGAGTGTCATGGATAATATCTTAGTAAGCGGGCTGCTAGTCAGTAAGGATAGAAAGTTACTTAGTAAAAAAGCAGAGGAGCTTCTTGCAGCTGTGGGGCTTAGTGAGGAGTGCTATCATAAATTCCCGAGCCAGCTCTCCGGCGGTGAAGCACAGAGAGTAGCTATTGTCCGTGCTCTCATCAATTCACCGGAAATCGTATTTGCAGATGAGCCTACCGGGGCACTTAATTCACAAAATGCCACGAACGTGTTGGATGTTCTTACTCAGATTAATCATGAGGGGCAAAGTATTGTCATGGTAACACATGATAGGAAGACAGCCAGAAGAGCTAACAGAATATTGTATTTAAAGGATGGTGTCATTATAGATGAATGTAATCTGGGAGCTTATGTTAAGGGGGATCCAGTAAGGCACAATATGCTGAAGGAATTCTTAGAAAGAATGGGATGGTAGCGATGAAGCTTTTTATGATTGCAAAAAGTAATATTAATAAAAACAGAAGTATGACTTTAACCCTTATGGCTCTCATTACATTTGCAGCTATATTACTCTATATCGGGGTTAGTGTTGTACTTCAGATGAATTCCTTTATAGACGATAAGAATAAGGAATTGAATGGATCTGATTTTTTAACACTTGCCCCGAAGAAATATGATCAATTGATTATTGATACACTAAGGGAAATGGGAGGCTACGATCAGCTGGAGGAGGTGGAAGCGATATATACTACTGCCTCCTTCCAAAACCTTACTCATGTGGATAAAAAGCAGTCTATGGACTGTCTCTTCTTAAATGCAGAACGAGAGGAAAGCATAGCAAAGCTTAAAATTATGGAGGAAGGAGAAAAACTATTATCAAATTCAATCATTCTTCCCTATTACTTAAAAATTGCCAGAGGCTATAAAACTGGTGATGAGATTGCAATTACCTACGGGGGGAAGGAACATACTTATATCATATATGGTTTTGCGGAGGATGTTATCTTCGCACTACCCTCTAATTATTCAGCTTTTAAATGCTATATCTATGAAGAGGAGTTTCAAAAGCTTTATGAGGAGGCAGGTAATTCTCAGTTTAGCTTGATAAAATTAAAAGTAACTGATGGCACGGATCTTTCCTCCTATGGGAATGATTTTGTAAATATTTCTAATGATAAAGCAGAAGAATCTACAGCGGGTATTACGTCTCTGGATTATGAAACGATGAAGATCGGTGACAGTGTTTTTCTTACGATTCTTATGGCAATCATAATTGCTTTTTCTGCCATTATTCTATTAATTGCCTTAACGGTCATCCGATTTGCCATCGTTACTTATATAGAAGGCAATATGAAGAATATAGGCTCCTTAGAGGCTTTAGGATATACGGGAAAGGAGCTGGTACGAAGTACGGTTGTACAATTTGAACTGATCGCCTTGATCAGTATATGCCTGGGGCTTCTTATCGCATTCTCCTGCACCGGCATTGTTACGAATATGGCTTCCTCCTCGGTTGGTCTTAAATGGGACAGTGGCATCCATCCGCTCTCCGTCATGATAGATGTTATGGTAATTATGCTTTTAGTATTTATGATAGCCTATTTAACAGCCTCCAGGCTAAAAAAGATAACACCGATTATGGCACTCAGAGGTGGCATACTGACACATAATTTTAAGAGAAATCATTTTCCGCTTAGCAAGAGCTCTCTCAATGTCAATCTTACGGTTGGTTTGAAAACCCTGATGCATAATATGAAGCAGAATATCACTATTATGATCATTGTTTGTCTGATGTCCTTTGTTGCCGTGTTTACTTTTACTATCAATTATAATTTTAATGTAGATAATACAGCCTTTCTTCGCTTAGTAGGCATTGAGAAATCTCAATTGGTGCTGTCCTACTATGGAGATAATACGAAGGAGCTGTTTGAAGAAATTGGTAAACAGGAACAGGTTAAAAAGACAATCAAAGTATCCGGTATCAATATGACCGCCTATTATGAAGAGAACGAGGCTACTCCCTTAGTGAATATATATAGTGATTTTGAGGATTTAGAGATAAGCACTGTTGTAAGGGGAAGATATCCGATCCATGATAATGAAATAACGGTTACAGGTCAGGTTTTAAAGGAGCTTAATGCAGAGATTGGGAAGGTTATTACCTTAAAGAGCAAAGTGGCAGAACAGGAATTTATCATTGTTGGAATAACACAACAGATTAATAATCTGGGGAAAGGAGCAGCGATTACAGAAGAAGGGATGAAGAGGATTAATCCGGATTATGTACCTAGCGGGCTTAATATTTATTTACAGGAGCCCAGTCAAACAGAGGAAGTGAAACAGCTACTGGAGAGCAAATACAGTAAGTTTCATCCTATTATCAGGAATTTTGACGAAATGTTTAATTCAGTTCAGGAATCCTTTAATAAAGCAATTATCAGCCTTTGTATTGGATGTATCATCATTTCATTAAGTATCATCGCTTTAGTACTTTTTCTGCTAATCAGGCTTAAACTAATTAAAGAGAGGATGAATCTTGGTGTCGCAAAAGCCATAGGCTATACGACCGGACAGTTGATATTGCAATTTATATTCGGATTTACTCCGGTTTGCATTCTCGGTGCACTTATTGGAGCCGTACTTGCCGTTCTGTTTATCAATCCGATTATGTCGCTCCTGTTATCGGTATCCGGTATTATGAACTGCTCTTTTACAATTAGTACCTTACTGGTTATTCTAATCTTCTTGGCTTTATCAATTTTTTCGATACTAATTACTACTGCTGTGGCAAGGACGGTAAAGAAGATAACGCCACATGAGTTATTTATCTAGTATTTGATTTGACACTTCAAGCATACGGAGTAGTAGAAGAAATAGGGCTGCCGCATATCGGCAGCCTCATTTGTGTACCAATCATGGCACTAATATAGCTAATCGTGAATTACAAGTCTTTATTAGATAAAGCGTTATATAAGAGCTAAAATGGTAATTCTTTATACTCTTGTTAAGCTGGCAGCAAAAGGTATATAATTGATATTGCTATTAATTCAAAGAGCAGGCATGTTATATTAGTATGGATGTCAGAAATCCGATTTACAAAACAGAATGTGCAAAATGACGAAGCTAAATTGTTCGAGGGGCTTTTGAAACTCTATTATAGGATAACACTATTTATATGCAGCTTACGATAAGGAGGATTTTATGCCGAAAATCATGATTATTGAGGATGATGCTCAGCTTAGGAATCAAATGAAAGAGGTACTTTTAGGGTATCATTATGAGGTTTTTGCAGTTGAGAATTTTAGAAATGTAGAAGAGCAGTTTATCGCCTTTGCTCCTCAGCTGGTGCTTCTCGATATTAACCTTCCCTATTATGATGGTAATTATTATTGCAGAATGTTTAGAAAGAATTCCAATGCTGCGATTATAATAACCTCTGCCAGAAATAGTGATATGGATCAGATCTTAAGCATGGAGCTAGGTGCAGATGAATATATCGTAAAGCCCTTTAATATACAGGTGCTGATGGCGAAAGTCAATGCTCTATTCAGAAGGCTTTACGGGGATTATGCCGAGAATGATACGGATAAAAGTATCTCATTATATGGGATAAGTTTAGACAGTGCCAGCTTTAAGATATCTTATCAGGCATTGTCGGAGGAGTTAAGTAAGAATGAATTTAAGCTCTTAAAAAAGTTCATGCAGAAGGCGGATAAGGTAATAACCAGAGAAGAGCTGCTTGAGGAGCTGTGGGATGAAAGCAGCTTTGTAGATGATAATACTCTAACGGTTAATGTAACCAGAGTTAAGACAAAGCTCGCTAATATTGGTATAAAGGATGTAATAAAGACAAAACGGGGAGCTGGGTACTTATTTGATACCTCGGCGATAGTATAATAATAGGTATTTACCGGGTCCGCCCTTAGCACTATCAGGGAGTGGTTATAAGTAAAAGATGGATATAATATTTCGTAAATTATCTGTTACGGAAAGCTTGTGTAGAAATGAGGTTAAGTATGAAGCGTAAGCTCATAAAGAGTTTTTTTAAGGATTTTTTCATAGATAGTTTTGTATATTGTAGTGCCTGCTTTTTGATAGGCCTTTTCTATTATATTGATACCGGGAAGCAGATAGAAGTTATTTACCCATTCACCCTTGCACTATTTGTATACCTTGTCTGGATGGCTATTCGGTTCACCGGATATTGTAGAATATATTATAGTCTTGAGAATTTGAAGTGGTATCAGGATACGGAGAGTAATTATTCTAACTGCTTAAACAGAAAGATTACAGTAACGATGAATGAAATTCATGATAGCTATTTGGACAGGCTTTCCGAGGAGGAGGAATCAAGGAAAAAAGAAAGACGTTTCCTGTCCATGTGGGTACATAATATGAAGACTCCGGTTACAGTAACCGATTTGCTGCTTCAACGTATAAAGCAGGGTGAAGTAGAGCTATTATCCGCTTCGGATACATTAATGGACGAGAATAAAAAGCTGTTAACGAATTTGGATGCTGTTCTGAATATCCTACGCCTGGAGGAGTTTGCGAAGGATTATGTACCTGAGCAAATAGATTTACTGGAGGCCTTAAAAAGTATTATTAATAAAAATAAAAGCATCTTTATATACAATCATGTATTTCCAAAAATAATATCGAAGCTTAAAAGAGCGGATATTCTATCCGACAGTAAATGGAATGATCTTATGATCTCCCAGCTTATCTCCAATGCGGTAAAATATTCAAAGGAGGAGGAGGGGACTATGGTGGAGCTATTCTTTCTTGTTGAGCAGGAAGCAGACCGGGTTATACTGACCATAAGGGATCAGGGTATCGGCATTCCCAGTCATGATTTATGCAAGGTGTTTGAACCCTTCTTTACCGGAGATAATGGCAGAAAGGGCTATTCCTCCAGCGGTATCGGACTGTATTTTTGTAAGGAGGTGTGTAAGAGGCTCGGACATACGATTGACATTTCCTCAGAGGTGGGTAAGGGTACGGAGGTCAGGATTACTTACCTTGCAAAATTGTAAGGTTATATTAGCTAAATCAATGGATACAGAACCAGGATTTCCTTATGATAGACATATAAAGCAAGCAAATATGGAACAGCTGAAGGTATAGTCCGGGCGGATATAGAAAAACTACAATCGGCTGCTGAAAGTCTTATTATCAGGAGGATTTGATATGTCAGTATTAATAGCGAGCAATTTATCAAAGGTTTATGGAGAGAAGAAGGGTAATTACGCAACAAAGGCACTTGATGGAGTGGATATAAAGGTGGAGGAAGGGGAATTCATCGCGATTATGGGCCCATCAGGAAGCGGAAAATCAACCCTGGTCAGTATATTAAGCGGTATCATCAAACCAAGTGGAGGCAGTGTTTTAATCTGCGGAAAATGCATTGACAAGATGGACCCGTATGAGATGGCACTTTTTAGAAGAAGAAAGCTGGGTTTTGTATTTCAGGAATTTAATCTTTTGGATAACTTAACCCTTCAGGAGAATGTCATGCTGCCGATGGTACTCGATCAGAAGGAAAGCAGCTACATGAAGGAGAAATCGTTAGAAATCATGAAGCTTTTTGAGATAGACCAGCTCGCAGAAAAGCGCCCCTACCAGATCTCCGGAGGACAGCAGCAGAGAGCGGCAGTCAGCAGGGCTCTTGTAAATGATCCGGTTATTTTATTTGCAGATGAACCGACAGGAAATCTTGACTCAAAAGCAGCAAATGCGGTCATGACCTGCTTTGAGAAAATTAACAGCGAGAAAAACGTTACGGCATTAATTGTTACGCATGATGTATTTGCAGCAAGCTTCTGCAAGAAGGTTATTTTCATTAAGGACGGAAAAATCTTTATGGATATTGTAAGGAAAGGCTCCCGTAAGGAGTTTTTTGAGAAGATTTTGGATTGTCAGGCCATCGTCGGAGGTGAAAATAATGGAATTTAAGGATGTAATAATCAAGAATTTTAAGGGAAGCTTAAGTAAGTACCTTGCCTATTTTCTGTCAAGCAGCTTTTCCATTATGCTGTTTTTCATGTATTCGATCCTCATCTTAAATAAAGAGATGAAGGGAAGAGACGATTTGGAGGTACTCTCCTATGTATTCCCTATTACAATGGTCTCCATTGCACTGTTCTCCATCTTCTTTATCAACTATGCGCATTCTGCCTTCATGAAAGGGAGAAATAAAGAATTTGGCGTATATATGAGTCTTGGCGTTGACAATAAGGAGTTAAGGAAGCTGATTAATATAGAGAGTTTGTTAATCAGTGCAGCCTCCCTGCTGCTTGGTATGGGTATGGGTGCACTTTTCTCAAGACTATTTCAGATGGTTATATTAAGTCTGCTTGAAATAAAGGATATTCCCTTCTATATGGACTACAAGCCCTTTCTGCTTACCTTTACTGTATTCTGCTTCATCTTTTTTACTGTAATGGCAGGGATTTTTCTACGGATGAGAAAAATTGATATTTCTACACTTTTAAAGGATGCCAGAAAAAGTGAAAGTCGGGATTATTCTAAGAAGGACCCGGTACTTGGTGGTCTGGGACTCGTTCTTATGATATTATCCATCCTTTTTCTTGTAGTGATTGCAGGAAATGATGATTGGAACACGAATCCTGTTTTTCTGATTGCATATATAACAACCGCCTTTTTTGGCGTTTATTTAACCTTATCCTTCGGGGGTAATCTAATCCTTAATCTTATTAGAAGGAGCAGCTTTTATCATAAAAATATGCTTGCTACTACAGAGCTTCACCATAAGTTCAACCAGAATAAAAGAATTATATTTGTACTCAGTATACTAAGTACCATGACGATCTTTCTCGTAGCCTCTCCTTTTTCCCTTTTCAGCCTGAGTGAGAAAATTGCGGAGATGGATAAGAACCACCTTGAATATGTGGAGACGGCTACAGTGAATAAGCTTTCCGAGGAGGTCTTAAATAAGCTAATAACGGGACAGAATTTGCAGAGTAATTCCACCTTGAAATTTATCTATCTCAGTACGGTAGAAGGCTCTGATCAGTTTAGGGACTGTAAGCCTGTGATATCTCAATCGGAATATAATACTTTAACTGGCAGTAATATTGAACTTCTTTCCGGGGAAGCTTATAATGTAATCCTTGACTGGACTCCCAGTAAGCATGGAATCAAACCGGGTGGCGAATATGAGTTGTATGCCGGAGATTTTACTTATCGCTTTCAGTTTAAAGCCTCCCAAAAAGGCGATTGGGTTACAGGTATGCAATCCTTCCCTACGAATTCGATTGTTGTAATAAATGATGCCGATTACCGGAAGCTTTCTTCTGAAATTACGGATAATAATCTGGCATATTATCATCTGATTAATTTTCATAATTGGAAGAAAAGCAGGACAGTAATTGATGCTTTAAAAGAAGTAATTGGCGATAGTGAACTAAAAGCTTCCTCTATAATAGATACCTACGAGGGGCTGAAAAGCGGATATTCCGTATTCCTATTTGTGTCAACCGTTATGGGAATTATGTTTTTTGTTGCAGGAGGCAGCGTACTTTGCTTTAAGCAGTTCACAGAGCTTCCTGAAGCAAGGATTACCTTTAGAAAGCTCTATAAAATAGGCATCACCGATAAGGAAATGGGTAGAATTATAGGCAAGGAGCTTTTGGTGGTATTCTTTTTACCCTTGATCTTTGGAACCTTTTTGGGTTGTTCCCTGATTTATTTGATGACCTTTGTGGTAGGCGGCGATGCAATCATTAAAGAGTTTATGACCAATGCCTTATTCTTTGTTATGATCTATTTTATTTCACAAAGTGTTTTTTATCTGATTACCAAAAATAAATACACTGCTGAAATTGTAAAGGTTTCTTTTGGTAGCAAAAGTTCAGTAATGTAATATGATTAAAGGGAAGGATAAATAGAAAGAGAATTGATTACTGGGATAATTTTAACGATAAGATTACTTTAGCAGGATGTATACAGTAAGCATATAGGTTCTAAAATTATCTAAGTAAAAATAAGAGATGTCATATGCATAAAGGAATGGATGATTACTTATTTAGAATTAAAATACTGAGTATGACAGATGGCAGGGCAAATATGATCTCTCCGGAGGAATTGCCCTATGATATTGAGATTGCTGCTGACCGGCTATTTGTACCCTGGGCTATTGCCATAGGTGACGAGGGTAAGCTTTTATTTACGGAACGATCAGGAGCAATCAGAGTGATTGAAGAAGGAAGGCTTAAGGATGAACCGCTCATCACCTTTGAAAGACCTTTCGCTGTAGCGGGAGAAGGGGGTCTAATGGGAATTGCATTAGATCCGGATTTTAAGCAAAACCATTATATATACGTTATGCATACCTATGAAGAGGGAAGTCAGATCTATAGTCGTGTCGTAAGGCTGCTTGAGCAGGATAACACGGCAGTCATTGACCGTGTATTGATTGACCGGATACCGGCAGGGAGAATTCATGACGGGGGAAGGCTGAAAATTGGCCCGGACAGAAAGCTTTATATCACAACAGGAGATGCAGGCAGAGCAGCCTTGTCACAGGATAGAGCAAGTCTGGCAGGTAAAATTCTGCGGATCAATCTGGACGGCTCTATTCCAGGGGATAACCCTTTTGACAATTCACCTGTCTATAGCTACGGGCACCGTAATCCACAAGGGCTTGCCTGGAATTTAAGTAACAATATCCTATATGCCTCAGAGCATGGACAGACCGCACATGATGAGATTAATATAATACGCGCCGGTGCAAATTACGGCTGGCCCCTCACACAGGGGGACGAGACAGCAGAGGGGCTAGAGGTTCAAACTCCTATGCTACACAGTGACAATAATACCTGGGCGCCTTCAGGAATTGCATATATAGAGCATGGACCTTGGCGGGGGAAGCTACTAGTGGCAACCCTGCGTGGTAGTCAGCTGCTTGTCATTACCTTAAATGAAAGCGGAACAGAGGTTGTTCAAGTTGCCTCTGCTCTCTGGAATGAATTTGGGCGTTTGCGTGAGGTAATAGAGGCGGATGACGGAACGATTTACTTGACGACAAGTAACCGGGACGGCAGAAGTACTCCGGATAGGACAGATGATAGGATTATAAAGTTAATTCCAAAACGAAATTTATAGTAATCAGAGAAATCGTCGATAGCAGGAAGGGGTAAAATCCAATCATAAACAAACTATTTCAGCACAGATGGACATTTTTGATTATAAAGGATGGAATTTGAAGTACAGATGGTATAATCTAATAGTGCAATAAAAAGGGTATAATCTAATAAAGCAATAAATTAGAAATATAATAGACAGAGAGGAAGAAAACCTATGAACGAAACACTGCATACAATCGCCCAACATTATTCCTGCCGCGCTTATGACAGCCGATTACCTGAGAAGGAAAAGTTAGAAGCACTGGCGATGGCTGCCGTCCAGTCTCCCAGCGGTATGAACCGCCAGCCCTGGCAGGTAATTGTTATTACCAATAAGTCCCTTATCGAAGAGATGGATGCCGAAGGCATGCACATCCTTTCGGAGGCAGAGGACAAAACCACTTATGAAAGGTTTATGAGCCGCGGCGGGACGCTGTATTATAATTCTCCTTGTATGTTTCTAATTCTCAAACAACCGGGTACCGATTTAGATACAGGTATTGTCGGTGAAAATATCGCTCTGGCAGCGGCTTCTCTTGGGCTGGGCAGTGTTATCTGCGGAATGGCGGCCATTCCATTTAGCGGAAGTAAGGGCAGCGTATTCAAGCAGAAGATCGGTTTCCCCGATGGATGGGAATTCGGTATCTCAGTTCTGGTCGGTTATGCGAAGTCAGCAGGTACGCCCCACGAACCGGATACCTCCAAAATCCGTTATGTGGAATGATTATTTGACAGGTTGTGATGCGCATTGTCTCGCAAGCGAGCCATATAAGCAGTGCAGGGTAAAATAGGAAGGATAATTCAAATGATCTGATGTGGCTCGAAATTTTCTTTTATCATTTCAACCAACATATTTCTATACTCTTTAATAATTTGTAATTTTTCAAGACATGCGTTTATGTATTCATTTCGGTCTGCTTCACAGGATAGATCAATTTTCTTACATTGTATTATTCCGTCATCTTCCAGCTTATCGGGAGATAATTGTAAAACATTACGCGCTAAATAAGGCTCATGATTTTTAACCTCATAAACAATATATGAATCCATCGTATTCTTTTCTAAAAGCAGATAAATATAATCACATAAAATATTTATGGTAAAGTTCTTTTCACTCAGTAAAATAGATAAGTTGGGCCCTATTTCCGGACAATAAATATTCAATATTCTATCTAATTTGGTCTGATAGATAGAATAATCAATTTCACCATATAGTTCCAGCGTACACAGGCCTTTCATGTAAGCTGCAACTTTTTTTATATCATATTTTTGCTCTCTTAATTTGTCTAAGAGAGCTTCTTTTATAGAAGCATCATTATTGGTTATGGCTTGATTTAAATACTTCAAAATATGGTTGCCGTTCCAGACGATCTCATCTATATGAATTACAAATCTGGCCAGAGTCTTTCCGATTTGTGCTTTTTTTACTTCGGTTAAAGCTGCTGCAGACTGGGGAACACATAAAAGAAATGAAATGATGGAACCTAATAAGGATATTATGTACTGCATATTTTACCTCCGAGCAATTTTACTTATTATAACCTAATTTACATTTAATTACAATTTATTTATAATCGGAATCTCCGGCAAATAGAGCTTCATCGTATAGCTCATCATAGAATGGAAATACATCTGAACGAAGGCGGATGTATTTCTGTTTTTTTACAAGTAAGTGACATAATATACAATATATTGTATATTTGTACCAACAGGTATATAATGGACGTATATTTTTCCGCCAGAGGTTTTGTATAGCAACAGCAATCAATTATTTAACTGATACAGGGATGCCCTTTAATGGAAGGTTGGAAAGAATCAGAGTAATTTAATTTTATCCTGCGCAACAACTTTTTACTTATGATTTATGTTAGTGTTATGGTTTTATATATACTATTTAGGCTTCAAATAATAGTAATAATCCTGCTAATAAAAGTAAGATGAAACTGTTAGAAAAGATATAAATATCAAGCAAATATATAGAAGGTTCGATATAGGTTTATATTGTAAATTAAGATTTTGAAGTAATGCAGTGATAAATTTGAATTTGCGGAGGAGGCAATAGTGAATATTAAATTAGTAAAATTATCATATGAATATAAGCAGCAGTTGATTAACATGATGGATGAGTGGCTTTCCGAGGAACAAGATTTTTCTCCGTATATGATTAGAAGGAACGATTATCATGATTTTGATTATTACCTGGAGAATCTTGAAATAAAAAAAGAAACAGATGGACGTGTACCAGATTCCACCTTTTTCTGTCTTGATATAGATAGAAACATTTTTGTTGGAGCAATCAATATAAGACATTATTTGAACGAGGACCTTCTATATACCGGAGGGCATATTGGTGATGGTATAAGACCAAGTGAGAGGCGAAAAGGATATGCCACTGCAATGATAAAATTAGGATTGGAAGAATGCCGAAAACTTGGAATTACAAATGTACTCATGGTATGTGATAAAGATAATATTGGTTCAGCAAAATCCATAATTAATAATGGTGGAATTTTGGAGAATGAAGTGCTTGAGGATGGGGTAATTGAACAAAGGTATTGGATTACGCTGGCGGACTACACCCCTACCAATTTTAATTTGTAAGGAAAATTATATGTATTAGGTGGGGTGAACGCATATGTTTTTATATCATTATTATGATAAAAAGGTTGGTCCGTTTATGAATTTATCAGAACTATCAACTGATGAGGCAAATGCTGTCCTTAGTGAAATAAAAAAAGAAAAACCGAATGTACAGTGCGCTCAACGGGATTCAGAATATATGTTTAGGAGACATATGTACGAGGACATTATAAGAAAAGAATTTGTTAAAAAAGACGGAATTATCAAAAGAAATATTCCACACTATATGGTGGTTGAACATAGTCCCTGGTTAAACACATGGTTTGAAAACACAGCGTGTATTCGGATATCCATCAAAGAATTTGACTTAAAGACCGTTTCATTTACATACGGTGATTCACATCCAACATTTAGTCCGTGGCCAAGAGATGATGATTGGAAAGAATATCGCAGAAAGCTTTACACTTACGATGAAATATTGGAAGTTATAAAAAAGTATGGCTTGCCGCAAAATTGGAACAACGATGGCAAACTTGGGCCTGAAAGATATATTGAAGCGCATATCTGGAGTGATGATACAATAGATAAATATCGTGTATTTTGAGCCAAATACAAAGCATACAAATTCCAATTTGTTGAGATGATATGCTTCACAAACGTAAACAACATCGAACTTCCCGTTTAATTAATTTAAGTGAAGTATATAGATATATTTGAATTTATCGGTAGGCTATGAGCCATATATAGATCATCAATTAATTTAGCAACTTCTTTCTTATCATCCATGATGGACTATCAAACGTAACCTTGAACCCACATCATTTACTGTAATTTGTCTTGGTTATTTCCTTGTAAGATATTTGAACATTTTGTTGAAAAGAAATTTAGTTATATATGCCCAATTGGGGTATATTAAAGTTTAAGCTTATATTAAAGGAGGATTTATCTATGAACAAGTATATTTTCAATGATTATTTTCATGAACCACAAGGAAAAATTGCGAAACGAATGCTTTTCAAAAGCGATAATGTAATTGCCTTTGTTCTAAACATAGCAAAAGGTGAAATGCTACCGGGACATACACATCTAGAATCAACCCTTTTCCTGCAGGTCATGGAGGGTAATGCCAAGGTTGTCACGGATGGCAATGAAAACTCGTTGCTGGTGGGCGAGTTAATGCAGGTTGATGGGCAGGAAAGCTTGCAGGTTATAAACATCGGCGAAGATGTCTTGCGTCTTTACGTCACAATTTCACCAATGGGTTCAGCGGCCTTTGCAACAGATGCAAATGTCTAATGACTTATCTTTATCCTTGCCATAATTAATACAGCTATAACGAAATAGATTTGGTTTAATGATTTATTTATTTTAAGTGTATTGATCTATAGGATAGATGGAGAGAAAACTATGGCTGTTTTAACCGATGAACAGATAAAAGAAGGGTATTTTAATTGTATTGGTGGGTTCCCACCAGATAAGATCATGAAGGAAGTAAAGGATTACAAATACAAAAGCTTTAAATGCGCTGCATTTTAACTCCCGCGTTCCGCAGAGATTGTTTGATGCAGCCTGTTGTCAGGAAAACTTGGAAGAGCTTCGTTTTAAGTGGGGAGCATACACAGACTTAACAGCGTTGGAAAGCTTGAAAATGCTGAAGTATCTGTACATCGGATCTGGTGCAAGGGTTCGGGATATATCATGTTTTGTAAATTTAAAAAATCTTATTGTTCTTTATGTCGAAAATTTTAAACGAATTGAGGACTATTCTCCTCTCACTGAACTGGAAAAGCTGGAACAGTTAGTTATCAGTGGGCCCACACTCGGATATACACCAATTAAAGATTTAGAATTTTTATACGAGATGCGAAGTCTTGTTTCCATTTGGATTCCAAATACAACTATTAGAATAAAATATACTTCTGAGCAACTTGAGAACCTCCGCATATCTTTACCGAATTTATATCCAGTATGTGATTGCATATGGGGTTCCAAGAAGTCTAGATAGCTTTCGGTCAGCTTTTACTATACACTATTTTTTGCAATTGAGTAGTTAAAGAATCCAACATTCAACTTGCAATTTGAATGATGATACATAAAATTTGTATGTAAAAATAATGAGAGAAATGAAATTATAATAGATATTCCGATACATGGCACGTTTGCTAAGATTGAGTCAATAAAGAAAGGCAAATCTGGAGATAAAAAATATTTATGTTATAAAAATGATATCATGATGATGTTGTAAGGAGTTTTATGAAAGAAATTATAGCTTATGAAATGCAATATTCTGGAGATGATGTTATCTATACAGATATTGTGCTGATATCATTTCAGGAGAAATATTATTCTGAATATAAGCGCATCTACAATGAATGCTTTTATGAAATGCGAAAAGCACTTGATGTTCAACCATATAATTTTTATTCAGATTTTGGACAAGTGAAAGATAAAATGAAAGATATATTCCTGTTCATAAAAGATGAAATTATTGTAGGAAGCGTTGCCTGTTATGGAAATGAAATTGATGATTTGGTGGTGAATAGAGAGTATCAGAATCATGGTATTGGACAGAAATTGTTGTTGTGGGCAATAAACCATATTAGGACATATAGTTATTCTCCTATTGTAATACATGTTGCAAAATGGAATGAAATAGCATTGTATATTTATGAACGGAATGGTTTTGTAATTACAAAGACTGAGAAAGTCAGATGATAATAAGCCTAAATGAATGGATGAACAATTTGCTTATGAAAAGAAAAATAGGAACTGCTTAACTTTAGGTTAAAATAGTGAAGAAAAGATTATTAGGTTGTTGGAGGTACAGTCATGTCTGTAATGAATAATATTGAAAATGTCAAAGAGCAGTATAAAGATGACAGTAACTTGTCAATAAGAAGTAAATTGCATGCTAAATATAGCACAAATAAACTCGGATTTTTTCCTTGGCTTTTCGAAAAATATGAGTTTTTAAACGGTTATCGAATACTGGAATTAGGATGTGGCAACGGTGTACAATGGCAGAATCGAATTCAACAACTACCCGCTGATTGTATACTAGTTTTATCTGATTATTCAGACGGTATGGTGGATATTGTTTATGAAAAGTATTCAAGCCAAAAAAATATATTGTCACAGAAGATAGATATACAGAGTATACCATTTCCTAACAATTGTTTTGATGTGGTCATAGCAAATCACATGTTATATCATGTTCCTGATTTGCCCAAGGCACTTACTGAAGTCAAAAGGATATTAAGAAACGGTGGTAAATTTTATGCGGCAACGAACGGAAATGGTGGCATGCGCGCATATCTACATAATGTTTTTATGCTGCTAAATCCAAATATTAATGCTTTTACAGAAGAGTTTTCTTTTAATCTACAAAATGGAGAGGAAATTTTAAGTCAATACTTCAATGATGTTGAAAGATGTGATTTTGAAGATTCATTATCTATTACCGTTACAAAGGACTTAATAGACTGGCTAAAATCTACAATCACGATAGCGAGTTATTCTGAAAATGATTTAAAAGGCTTTTATGATTATTTTGAAGGAATCAGACAAAAGGATGGAGCTATTAATATTCCTAAGGAAACGGGATTGTTTATTTCTACTAAAGCGTAATCTTGGTCCTTTGTCTCTATGATTATAGACTTGTAAGCGCTTACAAGCCGTTGAATATTATTTGAAATGGTTCATTGTTGTTTAAGAGTGCGGAATATAGCTCTGGTACAAAATGGATTTCCTAGCCTGGATAGAAAAAGATAGTTGTCAGGATGATTAGGTTAATACACATACCAGTACTTTGTTAGGATATCAAGATTTGATTTTGATAGAATAGTATATCGGTCTTTTCTTCCTTTGCCCTGTCGTATGAGGATACGCATGGAGGAAGCATAAATATCAGATGTTTTAAGATTGTATAGTTCAGACAGCCTTAATCCGCCGCCATAAATAGTCATTAAAATAGCCCTGTCACGTAATTATTCCCACAGGCATTAAATAAAGCTTGAATTTCTTCTACTGTTAAAAGGTTAGGAAGGGGACGAACGATTTTAGAGGTTTACCAAATGCACATAAATTGTTTATATTTAGGAAATGCAGGAACTACCTAAAATAAGAGAACTACTGCGTTAGCAGTTTAGTACTTGACTTAAATTGTGAAAAAAGGATAAATTCAGAACTAATAAGTAACTTTATAAAGAAATAATTTACCAGATATATTATACAAACAAGGAGACATATAATGAAAATATCAGTTATTTTAGGACATCCCTATGAGAAAAGCTTTAATGCGGCTATTGCTGAAACCGTTGTTACTACATTAAAAAATAATGGACATACAGTTATGTTCCATGACTTATGCCAGGAAAATTTTAATCCTATTCTTTCTGAGAAGGAATTAATCAGTGATATGACTGAAGATGATCTGGTTCTTTGTCATCAGCAGGAAATAAAGGAAGTAGACGGCATTATCGTTATTCACCCAAACTGGTGGGGGCAACCACCCGCAATACTTAAGGGATGGGTTGACCGAGTATTAAGAGAAAACATAGCTTACACATTCTCAGAAGGTGATAGCGGCGGAGGACTCCCCATAGGACTCCTAAAAGCTAAAGTGGGATTGGTATTTAACACATCTAATACACCGGAGGAACGTGAAAATACAGTTTTCGGAGATCCTTTACAACGTATTTGGAAAGACTGTATTTTTGATTTTTGCGGAGTAACAGTATTTGATAGGTTAATGTTTCGTGTAATAGCCGAAAGCACAAATTGCGAGAGAATATCATGGCTCAATGAGGTTAGGGAAAAGGTTAATAAGTATTTTCCTAATTTATAAATTCAACATACAGTTAAATCAGGTACAAACTACCAAATCAGATTTTATAGAGCAGATAATTAGTAATTTGTGGAGGGATAAAAATGCCGACTTTAAAAAAGATAAGAGACACAATGAAAAAGCAAAAAATTAATAGCGAGATTATGGAACAAATAGACTTTGATGCTGACTGCAATAACCCACATAATATTATTACTCTGATTGACAAAATGGATAAGCTACTTACAAAGGAGCAATGTCTTTCAATTATGGAAAAACAGGGTTGTTGCAAGGGAGGTCAGCGTGACAAGGACTGTAAGGCGTTTGCCTTGGAACACGCGGATAAACCTTTTGCTGAGAAATTTGCATTGATGTCAAGCATTCAATATATGATGTCTCCTTGTCTGAATGACGATGGTACATTTACGATTACATTAGGCGGCTATCAAAATGGTGTTCACATGGGTAAAACCACTTGTTCCTGTGGTTTGATTAAAAAATTAAAACAGCCTTTTTCCGTATCACCTACATACTGCGGTTGTTGTGCAGGACACTTTTTATATCACTATCAAAACGCATTGGGAGTAAAGCTAAAATTGAAAGAAATCAATTCATCACCACTTAATACAGACGGTGAAAAGCCTTGCAAGTTTACATTTGAAGTTCTCAATTAATATGACATTACTAAGCATTATATTAAGCTCCCAATATGTAGGTATGATCTTTCGAAGGGTACTGGATCAGGGGATTTACCATAGGGCTTTGACGGAGGCGAATAAGCTTGCCTTCGAGCATACCGGCGTACTGGATGGAAGGCAGAAATTTAGGAGGATAATACAATGGGGCATCTGGGCTTTTCCTATATAGGGCTGATTTTCCTGCTGATGTTGATAATTCCAAATCTCATATGGACAAAACATCAACCGGAGAACTATGATTTTCGTAACGAGAATAAGGTCCTGCTGATTTTTGAGCGGGCCGGGCAGGTTCTTGTTACCTGTGCAGCACTTGTTTTTTCGGATTTTAATCTTCGTCCTTGGTCGATATGGACGCTGTGGCTTATTGCAGCAGCAATGTTCATGCTTCTATATGAATGCTGGTGGGTTAGATATTTTAAAAGCCGGAAGACATTGTATGACTTTTGCAGCAGCCTTTTCGGTATTCCTGTTGCCGGGGCTACATTACCTGTCGCTGCATTTATATTACTTAGTGTATATGGTAAAGTTGTATGGCTCTTTATATCAGTGGTGATACTGGGGGTTGGGCATATCGGCATTCATTTGCAGCATCGTAAGGAAATCATGGAAGATCAGCAGTTATAAACAGGATAATGTTTAACACAATTTATTGAAAGGCTATTATGAAAGTATAAAAAGTATAAAGATGTTTTTATAATATTTTAAAGGCATTGTCTCGTCTTAGATTAGGATGGCAGATTTTATGACAATCATTAATAAAAGGTAGAAATTATACAGGTGGAGGGAACATGCAAGGATATAACTGCATTATGGTATTTAGTCCCGACGGAAAGAAATTGCTTTTCTGTAAGAGAATGAAGAATCCGTACAAGGGATTATATAATTTGGTGGGCGGAAAGATTGAGAAGGATGAAAACGGATTTGAAGCTGCATATCGGGAATTGAGAGAAGAAACAGGAATCGATTCGAAGAAGATACAGCTATATCATATGATGGATTTTACATATTATAATCAAGATTGTTATGTTGAAGTATATGTTGGGCAATTAAAAGAAGAAACCGTTTTATATGAGGAAGCGCACCCCCTGGCGTGGCTGTCTGTTGATGAAAATTATTTTGACAGTAGTAGATTTGCTGGGGAAGGCAATATCGGACATATGGTGGAGCAGGTAAGGGTTTATGGAGCGGGACAGGAACAGCCAGCTCTTAGGAAGCTGCATGATAAACCAGTTAGTCCAGGGAGTGCAGACATCGAAGCTGTTGATTTATTAATCAATCTGGATAAAATTCATACTACCAAACTTGGTGCCGAACGCATCAAAAAGAATTTAGGCTTGAATAATGTTGATGTTGTTGCGTGGTGCAAACTAAAGATTGAAAAAGCTGATAATATAATTAGAAGTGGGAAGAACTGGTACGTGTATCTTGATGATTTTGTTATAACAATTAATTCCCATAGCTTTACGATTATTACCGCCCATATAGTGAAAGAAATGTAATAGGGGAGAAAAAGATTTTATAAAAATTAATATCCTGTACGATTGTGTTTGCAGGAACTATTTGGTAAGAGGGATTTAATACCAGCCGAGCAGCAGGTCAAGGTCATCTGAACGCGAGTTGTTTGCTTATGCGGAAGGGCTAATCAATTTATAAGGTAACTGATTAGGAAATCTGATAAAAAGGAGGATCTTAAAAATATGCTAACAGCTATTATTAACAGACATAGCATACGAAAATATAAAAGCGATGATGTTCCGAGACACATGATAGAGGAAATTTTGCAGTCAGGTATACTTGCACCCTCTTCAAAAAACCGTCAGCCGTGGAAATTCATAGTAGTAGCCGGTGCTGCAAAAAAGGATATGCTTGCTGCTATGGGTAAGGGATTAGAGCGGGAGAAGGAGCAACCGCTTCTTCCGGAAAGTGCTCAATATCAAAGTAGTGCGGAATATACCCTGAAAATCATGGAGCAGGCTCCTGTTATTATTTTTATTATGAATCCGTTCGGAATGGGTATTCATGCATCCTTAAAGACAGAGGAACGCATTTACGAAATCTGCAACGCGCAGTCGATTGGCGCGGCCATTGAGAATATGACGCTGACAGCTGCTGACCTGGGACTGGGCAGCTTGTGGATTTGCGATACCTATTTTGCATATGAGGAATTGTGTGATTGGCTAAAAGCAGATGGAGAGCTTTTTGCGGCCCTGGCATTAGGTTATGCGGACGAAAGTCCTCCTGCCAGACCTAGAAAAAGTATGAATGATGTTGTTGAATGGCGAAATTAGACTGGCAGAATCAGTAGCATTAGGAGCTATTATTTTTTATTTTATTTATGAAAGGGGATTATTATGGAAAATTCAAATCATCTTTATATTCTTTGGACAAATGCGGATATTCTGACCTCGGACAAAATGGTGATGATGTATGCGACAAACAGTATACTGAATCATTGGTGGGAGGCTGTAACTGTAATTATCTGGGGTGCTACACCTAAGCTTGTCGCTGAGGAGGAGCTGATTCAAACTAAAATCAAAATTGCACAGCATGCAGGGGTACAGTTTTCAGCATGCAAAGCCTGTGCTGAGCAATTAGGAGTCATTGATAAGCTTGTTGATCTTGGCATAGATGTTCGTTATTGGGGTGAGGGATTAACAGACATTCTTACAAATGGAGAAAAGCTAATTACAATTTAACCAGACTACTTTAGCACAATACATAAAATGAAAGATGTTAATTATGATATATTGCGTTGACTTACAATGGATAACAATAGCATCATAATCGTTGATGTTTTTTGATCAATCATAATTTATTTTGATATCATAAACTTTGGGCAAGAATTTGGAGGAGATTTTTATAAAGATTTATGCATTATATTTTAGTCCTACTGGCACTACAAAAAAGGTAATAGATATCATTTGTTCACCTTGGAATTGCGAGAAATTGTATTTTGATTTATCAGATACGACTAATTCAGTTCTTGACATTACATTTGAAGAAAATGATATATGTGTGGTAGCGACACCAAGCTTTAGTGGGCGTGTACCACAATTTATTATACCAAAATTACAAAAATTATGTGGTAATAAAGCAAAAGCTATATTGATAACAACATATGGCAATAGAGCATATGATGACACCTTGATTGAGCTAAAAAATACAATGGAGGGATCAGGATTTTTATGTATTAGTGCGGTAGCTTCGGCTACACGTCATTCAGTGATTCCTAAATATGGTGCGGGTAGACCCGATTCTAGAGATGCAAAGGAATTAAAAGAAATTTCAATTAGATGTAAAAATGCTATAGAACATACCGTAAGCACGGTTCGTGTTCCAGGAAATATGCCCTATCGAAAATATCTTTCAATACCTGTAAAACCGAAGATAAATAATAAATGTATAGGATGTGGATTATGTTCTAAGAAGTGCCCTGTACAAGCTATACCCTTAGAACATTTGAATACAACTGATAAAGAAAAGTGTATTTCCTGCATGCAATGTATTACATTATGTCCTAAGAAAGCAAGATATATCAGCTGCTTAGTTCGAAAGATAGCGGAAATAAAGATGAGAAAACTATGTGATGGTAGAAAGTCTAATGAGTTCTTTGTCTAATTGAATTCAAAATAATGTATTTTGAGAATTTATATGCATTTAAAATATTTGTAATATTCTTTTTGCGAAAGATAAGTACAGTGGTGTGCTGAAAGAGCTTCGGGTTGCGTTTATTTCCAAATGTAAATATTAAGCGAGGATCATAATATGGCAGAATGTGAAAAGGCTATAATAACAGCACTTTGTATGATTTATAAAGACAATAAAATACTGTTGCAAGACAGACTTAAAGAAGATTGGCGAGGAATTACTTTTCCGGGCGGACATATTGAAAAAGAGGAATCCTTTGTTCAAGGTATAAAAAGGGAGGTGGAGGAAGAAACCGGACTGACCATACATAACCCTAAAATTTGCGGAATTAAGCAATTTCAGACAGAACATGATGAGAGGTACATTGTTCTTCTTTTTAAGACTGATGAATTTGAAGGTGAAGTGATTTCTTCTGATGAAGGCGAAATGATTTGGATAGAACGGGAAAATCTTCTCGATTATAGTTTGGTCGATGATTTTATGGAATTATTAAGTGTGTTCGATAATGAAAACATTAACGAGATAATGTATGAGAGACATGAAGCCAATAAAGATTTTGAGTGGATTATAAAATTGTATTAAGTTCGTCTCATGAATATAATAAGAAACGAGTATTTTCTATATATAGATTTTAATAAATTCGATGCGTAAACTGTAAACTAAAATATTAATATGAAACACAGGATAAGCAGGAATTAATAAAGGAGTAGTTATATTGGAACAAGAAAAAATTATAATAAAATATTTTGCCGCATGGCTCAACAAGGATGTTAGTGGTTTAAAAAGCATTATGTCTGATAATATAATATATATAGAGTGTTATGGCCCGGAATATCACGGTATAAATCAAGTAATTGCATGGTTTAATGACTGGAACCGGCATGGAACTGTATTAAGATGGGACATAAAACAATTTATACATCAAAAAAATGTTGCGGCTGTTGAATGGTATTTTGAGTGTAATTATAAAAATTCTATTGCCGGCTTTGATGGTGTATCTCTTGTTGAATTTGATTCAATGAAGAAAATATGCAGGATTAAAGAATTTCAATCTAAATCAGAACATAATTTCCCATATGGTGAATAATATATTTCAATTTCCTGAGTGGTTTCTGTAGAAAACAAATATAAAATTGCAGTTGTGGTTATGGCTTTACGTTTTTTTCTGAAGGATAATGAATATGAAGTATAATTATAATTAGAAATTTTTTTGCTCAGGCGGATAAATCCCTTCTGTCATAATACCAGGTTCCGGCTGTCAGGCTGATCAGGATCAGTCCTAATCCAATTCCCAAAAGCAATGGGTCAATTGCTTTATTAACTATCACGTCAGCGGCATTGGCATAGTAGAAGGGAGTGATATACTTGGTGAACTCTAACT
The DNA here is from genome assembly GCA_023421505.1 of Bacillota bacterium. GTDB lineage: Bacteria > Bacillota > Clostridia > Lachnospirales > Lachnospiraceae > Mobilitalea. Next base: position 42,786 of record JAEZTJ010000091.1, read on the forward strand.
GCTTCAGTACTCTTGACATCATATCCATAAAATAAAGTAGCAGAGCCATTCCAAGACCAGCACCCAGATTGATTTTACGGGTAAAGGAGGATATCAGAACACCGATGGCAGCCACCTCTATATGCATAATAAATTGAGCTGCGTGATATAACAGGAGTTCTTTGATGGCCATATCTGCGTGAATAAGCGGAAAGGACAGCAGTCCGAGTAAAAGGTTGGTAATATCAAAGGCAAGGAGGAGTAAAAATACGGCAGCGGCCTTCTGCAAGGTAATACTTACTCTGCTGTAGGGAAGTGTAAATAAAAATTCCGAGGTATGCCCTCCTTCCTCCTTGGATAATATACCTGATCCGAGGATTGCTGAATATAAGGCACCGCCTAACGATAATATGGCACCCACATAGACACCGTAGAAGCCAAGGGGCTGTGCCATACTTAGTTGATCCATTCCGAAGGCGGCAGTAAAGGCTCCCATGCTTTCATATGCTGCCATAGCTTTATTCATCGCATCCTGCAAGCTGGGATACATCAGCATAAAGCCAAAATCCGTACCCGCAATAATAATTGTCCAAAGTAAAAAAGACTTAATGTTTGCTTTTAATTCATGGCATAAAATCATATTATCCTCCTTGCTGCCCATAGGCAGCTCTTATAGTTATGAAGAAGCTTGGAATGAGCACTTCTGTGTTCATTTCAGGGTTCTTCCAGAGTGTGAATTATGCTTTTCAATAATTCACACTATTTTGCCTCCCTTTCATAATAATGAAGGAAAATTTCTTCTAGGGAGGGCTCTTCTATAATGAGATCAGCTACCTGTAATTTATCTAAGGCTGATATTAATTCTTTTATTTTTCCGCGGTATAAAAAGCTTACAATATCCTCCTCTAAGTTAAGCCCTGTAATACCGGGTATATTTGGTACTTCCTTCATCCCTCCAATTTTCACTTTTCGGGCATTCGTTTTTGTTAAATTGCTTACAGAATCAACTGCAATTAACTTACCATCCTTAATGATAGCTGCATTATTACAATAATTTTGTATCTCGGATAATACATGGGAGGAGAAGAAAATAGTTGCCCCCTCTTTATTTACTTGAGCAAGCAGTGCAAAGAATTCTTTCTGCATAAGAGGGTCTAATCCAGAGGTGGGCTCGTCAAAGATATATAAATCCGGCTTATGCTGCAGTGCGCAGACGATACTGATTTTCTTACGGTTACCAAGTGACAGCTCTTCAATCCTTTTACGGGTATCCACCTTTAGTCTTTCACAAAGCTCCCCTGCTGTATTACTGCAATCCATTTGATAAGCAGCGGCTGACATTTTAATAATCTCCTGAACATGCATTCTTGGATAGAACATCGTCTCAGAAGGCATATAGCCGACTCTTTTTAAGATTTCTACCTTGTTCCTCTCAATATCCATTCCGAGTAAATTAATTATACCGGAGTCCTTTTTGATCAGACCTAACATGGAGCGGATTGTTGTTGATTTTCCGGCGCCGTTTGGTCCAATAAATCCATAGAAATCCCCTTGTTCGACGGTAAGGCTTATATCAGAGACACCTTTTACTTTCCCATAGGTTTTTGTCAAATGTTTAATTTCTAATGCTTTTTCCATCAATCGCCTCACTATTCCTTTCTGGTTTTATTTTTAAACTGTTCCAGCTGTTCATTTAGTCTTCTGGTATCGTATTTTTTATTTAGAAATTTTATCAGCCATACCGTAGCATAGGACAGCAGAAGCATGAGATAGATAAGTGCTCCCACCCAGAACGGCATTCCCTTAAACCAGCCGCCCAAGGTACTCACGATTAGAATGAGAATAACGGAGAGGAGACTTAGCCACACCGCCCTGTAGATTGTACTTCTCGTGCTGAATTCCCTATCATAGTCAAAGATCAGCTTCTGCAGTGTTGCTAGCAGATAGTTGACTAGAAACATTTCTAACAGGATGAGCATATCAACTTTCCATTCACCAAATATCAGCAAAGTGATGCAATACATGGAAAGCATAACTACAAAATAACCGCTGGCTACAAACTCATTATTTAATTCCCAATAACACCATCTTATTATTTTTTTCATAGGTTCCCAGCCTCCTTAAGAATCGCTCTTAGCTGCTTGGCATAATGCCTTGATATGATGATATGCTCACCATTTGACAGGAGGGCATCGATCCTGTTGCCTAACTCGCTTTTTAAGCTTTTAACGGAATGGATATTTATCACCATTGATTTAGAACACCTGAAATAGCCTATCTCAGAAAAATAGCTCTCTATTTCATTCAAGGTATAAATGCTTTTATAAACCTTATCTTTTGCATAGATAAATAAAGCTCCGTCAACACTTTCGCAGTATAGAACCTCTGAAGGATCTATTATGTATTCCTTCTGATCTGCAAAGCCAAGGAGCTTCTTTTTCTGCACATCCAGTAAGGAGATCAGTTTATTTACTCTTTCATCTACTTCCCTGCATCTTATTATGATTTCAGGCTCCTGCTCATGGGCTTCATTCTTCTCGATCCTTATATTCATGGGTACCTCCGGGTACAGTTTGGAGTGGTAGAAGCATTATATTACATATTCTTTTTATACTATATGCTTTATAAAAATGCAATACGATTTCCGGTAAGTGGCAGTTTAAGAAGCATAAGTTACATACAAAAAACATTTACCCTATTCTGGAAAATGTGATACAATCATTTTACATGGACTTATTAAAATATTAAACGAAGCAGAGGGACAGTTAACGAAAAAGGAGTTCATAAAAGCAGCAGATGTGGCTTTATATTAAGCAAAAGCGGCAGTCATAATAAGGGTATTGTTGCTTAAGTGCATGATAAATAGTAGAAAGGGGTGCCGCAGGTCGGCAATGTTATGTATGTGGGGTAGAAGGTTAGGGATTTTATTATTAGTAGGGGTTTCCTTGTTAAGCTTCGCAGGCTGCAGCAAAGAGAAAAAGCAGGACACAGCAGTTCAAAAGGAAAGCCCGGAGACTGCGGATATTACCAGTGAGGATTTATTACCGGATCAAGAGCTTGCTTTTTCTAAGCCAGAGTATTTCTATGAAGCAGATACTGAGGTTAAAATCATAAGCAGAAAAAATTGTGAGATCTATTATTCAATGGATGGTACAGAGCCGGACCAGAAACAAACCAGATATACGGAACCAATTAAGCTCATAGCTAATTCCGATACAAAGGCGAATTGTATCAAGGCAAAGGCCTTCTATGAGGACGGAACGGAATCGAAGACAATTGTACATACTTATTTTGTGGGGAAAAATGTTAAGAAACGGTTTGATACGCTTATCTTTTCGATATCCACAGACCCGTATAATCTGTTTGATGAGGAATACGGCATCTTTGTTGAAGGAAAATTGCGTGAGGATTTTATCAAAAATAACCCGGGTTTAAAGATTGACCCGGATGATCCTGCTAATTATAACATACGCGGTAAGGAAGGGGAAAGACCGGTGTATGTAGAGGTGCTTGAGCCGGAGGGAGCTTTGGTAGTGGGACAGGCAGCAGGCATACGTACCTATGGTGGCTGGTCAAGGGCGAGAGAGCAAAAATCTATTAAAATATATGCCAGAAAAGAGTATGATGAGCAGAATAATAAATTGCGCTATGAATTCTTTCCAAACCGAAGGTCCGCTGACGGCAAGGTGATAGATACCTATAAGCAGCTAGTACTTCGTAACTGTGGTAATGATAATGGCTTTGCCTTTATCAGAGACGAGCTGTTTCAAACTCTTGCAGGCCAGGCGGGCTATACGGATTATCAAGCAGTACGTCCCGCGGCGATGTTTGTGAATGGTGAATACCGTGGATTTTTCTGGCTCCATGAGGTTTACTGTGATGAATATTTTGAGGATCATTATGGAGACTTTAACGGCAGCTTCGAGCTATTGGAAGGCGGAGAAACCTTTAAGAAGGAAGAAGAAGACGGCAGCTCCTCCCAGTTTATTCTTGACTATAATGAGATGTATGAATATGCCGATAAAGATCTTACAAAGGATCAAACCTACCAAGAACTGTGTGAATTAATGGATGTTGAAAATTATCTCTCCTATTATGCACTTAATATCTATATCGGTAATGAAGATTGGCCTCATAACAATTATAAAACCTATCGTTATTATGCTGCAGAAGGAGAAGCTTACCGGGAAGCTCCCTTTGACGGGAAATGGCGCTATCTGCTTCACGATATGGACTTTAGCACAGGAATTTATGGTACCGACGCTCTCGCGGATAATATCTCAAAATATGTGAGCATGGATGGAAGGAAAATGGAAGAAAGTCCATTGTTCAGCCAGCTGATGAGGAGGGAGGACTGTAGAGAGATCTTTATTAAGAAAACACTTGATTTAATAAATGGTACCTTTGCTCCGGATTATGCTTTTAAGGTTTTGGATGAAATGCATGCATCAAGATTAAATGAGCAGCAGAATATGTATGACAAGGGGCTTTTAGAGTACTGGGTTAGTTATGATCAGCTGGATGGGAGAATTGGTGAATTAAAATATTATCTGACAGAACGTGCCAGACATATCATCACCAAGTATCAGAGTTATTTTGAATTAGGTTCAACCTATCAGCTTATTGTAAAGCCTTCCGCGGACTGTCAGGTTAAGATAAATTCCTTTACTAGCCCTTCAGACTTTGAAGGCAGCTACTATACAGATTATGATACTATTCTATCAGCTGTACTTCCTGAAGGTAAGCAATTTGATTACTGGCTTGTGGGTGATGATAAAGTGGAGGAGGAGCAGCTCATACTTAACGCATCTATGGTGAAACAGGGTAAGATTAAGGTGGAGCTTGTAGTAAAGTGATCATTAAGATGTTTCCGAAATATTCGCTGAGACTTTATGAGGAATATAAGTATATAAGGATATGTATAAGAAAAATATATTATATAAAAAAATATATAGAAATATATATGAGATAATATATGGAGAAATATATAAAAAAATATATGAGAAAATATATGGAAGAATTTATGAGAAAATATATGAGTATGTATATGTAAAAATATACGAGAAGGTATATTGAAGAATATAAGAAAAGTATATATAGAGATATAAGATAAAGTATTAAGAAGTAACCCCTGCCTGCGGATATTCCTATGAAAGTCCGGTCAGACAGGGGTATTATATTGATCAGATATTCAAATCTCTTCTTAAATAAAAGTAATAGGTTGATGCAGAAAATACAGCTGCTAGAAAAAACGATAAAAGAGCAATTATGACATTTAAGCCATCGCCGTTAACTACCTTGCTTAAGCTGAAGTATTTAAAGGGAGATAATATATTCAAGGCGTTTAAATTATCATTTAAATCTGTTATTTTAGCTATGACATAGGTTGTAAATAAAATCCCTGCTGCTATTGACCCAGAACCCTTCGGCTTTTTCATAAAGGCAGCCAGCCAAGCGCCCAGTGAAAGGAAGATGAATTGAACAAACAGCATACCAAGATGCAGGATCAGGATCTCATTCGTTATAGCTGCGCCCTTATCTAAAGCAGATACTATCATAAGAGAAGCGAATAAGGATACGATATTAAGAACAATTATGTTAAACAAAGCGGCTAAAAGCTTCTGGGTTATCATTGTAAAGCGGGAGATAGGCTTGACGATGATAAATTCCGTAGTCTTATCCCTTTCCTCCTTGGCAATGATACTATTGCCGAGTAATACGGCATGAATAGCAGCAGTTAATTCAATATAAGGAAATAAAAATGCGAAAAATCCACTCATTGTTGTTACATCAAAAGAGCCCATACCAAGTAACGCTTTCATGGTAGCAGGCATTTTAGCAAATACATCATTACCCGCTCCCCCCGAAGAATAAGCACTATATTTACCCATTCCGCTTATCACCAGTAAAAACATACATACGCACCATATAATCAGGGCCTTACGGTTTGCCTTTAATTCTCTTTTCAAAATATTCATATTAACCTCCATCTGCCACCCAAACCTGCGAATTTGGGCAGCGCACAAATTTGCTGATTGAAAAATCTTTGATTTTTCAACCTAACACCCGTGCCTTTCATTTTGATATTCAGTTGCACAAATCAGACTAATGCAGAAGCTTTACCCAGCAATTGCCAAAGCATTAACAATGCTTTACGTTTCATTCTGATGCTAGAATATGAATACTTTTTAGCTTACCGCATGAATATCCTTATTTTTATAGACGATATAGCTTGTGATAATACCTGCTGCTACGATAATAGCACCAAGGAGCAGATAGGACAGCTCATAGCTGGTATTCTGTATAATGTAGACGGTATCAAAATATTTAAACGGAGAGAGAAAGCGGATTAAAGCATCATTTTTACCGGTTGAAAGCAAGGCACCGATCATATAGAAACCAAATACGAAGCCAAGTGAAATCGGAATAACACTCTTGATTTTATTAAAAAAGACAGATACCGCCATGCCGATTGACATAAAAATCAATTGGATAAAAAATATCGTTAAGTTAATCATAAAAAACTGTTTACTGTTATAATCGGAGGCTTTGACAATTTCTGCTAACACCATCGTAAAACCGAAGAAGAGGAGATCGGTAATCACAATTATGGTAAAGGCTGCAGAAAGCTTAGCAGTAACGATCCTATTTCTAGAAACCGGTTTTACCAGAAGAAAGTCAGCAGTTCGCTCCCTTGCTTCCTTGGAAAGAATTGATACACCGAGGTTCATAGCCTGTATAGCACCACAGAGCAGAATAAAACTGAAAATCATTGAATAAAAACCTACTAACGAAGTGATATAGTCTAAATGAATGCCAAGCATGGCCCTCACAGTTTCGGGATAATTTGCTAAAAGCTCTTTAAAATCCTCCGCATCCTCTGCCATTGCTGGATAAATGGTTAGAAAAAGTAATGCCAGTAAGGACATCGAGCAGACCCATATAAGTGCAGATTTTCTTAGGGATTTTAATTCCTGTAGATAGATATTCATACCCCTTCCTCCTCCTTTGTATAATAATGTAGAAAGAGTTCTTCAAGATCTGGCTCCTCAATTGAAATGTTTTTTAAGTCAAGCTCTGAAAGTTTTTTCATAATGGAATTAATATTACCTTTGAAGATAAAATTAGCAGAGTTCCCCTTGATTTCAACCTTATTAATGCCATTCAAATTTATCATATCGCTAGTCAGTTTCGATTTCGTCTCTATACTGATACGCTTATAATTATTTTCTTGAAGCGTGCTCATCTTCTCGGTTTTTATAATTCTTCCTTCCTTAATAAAGGCAACGCGGCTGCACATCTTCTGAACTTCACTAAGAATATGGGAGGAGAAAAATATCGTAGCACCTTTTTGATTCTCCTGAGCAATCAGATCGAAGAACTTTTGCTGCATAAGAGGATCAAGTCCACTGGTAGGTTCATCCAGAATAATCAGCTTCGGTTCATGGAGTAAGCCCTGTACAATTCCGACCTTCTTTTTATTACCAAAGGACAAATCGTCAATCTTTTTCTTCAAATCCAAATCCATGATTTCTGCAAGCTCTTTTATTCTATTTGTGCAGTCCTTCTTGTAAAAGCTTGCGGAGTACTTAAGTAGGTCTATGACTCTCATATTATCATAATAAAACACCTCAGAGGGGAGATAGCCTAGTTCTTCTCTGACTTCAGGATGTTCTATGCAGCTTTTGCCAAAGATCTGTGCACTGCCGCTTGTAGGATAAATAAGTCCCAGCAGCGTTCTTATGGTTGTAGACTTACCTGCTCCGTTTGGCCCGATAAAGCCAAAGATTTCTCCCTGCTCAATCTTCAGATTCACACCTAGGATGCCTCTTGATTTGTTATAGTTTTTCGTTAAATTCTTGATCTCAATTACATTCATAATTCTACCTCCCTATGATTTAAAGATTGCTTAGGTAATTGCGAAACTCATTAATTGTAAGTATTGTATACACAGCATATACTATTCCGGAGCGGAATTAAAGTGTTAAAACACTTAAGCTCATAGGAGCGTTGGAGCGAAGGAATAGTATATGCTGTGTATACAATTAGTAAAACTATATCGTTTCGCAATTAACTAATTTAAAGATTACTGAAAAGGACTGATACTATTTCATTCCTGATAATAGGTTTGCTTTCGTGTGCTATTTTAGCTTCTAATTGATGAAAGCTTACTTTAAATACTCCTCTTTATATAGATTACTCTTTAACATATCCATGCACTCAAAGTAATCCTTAAACATTTCATTAATATCACCGTCTTTCAAATTCGTGTAGTGGCTTGCAAAACCCTCCGCCATCCATAAAAGCATCTTAAAAACCAGTTCAGGAGGAACACCTGGTTTGAACTTTGTATTATCCATATTGTCAAATACGATTTTATTTCTAAAAGCATCACTCTGCGACAGAATAGTTTTAATATCATCTTTTATTTCCTCATCCTTTTCAAAGTATACACTTGATAAAAAGGTAAGTATGGATGGATGTTTTTTTAACACAGATAGCTTAATTTCGGAAGCAAGTAGAATTTTGTCAAAAAAATCAGTGACACTATAATCGAACCTATTATCCATCTCATTCACGATTAGCTTACTGCAGTAATCGATTAGATATAGATAGAGGGCCTTCTTCGTTCCAAAATAATGAAATACCATTGCCTTAGAAATTCCTGCCGCTGCAGCGATGTCTCCGGTAGAGGTTTTCTTATAACCATTCGTACCAAAGGTCGTCAGAGCGGCATCAATAATAATCGTCTGCTTATTAGCTGGCAGACTTATAAATTTCTCCAAATACATCACCTCGAAATAATATTGACCGAATCGGTTTATGAACTAAGTATAGCACCATAAACCGATTCGGTCAATAGAAATACGAATCAAAAATTGAAATAATAATTAATTAATACTTATAGTAAATAATATACAATCAATAGCCATAAGGCTATCCTGTCTGTTGATAGGCCATTTTATCAGACTTAAGTAAAAGCGGACTTCCTCTAGCTATGCCTTATTTTACGACTATAAAGACGAAGGGCTGTAAGTATAGCACCGACACTACAGATGACAGCAGCAGTTATATAAGCACTTCTCATACCATAGATAAATGCGTCAGCTCTCCCCTCGATATAGGTAGACACTGAATAACCGATTCTTGCACTCATTCGATTGTATAAAATCAAAATAGCGAGGGAGGTTCCGGTTATCATACCCAGGTTTCTAATTAAAGCATTTACGCTACCCGATATTCCAAGCATATTGCGGGGGGCATTTGACATAATCAGAGAGGTATTCGGTGATTGGAACAATCCGTTTCCTACTGCCATAATAGCTACATAAATGATCATAAAGTGCAGACTGGTATTTTCGGTCAACGTAGACATCAGAAACAAACCGACACTGTTTGCAATGAGTCCTACAAAGGTTAGAAATTCTGAGCCAATCTTATCGGATAAATAACCGCTTAAAGGAGCTACTACCGACATGACCAGTGGATACACTACCATAATTAAGCCGGTAATACCCGGTGAATATTTTAGGACATTCTGCAGATAAAAGGGTTGAATGATCATTGAACTGCTAATGGATACAAACGATATAAAGGCACAGAATATGCTGAGAGAGAATAAGCGATTCTGAAATAAGCTTAATTGAAGCATGGGATATTCTGTCCTTCGCTCTATAAAAATAAAAGTAATAAAAGCCACAATGGAGACGATAAAGCCTGCTAGAATAGAAGGCATACGATAGCCGTATTCTTCCCCCATAATTAGCGAAGTAAAAAGAGCTATGATCGACACAGCGAATAGGACAGCCCCCTTAGCATCTAGTTTTTCGGTTATCTGCTTCTGAGATTTTGGTAATATTTTTAGGCCAAGAAGAAATACAAAAATGCCAATTGGAACATTGATTAAGAAGATATAAGTCCAGTTAAAATGGGATATAATAAATCCGCCTAAAGGTGGCCCGGCCATAGAACCGAGTGCTACAAAGCTGCCGGAGATTCCCAGAGCCTTTCCTCTTTCATTGCTGGGAAAAACCTGAGTGATAATTCCCTGATTGTTAGCCATAGTTGCCGCGGCGCCTATTGCCTGAACCGCTCTTGCGAGAATTAAGAGAAGAAAGGAATTGGCAATACCGCAGAGTAAAGAGCCGATAGTAAATATAACCACTCCGTAGTGGAAAATTCTTGTTTTACCTTTGGTATCGCCAAGACGTCCAAAAATAAGGATAGAACCTACAATCACAATTAAGTAGGCAGAGACTACCCAGGCGATGGCTTCCGTGCTGACAGAAAGCTTTTCTGCCATTTTCGGCAGAGCAACGTTAACAATACTGCCATCCAGAGTTGCCATAAAAGTCATTAGTACCACATTAAATAATATTAACATTCGGTTTTTATATATTTTATCACTTGTCTGTTCCATTATTTTGTCCTTCCGCTGTTTAGTCCTTGATGAATTCTGATTTTATTATTATGCTTATTATTTTTATGTCCATTCTTTATTTTTGATAGTGATAGATGATATCACGATCAGCTTCAAAGCTATAATTCGAAGCCCATTCCTTCATGGGCAGTGGCAGCCGATCCTTATAGGACGGATCATTGGTATAAAAATCAATACAACCGTCTCCTATCATTGCTGCATAAAGATAATTATCGGTCTTTATATAATAACAGTAGCCTGCACAGCCTCTTAGATAGGAAGCACCAGCGCTCACCTTTTCACCGTCCATTTCAAGCTCTTCATAATTTACAGATTGTGTATATTGTATAAATTCCTCATATTTATCTCCTACCAGTTTCTCAAATAACGCGGATTGATCTTCAGAATCAACAATTCCAACCTCGATAGCGGTAGGAATTTTAACTTCAATCGTTTCTTTTGTATAGGTAGAAGCAAATGAAACACCAAAACCGCAGTCAAAATCATATTTATTTGAACTGAGAAGTAAATTCTTATTCTTTATTTTAAAAGAAAACTTTACATTAGCACTCTTGTCATTATCCCAATCAACCTTTTCAGAGAAGGTTGTGATTGCTGTGCTATTTTTAATTACAGCAAGACCCTCTAAATTACCTATATTAGCACCATTATAGGCATTCAGATTAAAATAGATAAGATCATCGTAAAGTACCTTGATTTCTGCCTCACTCCCACCATAATAATAAGCGCTTAAATCATTCCAATGTCCGTCAAATAACAGGGATGCTTTACTTGGCGAAGTAGGAGGTGCAGGATTAGAGCCTTCTCTGAATAAATACATAGGATAAATTATATCTTCGCATTTCCAGTAACCCTCTATATAATCCGCAGTTTTAAATATTCCGTTAAAATAGCCACTTTCACGAGTATCCTCATAAAGAGAAATGGAAGAATAATACCTATATTCTTTGGTAATAGATCCGGACAGCTTAATATCCTTTTTGTATTTGTCATAATAATAAGTTCCTGTAACCTCGTTGTCATTGATAGTAAGAACCGCATGAATTTTAGAAGTTCCGATTACCCCATGCCATGTATTATTTTGCTGTGGTATGGAATAGTTATGAATGGCAGTCTCTGTGTGTTGTGCCTGATTACCGGCGTAAGCTTCGCTACAATAAGAAGTTCCTGTAAGAATAATACATAACAACATAAAAATAATTAGTTTTTTCATAATAAACCTCCATTCTGCTGATAGGCAGCTCAATTGTTACGAAGAATCTTGAAATGAGCGCCTCTGCGCTTTTTCCAGGTTCGTATATAAAGAATTTGTATTCTATATTACTACATCTTGCCATTCAAACGCAAATATTAATTGTGTATAGCAACGATGATTTAAGAGATAATACTTTATAAAAAGAAAAGGAAGTGCTTCTATGAGTAAACAATCAAATCAAAGATACCGTAAGGAAATTGAAAAAGATAATCTGAAAAAGGCGGGAATGGATAATAACAGCAGCACTGCGTCGGCAGGAAACAGTCAGACTGGGAATAAGATAAATAGAGAGTTTAATGCACCTTCAAATAAGGCAAATTGAAAATTACTAACAATCCTATAGCGAAAAATACCTCTGCTTTACAAACGTTTGAGGCATTTTGTGCAGAGGTATTTTATTTCACTTTTTATGTTTTTGAACCAATACAGGTTTCATATTTCCAAACTGCGGGAGGCAGCACTCTTTGCATGGATTAAGGTGGTGTCATATAGAGGGATTTTGGTATTATCCTGATGGATTAATAATCCGATTTCTGTACAGCCAAGTATGATTCCCTCAGCACCTTGATCTGTTAGTTCGCTTAATATGGATAAAAGCCTTTGTCGTGATGCAGCATCTATAATTCCAAGACATAATTCGTGATAAATGGTATGATTGATGAATTCTCTGTCTGCTTTTTCGGGTATGATTACAGTAATCCCCCGTTCTATTAGCTTTGATTTATAAAAGTCCTGTTCCATGGTATATTTTGTGCCAAGCAATGCAACTGTTTTTACATTATTTTTCTGCAATTCATCAGCAGTGACTTCAGCAATATGTAATAGAGGAATTTGGACCTGTTCTTTTACCTTGTCCGCCACCTTATGCATCGTATTCGTACAGATGATAATAAAATCAGCACCCGCACGTTCCAAGCTCTGGGCTGCTTTTGTTAAAATCTCAGCACCTTTTTCCCAGTCACCACGGGCCTGGCTTTCTTCAACTTCCTGAAAGTCTACACTGTAAAGAATACAGTTTGAAGAATGAAAGCCACCTAGCTTCTCTTTAATTTCACGATTTATTATTTGGTAGTAGGTGACGGTGCTTTCCCAGCTCATACCGCCTATTAGTCCAATTGTTTTCATATTTTACCTCATTCCTGTGCTTTTTTGTGTATCTCCATTTCACTTTTGATATTATTCGCAAGCCTCGTATTCGAGGTCTAGGGCTCGTATTCATATACGTGAGACAATTTATGAGAATATATTGTATAAGTTGACTTTTAAGGGCAGTATAGCATATTTTATTTTCTGTGTAAATATAGATATGGGTAATTATGGCATGAAAAGAAAGCAGTCTAACCTGTAAATTGTTGATCGGAAAAGCTGCTTTCTTATTCTGTATTTTGTTATCCGGTAATTTAGCCTAATAATAATAACCGGAATGGTGACTTCGATGTCTATGACTGTTTTGTTGAGGTCTTGAAACGGAACTGCTGCTTTGTGCATCTGTTTTTTCACCGACGCTTTGACTAATATTTTCTGTATGTTTTGGCTTTTTCTTTCCTTCCTCTGAGCCGGAGGATATCGTACTATCCGCAGAGTTTCTTCTTCGCGTACCGATATGAATCCCAAGTGAAAGGCCAAGCAGAAAGAAAACAACGATTAATATGATATATATAATCAGAAAGTTGGTGCTATTAATAATATTCAATAGAAGAGTAACTCCGGAATCAGCCATTGCGCTTACCATAATATGACACACCTTTACAAATATTTCACTATCTATATATGCAATAGGACTGACTGTAGTTACTTGTATTTCAAATTAAATTTAATGATATATTTCCAATAACTAACCATAGACTAAATAAGAAAGGATTACTTGTACATATGAATTTTATCTGTTATAATTCATTCTGACATTAATTAAAGCTATATAATTTCGTAATTATCTAAATTAAAACTATTAAATCCAAGGGGGATACAAATGGAGAATGTACAAATACTCATCGTCATGTGCATATACATGACCTTGGTAATTGGTATTGGCTTATATTTTTCAAAGCGTGCCAATGCCAACTCAGAGAATTATTTTCTCGGGGGAAGGTCTTTAGGACCCTGGGTTGCAGCAATGAGCGCGGAAGCCTCCGATATGAGCGGCTGGCTTCTGATGGGACTGCCGGGCGTGGCATATTTTTATGGATTAAGTGATGCAGTCTGGACAGCGATTGGCTTACTTGCCGGAACCTATATCAATTGGCTGCTTGTTGCAAAAAGGCTGCATTCCTATTCGATCATTGCAGGTGATTCCATTACATTACCAGAATTTTTCAGTAACCGTTATAAGGAAAAGAATAAGATAATCATGACAATAGCGGCATTATTTATTTTCGTATTCTTTACAGTTTATGCTTCCAGTTGTTTTAAGACGGTAGGAAAGCTGTTCAATTCCTTGTTCGGAGTTCCGTACCATTACATGTTAATTGCTGGTGCAATATTTGTAATCATCTATACTTTTCTCGGAGGCTTTTTGGCGGAGAGCGCCTCTGATTTTATGCAGGCAATTGTTATGATCATAGCGCTTACGATCGTTTTGATTACAGCAGTTGTTTATGCGGGCGGCCCTGGAGAAGTATATAATAATTTGAAAGAAATTCCCGGATTTTTAAACTTCTTTGGAATTGCTTCTCCGGAATTAAAGGACAAGGTTCAGCAGCTTTCTGAGAGTGGCAAGCCTCTGTTTGGTGAGGCGGCTCCTTATGGAATATTTACTATTTTGTCAACGTTATCCTGGGGATTAGGGTACTTTGGTATGCCTCAGGTATTACTTCGCTTTATGGCTATCAGAAAGCATAAGGAGCTGAAACAGTCCAGAAGAATTGCTACAGTATGGTGTGCAATTTCCTTATTTGCGGCTGTATCTATCGGTTTAGTCGGACGGGCAGCGTTTCCTGTCGAGCATTTAACAAGCGGAGATGCAGAGAATATATTTATCACATTATCGACTAATTTACTACCGACAGTAATTGCAGGCTTTGCAATGGCAGGTATTCTGGCTGCAACGATCAGTTCGTCAGATTCCTATCTGCTGATTGCCTCCTCGGCTGCATCTAAGAATATATTCCAAGGTATATTTAAAAAGAATGCCACAGAGAAACAGGTAATGACAGTATCAAGAATCATATTGGTGGTCTTAGCATTAGTTGGTATCATAATCGCACTGGATGAAAAGAGCGTTATATTTAAGGTCGTAGCCTTTGCCTGGGCAGGCTTTGGTGCAACCTTTGGACCATTAATGTTATTCTCCCTTTTTTGGAAGAGAACAACCAAGGAAGGTGCCATTGCCGGGATGCTGGCAGGTGGAATTATGGTATTTGTCTGGAAGCTTTTGATTAGACCGATAGGAGGTAATATTTTCGGTATATATGAACTTCTTCCCGCATTTATTTTTTCCTGTATTGTAATCGTAGTTGTATCCTTACTTACAAAAGCACCAGAGCAGGACGTTCAGAAGGAATTCGAAGCAGCAAAAGCTTACACAGACTAGGCTGTCAAATTTACTCTTTTGAAGAAAAAGGCAGAGTATTATTACACCTGATAATTAGCAATAATAATATAATCTTAAAATAGTATTGACAAATCAAGTTTATGGTAGTTATAATTACCACAAATCAGCAAATGAAAATACATTATTTTTTACTATATAGCTTGTCATTACAAATTGACAAAGGCGTCTTGGATTATTCTAAGGCGCTTTTTTGATATCTGGAGAGGGCATAAGAAGTGGAGGAAGGTACATGGGCCTGATTGTTGATATTGAGAAATGCTATAAAAACTTCTCCCTTAACATAAAAATTGATACAGAAAATAAACCCATCGGTTTTCTGGGCGCTTCAGGCTGCGGTAAGAGTCTGACTTTAAAATGTATTGCTGGCATTGAGACGCCGGACAGAGGGAAAATTCTCCTGAATGAAAGAGTTTTATACGATTCTGAGAAAGGGATTAACCTAAAGCCCCAAAAACGATGTGTTGGATATATGTTTCAAAATTATGCACTTTTTCCGAATATGACAGTAAGAGAGAATATTGAGCTAGCTATAAAAGATAAGAAAAACAAAAAGACGGAGGCGGAAAAGCTACTTACAGTATTTCGCTTATCCAACTTAGAAAACTGTTATCCAAACCAGCTTTCAGGAGGGGAACAGCAAAGGACTGCATTAGCAAGAATGATGGTATTAAAACCGGAGGCTATGCTATTTGACGAGCCGTTCTCAGCACTTGATTCCTATCTGAAGGAGGAACTGCAGCAGGAGCTTTTGGAGGTATTAAAGGATTATCGGGGAGACATTCTTATGGTATCCCACAGCAGGGATGAATTATACCGGTTCTGTAAATCCATAATCGTAATCAGCCAGGGGAAGAAGGTGGAAGCCGGAAACAAGGAGGATGTTTTTGGTAACCCATCTGATGTTATCACAGCAAGGCTGACTGGTTGTAAAAACATATCGAAGGCTGTCAGAGTATCGAATTATGAAATATATGCTTTTGATTGGAATATTCAACTTCATACTGACAGATTGGTAGAAGCAGATATTAGCTATGTAGGTATCCGCGCACATAATATCCGACTGAGTAAGGATAAGGATATGACAAATACTCTTCCTGTTACTCTGGCAGGATTATCCGAGGGACCCTTTGAGTACAGTCTGATCTTAAATAACGGCTCACAAGGGAAGCTTTGGTGGATTTTATCAAAACAGGAATGGAGAAATCAGCTTAAGGAACAGCCGCCGACTAAAATTACTTTGCCTGCTGAGAGGCTTCTTCTCTTAAAGGGTAAACTGCTGGATTAAAAGGAATAGTATAAATTGTGCAAAAACGAAGTTAAAACATGGCTGATTTTTAACAATTCGATGTATTGAAACATAATTTGGTAGATGTTAGAATTGCAACCATAGAAATTGTAAAACAGTAACGTATACAATTTCATGCCGGCATAAATATATGGCTTGGAAGCTGTCAGCAGTTACAGCCAAAACTCTTTAGACAGAGGCGTCATTACTATAAGTAATGGCGCCTATTTTTCTACAAGATTATAAAAATTTTGATTAGGAGGTAATTATTATGAGACAGGTTGCGATTTATGGAAAAGGCGGTATCGGTAAATCTACTACAACACAGAATTTGACGGCAGGCCTCGGCGAAATGGGGAAGAACATCATGATTGTTGGCTGTGATCCGAAGGCTGACTCTACAAGACTCATCTTAGGCGGACTTGCACAGAAGACAGTACTTGACACCCTGCGGGAGGAGGGAGAGGATATCGACCTCGATTTTATCATGAAGAGAGGCTTTGCCAATATCCGCTGTGTAGAATCAGGCGGTCCGGAGCCCGGCGTTGGCTGCGCAGGACGAGGTATCATCACCTCGATTAATTTACTGGAACAGTTAGGTGCTTATACGGATGATCTTGATTATGTATTTTACGATGTACTCGGTGATGTTGTATGCGGTGGCTTCGCTATGCCAATCCGTGAAGGAAAAGCACAGGAAATTTATATCGTAGCCTCCGGTGAAATGATGGCATTATATGCAGCAAACAATATTTCCAAAGGAATTCAAAAATATGCCAGCACCGGCGGTGTTAGACTTGGCGGTATCATCTGTAACTCCAGAAAGGTTGACGGTGAGGCAGAGCTGGTTGCTGCATTTGCGAGGGAATTAGGCTCTCAGATGATTCACTTTGTTCCAAGAGATAATATGGTTCAAAGAGCGGAGATTAACAAGAAGACAGTGATTGACTATGATCCGTCTGCAAATCAGGCAGATGAGTACCGGCAACTAGCACAGAAGATTGACGGCAATGATATGTTCGTCATTCCGAAGCCGATGAAGCAGGAAAGACTTGAGGAATTACTGATGGAACATGGTATTTTGGATATCTAAAAATATTAGATGATTGCGAAACTATATAGTTTTATTAATTGTATACACACTAGATACATATTCCTTCGCTCCAACGCTCCTTCGGGCTTAACTTCCGCTTCGGAATAGTATCTAATGTGTATACAATAGTTAAAGTTTATGAGTTTCGCAAATGCCTATCTAAAAAATATATTATGGAGGTGCACATTATGATTTTAGTAAGAGCAATTATTCGTCCCGAGAAGGTCGGTATCGTATTATCGGAGCTATTGTCTGCAGGTTTTCCTGCGGTTACAAAAATGGATGTATACGGACGCGGAAAGCAAAAGGGTGTTAAGGTTGGCGAGGTATTTTATGACGAGATTCCCAAGGAGATGTTACTCATGGTGATCGATGAGAAGGATAAAGAGGATGTTGTTAAAATAATCATGAAATATGCAAGAACCGGAGAGAATGGAAACTTCGGCGATGGCAGAATTTTCGTAAGTCCTGTTGAAGAGGCCTATACCATCAGCACTAAGAAAAAAGGATTATAGATGAAGTGTGGAGGAGAAATCCTCCAAAAAGAAGGGAGGAGAAATCCTCCATAAAGAAGGAGGAGAAATCCTCCAAAAAGAAGGAGGATTGAAGGCATGAAGGAAGTAATGGCTATTGTCAGGCAGAATAAAGTTAACGTTACAAAGGAAGCGCTAGCACAAGCCGGAGTACCTGCATTTACCTGTAGAAAAGTACTTGGACGGGGCAAGAAGCTGATTGATATGACGCTTCTTACATCCATTGTTGATTCCGGTGAAATACCCGCGAATACTACCGGAGAATATTTATCAGAAACCAGCCGCTTAATCTCTAAGAGAGTATTTACCTTAATTGTAGAGGATGCTGATGTAGATATGGTCGTGAATACAATAATGGATGTAAACTCAACAGGTAATCCGGGAGATGGTAAAATATTTATACTTCCGATTAATGAAAGCTACAGAGTACGTAACGGTGAGTCAACTACAGAAGCTTATTAGCGGCAGAAAGGAGGTTATTATGAATGCAATGAATAAAGTGCTGGATCAGTATAGCTCCAGAGTATATAAAAATCGGAAAGAGCATATGGTTGATGTCAATAATAATGAAAACAATAATGAAATTGCAGCGAATGTTCGAACCATTCCGGGTGTCATAACCCAAAGAGGCTGCTGCTTTGCAGGCTGTAAGGGCGTTGTTGTAGGACCGATTAAGGATGCCTTCATTATTACCCACGGACCAATCGGGTGCGCTTATTATTCCTGGGGAACCAGAAGGCATAAAGCAAAAAAAGGGGAGGGTGAGGACAATTATCTACAGTACTGCTTCTCAACCGATTTACAGGAGCCGGATATCGTGTTCGGTGGTGAGAAAAAGTTAAAAAAGGCAATTAATGAAGCAATGGATTTATTTCATCCTAAAACGATCATGATCTGTTCTACTTGTCCTGTCGGCTTAATTGGTGATGATATTCATGCAGTGGCAAAATGGGCAGAAAAGGAATATGGAATCAAATGCATCGCCTTTAGCTGTGAGGGCTATAAGGGCGTCAGCCAGTCCGCAGGACATCATATCGCCAATAATCAGTTAATCAAATATGTAATCGGTGAAGGAGACCGTAAAATCACCAATAAATTCTCCATCAATATCTTAGGTGAGTATAACATCGGCGGTGATGGCTGGGAGACAGAAAGACTATTAAAGAGAATCGGTTATGAGGTAGTATCTACCTTTACCGGAGGCTCTAAAATGGATGATATTGCAAACGCACATCAGGCAAACTTAAGTATCGTACAATGTCATCGTTCCATTAACTATATCGCCGAACTTATTGAGACGAAATATGGGATCCCCTGGATGAAGGTAAATTTTATCGGTGTTGATGCTACGATTGAATCCTTAAGAAATATTGCAAAATTCTTTGATGACCCTGAACTATCAGCAAAAACAGAAGCAGTCATTGCTGACGAACTAGATCATATCGAACAGGATATGGCGTACTATAAGAGTAAGCTGAAGGGTAAGACAGCAGCTATCTATGTAGGCGGTTCCAGAGCACATCATTATCAATTTCTCTTAAAGGATCTTGGGGTTCATACCATACTTGCAGGTTACGAATTCGGTCATAGAGAAGAATACGAGGGCCGGGAGGTTATTCCTTTTATCAAACCGGATGCTGACTCAAAGAATATTGAATCCATAACAGTTGAACCTGAGGTCGAGAAATTCCATGTTTATCTATCGGAGGAGGACTTAAATAAGCTAAAGGAAGAGAAGCTGATCGACTATTACGGCGGTATGGTTAGGGATATGCAAAACGGTACCTATATGGTGGATGATTTAAACCATTTTGAGACAGAAGAATTCTTAAAGCTATTAAAGCCGGACATTTTCTTCTCTGGTATCAAGGATAAATATGTGGCACAGAAGGGCGGTACCTTATCCAGACAGCTGCACTCCTATGACTATAGCGGACCTTATTCCTGCTTCCGCGGCGCCGTTAATTTTGCAAGGGATACCTCGATGGGGATCCATACCCCGGCCTGGAGTTATGTGAAAGCACCTTGGAAGACAGCTCCGATTCTAGAAGGGACATTGGGAGGTGAAAAAGTATGCTAGATTATACAACAAAGGAAACCTATGAAAGAAGTGCATTAAGAGTAAATCCTGCCAAGACCTGTCAGCCGGTGGGTGCCATGTATGCTGCCTTAGGGGTACATGAGTGTATGCCCCACAGTCATGGTTCCCAGGGCTGCTGTGCATTCCACAGAATGTTCTTAACCAGGCACTTTAAAGATCCTGCAATGGCTTCTACAAGCTCCTTTACAGAGGGTGCTTCCGTATTTGGCGGAGGAACTAATCTAAAAACTGCGGCAAAAAACATATTCGATATTTATAATCCAAAGATTATTGCCGTGCATACAACCTGTCTTTCTGAGACCATCGGGGATGACCTAAATGCACTCATTCAAGGCATCGAGATACCGGAAGGTAAATTTATGGTGCATTGCAATACACCAAGCTATTACGGCTCCCATATCACAGGCTTCAGTAATATGGTGACAGGCTTCATACGCTATTTATCCAAGGCTTCCGGCAAAAAGAACGGTAAGATGGCAATCCTGCCGGGCTTCGTTAATCCCGGAGACATGAGAGAACTAAAGAGAATTGCAGAAGCTATGGGTGTAGCTTATACAATGCTTCCCGATACCAGCGGTGTTATGGACTCTCCGATGACAGGCAAATTTGAGCTTTATCCGAAGGGCGGAACAACAGTAGAGGAGATTATTCATCTAGGTGATTCTAGTACAACAATTGCCTTTGGTAAGTTCTCCAGTGAAGCACCTGCGGAAGCATTATCAAAGAAATGCAGTGTTCCGTATCAAGTACTTCCTTTGCCGATTGGAATCGGCAGAACCGATGAATATATTCTGGCATTACAAAGCTTTACCAAAGTGGAGGTTCCCTATTCTCTGGAGGAGGAACGCGGACAGCTAGTAGATATTTTAATTGATATTCATCCTTATACCTATAATAAGAAGGTTGCTATCTTTGGCGATCCCGATACAGTATTAAGCCTTGCTGAATTCGCACTTGAGATGGGAATGCTACCGAAATATCTGCTTACCGGTACACCGGGTGAAGCCTTTGAGAAGGCAGCGGAAGAGTTGTTTACAAAGTTCGGTGTGGAAGGCTGCATAGCGAAGGCGTCCGGTGACTTATTCGAATTACATCAATGGATTAAGGAAGAAAGCGTTGATTTACTAATAGGCGGAACCCACGGGAAATATATTGCTAGAGCCGAGGATATACCATTTGTCAGAGCAGGCTTTCCGATTATCGACCGTTATATTCATTCCTATATGCCACTGGTTGGCTATAAGGGGGGAATGAGACTTGCTGAACTGATCACGAATGCTTTAATGGAGCGTCAGGACAGGGATGCAGCGGAGGAAGACTTCGAGATGGTTATGTAAGAGCTAATACCTTCATTCGGGGTGATTATCCTTGTTTCTAATATTCGTTTTCCTGATTTCCGTAGCCAATGGTAATGCCATGCTTGATACATGGCATTACCATCAGGCGCAAAACGGATTACATGCGAAAGGAACAAAGATAATCATCCCGGATGAGGAAAGAAGTTATTTCGTTAATAGCTGTTTTACCATTGTTTCATGGATGAAAAGTAGATTCATCAGAAGGGAGTGTATCGTATGAAAGAGGCTGGTATGATGCCGTATACAGAAAATGAGTCTGATAAAAATGTTCTTGAAGCGAGAAAGGCTTCTATTCTGCGTAAACAGGAGGGCTGCAGTGGTAATGGACTAAGCTGTGATACCAATAGTGTATCCGGTGCCATAAGCCAGAGGGCGTGTGTCTATTGTGGAGCCAGAGTAGTACTTAATCCGATTACAGATGCATTTCATATTGTACATGGACCGATTGGCTGTGCCAGCTATACCTGGGATATCCGTGGAAGCTTAAGCAGCAAAGAGAATTTATATCGTAATAGTTTTTCAACGGACTTACAGGAGCAGGATGTGATTTTTGGCGGCGAGAGGAAACTGACAGCCGCGATTGAAGAGGTGGTCGAAAAATACCACCCAAAATTAATATTTATTTATGCCACCTGCATTGTGGGCGTAATCGGAGACGATGTGGAGGCCGTATGCAGGGCTATGTCTGATAAATTTGGTATCCGTGTTCTGCCTGTCAAATCTCCCGGCTTTTCCGGTAACAAAGCAGTAGGCTATAAGATGGCATGTAACGCAATCATGGAGCTTTTACTTCCTCATAGACAGGAGAAAAAAAGAGGAATAAATATTCTGGGAGATTTCAATCTCGCAGGGGAGCTATGGATTGTAAAGGGATACTTACGGGAGATGGGAATTCCTGTGATTGCTACGATAACAGGAGACTCAGATTATGAGACATTAATTCAGGCACCGGCAGCAGAGTTGAATATTGTGCAGTGTGCCGGATCAAGTACCTATCTTGCCAACCGTATGGAGGCAGAGATGGGTATCCCCTATATCAAAATTAGTTTTTATGGAATAGAAGATACCATTAACTCTTTAATACGGATTGCAGAGACCTTAGGAGACGCGGCAGCGAAGTTAAAGGCAGTGGAGCTTGGTAAGAGGGAGACAGCTAGACTTGAGGACTTCATAAATATATACCGTAAGAAGCTGGAGGGTAAAAAGGCTGCAATCTACGTCGGAGGCGGGTTTAAAGCGATATCCTTAATCCGCCAGTTCAACCATCTGGGAATGGAAACAGTGGTTGTTGGAACCCAGACCGGTAAAAAAGAGGATTATGAGATTATAGAGAGTATAGTGAATAAAGATACCGTTATTTTAGATGATACAAACCCGGCTGAGTTAGAGAAATATATGAAGGAAAAAGGGGCGGATCTTCTGGTCGGTGGGGTAAAGGAAAGGCCGTTAGCTTATAAGCTTGGTATTGCCTTCTGCGATCATAATCATGAACGAAAGCATCCGCTATGTGGATTTGACGGTGTGGTTAATTTTACAAAGGAAATCAATTTAAGCATAAATAACCCGGTATGGGGTTACATAAGGAACGAGCTCTACTGTTAATAAAGATGCCACAAAAATCCGCGAGTCCGCGGCAGAATGGAGGTTTATATGAGAGGAAACTTAGTAAATCTAACTGTGAATCCCTGCAAAATGTGCATGCCCATGGGTGCTATGACAGCCCTTTACGGAATTAAAAAATGCATTTCCATCCTCCACGGCTCACAGGGCTGCAGTACCTATATCCGAAGGCATATGGCAACCCATTATAATGAACCAGTCGATATTGCGTCCTCTTCCCTTACGGAGGAGGGAACAGTATATGGAGGAGAAAGGAACTTAATTCAAGGCTTGGTCAATCTGATTAAAGTTTACGAACCGGAGGTAATCGGTATTGCAACGACCTGTCTGGCAGAAACCATTGGGGAGGACGTTCCAAGAATTATTCATAGGTTTTATGAGGAATACCCACAGTATAGCAAGGTAGCAATAATAGGAGTTCCATCTGCCGGGTATGCGGGAACGCAGTTTGAGGGATTTATAACTTCCCTCTATCATATAGTGAAATCCGTACCTATGGATTGTACGAAGAATAACAGAATTAATGTGGTTACAAGTCAGCTTTCACCTGCTGATACCAGATACCTAAAGGAGCTATTAGAAAGCTTTTGCCTTGATTATATCCTGCTTCCGGATCTGTCTGATAATCTTGACGGAGGGCATCAAAAGACTTATCAGAAGCTGCCGCAGGCTGGAACAGATATCCGTGATATTGGGAAGATGGCAGGAGCAAGCTTTACGATCGAGCTTTCAAGCTTTACGGATAAATCCATATCTGTCGCAGAGTATCTGTTTGAGAATTACGGCGTACCATATAAGAGCTGTAACCTTCCGATGGGTCTAAGAGATAACGATGAGCTGTTGAAGCTTTTAGCTGAACTTTCAGGTCACAGACCATCCGAAAAGCTTTATCAAGCGCGGGGACGTTTTACAGACGCAATGATTGATGCACATAAGTATAACGGTGAAGCAAGAGCAGCCATCTACGGGGAACCGGACTTTGTTTACAGCACGGTCAGAATGTGTGTGGAAAACGGAGTTATGCCAATGATAGCAGCAACAGGAACCAAAGCTACAAAATTAAAGGAAGCACTAAAGATTGAAATTCAGCCTGTAGCTGAGGTATATCAAATAGAGCGATATGAGATTCTAGATGAAGTTGATTTTCAGACCCTAAAAGAGTATGCAAGAGAGTTAAAGGTTAATCTATTAATTGGCAATTCGGATGGAAGAAGGATTGCAGAAAAGCTACAGCTTCCTTTCGTCAGGCGCAGCTTTCCTATTCATGACAGGATGGGCGGACAGCGGCTTAAAACCCTGGGATATGAGGGCGCTTTAAGCTATCTTGATGAGATTACGAATTGCATACTTGGCCGGAAGGAAACAGGTTTTCGGAAAGAATTATATGATACATATTATAGTCATAAGGAAAAATCAATCGAAGAAAAGACCGCAACCCACCCCTGTTATAACTGTGGAGCCCATAAATATGCAAGAATGCATCTGCCGATTGCCCCCAAATGTAATATCAGCTGTAACTACTGTTTACGCAAATATGACTGCCCCAATGAAAGCAGACCGGGGGTAACAACGAGTGTATTAAAGCCTGAGGATGCTTTTAAGAAGTATATGGAGGTGAAAAAGAAGGTACCAAACCTCTCAGTGGTGGGTATCGCAGGACCGGGAGATGCACTGGCGAACTTTGAGGAAACAAAAAGGACTCTTCAGCTAATCAGAGAACAGGATGAAGACGTTACCTTCTGTTTATCAACCAATGGACTCATGCTTCCTCAGTACGCAGAAGAATTAATCGATTTAGGAATCTCCCATGTTACTGTTACGATGAATGCTGTAAATCCTAAAATCGGAGCGCAGATATATAAATATGTCGACTATATGGGAATGAGATATTACGGTGAAGCTGCAGCAGCTATACTTTTATCGAACCAATTGGCAGGAATTAAGATGCTGACGGCAAGGGGAATTATATGCAAGGTAAATATCGTTATGCTTAAGGGTATTAATGACGAGCATATCCCGGAGGTGGTCGCTAAGGTTAAGGAACTTGGAGGTACGATAACAAATATTATGCAGCTGATACCTGTACAGGGAAGCGTTTTCGAGCATTTACCATTAGTCAGTAATTCTGAAATTATGGATATGCGTAAAAAATGTGGAGAGACCATGAAGCAGATGTATCATTGCAGACAATGCCGTGCGGATGCGATCGGAACCTTGGATCATGATATATCCATAGAATACAATGCCTGTCATAAGACTACGGAAGAAAAATTTGATAAGGTTAAGGATAAAGAAGTTAATTCTATTAGGGAGAAGAGCAGTAGTATACAATCAGATAATAATCCACTAGAGATTTCTCCGAGAATTCATGTAGCAGTTGCAACGAAGAGCGGCATGATTGTAGATCAACACTTTGGTCATGTTACAGAGTTCTATGTTTATGAATATTCTAACGGAAATGCAGTCTTCAAAGAAAAAAGGCCTGTTAGGAAGTATTGTAACGGTGCGCAGGACTGTGATGACAGTGAGCATAGGATAGATTCAATCATTCAAACAATTGCTGACTGTAATGCAGTAATCGCAATGAGGATAGGAGATGCGCCTAAGCAAAAGCTGAGCAGTAAGGGAATTAAAATCTTTATCACCTATGACAGAATAGAAGACTCTGTTAATCAGGTTGTCAAAGAAATTATATCAGGAGAGAAGTAAGCGGTAGTTAAGCGGGCGGAGCGCTTTAGCGGAGGAATACTATCTACTGTGTATACAAATAAAATATAGTTATATATTTAAAATAAAGATAGAGAGAAGGAGGATTTATATGGTAGAGCTTAAGCATCATATTTTTGTATGTACCAGCTGCAGAATTAACGGGCAGCAGAAGGGCTTCTGTTTTTCAAAGGCTTCGGTGGATATAGTCCAAAGATTTATGGAGGCGATTGAGGAAAATGATTTATCCGGTGAAGTTATGATTACCAATACAGGCTGCTTCGGTATATGTGACAAGGGACCAATTGCAGTTGTTTATCCCGAAGGTATCTGGTATGGCAATCTAACCGGAGAAGACGTGGATATGATTATCGAACAGCATATTCTAAAGGGTAATCCGGTCGAAGCACTTAGGATTTAAAAGCTTATTCCTAAAATGGCTGGATTAGAAGGTGACTGCGTAATTACCTATTGCTTAAAATAATGAAAAGGGAGATGGTACTATTATTAGGCTGATAGACAATACACTTACATCTTTGGATAGTAATCTGCCATCGAAGGAAGATTTACTTGCATTTTGCGAATTGTTGTTTACGATAGGCGTAGATGCGGTTGAAATATCCAAAAGAGTTTACGAACGGTTAGAACGGCTGCCGGAGAATCGTAAATTTATACTCGATATTGATTTTAATGAAGAAATGGAGCAATATCCCGGCTTTTACCGCTATGTATGCCGGAATGAGCTCCCACTTGAAAAGCTGATTTATGAATTGCAGATGAATGATGCAAGAGAGATTATTAAGCTAAGAGCACTCAGAAGCTGTAATGAAATCCGTATTGTCGGGCTGGATGATTTGATGTGCTATGATGCCTATGAGAAAATATTTACTGAAATACTGCACTTTCTTCCTAGGAGTACGGTTATTCTCTGCCCTGAAAATACCTACGGCTGTGCGAGTGCCTTAGCTATGCAATGGGCTGTGGATTTTGGCAGTAATATTACAACCAGTTTTGCGGGCTGTAAGAATAATGCGGCAACAGAAGAAGTTCTTATGGCGCTGAAGCTGGCAGTCCGGCATAAACCAAACCGTGATTTTACGGTATTACCAAAGCTGACTGCACTTTATGAAGGCTTTACGAATAAGCCCATCGGTAATAAAAAACCGATTATCGGAAAGAACATTTTTATGGTGGAAGCAGGAATTCATGCAGATGGGATTAAGAAAAATCCGGCTACGTATGAAGCGTATGATCCTTGCCTGGTAGGAAAAAGAGCAGAATTGGTTATAGGAAAACACTCAGGGACGAAAGCCATTAAGCTGAAGCTTGAAGAATTAGGGCTGCCGGTTCCTGAGGATTTTATTATTGAAAAGCTATTAAAAGTTGTCAGAAGGGTAAGCGTTGAGAAGCGTAAGAGCCTTAGTGATAAGGAATTTATGGATTTGCTTCGAGGGGGTGTGAGAGGTGAAGGAAATAAAATACATCGTTGATACAACACTAAGAGACGGAGAACAGAGTCCGGGAATTGCACTTTCTGCTGAGGATAAAATAAAAATTGCAAAGCTTTTGGATGAGCTTGGGGTATATGAAATTGAAGCGGGAATCCCTGTTCTAAGTGATATGGAGGAAGAGGGGATACTAGGAATAATCGAAAGTAGTCATAAAGCGAAAGTATCAGTATGGAGCAGAATGAATGCAAATGATGTAAGACACTCCATCCGCTGCAGACCAGATATTATACATATCGGAACCCCTGTATCCTATATTCAAATCTATAGTAAGCTTAAGAAAAATAAAGGCTGGGTCATTAAAAATATATTAGAGTGTGTAGATATTGCAATGAGTCAGAATATTGATGTTACAGTAGGTCTTGAAGATGCCTCCAGGTCAGATATCGGTTTTTTACTTAGCATCATTAAGGAGCTAAAAAATGCAGGCGTTAATACGATACGGATTGCCGATACGGTAGGGGTTTTATCTCCCAGACGTACGAAGGAGCTAATTGAAACAATTAAAGCGAATACGGATATTAGAATAGAAATGCATGTCCACAATGATCTTGGAATGGCAGTGGCTAATTCAATTGTAGGAGCAAAAGCAGGTGCAGAGCTAATTGACTGTACTCTTTTTGGTATAGGTGAGAGGACCGGTAACTGTAATCTTCATGACTTTGTACATTCCTGTGAATCGGTTTTCCAATTTGCCATGAGTAATAAACAGATCAGACAGGTAGAGCAGCAGCTTTACCATAAGCTCGAAGGAGCAATGTAAGCAAGCTGCATATGTATTAGTCAGAAACTAAAAATCATCCCTTGGACAAGAATATCGGGTCATTTCTAAGCATATGATGTATAAGAATTAGGGCTTAGGAGGTGAGGGAATGCCTGCAAGATACCAGATGATTGTCCGTGAAAAGGTGATACAGCAGGATATGTATTATAAGAACAGTCTGATAATGCGATATACGATAAAATACCCTAAATTTATTTCAGATACATATCAGAGTTTTGCTTGTAAGTTAAATTCATTATACAGAACGAAAGCGGTCATGTATGAAAGATCAAATGTTATGAATTTATATCAGATGGCTATGGTGGAATATGAATATTCTATTGTAAATAATTATCCGGTTCACCAATTTGAAGCATATGTAGATTTTACAGTTACCTATAATCAAAACTGTACGTTAAGCCTTTATTTTGACCAATATGAGTATGCTGGCGGTGCTCATGGACTTACCTATCGTTACTCGGACACCTGGGATCTTACACATAGCAGGAGGCTGGAGCTGTCAGATTTTTTCCCTGCGAGCAGTAATGAAAAAGATTATATCCTTCAAACCATCAATGCGCAGATAGCAAAACAGCTTGCGAACGAGAATGCAATGTATTTTGAGGATTATAAAAAGCTAACCTTGGAAAACTTTAAGGCAAATAGCTTCTACCTAACCAGGGAGGGGTTGGTGATTTATTATCAACAGTATGATATTGCTCCATATGCAGTCGGATTACCGAGCTTTACCATACCATATGGCCCCGGCGGCGCTATGCTGCCAAGATGCAGATAGGATTTTCTGAATTTGATAAATAATAATGTGGGAGTAATAAAATACCCGATCAAGGGTATTTTATTACTCCCACAAGTTAATTAAGAAGCGTCGTTTTATGTTTTTGTAAGGATATCCTTGGTTTATTCACCGCCTGGGCCGCTGCGGGCAGGACCCTTGTCCGGAACCTGTGCATGGCTGTCCTTCATGGAACCACCTGAGCTACCTTTGCTGCTGCCGGAGGTGGTGTTCTTACTACTACTTCTGGAAGCACTGTTCTTGCTGCTGCTTGACGTACTGTTTTTAGCACTGCTGTTATTTTTATTCTTAGCCATAGTAATCTCCTTTCTGGAAATAAATCAACTATATTATTTCAAGAAAGTCAGATTTTATACATATCAATAACTTTTTTATTCCGGAAGAGTAACAGCACCCATTTTTAGTTTTTTGATGGCACGATTATTTAGCTTATAGGTATGTGACTTCTTAATTTCCTCATATAGCTTATCGAATTGAGAATTCTCTTCCTTTGTGATTGCATTTTTAACTTCTGTGTCATAGCGCTCGGAGGAATTGTTATTAACCATTCTTACGATGTAGTAACCGTTGGTATCCTCATAGAGCTGACTGATTTCATCGTTTTTCATGCTCATCATCATTTTTTCAAAATCCTCTGAGTAGGTATCGTCGCTTTCAATAAAGCTGGTATCCTGATATTTTAATTCCTTCTCGTCCGTAGGAACCAGCGTAGACCAGTCTTTCGTTGTCTTTGCTTTATCATAAACAGCACTTATTTTATCGTAGGCTGCTTTCTTCTCATCAGCACTTAAATCTACAGTCTTACCGTCAGCATCTGTTGTTTTTGTAGAGATAAATAAGGTCTGAATATCATACTGTTTGAAATCCTCAAAGGAGATACCTTCCTTAATCTTCTCTTCATCAATCTTGAAAGAGTCAATTTTATCCTGGCGGAAACGGGAAACCAGTGTGATTTTATTCTGCATTTTTGTTAAATAATCTTTTGTATAGCCGTTTTTCTTAATTACTTCCTTAGGAAGCTTCTCCTTAAGGAGGGAGTTTACACTATCACTGATGGTTTTCTTCTCATCCTCGGTCAGTTTATAATCATTATCGATAGCTTCATTGTATAGTATTTCATTATATAAGGATTGATCCATTGCTTCCTCTCTGGCTACATCGCGCATTGTGGTTCCGGCTTCCTCGTCATAAGGCATGTCCCATACATTCTGGCCAAAAAGCTGGCTATAACCGGCATAACTTGATTCTACTAAATAGAGATAATAGGATAAATCCTTTTTGTTATATTTTTTACCGTCCACAGTCATTAATCTGGGTTCATAAAGCTGATCAAACAGTAAAGCCCCTATAAGAACGATTACCAGTATTGCCGCAGATATAATCCAGGGCTTAGAGATACTGGTTATTGGCTTTTCACTACGTTTCTCCTCTTTTACCTTTTTAGGTCTTAATTTCTTGGAATTATTCAATTTTGCTACCTCCATAATGTTTTCTCTTAGATTAATTTTAATCATTTTATGGTATAAGTCAATACATAAGCTGGTTGTTCACAAAATATACTTATATGTTTGCTAAATTAGTCTATGCCATGTTTAATTACTTGAAATATAGGACATATTTCCAAATGAATCAAAATCTTAAGAATTAATTATTTTATATGCGTTTGAAAAATAACAATACTATGTTATAATGGACAAGAAATTACAAAGTTAGGAAGTGTGTGACATATGATGTCAAATAATAAAAGTGCTATTCAAATTATTGATGAAGTAAATAAAGTAGTTATTGGTAAACGGATTATTATTGGGAAGGTTCTGACTGCCATTTTAGCAAAAGGGCATATATTGTTAGAGGATCACCCAGGGGTTGGGAAAACTACCCTAGCGCTCGCCTTTTCTAAGTCTATGGCTCTAGATTATCATAGATTACAGTTTACTCCCGATGTTCTGCCGACGGACGTGGTTGGTTTTCATCTTCTGAATAAGGATGGTGATAGCTATCAGTATAAGCCGGGTGCGGTTATGTGTAATCTGTTTCTGGCAGACGAAATAAACCGAACCTCCTCAAAGACACAATCAGCTCTTTTAGAGGTTATGGAGGAAGGTAAGATTACTGTCGACAGTGTGACCAGAGAGGTACCCAAACCCTTTGTGGTAATTGCTACCCAGAACCCGATCGGTTCCATCGGAACCCAGATGCTGCCTGAATCACAGCTCGACCGTTTTATGGTGAAGCTTAGTATGGGATACCCGGATTTGAAAAGTGAGATTGGAATATTAAAGGAACGGCAAGGGGTTAACCCATTAGATCATGTAACCAGGATTGTTGAATTAGAAGATATTATTCAAATGCAGAATTTGGTGGAAGACGTCTATATCCACGATTCCATCTACGAATATATAACACTCTTAGTACAGCAAACCAGAGAGAATCCGTTGGTTGAACTGGGCGTCAGTCCTAGAGGCTCTCTGGCTCTTATGAATATGGTTAAGGCAACTGCTTTTTTAAACCGCAGAGATTATGTGGTTCCTTCCGATGTACAGTATGTTTTTAAGGATGTTGCTTCCCACAGAATAATCTTAAAGCCCAAGGCGCGTGTGAATAATGTTACGGTGGACAACTTATTAGAGGATATCCTGCGTACGATAAAGGCACCTCGGGTTATCGCAAAGGAATCCTATGCAAATGTCTAGAAAGGTACTGGTGGATAGATGCTGCGTAATAAAATAAGGTATCTGATACTGATCGCCTCTATGGGACTGTTATCCATTCTGTATAACAGTTATTATATGGCTGTTATTTTTTTGGTAATCGCAATCATGCCGTTTATTCTTTTTGCTATATTGTGCTATGGTTATGGGAAAATTAAAACAGAGCTATTTTCTACTACCCATGTTGCGAATAAGGGGGATAATCTGCCTGTAACAGTAAGGCTTAGTAATCCTACCATATTTCCTGTTTCCTGCATTAAGCTTTATCTGACTTATCGTAATGCTTATACTTCAGAGACGATGAAAAAGACAGTAACCGTCTCACTTGATTGCAGAACAAAAACCTCCTATGTCTGTAATTTTAATTCCGAGTTTGCAGGGAATATAATTATTACTCTGGAGGGTATCCGTTTTTTTGATTATCTAAAGATTTTTTCCTTAAGAAGAAAATTTACCAAAGAATTAAAGATAGCGGTACTCCCCAGTTATTATGAGCTTACAGAAAATGAGATTACCTTAAAAAGCTCGCAATTAATAGAAAGTGACACTTACTCACCGGTTAGGAAAGGTGATGATCCGTCTGAAGTATTTGAAATCAGAGAGTACCGAGAGGGAGATCGTTTACAGAGAATTCATTGGAAGCTAAGCAGAAAGCAGAATCAGCTTATGATTAAGGAATTTAGTGATCCGGTGAACTGTTCCATCGTTATATTTATAAGCCTTGGTGTTCCCAAAAAAGAAAGTAATCTATTTTATCTGGATGCTATTTTGGAGTGTGCCTTATCCCTTTCTTATTCTTTCTTATTAAAACAACAGCTTCATTATTTATCCTGGTTTAATAAAGAGCATGGCGTCTGCAAAAGAGTACGTATTACACACGAAAAGGATTTATATGAAGCGATTGACGGTTTGCTGCAGGCTAATTCCTATATGGAGGAAGCAGAGGTGTTACCTTCTTTTGCTGCAGAATATCCGCATGAACAATATTCTGATTTTTTCCTGATTACAGGAGAGGATTTTACTCCGTCTGTTGAAACCCTTTCCACAATCAAAGCTACATCTAAGCAGATCATCTATATTGAGAATACGGAGAAAGTTAATGATAGGGCTGCTTCAGATAAAGAAATGTTACTGCAGTACAGTGATATGGGTATCGAATTGTGGCCGGTAGATATAGCAAGCATTAGAAAAGATATGGAACAATTAAGTATGGGGTAGAAATGGTGGTGAGGATTTGGGAAAAGAACTTCATAATGGAATTATGATGGAGCAAACGTTTTTAATGATAGATGAGAAAAAGACAGGCCTTCAATTATCTACTAGAATGATCCAATTCCTTGCGATTATTATTGGCAGTTGGAGCTTTGCCTCGATATTGACGGAGTGCATAGTAATTCCTTTAGATGTCTTACAGATAAATGCTGTAATACTAATATTTGCGGGTATTTTATTTGCACTTTTTCTGGTACCTTCCTATCATCTGGTAAAACTTTTTTTTGCCTTATTGTTTTATCTACTTTTTTTAATCAGCAGATTTCCCAGATTATGTAATGGGTTTTATATTATTGAGAATTTAGTACTGAGAAGAGCAGCAGTTTATTATAACTATAACAGTATTCAATTTGAAGCTGACTATACCACACAAACAGCAGATACAACATTATTAGTAGCAATGGTATTAATTCCTATGATCGCATTACTTACCATTTCTATCGTAAAAAACCGGTTTATCCATTTAAGCTGTTTATTTTTATTCCTGCCCGTCTCAGCAAGCTTTCTGCTCGGATTAATCCCTTCAGAAAAATATTTAATCGCTTATATCGGAATTATATTATACCTTGCAAGATCAGGCTTCCCTTTTCGCAATATTAAGAACAGAGAGCAGTTATCGCTGTTACATAGAATTAACAGTAGATCGGCTGTCTGCCTTAGCCTGATTGGCCTCACCTTATATTTTATATTGCAACTATTTGTAACGGATGAAAGATATAATAAGGTTACTGATATTAAAGAAATGAAAAAAAAGGTGCAGTCTGCGGCATGGGATTATTCCCTTGAGGATTTTGAGAGATGGTTTAGTAATATCACTTTGTTTGGAGGCAGCAGTAAGGCAACCGGAGGCTTAAGCGGTGGTAAGCTTGGTAAAGTTGCAGAGGTAAAATATAATGAATCTGAGCAGCTGCTTTTGACAGTTCCGGTTGAATCAGCAAGAGAGGGACTGTATCTGAAGGGTTATGTAGGCAGTGTATATACGGGAAGCAGCTGGGAGGAGCATTCTAAGGAGGAAAGGAAAAAGTACAGAGAGCTGACTGATCTCATACCATCAAAAGAGTTTCAGCCGGTAAACCAGAATGTCCTTCTGTTAAAGCAGATATTGGATTCTATGAGAGTGGTAAATTCTTCAAATGTGAGTATTTACGTGGGTGGTGAATCACTTTTGCTCTCAAAATATTCAGTTTTCCAGGGAAACTGCAGGGTGGAGTATAAAGAGGCAAGTAAAAAATATATCTATGCACCCTATTTTACTGATTTTGAACAGTTGGGGCAGGGATATTATGTTCAGGATTTATATCTGGCTCCAAGATCCAAAAAAAGGGAATACAAATTTGATTACTTCTTTAATGTATTTAACTCACCAGTACCTTTTATTAAGCTGGATAAAGCATCCTTAACTAAGTATTCAGAAAACGAGAAGCGGTATCGTGATTACGTTTACAAGGTGTATACCGAGCTTCCCGAGAAGGGCCTCGAGGAGCTTAAACGGGATTTCGCTATCCAAAGAAAGCAGAATTTGGATATGGATGATAAGCTTACTTACGTAGAAAGCTACTTAAAGGATAATACAACCTATACGTTATCACCGGGAAAGCTGCCTGAGGGTGAGGATTTTGTAGAATACTTTTTATTTCAGAATAAAAAAGGATACTGTGCTCATTATGCCTCCGCAGCTGTGCTTATGCTAAGAGCGATGGGGGTGCCTGCAAGATACGTGGAAGGATACAGGGTGGGGCCGAGTGAAGATACAGACAAACTAACCGGTGAGGAACAGGTTATCAGTGCCTATACCGGCAATGAGTCAGTTAAGCAAAATACGCAAATGAAACAGATTAGTGTTAAGGATTCCAATGCACATGCCTGGACAGAGGTATATATTGATAATTATGGCTGGCTTCCGATGGACTTTACTCCCGGTTCATCCAATCAGAATGAAACAGTATATTATAGCCTATTTACAAATGACCGTAATAAAGAAGTTGATCAGACTTATTCAGCTCCTACCCCACCAATCAACTATTCAGATATGGATAAGGATATGAATAGAAATACAAACAACAATATTCAAAAAGCTTCATCAAAGGAACAAACAAAGCTCAATGTAATATTTATGATTGCATTTATGGTACTATTCATTTCCTTTGTAAGTGCTACTTTGCTATTCAAAGTGATAAAACGAAGAAGATATCAAAATGCCCATAATCCCAATAAGAGGGCTCTGTTCTTTATTATGGAGGTGGAGAAAATTCTATCTGTATACCCAAATGGGTTGACCAGAAAGGGTATGCGGCTTGAGGATGTACAGGAATATGTTGTGGAGAAAAGTCCGTTTATTGAAGCTAAGGCCTTTGAAGCGTGTATGGAGACAGCCAGAAAAGCAAGGTTTGGCAAAGGTAGAATATCTGCAAACGAATTGGAAGAGGTAAAAGCATTTCGTCATAAATTATATCGTGAAGTGTATCGACAACTTTCCTTTATAAAGAAAATCTATCTTAGCTATCTTCTTTTAATGGAAATTTAATCTAATAACTGCTTCTACCTTCCTTAGTTTTATGATATACTAAAGTCACATTAAACAAGGAATGGGGTGGCAGGCATGAATAAGATAATTACTATCAGCAGGCAGTATGGAAGCGGTGGAAGAGAGATTGGAGCAAAGCTGGCACAGAAGCTTGGTATAAAATTCTATGATAATGAATTAATATCAAGGGCTGCTAAGGAAAGTGGCTTCTCTGAGAAGGCTTTTGAAAATGCAGAAAAGAAAGCAACCAATAGCCTTTTATATTCCATCGCGATGGGGATGAGTGCCTATGGTAATCAGGATATGGGATTTGCCCATTTATCACTGGATGATCAGCTTTACCTAGCACAGTCCTCTGTGATCCGAAAAGTAGCTGAGGAGGGACCCTGTGTTATTGTTGGAAGATGTGCAGATTATGTATTAAAGGAACGAAGTGGTATTATCAATCTGTTTGTTTGGGCGGATATTGAGTTCAGAAAACAGCGGGTAATTAGCTTAGATGGAATTAATCCGAATAAAGCATTGGAGGAAGTATTAAGAACGGATAAAAGACGAGCTAATTATTACAATTATCACACAAGTGAAAAATGGGGTAAAGCCGAAAACTATCATTTGTCAATCAAAAGTGATTACCTTGGAATAGATAATTCTGTAGAATGCATTCTTCGTTTTCTGGAGTATGGGGAACAGGGAGTAAAAGTTGACCGATGAGATGGAAAGATAAGCTTAACAGGAAATATATGCAGATTTCTTTATATGTAATTATAACAGTAATCATCATTTATTCGCTGAGTCTCGTTTTGAAAAACGCACCCTCTATCGCCAATTCTATATTTAAAAGAGTAAGTGAGGGTATTACGATACTGAAGCCTATCATAATAGGCTTTGTATTTGCTTATCTCATGGATCCTGTCGTAGATTTTTTTGAGAAGAAGTATAGAAGATTAAAGAATGTCAGATTCTTAAAAAAAATAGTTGCTCCAAGAACCTGGGCTGCGGTTACCTCAGTGCTAATTCTAATCGCTGTTTTAAGCGGGCTGATCTCGTTATTGGTATTTACAGTCACAGATCAAATCAGACTGGCAGGATTAGATGATATCGTGAAGCTGGCGCAGGATTATAAGAAAAACTTCGATTCCTTTTATTATTCCATTAAAGATCAGCTCGATCAGCTTAATATTCAATCGCAGGAGCTTGACAAATATTTTGAGACAGCAGCTACCTTCATTCTTGATCTATTAAAGGGCTTTGCCTCCTCCGCACTTAATTCTGTGACGAATATATCGGGTTACCTCACTACGATTATCTTTAGCTTTATTATCGGGTTTTATTTTCTGATTGACGGAAGAATGTTTATATCCTATTTCGTTAAGGTATGCCGGGCATTATTCAGTGATCATATGAATAAAAGATTATACAATACGGCACACGACTTGGATGTGGTTTTCTCTGGTTATATCAGGGGGCAGCTGACGGATGCATTTGTTATGATGGTGTTAATCAGCGTGGTATTATCAATTACAGGTGTTAAGTTTGCAATTGTAATCGGTATTTGTGCCGGTATTGGTAACCTGATCCCCTATTTTGGACCGATTGTAGCATATGTAGGAACCACTTTGGTATGCTTAATGAACGGTGAGATGAAGAAACTGATTATAGCCCTGATCTCCTTATTTATTATTCAGGCCTTGGACGGCAATATCATTGGGCCTAAATTATTAAGCAGATCAATACAAATTCATCCTTTGATTATTATTGTATCAATTATCATCGGTAGTGCACTCGGAGGGTTCCTTGGTATGTTACTTGCTGTTCCGGTTGGCGCCTATGTTAAACTGGTATTTGTCCGTTTTGTAAATCATCGGCTGGAGCATAAGGAAGCGATTAAGGCGACCGAGATTAGTAAAAAGTAAGAGCTCCTACAAGCATAAAATCCACTAAAGCGGAAGTAGAATCTCATTATATCATACGGGGTGTCCGAAAAGTCAATTCTTAAATACCAGACTTTGACTTTTCGGATACCCTCTTATCATTTGGTTTTGGACAGGCAGAATAATTAACTAATATTAAATAAATCGTAAGGAAAAATTAAGAAATTTAGTAGACATTATTTAATAAATTTAGTGTAGCATTAGTAATTAGCAGTGGTAGTTCGGAGGAAGAGTAAAGAAGGTGTAAAATGGGCGATAATATTGCTGAAAATATGATAGAAGTTAAGAATGTAAAAAAGATATATAGAATGGGTAAAGAACGGATTAATGCAATAGATGATGTGAGCTTTACTATCCGCAAAGGAGAATTCTGTTGTCTCTTTGGAGCTTCCGGTTCCGGTAAGTCGACACTGCTGAATTTAATGGCAGGAATTGAAAAGCTTACCTCGGGGCAGATAATTATTAAGGGAAAGAAAGTACATAGTATGAGCGAAAAGAATCTCGCAAAATTCAGGCAGGATAATTTGGGCTTTGTATTTCAATCCTACAATTTAATGAATGCAATGACAGCACTTGAGAATGTGGAGCTGCCTTTGATATTTAAACGGGTGAATGCCAAACGCAGAAGAAAACTGGCAAAGGATATGCTGATTAAGGTAGGGCTTGGCAAAAGATTAAAGCATAAACCCAAGGAAATGAGTGGTGGACAGCAACAGAGAGTTGGTATAGCCAGAGCTTTTGTAGGGAATCAGGATATCATATTTGCAGATGAGCCTACTGGCAATCTTGATTCTAAAACCTCTATGGAGGTAATGAATTTAATTAAAGAGATATCTAAAACCAATCATCAAACCATAGTCATGGTAACACATGATAGAAGACTTGCAGAATATGCCGATAAAATCATTCATATTCTTGATGGAAAGATTGAAAAAATTGAAGAAAAGAATGTGACAGATGCATTGACGGAAGGGTCAAATGATGGGCAGATGGTTGGGATGACGGCACAGGAGGTTGAAATCGAAACGAATGTGTCATAGAAATTAATGTTAGGATCGAATCTAAAATTAAAAGGAAGTAGAGGTATAAGTATGAAGATAAAAAAATTGTTGGTTGCACTATTCGCTATTTTATTTATTGCGACCGGATTAATAGGTAATGTAATGCATGTTCAGGCAGCAGGTAATCCTACGGTATACATAGTAGGTGATCCAGACTTGACAATTAGACCAGGCGAGACAAATCATATTAAACTGCCTATTCTATCAACAGGCAGCTTTATGGCGTCTCCTACAATCACGCTATCAGCTGATCAGGGAGCACCGTTTTCTTTTACGAAGCCTACCATCAGCTACAATGGTACGACTGCTCAGGGGATTTATTCGTCAAGCCCAGTAGATTTGGAATTTGATGTTAAAGTAAAAGAAACAGCAAGTATTAAAGACTATAATGTTAACGTTAAATTTACCTATGAGGATTATGCAACGAATGAAATCAAGGATTATACAATGAGCATTATCCTTAAGGTACAGGAGGAAAAGACACCTGCACAGTTAACGATCAGCAATGTAGTTTTAGGTAGTACAAAACTAGGAAGTAAGACAGATATTTCCTTTACTGTAAGGAATGAGGGAGAGCTTACTGCGAAAAGTGCCTATCTAACTATGGATTATAATAAAATAGTCGATGAAGGATATTCCGCAAAAAAAATCAAGCTTGGTGATATGGCCTCAGGAGAGACAAAAAATATATCACTGCCAATAACAATCCTTTCTACCGCTACGACAGGAAAGAACACCATAATTGCTAATTTTACCTATAAGACTGCAGATGGTGATGCGCTTACCAGTACATATAATTTTAATATTAACTTAAGCTCTAATACGAAAGCACCCAAATTGATCGTAGAGGATGTAAAATTCAATGAGGGTCTGAAGCCGGGTACTGAATTTACTTTATCCGTAACACTTCAAAATAACGGCTTAGGGAAAGCTTGTGATATCACTGCCAGTATAGATGAGGCAAGTATTACACAGGACGGAATATTAAAGAATTATTTTACAAATACGATTGATGTATCCGACATACAGTCTGATTTAACAGGCAATGTAAAGATACCGCTTAAGGTTTCAAAATACGCTACAGGCGGTATGAAGAACCTTAAGATCGTGGTTAATTATAAGGATAAAGACAGTGTTGCATACTCCCTGACAGAGTCCATTTTTGTAGATGTTACCGGAGCTGCTACGGCAGGAACGCCAAACATTGTAATCAGTAATGTAAAGCAAACACCTAATACTCCGTCAGCAGGAGAAAATGTTCAAGTATCTTTTGATTTGCAGAATAAGAGCAATGTTGACGTGTCGGAACTAAAAGTATATGCAGATAATTTAACAAATGCCACCTTTATTCCTGTAGAATCCGAGCCTTATAAATATATCGATAAATTAAAGGGCGGAGAAAAAGTAAGAATAACAATTCCGTTAATTGTTTCTACTACTATTCCAGAGGGCTTAAATAATCTAAATGTGAAGTATAAATATGCCGGAAGTACAGAAGAAGGTAATGTAATTATACCAATCCATAATGTTCAGAATGATTTGGGCATCAGCAGTATGCCAAAGCTGATTGTCAGTCATTATGATCCGGATCAGGATATACTGCGCGCAGGAAAAACCTTCAATTTGACATATGATATTAGTAATACCAATGCTTCCGTAGCAGCGAAAAATATAACGGTTACCATAACGCAGGCGGATAATATTTATACTGTAACACAGGGAAGCAATAGCTTCTTTATTAATAAGATCAATCCAGGAGAAACTGTAACCAATACGATTGAGCTTAAGGTAAAACCAGATGCAATTACGAAGGCCTATCCCTTAAAGATAACACTTGAATACGAATATGAAGGTATGCTGCCTAACAAAGAAACCGGGCAATCTGGAGTTACAAAGACGGAAGAGATTAATCTTCAGGCTACTGAAAATGCCCGTCCGAAAGTAGAAAATATTAATGTTTATTCGTGGGATGGTGCTTTGATGGTAGGAGCCACCGTAAACCTCTCCTTCGAATTCTATAATATGGGTAAATCTCCACTTAATAATGTTATTGCAACCTTAGAGGGAGATGGCTTTACGAAGACTGACGGCAATACGTATTATATTGGTAATGTTGCACCCGGAGAGCCTAAACCGGTTGACTTTGAAGTAATACCAAATGTCGAGGGCCTTGCAAAGGGTACGTTAAAAATCAGCTATGAAGACAGCAATGGTGATACGATAGAATATCCTATGGAATTTGAGAAAGAGATCATGGCTGCCGGCGCGATGGATCCAGGCGGTATGATGGGTGGAGATCCCGGAGCAGTATTTAATCCGGGGGTACTAACTGCTAAGAAGCCTATACTTCCGATTTGGGCCTTTGTAATTGTACAGATAGTTATCTTTGTATTATTTGTTCCGATTACCAGAAAAGTAATAATCAATGTATATAAATCAAAGCTTCGTAAGAAGGAACAGGAACAAAACTAGAAAGGTGCAGGACTTAACCTGGAATGGAGGATTTCATGGATTCAATAAATATTAATAATATAGCTGATACAGCCTTGATGGCGACGGCATCTGTAGGTAAAGTAATCAGTGTAAATGGAGGTATGGAGGGTGCAATGATGGATCCTGCGTTAAATACAGGTGCGCAGGCGAAGGATTCTTTATTAACTTCATGGCCCTTTGTAGCTGGTATATCTGCAGGCGTCCTTGTTGTCAGTATAGTATTAGGAGCCTTACTGGCAAAAAGGAAGATTAAAAAAGGAATTGATCTATATGAAGATTAGTGATCTGTTTGTGATGGGTATTAAAAACCTGTCCCGTAGAAAGGCCAGAACAATTTTGACCGTACTTGGTGTGGTCATTGGTTCTTTATCTGTAATCATTATGATCTCTGTTGGATATGGGATGAACAATTATTTTAAAACCCAGATTATGCAACGTGGAAGTCTGACAATGATCAATATTTATAAAAATGGCAATAACGGTGAGGAGTCAGCCCTAAATGATCATTTGATTGATCAGCTGAAAGCTTTGGAACACGTTAAAGCTGTAAGCCCAGTTATTAGGGCAGATGCACAATTATTCAGCGGTAGATATCAGACATGGTTAGGTATTATGGCAATGGATTCATCAACCTTTGAAGCCTTTGATTTCCCTGCGCTGCAATATGGTAAATATCCATCTAAGGAGGATATGACTCCTATTGTTTTCGGATTTAGTCAGCCCTGGGGATTTTATGACCCATATTCCAGAGGTGGCAATCAAATACAAATTGATCTACAGAAGAAGAAAGTAGTGTTCAAGTTTATACCACAGTATCAACTTGCCCCTAATAAAAAAGAATTTAGTATGCCATTAAAAAATATTGCAAAAATGGTTGAGACAAAAGGTGAATACGACGGGTCTGTCTACATGGATATAAACTATTACAAAATGTTATATAAGCAGTATTGTAATACTCTCACTATGGAGGACCGCAAAAAGTCCTTAAAAACATTAAGCAGTTATACAGAGGTTATGCTGAATGTAGATAATATTAATAATGTAGAAGGGGTACAAAAGCAGATTGAAGAGATGGGGTATTTCTCTTACAGTAGAATGCAGGATTTAATTCCTCTTCAGGAAGCATCAAAAACTTTACAGGTCGTACTGGGTGCGATAGGTGCGGTAACAATGATAGCATCCGCAATCAGTATAGCCAATACGATGATTATGTCTATTTATGAGCGTACAAAAGAAATTGGTGTTATGAAGGTGCTTGGCTGTACGGTTCGAGATATTCGTAAATTATTCTTATTGGAAGCTGCTGTTATTGGCCTTATTGGCGGCATAATCGGAATTGGATTTGGTTACATAGCCTCATTTGCGATTAATAAATTTGGAGGACCAATCTTCCAGGCCTTGATGCAGGGTAATTATATGTATGATATGATGAGTTCAAATTTTTCAATTATTCCGATTTATTTGCCCTTTGCTTCGTTGGGAATCTCTATTTGTGTAGGCGTTTTTTCCGGTTATTTCCCGGCAAGACGGGCAACAAAGATAAGAGCGATAGAAGCAATGAAGACAGATGGTTAAGCTATTTCCTATATTTTCAATATAACAGAAATGACCTTTAGAAGGTGTCCGTTAGTTTTTACTGTATCGGACACCTTCTATAAGTTAACGATACCCTTGGAGCGGAATCAATATTTGATTTTTGATTAAGTTATGGTATAATGTCGACAGACACGAAACCAATTTTGTATAAATCAGTAGATGTTTGAGAAATTTACCTAATATAATCTTGAGAGGTGGTTTAAATGAGCAAAATCAGAACCAGATTTGCACCAAGTCCTACTGGAAGAATGCATGTAGGAAATTTAAGAACGGCGTTATATGAGTATTTAATTGCAAAGCATGAAGGAGGCTCCTTCATTCTTAGAATAGAGGATACGGATCAGGAACGTTTGGTGGAAGGGGCAGTAGATATTATCTACAGAACTATTAAAGGAACGGGCTTAATCCATGATGAGGGGCCCGATAAGGATGGCGGTTATGGCCCTTATGTACAAAGTGAACGTCAAACAAGCGGTATCTATCTTGAGTATGCAAAGCAGTTAATCGAGAAGGGGGCAGCTTACTACTGCTTCTGTACAAAGGAACGTTTGGCCTCCCTAAAAACAACAGTCGGTGATACGGAAAGCGAAGAAGAGGAGGAAGTAAAGGAAATCACAAGATACGATAAGCATTGTCTTCATCTATCTAAAGAGGAGATCGAGGCAAAGCTTGCTGCCGGTACTCCTTACGTAATTAGGCAGAATAATCCGGCAGAAGGTCAAACAACCTTCCATGATGCAATTTTCGGAGATATTACCGTAGACAATGAGGAGCTGGATGATATGGTTTTAATCAAATCAGACGGATATCCCACTTATAATTTTGCTAACGTCATTGATGATCATTTGATGAAAATAAGTCATGTGGTAAGGGGAAATGAGTATTTGTCCTCTACTCCCAAATACACAAGATTATATCAGGATTTTGGCTGGGAAGAACCGGTCTATGTTCATTTGCCGTTGATTACGAATGAAGAGCATAAAAAGCTGAGTAAAAGAAGCGGGCATTCTTCTTATGAGGATTTACTTGAGCAAGGC
The DNA here is from genome assembly GCA_023421505.1 of Bacillota bacterium. Taxonomy (GTDB): domain Bacteria; phylum Bacillota; class Clostridia; order Lachnospirales; family Lachnospiraceae; genus Mobilitalea. The sequence goes on from JAEZTJ010000091.1 coordinate 86,417, forward strand.
TTTGTATCTGAGGCAATTATTAATTTTGTTGCTTTGCTTGGTTGGAGTTCACCGAATAATACAGAGATTATGTCACTGGAAGAGCTGATCCGTGAATTTGATTATACCCATATTAATAAGGCACCTGCTGTATTTGACATCGTGAAGCTTCGCTGGATGAATGGTGAATATCTAAAGAATATGGAATTTGAGAGGTATTATGCACTTGCGCTTCCCTATATCAAAGAAGTAATTAAGAAGGAACTTGATTATAAAAAGATAGCGGCACTCGTTAAGACGAGAATAGAGACATTGTTAGATATTAAGGATATGATAGACTTTTTTGAGGAATTGCCGGATTATGATATAGCTATGTATACCCATAAGAAGATGAAAACAGATTCAGAAAGCTCCTTAAAGGTATTAAAGGATCTGCTCAGTCAGTTTGAGGCACTTGAGGATTATACCGAAACAAATATTGAAGCAATCATTATGGCATATGTTGCAGAACAGGGAATTAAAAATGGACAGGGCTTGTGGCCGATTAGAACAGCAGTATCCGGAAAACAGTCAACCCCGGGTGGAGCATATGAGATTATGAACATCCTTGGTAAGGAAGAAAGCTTACGTCGTATCAAAATCGCTATCGATAAACTAAGTTAATTATTCTTAAATATAGTGTTAATTATTGAAAAGCATAATTCACACCTCTAAGTTTGTGCCTGCGTAACCAAAGTGTGCAAGTACACTTTGCACAAACTAAATCAAAGGGTAAGTATGTTAATATAGGATTAGAGCGCAATAAGTACCATGTGGATATACAGATAAAATTGGATAAATAGGATACAGTCTAATAATAGCATGGAACTATCCGCATAGTACTTTATGTACTCTAATCTATAAATGTAGGAACAATGTATTTATCTTTCTGTTTTTTTATTTATAACTGAAATAATAAACAAATTAATAAATATTATTAAGGCTAAAAAATGAAGTTATCAATTAGATAATTAAAGCTGATTTCAAATTTAAACTGCTTTGCTATGTAAAGTAATTGGAGAGCAGTTCATTATAAAGGCATTATTCATCATAAGAAATTAGCGTATATCATAATCAGTACATATAATTTCTAGTAATTAATGATATATTTAATATATTCCGTTTTCTTTATTTTTCTGTTCTATCCTTATACCACTGTCTGTTAAATCACATCATCCTGAAATATTCCTATAAATATGGAGGCAAGTGTGAATAGTCTTGCATAATACATGCAGGCCCAAAGCCTCGCATACGAGGCTTATAAAGAATAGCCAAAGACGCTATTCTTCAGGATTTATGCCCAACCTCAAAGTTTGTGCCTGCGTATTCCTCGGCACAAACTAATTCTAAGGGCAGGCATGTTATGTTAGTGTTGAAAATCAAGATTTTCAACACAACAAATTTGTGCTAACGCCCAAATTCGCGGGTTCTTGGCAGAAGGGAGATTATTATGCAAATGAATCAGTCACAGCAGCAGGCTGTAGGTCATACAGAGGGCCCAATGTTAGTTTTAGCCGGCCCGGGCTCGGGTAAAACACTGGTGATAACACAAAGAACTAAATATCTGACAGAGAAAAAGCAGATCCCAGAGGAACAGATTTTAGTTATTACCTTTACAAAGGCAGCTGCCACTGAGATGAAGGAACGCTTTTTATCATTAAAAAAGACAACGCATACAGGAGTTAACTTTGGAACCTTCCATGCGGTATTCTTTACCATCCTAAAACATGCATATCACTTGGATGCAGGCAATATTGTCAGAGAGGATATCCGTTTCCAATATATGAAGGAGATCATTCATCGCATGGAGCTACAATATGAGGATGAAAAGGATTTTATCTCAAATATCAGTTCGGAAATCAGCCTGGTAAAGGGTAACCGGGTGGAGCTTTCTAATTATTATTCCATGAATTGTGCGGGTGATGTATTTCGGTCAATCTATACGGAATATAATAGAAAGCTTAAAAAATCCAATCTGATCGACTTCGATGATATGTTATTGCTTTGTCATCAGCTATTTACAGAGAGAAAGGATATCCTGTCCTTATGGCAGAATAAGTATCGCTATATCTTAATAGATGAATTTCAGGATATTAATATGGTTCAGTATGAAATAGTTCGTATGCTTGCATTGCCTCAGAATAATCTGTTTATCGTTGGTGATGATGATCAGTCTATCTATCGCTTCAGAGGTGCTAAGCCTGAGATTATGCTCAATTTTCCTGAGGATTATAAAGGGTGCAAGAAGATAATACTAGATAAAAATTATAGATCAACAAAGAATATTTTAGCTGCAGCGAATAAGGTGATCAAAAATAATGAAAAGCGCTATGAAAAAAATGCATCTGCAGTGAAGGAGATCGGTAATCCTGTTACAATCGGGAATTTTGAGACTTTATCATTACAAAATCAAAAGCTATCAGAAGAAATAATTAAATTAAATAAAGCCGGTCTGCCTTTAGCGGATATAGCAGTATTATTACGAACCAGTATAGGTTCCGGGGCCCTCATACATAAGCTGATGGAATACAATATTCCATTTCAGATGAAGGATAGTCTTCCTAATCTGTTTGAGCACTGGATTACAGGGGATATCATCAGTTATATTAAAATAGCGATGGGCAGGTCGGAGAGACAATTGTTCCTGCAGATTATTAACCGCCCCAAAAGATATATAGCAAGGGATTGCTTTGACAGCACAGAGGTGGATTTGGAAACTGTTAAGGAATATTATGAGGATAAGCTATGGATGCTAGAGCGTCTTGAGCAGCTGGAATATGATTTATCAGCGCTTTCAAGGATGACTCCTTATGCGGCTGTGAATTATATCAGGCGAGGGATTGGGTACGAGGATTACTTAAAAGAATATGCTGAACTAAGAAAGATAAAGGTGGAGGAGTTAACTGAGGTGCTTGATGAACTGCAGGAAAGTTCCAGAGAATGCAAGACCTATGAGAGCTGGTTTACTCATATGGAGGAATATAAGGAAGAGCTGAAAAAACAGCAAAAGAAGCAATCGGTTGATAATAAAAATAATACCAATAGTATAACGGTTGCCACAATGCATAGTTCAAAGGGACTAGAATTTCATACAGTTTTTATTGTAGACGCAAATGAAGGAATGATACCACATAAGAAAGCTGCCCTGCCGGAGGACATAGAAGAAGAGCGGCGTCTTTTCTATGTCGCTATGACAAGGGCCAAGGAAGCCTTATATATCTATAGCACCAGAGAAAGATATAATAAGGTTACAAAATGGTCCAGATTTATCGATGAGATAGCCGGAACAGAGAATAAAGAAAAGTATAAGTAGTGCATAATAAAAGGAATTGTTAATTGAGGCTGTTATAGACTAGGAAAGCATCAGAGATATTAAATTGCTCTGTATCATGATTTCCTTTGGCGCCTACCGTCACAAGAATATATTCCTCATCATTCTTCCTGGCAAGACTGGCAAGGCATAGGCCGGCTTCACCGGTATAACCGGTCTTTCCACCAAGAATAGCGCCTCCGTTAAATTCCGGGGAATCTAGATTCTTAAACAATGTACTGTTAAAGGTAATACCTCCCGGATGTAACTTGGTAGACTGAGTGGAATGCTTCGTTGAAGTAAAAATCTCACGGAAGGTATCATTTTGCAAGGCGTATTCAAGTAAAAGGGCAAGATCCTTAACTGTTGTATAATGCTCAGGGTCAGAAAGACCTGTTGAATTGGTAAAATGGGTATGCTTCATATTAAGAGCCTCTGCTTTTTCATTCATTAATTCTACGAAAGAAGCTTCAGAACCGGCGATATAATCGGAAAGCCCAAGACAGCATTCAGCACCAGAGGGAAGGATAACACCATATAACAAATCTATGGCTGGCACTGACTCCTCTGGTAAAAATCCAGCCATAGACGCATTTTCATCATATAGCTTTTGAAACAGATCGGAAGGTAACAGGATGGGCTCGTTTAAGTCTTTCATATTCTCAATTGCAACAATAGCAGTCATTATCTTAGTTAGTGAAGCAGGATAGATTGTTTTGTCGCTATCTTTTTCGAATACAATTTTCTGATCTTCAAGACTGACTAAAATGGCATTGTTACTAGAGAGCTGTGTTTCTTTTAAGTCGATAACAGATAATTTACTTCCTTGCTCTGTCTTTTTGTCATTTTCTTTCGTAGAGGCTTCTATATAGGAAAAGGGTTCTGTGGCATCTTTATCTAACGATTCCTCTTCCACTATTACCTCTTCGTGGACAGACTCGCTTGTTGGAGGCAGTTTATTATTATTGCTCTGTTCGGAACGAAGCAGCTTAAATAGGCTTGTACAGGAAATTATCAACAATAGTATTAAAGATAACTGTAGCAGGATGGCAATGAACAATTTCTTTACCGATTTCCTTTTACGTTTCTTCATAATGTAACCCCTTTCATAACTTGTTTTATATAGGTAACTGCGAAACTCATTAATATTATGTGCTGTGTATACAGATGAAAATACGATATTGTTTCGCAATTAACTACTTGTATAGTTTGCAATTACTTATTTATTCTAAGTAATTTGAAAGGAGTTTTCTTTAATTAATTATGATTGATCTCTTAAGATTTTCTTATGATTTTAAGTAGAGACTGCGGGTAGTAGTACTGTAAAAGTGGTATGACCATCTCGGCTATCTGCGCGAATAGAGCCGCCATGAGACGTTATTATACTTTTTGCAATAGCAAGTCCAAGACCGGATCCGCCAGTGACGGATGACCTTGCGTCATCCAGTCGGTAAAACTTATCGAAAATAGTTTCCAGCTTATGTTCAGGTATTGTATTACCCTGATTATGAAAGGAAATTTGAACGTTCGTTCCAAGAAGCTTTGCCGTTATATGGATTGCACTATTCTCATAACTATATGCAAGCGCATTTTTCATTATATTATTAAAAACGCGTGCTAGCTTATCTGGATCAGCTATAATAATTAAATTGTCCTCAGTATCTACAACCGCTGTTTTTCCGCTTGCAGACAATTGGGGATAAAATTCATCAGCCATTTGTAGCAGCATATAGGATAAGTTAATCTCCTGTTTGTCCAAAAGAATGGTTTGAAGATTATATCTGGTGATTTCAAAAAATTCATTGATTAGCTGCTCAAGACGAAAGGCTTTATCTAAAGTAATTTTTAAATATTTTGCTCTTTGTTCAATTGGCATATCAGGAGCTTCTTCCAGTAGACTTAAATAACCAATTACGGAGGTGAGCGGTGTTTTTATATCATGTGCAAGATAGACAACCAGATCGTTCTTTCTTTGCTCTGCATTTTGAGCATCTAATTCTCTCTTTTTCAAGGTGGACTTTATTTTATTTAATTTCTTTTCGATGGTTTCTATCTCAGGAGACAGGATAACCTCTGTATCGTTCTCCTCAAGCAATCGGTCCAGTCCGTTATTCACCTCATTAAAATACTTAATCAAACGAAGCAGAGAACGATAGAAAATAATGATAAGAATTAAGGTGTAGCCTAATATTAACCAGAGGTACTTTTTGCCCTGAAAGATACCCCAGTACATTTGATAGGCTGTATTTTCCGGCACATTCAGTATATTTTGCGCAAAGCTAATAAAAATTTTGGCAAATGGATCCTGTAGTATACCATCAACGAATACCTTTAATAGGATCCCTCCAATTAGTAAGGAAATAAGGGAGGTCGTAATTACCTGCAGTAGTATTCTGGTTTTTAACTTTTTAAATTTATTTTTCAATCTTGTATCCCACTCCCCAGACTGTTTTGATATACTTTGGATTTTCAGCATTATCCTTCATTTTCTCACGGATATGTCTGATATGCACCATTACGGTGTTATTATTGGTATAATACTTCTCACCCCATACGTTGTAAAACAATTCGTCAGATTTTACAACACGGCCCCGGTTCTTGCAAAGATACCATAGCAGAGCAAATTCAGTAGGAGTCAAAGTGATTGGCTTCTCGTTCAGAAGGCAGGTGTGCTTATCCTTCTCGATTACAAGTCCGGAAAAAGCAATTACATTCTCATCCTGAGTAGTATCCGAATGATTATAACGGGTATAACGTCTAAGCTGTGCTTTTACTCTAGCTATTAATTCAAGGGGAAGAAAGGGCTTTGTTACATAGTCATCAGCACCAAGAGCCAAACCGGAAATTTTATCGATTTCATGATTCTTCGCAGTCAGCATAATAACGGGGAAGTTATATTTTTCACGTATTCTTCGACATATAGTAAGGCCGTCTATATCGGGCAGCATGATATCTAGGATTGCTAAATCAAGCTCGATTTCATTGATGCATTTTAGTGCCTCCAGGGCAGTATAATATTTGTATACGGTAAAACCTTCATTTTGCAGGTATAGTTCAACTAAATCGGCTATTTCCTGCTCATCATCAACGATCATTATATTAGCATCCATTTGTTATCTCCAACTTTCTAAATTCTTGTACTGTTCTTATTCATAGATTATAACAGAATATGCTACTGATTTAATAGTATTGTATTAAGCTATTCTTAAGAAAATCTTAAGAATAGTCCTTCCTTTTGAAGTTTAGAAAAATAAAAGTGTAAAATCCTGATTTAACGCTTTATAATGGAAGAGATTAATAATTGAAATTATGCAGCTTATATTGATATAGTATTGCATTTTCCGTATTATAAAACGATGAGGCTGTTACTTAATTGCAACAGCCTCTGTCTTTATTCGATATTCCATTCAAATGTAATTTATAAAGATTTATCTTATAACTGTAAGATTATTCTTCGTCCTCTTCAATTTCATCGAATTCCTCGTCGAACATTTCATCATAATCCTGTGAATCAAGGAGTTCTTCGAAAGCATCGGCAACAGCTTCAAACTCGTCGTCATCATCGATATTCAGAAGCTGGGGTTCACCGTCATCTTCTTGAATATAACGGTATAAGAATACATTATCCTCTTCTTCTTCACCCTCTTCTGGCTGAAGTGCAATATATTCCTTGTCATCTACAGAGAAAATGTCTAACACGATACAATTTAACTCTGTTCCGTCATCTAAAGATAATGTGATTGAATCATGCTCATACTCATGATCATGTCCACAGCCGCAGCCGCCATCGTGATTGTGTTCGCTCATTATACTACCTCACTTTTTCAATTAATGTCAAGTGAATTCCCATATGGTAATCCGTATTAAGCGATATACCGATTTAAAAAATTCAGCTTGTATACCCTAAAATATGTTAGAGTAATATAAGTAGAATGTACCAGATTGAGGTAAAAAATGCAATATAAAAACGCAAATTAATTTGTTAAAAATATATTGACATTATATATAAATAGCATAAAATTAATACGAGAAAACTTGTAAATCTAGAGCTTGAAAGAAACTGGTGCAGGTAAAAGTTAATCCCGTAAGCAGTTCTGCTGTTTTGATATTACTTTGTCGGCATCAAGAGAAGCCCAAAAGCCTTATTTAAACCTAAGAGAGTTTTAAGTACTGGACGAAGGGATATGAGAATACCGACTACTAGATGAGGAACAAGATTATTTGATAGATTAATGATATGGGCTGTTGATCAACAGCCCATAATGATTCCGTTTATTGTAAAAGTCGCATAGCGAGCCATTTAGCAGCATAGAAATGAGGATACTAATGCAAGAGAACTTTCAGGAAATTAAAATATCGGTACGAAATCTTGTTGAGTTTATTTTATGCTCCGGAGATATTGATAATACCAGAGCAAGAAGTGACGGTGAGGCAATGCAGGCAGGAAGCCGCATACATCGTAAGCTTCAAAAACAGATGGGCGCTAATTACCAAGCAGAGGTACCGTTAAGTATTACAGTACCCATAAATAGAGAGGAAATTGATTTTGAATTAACCATTGAGGGAAGAGCGGATGGAATTATTACGAATAATCTCTTACAGGAGGATTATTCAGTTTTACTATTCGAAGAGGAAAATACCAACCCACCGGAGGTTACCATAGATGAAATCAAGGGAGTATATATGGAATTATCCCATTTGACGGCACCGATTGGCGTTCATAGGGCTCAAGCCATGTGTTATGCCTATATTTATGCTACCAGACAGGAATACCCAAGGATTGGTATACGTCTGACCTATTGCAATCTGGAAACAGAGAATCTTCGGTATTTTGAAGAAGTGTTTACCTACGAAGAGTTAAGTAGTTGGTTTGACCATCTGGTACAGGAGTATGCTAAATGGGCTGCATGGCAGATCAAATGGTCAAAAAAGCGAAATACGGCTATTAAGGCGCTAGATTTCCCTTTCCCGTATAGAGAAGGGCAGAAGGACTTGGTAACCGGGGTTTATAAAACCATCTTACGAAAAAAGAAGTTATTTATTGAGGCACCGACAGGGGTTGGTAAGACGATATCTACAATCTACCCTTCGGTAAAGGCAATGGGAGAGGGTATAGCGGAGAAGCTTTTCTATCTTACAGCAAAGACGATTACCCGTACTGTAGCGGAGGATACCTTTAAGCTGCTGGGAGATAGCGGCCTTCTATTAAAGGTGGTAACAATCACAGCGAAAGAGAAGGTATGCGTACTCGACAAACCGGATTGCAATCCCGGAGCCTGTCCCCATGCCAAGGGTCATTATGATCGGGTGAATGATGCTGTATATGATTTACTTAGCAATGAGAATGATATATCAAGAGAGCATGTAACGGCTTATGCCATAAAGCATTGTGTCTGCCCCTTTGAAATGGGGCTGGATGCGACACTCTGGGCTGATGCGGTTATCTGTGATTATAATTATGCGTTTGATCCTAATGTTTATCTACGAAGATTTTTCATGAATGAGAAGCAGAATAATTATGTCTTTTTGATCGATGAAGCACATAATCTTGTTGACAGAGCCAGGGAAATGTACAGTGCAATCCTATATAAGGATGATTTTCTTGAAGTGAAAAGATTAATTAAGGATAAAAGCACCAAGCTTGCTAAGTTGATTGAGTATTGCAATAATGATCTTCTTAGAATGAAAAGAGATTGTGATGAGTTTGAGGTAATGGATAATGTAGATGGTCTTTGTATGCATTTGATGAGTTTAATGACAGAGTATGACTTGTTTCTACAGGAGGGATTGATTACTGAAGGAAAAGAAGAAATCACGAATCTTTACCTAAACATCAGGCATTTTTTAAATATGTATGAGCTTAAGGATGAATGCTATACCATATATACTGATTATGAGGAGGAACGTTTTCGAATTAAGCTTCAATGCATGGATCCTTCTAAGAATCTACTTTCCTGTATGGATAAGGGGCGTAGTGCGATACTTTTCTCCGCAACCTTACTCCCTATTCATTATTATATGGAACAATTAGGCGGAAAAAAAGAGGACTATGCGGTGTATGCGCCCTCCTCTTTTCAAACCGAAAACCGTCTGATTATGATTGGTAATGATGTCAGTACAAAATTTACCCGAAGAAGCGAGACGGAATACTTGAAAATCTTAGAGTATATCAAGGACTTTACGGGTGCGAAAACAGGTAATTATATGGTGTTTTTCCCTTCCTATCAGATGCTTAAGGAGATTGCAGCTCTTGCTTATACAGAGCTAGAGGGAATAGTTATTCAAAGTAATAGTATGACAGAAGAAGAGAAGGAAAAATTCCTGGAGGAATTTGTCGAGGCTCCAAAAAGCAGCAGAATTGGCTTTTGTGTTATGGGTGGAATTTTTAGTGAAGGAATTGATCTTAAGAATAATAGACTTATTGGAGCGGTAATAGTAGGAACCGGACTTCCCATGGTATGCAATGAGAGAGAGCTTTTTCGGGGTTATTTTGATGAAAGAAATGGAGCAGGCTTTGATTATGCCTACCTTTATTCTGGTATGAATAAAGTACTGCAATCGGCTGGAAGAGTGATCCGTACAAAAGAAGACCGCGGTGCAATACTGCTGCTTGACGACCGCTTTACACAGAAACAGTATGTTAATCTGTTTCCGCGGGAATGGTTACCTAATATTACGGTAAATAGGAATACCATGAAAAGCTATTTAAGCGAGTTCTGGAATACTGACACAAAATTTGATTAAAAATGCAGCGCATTAAAGGAGAAGCGAGAATTTGTAATCCCTGAATAAAAATCATGTCCTGAAAATACCCGGAAGATAATATTAGTTAGGAAGAAAGAAAATATACCGAGTACACCGCCAATCAGAGCATAGAATAGGTCATCAATATCGCAGCGTGCTGATATCGTAAAATATTGCATCATCTCGATCAGGAAGGGTAAAGCTAGAAGTGCCAGTAATTTAATAATAAGCTTTTGTCTATGCAAAACCAGTGAAATATAGAAGCCATAAGGAATAAAAATAAAACTGCGACTTGCCAGATAAGTGAGAATATCGCTAAGCGGATTGCTGCCATAGATGTAATCCTCTATCTTAGCAGATATTATCTCAAAGGGGGAGAAATTAGCTGCTGTTATACTCTTGTCATATGCCCAGGGAAAAGCGTCAGCTGCAAAGCTTCCAAATACAAGAATAACAATATAAATAAGTAAAAATACAATGCTGCTATTACGATAGAAGGAGCGAAAATCCTCTATCTTGGAACCAAAGTCAAACATGTATCGTAAAAATGCGTAAATTGCCGGAATCATCCAGTTAATAAAGGCTATTCCGAGCATAGTATGGGTATATGGTAAGAAATCAGTAACATTACCAAAATAAGTGATGACAAGGATAACCAGACTGATGAATAGAGTTAAAAGGGAATAATTGAAGCAAGCGATATACGTTACAGTATGCTCTGTAAGCAGTTGACAGCAGAGGATGGAGATCAGTCCTGCTATGATCCATATAACAATATTAGCTTCAAAATAATAATAAGCGGCAAACTGAACCAGGATGGTTAGAATACTTAAAAATATAATGGAAGTAGAAGCCTGTATGTTCAAACGTCTCTGCATCGTAACGCCTTCTTTCTTTAGAGTATTATCCTAATCTGCTCCGGAACGCAATGAACCTTAATATGATTACAAACCGAAGGGATTTCACCATCTGTATGCACAGCGGCTTTATGATCAGTAATGATTTCTACTTTATGACAAAAAAAGGACTCAACACCTTTAAAATGTATATGTTTTCCGGATAAAAGTGTCGGCAATAATAGGAAGGCTTTTGCTCTGCTAAGTCCATGCACAAGACAGACTGTAAGCTTTCCGTCACAGGGATCTGCACCTGGTGCGATTAATAGTCCGCCACCTTCATATTTATGTATCATGCTAGACACCAAAAGAACATTCTGATAGGTGTCTTTTTTAGCAGCATCAATAATTACAGTAGCATTAGTTGGCTTTATTGTAAGCAGCTGCTTGATTGCAATGGCAATATAGACAAATTTCCCGGCACCGAAACGGTTTAATCTTTTCTTTAACGGAGAGGCTTGAACCTCATTGCATACATTAGCGTCATAACCTATTCCGCTGGAACAGGCAAAGTTCCTGGGAGCTAAGCTATTGTCAGGGAAATAAATTACTCCGTGATCAAGGTATTTGAACCTGCATGGTTTTAGAATATTAGCAAGCGCTTTTAACGGATCCTTAGGGATTTTTAAACTTCTTGCCAAATCATTGCTGGAACCGGAAGGGATATAGCCGAATAATACTTCAGAAAAATCTGGTATACCATTAATTACTTCATTAAATGTACCATCTCCGCCTAATATGACAATATTCTTAATTCCGGAGTTTTCACTGCATATCTGGCAGGCAAGCTCTGTGGCATGTCCTACGTATTTTGTAAATACGGCTGTGTAGGATATCTTAAGTCTATCCAACTCATCTTTTACGGTCAGCCAATACCGTATTCCTCTACCGGAGCTTGATTTAGGGTTTATTATAAAGTGATACATTTCTTATTCTCCCTTTGCTAGATATTTAGATGCCAACTATAGTTAAATATTATATTATTATGGATTTAATGTCAATGATTTGAAACAGAGAATTGATGGTTTCTACCTAAAGAGAAGAGATATATCAAAAAGGATTACCTTGAAAGTACAGGCACTCAATTTTTTTATTTTCATAATATGTATAGAACAACAAAAGCACTAATATATGTTGCTCGTTTATTTTTATGACAAATAAATTCATGAGAGGTGCAGTTATCCATAAAATCATAATCTCGGAGGTATACGGAACTTACAAAGCGGTAAAGTCCGGTTACCGAACTTTTCAGGAGCGCTCCCTATCTTTGAATTATGATAAAGGAAGTATTTATTTGCATAAATAGGGTGAATTCTTATTCATCTGTATATACGAAGTGATGGATTAGTAACAAAGGGTAATTGCAGGAGTAAATAATTTTATCTGCTGTAAATACAATTGTAAACTTATAGCTTAGCAATTACTAAAATTAGTAGCGAGTTTTGAAAGGAGATTTAAGATGGATAGACGGATGTATCGCGGCAATGTAGGAAGTAACTGCGGCTGCAGCAAGAGTAATCCTGATCATAAGCCGATGGAGCCGGTATGCAAAGATGTATGCTCAGGGCATATGCATGATGATATGTGTGAGAAAGAAAGATATGATGGAGATTTTGACCGTTTTCCTATTGCAATGTGTTATGTTCCCTGGCAATGCTTCAGAAATCTATATGAGAATGAGTTTGTAGCACTGGCTAACGGCACTCTGTTTAAGGAACTGGATCTGGATTGGTATGGAAGGGGCTGTAAATAATGGATGGCATGAGCAGAGAAAAATTATTTGCCTGTATAGAAGCAACAAGCTTTGTTTGTGATGAGCTTAGACTTTTTTTAGATACACATCCGAAGGACAGAGCAGCTTTAGATTATTGGGAAAAAATATCCAGAGTAAGACATGAAGCTGTTATGGAATATACCAAATGCTATGGACCGATTGAATCATATCATGTAGAAAATGATAATATGTGGTCGTGGGTTGAAGATCCTTGGCCATGGGAAGGAAGGTGCTAGTATATGTGGAGTTATGAAAAGAGATTACAACACCCGGTAAAAATAGATCAATGCAATCCGAGACTGGCACAGGTTATCATGAGCCAATTCGGCGGGCCGGACGGCGAATTGGCAGCTTCCATGCGCTATCTGTCACAGCGTTATTCCATGCCGAATAGAAAGGTTGCTGGCTTACTAACTGATATAGGCACAGAAGAGCTGGCTCATATGGAAATGGTAAGTGCTATCGTTCATCAGCTGACCAGAGACTTAACCCCGGAGCAGATTATGGAAGGTGGCTTCGAAAAATACTATGTTGACCATACTTTGGGCTTATGGCCGCAATCCGCAGGCGGAATAGCTTTCACCTCTACCTTCTTCCAGAGCAAGGGCGATCCTATAACAGATTTGGTAGAAGATATGGCAGCAGAGCAGAAGGCAAGAACCACCTATGACAACATTATCCGTTTGATTCATGATCATGATGTATGCGACCCGATCAAATTCTTAAGGGAAAGAGAAGTAGTACATTTCCAGAGATTTGGTGAAGCGCTGAGAATGATTCAGGATGAACTTGATGCAAGAAACTTCTATGCCTTTAATCTGGCTTATCCTCCTGATTTTATGAAGTAATTAAGAATTTACTATGAAAGCCATTACATTAATTGTGACGAACTGTCATTATAATGTGATGGCTTTTTTAATACTACGATTACAATTATACCTAGTAAGAAAAAATTATAATTAATTATTCACTACTTATTATTTGTATATAAACACATATAATGTTATATATCGCAATAATGAGGTAAACCACATATGCCAATTTTACATAAGGTTCAAGCTGGAGACACAATTAGTTCGATTGCAGAGCATTACCAAATTCCGGTTAATAGATTAATGGAGGATAATGATTTAACTCCAAGGGATAAATTAAATATAGGCCAGATTATCATAATCATATATCCTAAACTGACGTATACAGTGAAACCGGGAGATACATTATATGATATCGCACAGGCAAATGGGGTATCTATAATGGAGCTGTTAAGAAACAATCCGTCCTTATCCAATCGGGATTATTTAGAGGTCGGAGAAGAATTAATCATAAGCTATGATAATAAAGAGAAGAAAATAGAAATAAACGGTATGGCCTTTAGCTTTATCAATGAACAGATTCTCAAAAAAACCCTGCCATTTCTCACTTATATAACAGTCATGGGATATCAGGTTGATGAACAGGGTAATCTTCTTGATATAGATGACACACTGATTATACAAATGGCAATTGACTACGGAGTTGTTCCTCTCATGCTAGTATACTCCCTAGATGAATCCCGGAATGGAACACCTGAGGTATCCCATGTCCTTCTTAATAATCCAGAGCTGCAGGATGTTTTCATGAACAATATCATAAATACACTTCGAACAAAAGGTTATTATGGTGCGATTTGTGGTTTTCAATATATTTTGGAAGAAGATCTGCCTAAATATACAGCTTTTATAAAATACGCATCGATGCGGCTGCATGAAGCAGGCTTCCTATGTGGATCGGTATTACTTCCGTCTACCTTTGGATATGTTGAAGGCCAGCCGATCAGTCATTCCTATTTCGCAGAAATCGGGCAGGTAAATGATGGTGTAATACTCTTAACATACCAGTGGGCAACGGGCTATGTGCCAGAGCTTAATCAGACTGCCTATTCGTATTTAAAGGAGTATTTAGATGCCGTGGTGGCGCAGATACCCCCAGAAAAAATCTACCTGGGTATATCAAGAATTGCGTATGAATGGGAACTTCCATATGTAGAGAATGAATCCGTTGCTACATCCCTTACTACTCCTAGAGCGCTCGCTCTTGCAAGCCAGTATAATAGCGAAATTCTTTTTGATGAACTTACTCAATTTTCGTACTTTTTTTATAATTTTGCAGATGTTGATCATGTTGTATGGTTTCGTGATGCAAGATATACAAACGCAATGTTAAGACTAGTGGATGAATATGGGATCGGGGGCATTAGTGTATGGAATATTATGATTTACTATACAATTTGGGTATTGATAAATTCACAATATGATATACAAAAACAATTACCCGTAGATTAACTTGATTTTATATTATGCAGAACTAACTTATTGATCATTTTGGAGTTTCCTTCTTGAATCAAGCTGGATGAGTTTACAGGGGTTAATCAGAACAAAGACAGGTTAATGGCAGGGCGTCCCATTACCGGGAGTCCGGTCATTAACCGAGCCTAGAATGGTTTGCACTTTGTATAGTATGCTTCAAGAGTACAGATGTTGTAACTGTTCCAATGCCGCCTGGTACAGGTGTTATTGCTTTAACTTTATTAGCAACAGAATCGTAATCAACATCTCCACAAAGCTTTCCGTTTTCTACATTTATTCCGACATCAATAATAGTTTGATCTGAATTAACGAAATTTTCTTTTATCATTTTTGCAACACCAGCACAAGCAATTAATTGGCTAAGTCATCATCTCGCTCGCCAACCCTAACAATCACTAATTTCAGAAGGATACCTTTTTGTTCTAATTTTTGAATATCTATGTGAAATTTTTCGTCAAGTGCATCTATAACTGGCTTTCCTCGTAATTCCTGCATACTTTTCACCTCAATTCATTTGTTATCTGTTGATAAATTCTACTGCACACTTCTATGCCATTTGCAAGAAGATTTTCAGCATCTCGGTTAATCTTCGAAGCATACTCTCGGTTTTTCATTAATTTTGTGTTTATATATACATTCATAATTGTACTTTCCATTGCACATCTACATGCAGAAGCAGCTACCCCAACATCACTTATAGCAAGTTTTGCGCCCTTTACTGAAAGCTGTTCAATAATATCTAAAGCATTTTCAACCTCTTGAAGTATTTCTAATGGGACTGAACAAGCAATAATTAAAGCATTTTCTAAAATTTCTTCTCTGTTTTGTTGTTCCTTTGGAATGCCATATGCGGCAGAGAGAGGTTCAAAGACCTCGGCATCTTTTTGAACTAGTGTTAACAATTTATTGATCGCCGATTGGGTTCTTACAATTATTGACTCCAAATCCTTTTGATATGCTTCATACTTCTTTTTGCCCGAAGTCAAATTGGCAACCATAGAGCAAAGTGATACTCCTATAGCTCCAATTAAAGCACTTGCACCACCGCCGCCAGGAACAGGTGATTTAGAAGATAAATCTTTAATAAACTCATCAATTTGTATATTCATATAATTTACACCACCTATTATAAATAAACTGCACTCTGATATTCCTATTACTACCAATTTATATTAAATGAATCTTATATTAATTTCAATCTATTTAATAGTCTTTGGGCAAGATGCTGGACAAGAAGGTGACATCACTAAGAGACAAAATGCTAATGATAAAAGAGAAGACGGTAAACTTGCTAACATGTTATTATAGCAAACCAACTTCGCAACATCACGATTTTATTGATGTTTTTATCACTGTAGACATAACGATTTGGTGAAGCACGATATGAAGTATCAAATTGGTGTTAAAATTTTAGTGACATCATATTGAGAATTTATAATTAACCAAAGCTGTGCGTCATATATCATAATGCTCCAGATACCGCATCCTAACAGGTCATATTCCGAGATTAATGATAGTAAGGCGGAATAACTTCTTGCATCCACGAACCATACAATATGTTGAATTGGATAGCCAACACTATATTCATAGTAATAAAAATAAGGAGTTTGGCTTACTTCGTCAAATTGAATTTGTGAGACAACATTACTTGCCAGACTTATAGCGGCATCCCTCGTTAATGACTGGGCGTAAGATTTTTCGGCGGCTTCAGTGAGAGTATAATCATAAGCAATTGTTGGAATTCCTAAGATAAATTTATTATTTGGTACTAAAGCGATAGCATAATCCATAAATACGCTTAGGTTAGTAACCGAGGTTACCGGAGCAGGAGGCCCGCTTTTTTTACCCCATACGAATTGTAGAAATACAGTACTGTCAACTTCTTGACTGATAATCGAATAGTCCACCTGATTAAAAACTATCTCTTGATCTATATTTTCAATATTGGGATTGATGGTGACTACCAGATAGAGGCCTTCTGTCTTTAACCGATCAGATACTTTTGCAATAAATTTTTGATACAAGCTCTGGTTAGAGGGATTCATAAAATAAAAGACGATATTTACCCCCAGATAGCCTTTGCTTTTCATGATGGTAATCATGTTATCAATTTGCTTGTCTTGATAATCTTCATTTAATAATAATTCATAGGCAACCTCTAAATCAGGTTCACCTTGAGCAGATAATGTAGTTAACATTACAAGCGGAACTACTGCATAAGCCTTTGCTAATTGAATGATCTCTGAATCATCATAATAAGTAGTAATCTCACCTTCTTTTGTCGCCCTGTAATTTAAAACTGATAAATAAGTAAGATTAGGCAAAGTCTTTTTCAGTAAATTCGTATCAATGAAGGGATAACAGTAACCATTCGTAACAATACTTCCCTGAGTATTATAACTTATAGTGATTAATTCACCGGGATATAGATACTCTCTACCTGATAGAAACGGATTATTACGAAGTATTTGCATGATTGTTATACCATATGCCTCAGCGATGCTCACTAAAGTATCACCTTCCTTTATTGTATAGGTGAGTTTAGGATCTGCAATGACGATTGCCTGCCCCGGCACTAAATTATAGGCATTATTTAATCTGTTATCCTGTATTAATTTATCCACTGATACGTTATATATATCTGCAATATAATTAATTGTTTCACCAGGTTGAACTACATGTATCTGCATGCTTAACCTCTAACATAGGTTTTATATATTATATGAATGTTGTATACAATAATATTTACTTTTAACATATTTAAACAATATAGTCTAAGTGATACTTATTGAAATTGATATCTTAAAGTTTGTTCCTGCGTAACCAAAGTGTGCAAGCACATTTGGCACAAACTAATTCAAAGGGTAGACATGTTATGTTAGTATGAATTATTGAAAAGCATAATTCACACCTCAAAGTTTGTGCCTGTGTAACCAAAGTGTGCAAGCACACTTAGCACAAACTAATTCAAAGGGTAGACATGTTATGTTAGGGAGCTTTGTTGTGGAATGCTTTTTCTGGAATAAAACACTATAAATAATTAAAATAATTCTTACTAAAATACTGTTGACAAATTGGTTGCAGCGTATTAATATTTACTCATTAATAAGCAAAACCGTTGAGAAAGAAGAGTAAGCTTTAATACGACATTACAGAGAGTCGCAGTTGGTGGGATGCGATATGAAGTTTATAGCTGAATGGGCTTTTGAGGGCAACCCGAACTAATAGTAGGCGTTGACGGTAACCATAACCGTTACATATATGGCATATATTTTTGTATATGAAGGAGTGGACTTAGTCAAATTGAGTGGTACCGCGGATTTTATTCGTCTCAAGTATATTATACTTGGGGCTTTTTTTATGCTTACAAGCTAATCAAGTAATCTGGAAGAATACATGCATGAAGAATAAAATATCACGAAAGGACTTCGTCAAAACAGCGTACAGCAGAATAACTATGACAGGAAGGCATAACTTGGTTACAGATCGCTATCACATTTATTTTATGGAGGAGAAGATATCCTAAAAGCAAGAGAGGAATATCTCTCCAAGATCACTTTTGCTATTACATTTATTATCAAGGGAGGATAAATCCTCCCAAAAATCAAGGGAGGATTAAGATATGAAAAAGTTATTAGCAGTTATTTTAGTTTTATTACTGACAGTTAGTATGGTAGGCTGCGGCAGTAAGGAGGAAGCAGCAACTGGTGGCGCAGATGTTACAAAGGGAGCATCAGACAGTGGAGAAGCTAACAACAAAGAGAAGGTTACGATCGGTATCGGTCAGTTTGCAGAGCATAAATCTTTAGATAACTGCAAGAATGGTTTTCTTGAAGGACTTAAGGAAGCCGGCTATGTGGAGGGCGATAATCTAGAGGTATTATTTGAAAATGCACAGGCTGATACCGGTTTGGCAGCTCAAATTGCGAATGATTTTATGGCAAAAAAGGCAAAGCTAATCTGCGCAATTGCAACACCTATGGCACAAAGTGCCTATGCAGCTGCAAAGGATGCAGATATTCCTGTTATTTTTACAGCTGTTACAGATCCAGTACTAGCAGAGCTTGCGAAGGAAGATAAGACACCGAGTGGCGAGATTACAGGAACGAGCGATAAGCTGGCAGTAAAAGAGCAGCTGGAGATGATTCACTCCATATTACCAGAGGCTAAGAAGCTTGGTATTATGTACAGTACCAGTGAAGTAAATTCCGTATCTGCAATTGAAGAGTATAAGAAGCTGGCTTCTGATTATGGTTTTGAAATTGTTGAAAGTGGTATTTCTACCGCAGCCGATATTCCCCTTGCAGCTGATAATTTACTTAGCAAGGTAGATTGTATCACCAATCTAACGGACAATACCGTTGTAAGCTCCTTACCAGTTATCCTAGAGAAGGCTGCTGATAAGAAAATCCCAGTATTTGGCAGTGAGGTAGAACAGGTGAAGATCGGTTGTCTGGCGGCTATGGGTATTGACTATTTTGAATTAGGCAAGCAGACCGGTGCGATGGCAGCTAAGGTATTAAAGGGTGAGAAGAAGGCTAGTGAAATTAATTTTGAGACAATATCTGAATATTCCTTCTATGGTAATACAGCAGTAGCTGATAATCTGGGAGTTACACTGCCAAATGACATGGTAAGTAGCGCAAAGGAAATGTTTAGTGCAATTACAGAATAATTTGATTGGTAAGTTAGATATAGTTAATTTATAAAATATGCTTTGTACTGTATAACGGTATCTGTAAACGGATAGCAGAATTTTCAGTTGGTTCTTGTCAAAAGTCTATTTTTGGCGTAAGATAAAAAAGTTGGGGCTATTTTCATTATCTTACATACATTGGACTTTGATAAGAGCCATCTTTATATTTACGGGAGGTAGAATAATGTCATTATCTGGCTTTGTAGACTTTTTAATAGGAATAATGGAGGAGGGACTTCTATATGCCATCATTGCCATGGGCGTATATATAACCTATAAAATATTGGATTTCCCGGATTTGTCCGTTGACGGTACCTTTCCGCTTGGGGCAGCGGTTACGGCAGTATTTATCATAGCAGGTGTTAATCCTGTTCTAACACTGCTTCTATCCTTTCTGATTGGGGCAATTGCAGGTGCAATAACCGGCCTCATACATGTCAAGCTTAAGGTAAGAGACCTTCTGTCGGGTATTATTATGATGACGGCTCTTTATTCCATTAATCTACGTATTGCGGGAAGTGCGAATGTAGCAATATTTTCAAAGGAAACAATTTTTGAAAATGCATTTTTAGATAGACTGTTGCCGGAAGCGATGAAGGATTACATAGATTTGATTATTTTATTTATTATTGTGATTATTATGAAAGTTCTCTTGGATATCTACTTAAAAACCAAATCAGGTTATCTCTTAAGAGCGGTTGGTGATAATGACACTTTGGTTACCTCACTTGCGAAGGATAAAGGAATTGTGAAAATCATCGGACTGGCGATAGCCAATGCCTTCGTAGCGCTTGCCGGAAGTATCTATGCACAAAAGAGCGGCTTTTTTGAAATATCCATAGGAACAGGAACAATCGTAGTGGGACTAGCCAGTGTTATTATCGGTACGAATATATTTAAGAGAATGACCTTTATAAAAGGCACTACCGCTGTTATATGCGGTTCAGTTATTTATAAGGCCTGCGTAGCGGTGGCGATCCGCTGCGGTATGAATGCATCTGATCTAAAGCTGATCACTGCTATATTATTCCTGGGCATCTTAGTCATCAGCAGTGAACGGAAAAGGAGGGTAAAGAATCATGATTGAATTAATAAATATTAATAAAATTTACAATCCTGGTACTGTGAATGAGATGTGCCTGTTTAAGAATTTTAGCTTAACAGTAAAAGAGGGGGAGTTTATATCGGTAGTCGGGAGTAATGGTTCCGGTAAAACCTCCATGTTAAATATTATCTGTGGCAGTATTCCGATTGATAGCGGTAGTATTATGATTGGTACGGAGAACATTACTAATATGCCGGAATATAAGCGACAAAGGCGAATTGGACGTGTTTATCAAAATCCTGCAATGGGTACTTGTCCCAACATGACGATCTTAGAGAATATGTCCTTAGCAGATAATAAGGGCAAGAGCTTTAATTTAGGATGGGGAACGGATAAGAAGCGTATTGAGTATTATAGGGGCAGTCTGCGTACCCTTAACTTAGGCTTAGAGGATAAAATGAATGTTCCGGTAGGCTCCTTGTCGGGTGGACAACGGCAGGCTATGGCACTGCTTATGGCTACTATGACACCTATAGAATTTTTGATTTTGGATGAGCATACTGCCGCCCTAGATCCCAAGACTGCTGAGTTGATTATGCAATTAACGGATAAGGTTGTACGGGAGAAGGGACTTACTACAATTATGGTAACCCATAATCTGCGATATGCGGTAGAATACGGCAATCGATTGATGATGATGCATCAGGGAGATGTAATTATTGATAAGGCTGGAAAAGAGAAAGAGGCCTTAGTAATAGACAATATTCTTGATAAATTTAATGAAATCAGTATAGAATGTGGTAACTAGAGTTATGAATTTGTAAATTATCATATACTTTAGACTCAAATCATACTAACATAACATGCCTTCCCTTTGAATAAGTTTGAGCCGAGGATTACGCAGGCACAAACTTCTAGGTGCGAATTATGTTTTTCAATAATTCACACTACAGCCTTGTTAGGTATATTTATCTCAGAATTTAGTATAGATATTAATTATCAAGAACAGCCTTAAGGTATAGACTAAGTTTATAGCGCAACTAAATAGTTAGGATTTGATACTCCTAGCCTATATATTTTGTGTTTTTATCTTGCAAAATAATTTACCTGTGATATACTTGGTTTACAAAAATAAAAAAAGCAGAGTAGGATCGTGTGCGTTAAGTGCTGGTTGAACAGGGAGTTGTCAGCCGGACGAAAAGTTTACTTGCGGTACATGGTTCGCATCCCGCTGCTACAGTTGGATAGTCAAATACATTCTATTTGATTTTATCTCTTATTGTAGTAAATTCTGCAAAGGAGGTAATTTTTTTATGCTCAAAATGAAAGATTTATTCATCTCGTCTTACAAAGAAATGAAGCATGTAAGATGCATCACCTTAACGGCCATGTTTGGTGCGATATCCATCATTTTCGGAATGTTTTTTACGATTATGTTATGGGATTTTCTGAAAGTGGGATTTACCTTTCTGCCAAACGAATTTGTCTATTATTTATTTGGTCCGTTTGTTGGTATCATTTACGGAGGAACACTTGACATTTTGACCTATTTGGTTAAACCAATGGGATCCTTTTTCCCTGGTTTCACGATTAGCGCCATGTTAACCGGACTTCTTTATGGTGTATTTTTATATAAGAAGCCGTTAAGTATCTGGAGAATACTGATTGTTAACCTATTAAGATCAATTTTTATCGATCTTATATTAAACACCTTCTGGCTTACCTTATTATACGGAAACACCTTTATAGGCATGCTTCCCTTGAGAGCATTAAAGCTTTTGATTATGCTGCCGGTGGAAACAATTCTTTTGTTTGTAGTAATTAAAAGTGTGGAAGCCAGCGGAATATTAAAATTATTAAAAAGTAAAGGAATTAAGGGTAAACATTCCTCGTAAAAAGCTGGTTAAGCTGAATAGAAAAATAAAATATAAAATGAATTGTAAAAAAATTAAGCCCTGAAGCGGTTCCTACAAAAGCGTATTATTACGAAGCTATGGTAGGTAGCGTTTCTGGGCTTTTACTAAGCTTTATAAAGTTATTTATGATCAATTACCAGAATAAAAGGCCTCCTAATTTTACGGAAGTAGATTTGTCATCATAGCCTTTACGCACAGCGGCACTATAGGAATGAAAATAAAGTCTTTTTCCAATATTATTGGCTCCTTCGAGAGCATCCTTTGCAGCTTTTTTTGACATCAGCTGTGAGCTTGAGTAGTAATTCTCGTAGTTGTTAAGCTGTTTTTGCAACGAACCACTTGAAGCAACTGAAAACTGTCCTGGCTGATAGATTACTGATTTTATCGAATTAGAATACTTAGGGGATTTCACGCGGTTTAATACGATATTAGCAACGGCCAGCTTACCCTCATAGCTTTGAGTGCCGGCTTCTGAATGGATCAAACAGGTAAGAAGCCTTAAGTCCTCTGCAGAGTAGTTTACACCACCATTATATTGGATTCGGGTTTCTTTCTTGGCTTTTTCTTCGGCAGCAAGCTGAGCCAGCTTCTGTTCCTCCTCCTTAGATACTGCTTCTTTAAATTCCACAAGAAGATCGGCAAACTCTTCTTTTACATACCCTGTCTTATTTTCATCAGTAATCTTTAATTGTAGCCAATCACCCTTATGCTTTAAGATTGGATAGATTTCGTTCATATAAATCACGGTAACCTTTTTTGCCTCTGTCGAAGGCTCCGTTCGTACATTTAAACCGTCAACCGCAACCGAGGCACTTAAGGTACCATATTTTTTCACTAATACATCGTCAGGAATCCCTGTCTTGATAAATTCCTTTTTTACATAGCCCTTTACGCTTCCAGACTCAACATAATACCAGTCTGCCTTTTTCTTTAGTATTGTAGCAGCAGAATTTCGATAAAGCTTACCGAGAACAGTACTGTCAGTCGAAGCCTTTTTCCTTATGTTAACATAATCTTTCGCAATTGATATACCAATGTTAGAATATTTGGGTTTTTTCTTAGGCTCAGATTTAATCTCTTCTGCCTTTGTTTCCTTATCCGGAGCAACGGTTGGAGATACTTCTGGTGATGGTGTATCCGAGGGAACAATCGCCTCTGTATTAACCTCCTGCCCATTCTCATTACTTGTTAATGAAAAAGGAACCATACTGGGAGACGGACTGATATTAATCGAAAGGGAATGTATGACAGCTTCCGGAATAATATCATCAGTCGTTTTAGACGTAAGGACATCATCCTTTTTGGACAGGCTTTCTCCTTTTGATAAGAAAGGGATTTGTATATCAAATATTATGGTCAGACAGAATACGGTCATAAATACTATTGTAGAGATTAAGGCTATTTTAGTTTTTTTCATTCCTATCACCTTCTTAATAGTTTGACTTACATTGCACCTGCTATTATAGACTATAGCTACTGTAAAAGCAACTGTTTTGACGCTTTGCAGGCAATATATGACATATAATGGATAATGAAGTAAAATATATTCCATTATATGCAAAATGCATACAAATATAGTGAAATATTATATAAAAATGTAAGATAAAAGTGGAAATATAAGGAATTGTTATGAGAAGAAATTTTCATTCGTAGAGCTTAGGGATGAATAACGGCTGATGATAATCGTTGTAATAATGAAAACTCAATCAGCCGTAAACAAAGATAGTATTTAAGTAGGTGTGATTCAAAAGTCTTTAAAAAAATTATGTATTATATTTCAAATTTTTTAATTGCTGCCTGTATTTGTGAGGCTACAAGCTCTGCAATCTCGGTCGATTTAAGGCCTTTATAATCGTCATAATATAAGGGCTTCAGATAATGAATTTGAACAGTTAATTTCTTGATAGAATGCGTATCAAAGGCTTTATAGGAGTCAATCAAAGCAACTGGTACGATGGGGCATTTTGCGTTCATAGCACTTTTAAAGCTACCGCCTTTAAATTCTAGCAGATTATTACCGTTCCTTGATCTGGTTCCCTCTGCAAAGATAATAAAGTTTTCCCCTTCCTTAACACGCCGGGTCATATTCATAATTACCTGCATTGATTGCTTTATATCTTCACGGTCTATAATTTCTGCCTGAAGCATCTGTATAATCTGCTTTAGGAGAAAGGTATCCTTTACTTCCTTCTTCATAACAGTCACAAAAGGTCTCTCGTGTGTCTCAAGGAATGCCAATGCGTCAAATAATCCCTGATGATTCGGAAACATGATATAGCCGGTTTCCTTGGGGAGGTTTTCCAAACCGTGACAATCAATCTTAACCCGTCCGCGTCGGTTGGCATGTGGAGTAATCTTATGTAGAAAGGCGTAACGGGTTTGTTTATCATATTTCGTTACATTGCTTAATTGAAATACTTTTATTAAATAATATGGTAAATGAAAAAAACTGCGGAGGAACATTAAAATAATTCTTTCCATAGGGAGCTCCTTTAATCCGGATTTTCTATGCTCGTATAGAGATGCTAATAGAATATTTGAGGAAGGCTATTCTAGATAAGCTCATATCCCTTTAGCATTTTCGCGCGGCTGGGATGTCTTAGCTTTCTTAAAGCCTTTGCCTCAATTTGTCTAATTCGTTCTCTGGTTACGTTAAACTCCTTGCCAACCTCTTCAAGTGTCCGGCTGCGACCATCCTTAAGGCCAAAACGCAGCACGAGTACCCTTTGCTCCCGGTCGGTTAAGGTATCTAAAAGTCTTGTTATCTGATCCTTCAAGATGGAATAAGAAGCAGCATCCTCCGGCCCCATAACTGATTCATCTCGTATAAAATCTCCGAGGTGGCTGTCATCCTCTTCACCGATAGGAGTATCTAAAGAGATAGGATCAGCAGATACTTTTAAGATTTCTCGCACTTTATCAAGGGGTATATTCATTGCATCGGCAAGCTCCTGCTCGCTTGGTTCCCTTCCAAGTTCCTGTAGCAGATTTCTTGATACGCGGTAGGTTTTATTAATTACTTCAGACATATGTACCGGAATTCGAATTGTGCGGGATTGATCTGCAATTGATCTTGTTATAGCCTGACGAATCCACCAGGTAGCATAAGTACTGAATTTGTAGCCTTTTGTATAATCGAATTTTTCCACTGCTTTAATCAGACCAAGATTACCCTCCTGAATTAAATCGAGAAAGGATAGGCCTCTTCCGACATATCGCTTGGCGATACTTACGACAAGCCTTAAATTTGATTCGGCAAGCATCTGTTTAGCAGTCTCATCACCGTCAATAATCTTCTTCGCAAGCTCTACTTCGTCTGACATGGTTAGAAGAGGATAATTACCGATTTCCTTAAGATATAGATGAACGGGATCATCAGATGTTGAATAGGAGGATTGAGTAAGTGCTTCGATCTCAGACTGCGCATCCTCAACGTCATCTTCAAGCTCAAGTAAGATCTCCTCGCTTGGTTCTTCTTCCTCACCCGTATTTAAAACAACGATATTATAGGCTTCCAATCTTTCATAGATCTTATCAATCAGACTGTTATCCAAGTTTAGTTCACTGATGAGAGTATTCACTTTCTCTGCCTCTATGATACCCTTTTGTTTGTTGGCATAAGCGATTAGTTCCCGAAACTTGTCCTCTAATACATCGTGGCTGGATTGATCGTTCATTCGTTTTCCTCCATCTTGGGATTAAAAATTGCACTAACCAATATTATATCATATTAAGGTAAATATGAAAACATGAAAAATAAAACATAAAATTCTGAACTTACTTAACTAGAGCAATTTACTGGAATAGTGCAGTAAAGAATAAGTACTTTACTGTAAATATATGCTATGATAATATAATAATGGAAGATATTTATTCTAGTTTAATAATTATACATAATATAGTTATTCATTACAGGAGGTGAAATTCATGAAGCATTGCTTTGATACTGGCCAGTAATCCCAATCCATACGAGGTCCGCCATAAAAGAATAATTTGTAACATATCATAAATTTTTATGGAGGATAGAATGAATATTAGAAAATACTATTTATATAAGCTGTTTTATGATCTTATGCCAATTTACCCGATTTATCTTCTGTTATTTCAGAGTAAAAATATGTCGGTGAATCAAATTTCTATGCTGCTTGTAATATGGTCTGCTACTGCAGTTATACTTGAGCTCCCGACTGGCCTTCTGGCTGATCATTGGAACAGAAGAAACTTACTCGTAGTAGGAGGAATATTGAAGGCAGTTGGTTATTGTTGCTGGATTATTTCGAATGGTTTTATATTTTATGCACTGGGATTTGTCTTATGGGGAATCGGTGGTGCTTTAAGCTCAGGTTCTGAAGAAGCCTTATTATATGATTCGTTAAAGGCCGTGGGAAAGGAAGATCGATTCGATCAGATACTGGGGAAAGGCCGTTTTCTTGCTGGTGTCAGTAATATTTTAGCGGCTCTTACAGGTGGTTTTATAGGAGAAAAGTTTGGATATCAAACAGCACTTCTGGCTTCGGTAATTATTGCATTCATTGCAGCAGGAATTATAGCTACCTGTAAAGAAGTAAATTTTTACAAAGACAACTTAGTCAATCAAGAGGAGAAAGCAGATAAGAAAACCTTAGCAAACTCGTTGTTCTTTCTGTTTAAAAATCGCGAAATTCTTCTGCTTTCCATCTTATCACTGTTTGTAATAACTACGGCAGGGGTACTGGATGAATACGATCAGTTGATTGCAAAGGAATATGGACTGACGCTGAAGCTGATTGGACTATGGACGGCGATGCGATTTATTCTGATTTCACTTGGTGGTTATTTTGCAAGAGGAATAAGAATAGGGGCAGAGAAGCTTCTAAGGACGACGAACAGGATTTATACGATCAGCTTTCTGTGTATTATTGCAGCAGTATTTTTGATTCTGTCAGGTCTAGTAAAGCAGATAGGGATTATGGGCTTATACGGATTATATTATCTAATCATGTCAGCAGGCGATGTATTGCAAGAGGATTATGTGCAGCAAAAAATCGACCTGGAAGGAAGAGCCACCATACATTCGCTGATTGCGTTATCTCAGAATCTTTACGGAATGCTCTGCTTTATTCTCGTTGGTTTTGTTGCCACAAAAGCCGGTTTACTGACAGGGCTCATAGGCATTGGTATTTATATTATAACGTGGTGTATACTCATAGCAATATCGTATAAGTATTATAAGAAAATTATAAACTAACTCAAAGAGCTGGCATGTTATGTAGTAGGGCAATCTGAAAGTATGAAATAATACTATATTAACATAAATATCGTGTATGTAATATTAAATAGGAAGCGAAACTGCCTGTAATGATCGGTAGTTCGCTTCCTATATTATATTGATCTTTTTAATCTTTAGGTCATATTATACGCGAGGCAGTTCGTCAAAACCCTTTTGAAGGTCTTCATCTGATGGAATATAGTCGTTCATAGTTCCATTCAAATAAGAGCTATATGCAGTCATATCAAAATATCCAGTTCCGGTAAGACCAAAGAGAATTGTCTTAGCTTCTCCGGTCTCTTTACATTTCAGTGCCTCATCAATTGTTGTACGGATTGCATGTGCTGATTCTGGTGCCGGTAGGATGGTTTCTTGTTTTGCAAAGAATACGGCAGCTTCAAAGACCTTCGTCTGTTCAACTGCAGTTGCTTCCATATATCCATCATGATAGAGCTTTGATAATATAGGTGACATTCCGTGATATCTTAAGCCGCCTGCATGGTTTGCAGAAGGCATAAAGCTGCTTCCTAAAGTATACATCTTTGCAAGAGGGGTAACTCTTCCTGTATCACAGAAATCATAAGCGTATTTACCTCGTGTAAAGGACGGACAGGAGGCAGGCTCAACGGCTACTATTCTGGGGTTGGCTTTCCCTGTTAATTTATCCTGCATAAAGGGAGCAATCAGACCACCTAAATTGGAACCGCCGCCGGCACAGCCAATTACGATATCCGGGTATTCCTCTAACATTTCCATAGCTATTTTAGATTCTAAGCCGATAATTGACTGATGTAGTAATACCTGATTAAGTACTGATCCAAGTACGTAACGATAACCGGGATTTGAGACTGCCTTTTCAATTGCTTCAGAAATAGCGCAGCCAAGACTTCCTCCTGTATTGGGGTTCATCTCTAATATCATTTTTCCTACCTGTGTGGTAGTACTTGGGCTGGGAATAATTTCAGCATCAAAGGTTTGCATTACGGATTTGCGGAAAGGTTTTTGCTCATAAGAAACCTTAACCATAAATACAGTAAGCGGAAGCTTATAATAGGAACAAGCCTCTGACAGAGCCGTACCCCACTGACCAGCACCGGTTTCGGTGGTAAGTCCCTTTAGCCCCTGCTCCTTTGCATAATAGGCCTGAGCGATAGCAGAGTTTAATTTATGGCTTCCGGAGGTATTATTGCCTTCAAACTTATAATAAATTTTAGCGGGTGTGCCCAGTGCCTTCTCTAAATTATAAGCACGGATTAACGGGGAAGGACGATACATCTTATAGAAATCCTGAATTTCCTCCGGTATATCGATATATCTCGTGGTGTTGTCCATTTCCTGCTGTGCAAGCTTCTCACAAAAGATTGGATAAAGCTCTTCCACAGTCGCAGGCTTTAATGTCCCCGGATTCAAGATGGGGTCGGGGAGCTCCTTCATATCTGCTCTTAAATTGTACCATTGCTTTGGCATCTGATCCTCTGTCAGATATAATCTGTGTGGTATTTTTTTTGGCATAATTAATCTCCTTTCAAGGTAAAAATTTTTAGGTAATTGCGAAACTATATAGTTTTATTAGCAGTATACACAGCACGCACTATTCCTTCGCTCCAACGCTCCTATGAGCTTAACTTCCGCTTCGGAATAGTGTGTACTGCGCATACTATACTTACAATGGATAAGTTTCGCAATTACCTATATAAAATTTTCATATTGCAAAACTGTACTATTATGTAATTGCATACACAGTTGAATAATTAATAGGTAGGTAATGCAAGAGTTACCAGAGTAAATGTGCCTATGTAATTAGTTTCACTTGCATAAAAAAAGCTCTTGTCTCAGTAATTATACTGGGACAAAAGCTTGTATGTGCTTCTGCGGTACCACCCGGCTTGGTGCAATGCACCCTCTTATTCCATATACTTACATATATGCTCCATTGTTAACGGATGGAGATTCCGTCAGGCATTACTTGACAGCTTGCTGTCTTTCTTCCTACCCTCGTAAGCCCATTCAATATTGCGTTATTACTGCTTCCCACCAACTGCAGCTCTCTGATAATAACAGACTTTATTTACTCTTCTTACTCAACGGTTTCATTTACTATAATATTTACATTTTATAGTATAAACACCCAAGTATAGAATGTCAATCGACATTTTGAACTAATCTTTTTTGTTATTTTTTACGAAGTCGGAAGCTTTTTAAAGAAATTAATAATGTAAGGGATAACAAGATAAGACTACCTCCGCAGGCAAACATAATGGACCATATTTCACTGTAATCAAGTAAGATACCGAATAAGCCGTAAGCAATCGGTGAGGATACATTCCCTGCAAGAGTAGCTATGCCAAATACCCTTCCCGTCATATGCTCAGGGGTTTGATACTGGAGAAGCGACTGCCAGAAGATTGAGGCAATGGAAATCGTGCTTCCAATGAGCAGAAATATTAGTAAATAAGGCATAATAGATAAAAAAGCTGTAAATTGCAGTACACCTATTGCTGTAAAGCAAATCCCAATAAACATAATCATGAAGATTAGGTATAATTCTTTCATTGCTTTAATTTTCTTTTTACTTATAAGCAATGCTCCGACTAAAAAACCGACTCCAAGCATGGTTTCGATATAACCTAAATTCTTTACCCCAACGCCATGAAGTTTATTTGCTAAAAAGGGGAAGACAACCACTAAACTTCCCAAAAAGAAATGTGCAGCAGCAATGATCGTTATTATACGTAGTATCCCTTTCTTTCCCTTTAAAAATGCTATGCCTTCCTTCATATCCTGAAAGATAGTTTGCTTCGTATCGGATATTCCAGGCACTTTATAACGTACCATTTTTTCAAAGAAAGCGGATATTAGGTAGGAAAGACCATTGAGCAGAAAAACAGTGGAGACACCGAATAAGCTTACGGTTGCAGCACCTAGCACAGGCCCCAGTATAGAACAAACACCACTGATCATTTGATTAAGAGAATTAGCCTTTGGTAACGCTTCTCTGTCTACAAGCTGAGGGATGATTGCCTGGGCAGCAGGGTCGAAGAAGGAGGTTATGAAGGAGAGAATTCCGCCTATTACAAACACCTGCCATACCTTAAGTAATTCCATATACGATAAAATAAAGATAACAAAGATCAGCAGACCTCTTAGGATATCAGTGATAATCATTATATTCTTCCGATTTTGTCTGTCGACCACAGCACCTGCATAGAAGCCGAAGAACAGACCCGGCAAAACTGAGGTTAATAAAAAGAAGCCCATTATACCCGGCGAATTAGTATTTTGTAAAATCCACCAGGATAATGCAATTGCATAGAAATCATCACCTATTTGTGAAATGATTTTACCAATCCAAAGACATGTGAAATTTCGATTAATAAATAAAGTTTTTGACATATACGACATCCTCTCAAGTATGTTTGTCTTAGGTAATTGCAAAACGATAAATTAAAGCAAAACGTTCAACAATTACCTTACATCTTGACTCTAAACTATAAAGTTATAGTCATGTCAACACCTTATTTTATTTCTCAACATGTCATACTTTTAAGAATGCATTATATTTATGCTGTACTAATTGTCAGCGTTTATTATACTTTCTGGATTTTTCTCTAATAGTGTAAATACTGTCCTGATCAAGTCCTAAAAACTCCAGAAAAGCCTGATGTTCTTCCGGAGAACGTCTTTCAAACTCAGCGTGCAGTTGGCTTAGCTTACTGGACTCGATACCTGACGACACTAATAGTGAAGCAAAAGCAGAATCATCCATCATCGCGAACTTTTCCTGTTCACAGCTGCTTCCTAACATTTGAAGCATAATTTTTTGCTGAATGCGGAGCAGGTATATTTGATTGTTCACTTCTTTCAAGCGTTTCTTAAATATGTCTTCATACCTTACCTTTGAATCAAGCAATTCCTTAATCTCCTCTAAGGAGACGCCTGCTTCCCGATAGGTGTGAATTTGAATAAGCCGTTCCTTATCCTCCTCCGAATACAATCTATAATTGGAAGAAGTTCTTTCCGAGGGCTTTAAAAGACCGATGGAATCATAATATAAGAGAGTACTTCTGGATAAATGGAATGCATTACTTAGATCGCTGATACGGTACATATAACCTCCTAGTATAAATGGGATGATGGTGTATATTTTATAAGATATAAGCTCATATTGCTTCAGCTTATTTGATATGCTTAACAGACTGTTTTTTTATCAACAATGACATCCCATTTCTCAAGGGAAGAATGAATATCATTAATGGTATATCCACGCTTATTTTCAGATAGCAATAGTAATATAAATATCTGCCTTTCGGTCTGCGCCATATCCTTCATGGGAACCTCCTGATGAATCCGTTTCTTCTAATTAATAATAGTACAAATAATGGTACAAACTGATATTATTGTAATCCGGTGACATCTTAAGGACGATATAACTTTTGATAGCTTCTGTCGTATTGAATATTATTTTGCTGTTAATTATTTATTTTACTATATTACAATAGATTAATCAATATGATGTAAATAAGGTAAGCTCCCTTGCTGTCAGGCAAAGGATATAAATAAATCTAAAGCATGGACCAAGAAAGTAGCTAAGTGAAGTAGCGGTGATAGAATCCTGTGAAAAGAAAGAAGCGAAGGAGTAAAGGAGTAACTATCAAAAAAATCCTTGACAATTTAAACTCAAAAAAGTATAATCATCTAGCGTGCAGATTTCTGCATGCTATGTATTTTTTATGCGCTTTTTGTTGATGCTTATATAGTATTAAAAAAAGCCTTCCAAAACCACAGAATTCATTGCAGAATTTTAAGATTCTGCCCATTAGAAAATTTCAGGAGGTGAAAAATTAATGCCCACATTTAACCAATTAGTAAGAAAAGGAAGAAAGACAGTAGAGTACAAATCAACTTCTCCTGCTTTACAGAAAGGATTTAACTCCTTAAATAAGAAACAGACAGATATTTCTGCTCCTCAGAAGAGAGGTGTTTGTACAGCAGTTAGAACAGCAACTCCTAAGAAGCCTAATTCAGCGCTTCGTAAGATTGCCAGAGTACGTCTGTCCAACGGAATTGAAGTAACAAGCTATATCCCAGGTGAAGGTCATAATCTTCAGGAGCATAGTGTTGTACTGATCAGAGGTGGTAGAGTAAAGGATTTACCTGGTACTCGTTATCACATCATCAGAGGTACACTTGATACTGCAGGCGTTGCTAAGAGAAAACAGGCACGTTCTAAGTACGGTGCTAAGAGACCGAAGGAAGCTAAGAAATAATACTTGATAATTAAATTTAGGAATAAATTTAATTGATTACTAATTATGTAAGCAGACAATTGAATAATAAGAGTAGTGATTACTTACTTTTATCGGTTAGTTCTGTATAAAGTTAAGTGCCGGATTAATTTTTTATTTCCGTTTGATTTGTATTTCTGTGGGTTACAGGTTAAGGTGAATATTAGTTCACAAGGTAAATCTATACTGATTTGCTTAGGAATATAAAGTTAAACTGAGCACGAACACAAGCAATAGATATTATATATCTAGTTGTGAGTACCGTAGAATTAATGACTGACGAATAGAATGATTTGAGCGTCTATTATACGTTGATAGTAATTTTATATCGTCAAGATTTGTTAAGGAGGGAAGAACCGTGCCTAGAAAAGGACATATACAAAAAAGAGATGTTTTAGTTGATCCTATATACAACAATAAGGTTGTTACTAAGCTTGTCAACAGCATTATGTTAGACGGTAAGAAGGGTACAGCCCAGAAGATCGTATACGGAGCATTTGAAAGAGTTGCGGAAAAGACAGGTAAGGAAGCCGTAGAGGTATTCGAGGAAGCAATGAATAACATCATGCCTGTTCTTGAAGTTAAAGCAAGACGTATCGGTGGTGCTACTTATCAGGTGCCGATCGAGGTTAGACCGGATAGAAGACAAGCACTTGCACTTCGCTGGATTACAATGTTTTCACGTAAAAGAGGCGAGAAGACTATGCAGGAGAGACTTGCAAATGAGATTTTAGATGCTGCTAATAATACTGGCGCATCTGTTAAGAGAAAAGAAGATATGCATAAGATGGCAGATGCTAACAGAGCTTTTGCACATTACAGATGGTAAGATGAGATTATCATAGCATGTCCTTCTGACTATTGAACACATGATACTTGAGAATTGATTTTTATCATTCTTTGTTAAGATTAAGGAGGAATTATCCTTGGCAGGAAGAGAATATCCGTTAGAGAGGACTAGAAATATCGGTATTATGGCGCATATCGATGCAGGTAAGACAACACTTACCGAACGTATCCTGTATTATACCGGTGTTAATTACAAAATCGGTGATACTCACGAAGGTACTGCTACTATGGACTGGATGGAGCAGGAGCAGGAGAGAGGTATCACAATCACATCTGCAGCTACGACATGTCATTGGACTCAGGAATTCGAGCATAAGAAGATTCCTGGTGCATTAGAGCATCGTATCAACATTATTGATACACCGGGACACGTAGATTTCACAGTAGAAGTTGAG
This sequence comes from Bacillota bacterium, assembly GCA_023421505.1. Lineage (GTDB taxonomy): Bacteria > Bacillota > Clostridia > Lachnospirales > Lachnospiraceae > Mobilitalea. The sequence continues at coordinate 120,938 of JAEZTJ010000091.1, forward strand.
CGTTCCCTTCGTGTACTCGATAGTGCTGTCGGTGTATTTTGTGCAAAGGGTGGTGTTGAACCACAGTCTGAAACAGTTTGGCGTCAGGCAGATAAATACAATGTACCTAGAATGGCATTTGTAAATAAAATGGATATCGCTGGTGCAGATTTCTACAACGTTGTAAGCATGATTAAGAGCAGATTAGGTAAGAATGCAGTTCCGATTCAGTTACCGATCGGCAAAGAAGATTATTTCCAGGGTATCATCGATCTTTTCGAGATGAAAGCTTATTATTATGTTGATGATAAGGGCGAGCAAATCGAAATCAAAGAGATTCCAGATGATATGACAGATGCTGCAGATCGTTACAGAACAGCAATGATCGAGTCTATTTGTGAGACAGATGACGAATTAATTGAGAAGTTCTTAGAGGGTGAAGAGCCTACTACCGAAGAACTTAAGGCAGCATTAAGAAGAGCTACCATCAAGACAGAGATTATTCCTGTAGCTTGTGGTTCTGCTTATAAAAACAAGGGCGTTCAGAAATTGCTGGATGCTGTTATAGAATATTTGCCGGCTCCAACCGACATCCCTGATATTAAGGGTGTTGATGAGGATGGCAATGAAGTAACTAGAAAGTCCTCCGATGAGGAGCCTTTCGCAGCTTTAGCATTTAAGATTATGGCCGATCCTTTCGTAGGTAAGCTGGCATTCTTTAGAGTTTATTCTGGTACCATCAATTCTGGTTCTTACGTATTAAACTCAACGAAAGGTAAGAAAGAACGTATCGGACGTATCTTACAGATGCATGCAAATAAGAGAGAAGACCTTGATAAGGTTTACTCCGGTGATATCGCAGCTGCAGTAGGTTTTAAAACTACTACAACGGGTGACACTATTTGTGATGAAAAGCATCCGGTTATACTTGAATCCATGGTATTCCCTGAGCCGGTTATCCACGTTGCTATTGAGCCTAAGACAAAAGCTGGTCAGGATAAGATGGGTGAAGCTCTTGCAAAACTTGCAGAAGAAGATCCTACCTTTAGAGCATATACCGATGAAGAAACAGGCCAAACAATTATTGCTGGTATGGGTGAGTTACATCTTGAAATTATCGTAGACAGACTTCTTCGCGAATATAAAGTGGAAGCTAATGTTGGTGCTCCTCAGGTAGCATACAAAGAAAGCTTTACTAAGACTGTTGAAGTTGACAGTAAGTATGCAAAACAGTCCGGTGGTCGTGGTCAGTACGGTCATTGTAAAGTTCGTTTCGAGCCTATGGATGCAAATGCTGAGAAGACTTATGAATTTGTTAATGCTATTGTTGGTGGTGCTATTCCGAAGGAATACATTCCTGCAGTAGATAACGGTATTCAGGAGGCAACTAAAGCCGGTGTACTCGGTGGTTATCCGGTACTTGGTATTAAAGCAACCTGTTATGATGGTTCTTACCATGAGGTTGACTCCAGTGAAATGGCATTCAAGATTGCCGGTTCTATGGCATTTAAAGATGCGATGCACAAAGCCGGTGCTGTATTACTTGAGCCTATCATGAGAGTGGAAGTAACTGTTCCGGAAGATTACATGGGTGATGTTATCGGTGATATCAGCTCCCGTCGTGGTCGTATCGAAGGTTCAGAAGATATCAATGGTACTAAGTTAATCAGAGGCTTTGTTCCTTTGTCAGAAATGTTCGGATATTCTACTACTCTTCGTTCTAAGACTCAGGGCCGTGGTGCTTACTCCATGTTCTTCTCATCCTATGAAGCGGTTCCGAAGAATGTTCAGGAGAAGGTTTTATCTGCAAAAGGTAAATAATAAGACCGAACAATTAAAGTATTAAAGCATGAAACTTTTTCGTATATTTTGAGCATCTCGGTACAATAGTACTGATATGGCAAAATAGTAATAAAAAAGTTATTATAACAGTTGTTTATGCTTGAAAATATTTCTAAGTTGAAATATAATTAGGCATATGAGGCAATATAAGACAAGATCATTTGCTTATAAGCATTTTTAATTATTTTAAGGAGGACGTTGTAAAATGGCTAAGGCTAAATTTGAAAGAAACAAACCGCATTGTAATATCGGTACTATTGGTCACGTTGACCATGGTAAGACTACACTTACAGCAGCTATTACTAAGACTCTTCATGAAAGACTCGGAACCGGTGAGGTTGTAGCATTCGACCAGATCGATAAGGCTCCGGAAGAGAAGGCAAGAGGTATAACAATATCTACAGCTCACGTTGAGTATGAGTCAAAGGCTCGTCATTACGCTCACGTTGACTGTCCTGGACATGCTGACTATGTAAAGAACATGATCACCGGTGCTGCACAGATGGATGGTGCTATCCTCGTTGTTGCTGCTACTGATGGTGTTATGGCTCAGACAAAAGAGCACATCTTACTTTCCCGTCAGGTAGGTGTTCCTTATATCGTAGTATTCATGAACAAATGTGATATGGTTGATGATCCTGAACTTCTTGAATTAGTAGAGATGGAAGTTAGAGACTTATTAAATGAATATGAATTCCCTGGCGATGATACACCTATCATCCAAGGTTCTGCTCTTAAAGCTCTTGAAGATCCTAACTGCCCTTGGGGAGATAAGATTCTTGAGTTATTTGATGCAGTTGATAGCTGGATCCCGGATCCGAAGCGTGAGACAGATAAACCTTTCTTAATGCCTGTTGAGGATGTATTCTCCATCACTGGCCGTGGTACAGTTGCAACTGGCCGTGTTGAGCGTGGTGTTCTTCATGTATCTGAGGAAGTTGAAATCGTTGGTATTAAAGAAGAGACTCGTAAAGTTGTTTGTACCGGTATCGAGATGTTCAGAAAGCTTCTTGATGAGGCTCAGGCTGGTGATAACATCGGTGCACTTCTTCGTGGTGTTCAGAGAAATGAAATCGAAAGAGGACAGGTTCTTTGCAAACCAGGCTCAATCAAATGCCACAAGAAATTCACAGCTCAGGTTTACGTATTAACAAAAGAAGAAGGTGGACGTCATACTCCTTTCTTCAACAACTACAGACCTCAGTTCTATTTCAGAACAACTGACGTAACTGGTGTTTGCAACCTTCCTGAAGGCGTAGAGATGTGTATGCCTGGCGATAATATCGAGATGACTATCGAATTAATTCATCCGATTGCTATGGAGCAAGGTTTAGGTTTCGCTATCCGTGAGGGTGGTAGAACAGTAGGTTCCGGTAAAGTTGCTACAATTATTGCATAATTAATAAATTTATAATAAAAGCCTAGGTTCTATAAAGAACCTAGGCTTTTTAAGCTTTAGAATAAGTAATGTGACATGATTTAAAATCACTCCACATTACTTAATTTAAAGCTATTTTTTGACATTTAGGATATAAGGAACTACCTTCTATCTGCCGATATAATAATCAGACTTTATTATGCATTAAATCATATGGAAGCTTAATGCGATAGATAATCACGGCCAGATATCTAATGATTAATCCTGTTATCAGAAGGAGAAAGGGCAGTTTCTCTATCAAGCTGTTAGTGATGCTTAGATGCTTAAAACTAATCTGCCAGAGACAAATTAATAACATACTGATTAGATATGCACATTGATTGACAAAATAACCGATTTTAGAAAATTTATATTTCTTTCTTAGATTATTTAACATATAAGTTTCTTCAAATAGTAGTCTTAAAAGGATTTTATTACTTGATTTTTGAGAATAATCTTTTAAGGTAAAAGCTATAATTGGAGGAAGTAAAATAAGAAATAATAATACATACAAAGGAGTAAGAGGAAATTTGTAAATACCTGAAATAAAGGTGATTACACTTAATACAAAACAAAGATAGTACTTGCTGAATAATAGTCCTCTGAATTTTGATATTTGTCGTATTTCGTTTTTCATAATATTCGCTTTATCGTTCATGAAACTCCTTATTATCCTATTGATATGACTGGTCTATAGTTGTTCTCCATTAATTATAATATATATTATGATAAGTCACAATTAAGAAATAAATCGTTAATTAGTACTTTTTGCTGAGTAATAGAATGTTTGTAAAATTTCCTTTGAAAATTACACATAAACCGTATATAATATAAACATGTATGTTTAAGTTGCCGAAGATTGGAAGAAAATATAGTGAGAAGATAATAACAACTTAGAATAAATGATCAGGTAATTTGCATTAATTATTAAGAAAGATGCTCGCTCTTGCATTGCATGAGGTGGAAAGGAGATAAATTATGTTAGGTAGTGATATAGGAATTGATCTTGGTACTGCCAGTGTATTAGTTTATATAAAAGGAAAGGGAGTTGTTTTAAAGGAACCATCGGTGGTTGCTTTTGACAGAGACTCTAATAAAATAAAAGCAATCGGTGAAGAAGCAAGACTGATGTTAGGAAGAACACCCGGAAATATCGTTGCGGTACGTCCGTTAAGGCAGGGTGTTATTTCTGATTATACAGTTACTGAGAAAATGTTAAAATATTTTATAGCCAAGGCAGTTGGAAAGCAGAGATTTCGAAAACCAAGAATCAGTGTCTGTGTTCCAAGTGGTGTAACAGAAGTTGAAAAAAAGGCCGTTGAGGATGCAACCTATGCTGCTGGCGCAAGAGAAGTGGCAATCATAGAAGAGCCAATTGCGGCAGCAATCGGAGCCGGTATTGATATTTCAAGACCCTGCGGCAATATGATTGTTGATATCGGAGGCGGTACAACAGATATTGCTGTAATATCATTAGGGGGTACTGTAGTCAGTACTTCCGTCAAGATAGCTGGTGATGATTTTGATGATGCAATAGTAAGATTTATGAGAAAAAAGCATAATCTATTAATCGGTGAAAGAACTGCAGAAGATATTAAGATTAAAATTGGCTCTGCATACCGCAGACCGGAATCAATTTCATTAGAGGTCAGAGGACGTAATCTGGTTACCGGACTTCCAAAGACAATTGCAGTGACATCAGAGGAGACCGAAGAAGCGTTAAAGGAAACAACTTCACAGATTGTGGAGGCTGTACACAGTGTACTTGAGAAGACTCCTCCGGAACTTGCAGCTGATATAGCAGACAGAGGTATTGTACTAACAGGTGGTGGTTGCCTGTTATATGGGTTAGAGGAATTAATTGAAGAGAAGACAGGTATTACAACAATGACAGCAGAGGATCCTATGACAGCAGTTGCAATTGGAACAGGTAAATTTGTAGAATTTCTTGCTGGCAAAAGAGATTAGTTACTAATGGCCGCGTTAGGAAAGAGGTTGATGGTATGGTAAGAGGTCTATATACAGCCTATACAGGAATGGCGAATGAACAGAAGAGGCTGGATATTATCGCGAATAATCTTGCAAATGCAGCTACTGTCGGTTACAAAGAAGATAATATAACAAATAAAGCCTTTGATGAGGTATTAACTATCAAAATACGCGATGAATCTGAGAATTATAATAATCGCCCTATAGGTCATATGAGTCTTGGAGTGAAGCTGGGTGAGCTTTATACCAACCATGGCCAGGGGTCACTAAGACAAACCTCAGGTACCTATGATTTGGCGCTAGAAGGAAAAGGCTTCTTTAATCTTTCTGTAACAGATAAGGCTGGTAATGTAAGTACCGAATACACCCGAAATGGTTCTTTTACCATGACTAAGGATGGTCATATTGTGGATGGAAATGGAAATCACCTTATCGGTGAAGGCGGTGATATCGTAGTACCAATGGATGCCGTTAATATTGTAATCGATAAGGATGGTGCCATATTTGCAGATGGCGGATATGTAGATACAGTCAAAATTACCGACTTCGAAGATTATAATTATCTTATTAAGACAGATGATACAATGTTTAAAGCTCTTGAAGGGGCAGTTGAGACTCCAAGTACAGCAGCAGTACAGCAAGGCTATACAGAGCAGTCCAATGTTAATGTAGTATCTGAGATGGTTGAGATGATAACTGCAACCAGAGCTTATGAAGCGAATCAGAAGGTAATTAAGACAGTGGATCAGACACTCGATCAGGCAGTGAATTCTGTTGGTAAAGTATAGAGTAATTAAATCGTTTTAATGAATGTTTTCTAATTACCAGTATAGGAGGAATAACTATGCTAAGATCCTTATGGACAGCAGCATCCGGTATGACAAGCCAACAGACTAATATAGATACCATATCGAATAATCTTGCGAATATTAATACGGTAGGTTATAAAAAGGAAAGTGCAGAATTTAAATCATTATTGTACCAGACAATTCAGGAGCAATCCTATGATAATAACGGCAATGCCAAGCCTTATGGAATTCAGGTAGGACTTGGTGTTAAAAATTCGGCAATATCATCAAGCTATGCACAGGGGCCTATGCTTGAGACAGGTAATAATCTGGATCTTGCAATAGAAGGAAGAGGCTTTTTTATGGTTCGTACTGCGGATGGAGGAGTTGCCTATACCCGTAATGGCTCCTTTCAGATGGCTAATGGAACAGCAGGAATGACTCTCGCAACCTCAGACGGAAATCCAGTACTAGATAGTAATGGAGAGCCGATCATTCTTGACAGTACCTATAAAGCTTCTGATATAACAATAGATGAGTACGGCTATTTGTGTTATCCTGATACAGAAGGGAATGCGGAATCTCTTGATATTCAAATAGGGTTGGTACAATTTAATAATCCGAGCGGCCTGCAAAAACTCTCTGATAGCTTAGTTAAGGAAACAGATGCTTCCGGAGCACCCAGATTAGAAGCTATGGATACCCAGTTAAGTCATAGCAAGATTTCTTCTAAGCACTTGGAAGGCTCTAATGTACAAGCTGTAGATGAAATGGTTAATTTGATTGTCGCCCAGCGTGCTTATGAAATGAACTCAAAGATTATTTCAGCAGCGGATGAGATGCTTCAACAAGCTAACAATCTAAGGTAGTAAAGATATGAATAACCAATAAGAATAATAAGTTTATTAGTAATGAAGCTAAAGATTCAGTTAACATTCACAAGTGTAAAAGATACGAGGGAATGGAGAAAAATATGGGGATATCAATAGGTTCAGATTCTCCTTATGCAGCAGCTGCCGATTTACTTAGTAAGAATAAGAAGGCAGAGGGTATCAAGGAGACACTAAATAATAAAACTGCTACAGATGAAGAACTGATGGATGCATGTAAAAGCTTTGAATCCTATATGCTGGAACAAGTATTTAAGAGCATGGAAAGTACTGTTCCTAAGAGTGAGGAAGAAGAGAATAATCCTTATTTATCACAGTTTGGAGATATGCTGTATGAGAAAGTTGCAGAGGATGCCACGAAGAATAATAGCTTTGGTCTTGCGCAGATGCTGTATGAATCCATGAAACGTAATTCCTAAGATTATAAACTTTATATGAAAGAAGCTACATATAAAAATTTGATTAACCCAAAATGTCATCTTTAACTTAATCCGTTATATAAAGGGTGAGGTCAGATGACATTTTTTATTGATAGATAATAAGTGATGGGTGGTTAGGTTGAAAAGAAGTACATTTTTCAACCGGCAAAAAGCAAAGTACTAAGCGTGCTTTTCGCTCAGTATTTGAATGCCGCTTAAGTGGCAGATGGGAGTTATTATGTCTGAAGTAGTGGAAGGGTATATTGATAGAATCGTATATCGAAACGAAGAAAACGGATATACCGTATTAAGTCTTCAGGCAGAGGAGGAGGATATAACCTGTGTTGGAAGTTTTCCCTTTATCAGTGAGGGTGAGTTTATAAAGGCGATGGGAAGCTACACAGAGCATGCAGTTTATGGACAGCAATTTCTGATAGAAAGCTTTGATTTGAAGGAACCAGATGATATTTTTTCGGTTGAAAGATATCTAGGTTCCGGAGCAATCAAGGGCGTTGGTGCTGCTCTTGCGAAAAGGATAGTGAATAGGTTTAAAGAGAATACTTTTCGTATCATAGAAGAGGAACCGGAAAGATTATCAGAAATCAAAGGAATCAGCGAGAGAATGGCGAAGGATATTTATCGTCAATTTGAAGAAAAGAGAGACATGCGAAGTGCAATGCTATTTTTGCAGCAGTATAATATCACGGGTAATCTTGCTGTTAAGATATTTTCTGAATATGGTCAAAGAATGTATGATATCCTTAAGGAAAATCCGTACCGTCTTGCTGAGGATATTACAGGTGTAGGATTTAAGACAGCAGATGAAATCGCACGAAGAATAGGGATTGGATATGATTCGGATTATAGAATTAAAGCAGGATTATTATATGTACTTTTACAAGCAAGTAGTGAAGGTCATGTTTATCTACCGGAGCAGGAGCTTATTCAAAGAGCGATAACTCTTTTGTATGCGGATGAAGAGACAGTACGAAGACAAATAACCGCTTTAAGCATAGAGAAAAAATTGATGGTGAAGGACACAGGAGAAGAAAAAATAATCTATTCAACCGTGTATTATTACATGGAATTAAATGCTGCACGAATGCTTCATGATTTAAATATTAAGTATAATATGAATCACGATGAGGTGAAAAATCGTGTAACAGTGATTGAAAAGCAATTTAAGATAGAATTAGACGACCAGCAGAGAACCGCAGTATCTGAAGCAGCAGGGAACGGTTTACTAATTGTAACCGGAGGGCCCGGAACCGGTAAGACGACAACAATAAATTCAATCATCAAGTTTTTTGAAACAGAAGGTATCGATATTCTTTTGGCAGCGCCAACCGGTAGAGCCGCTAAGAGGATGACGGAGACCACCGGATACGAAGCAAAGACAATCCACAGACTCCTTGAACTTTCGAAGTTAAGTGATGATCAGGAAAATAAATATTCCTTTGAAAGAAATGAAAGTAATCCCCTTGAGACTGATGTTCTAATCATAGATGAGATGTCTATGGTCGATATTAGCCTCCTTCATGCACTCTTAAAAGCAGTTGCTGTAGGTACGAGACTGATCCTTGTAGGGGATGTTAATCAGCTTCCAAGTGTAGGCCCCGGAAATGTACTACGGGATATTATTAATTCGCATAGCTTTAACGTAGTAAAGCTGTCTAAGATATTCCGTCAAGCAGCTGACAGTGATATCATTGTAAATGCTCATAAAATCAATGATGGTGAACAAATTAAACTAGATAACAAAAGTAAGGATTTCTTTTTTCTAAAGAGAGATAGTGCGAGTGTGATATCTGCTGTAATGATTAATTTAATAAAAAATAAGCTGCCGGGTTATGTAAATGCAACACCTTTTGATATTCAGGTACTAACACCAATGCGTAAGGGAGAACTGGGAGTAGAGAGGCTCAATCAAATATTGCAGCAGGCTCTTAATCCTCCATCGAAGGATAAGCATGAAAAAGAATATCATGAAATTACTTTCCGGGAGGGTGATAAGGTAATGCAGATTAAGAATAATTATCAAATCACCTGGGAAATGAAAAGTCAATATGGCATTACCGTACAAACCGGAACGGGAGTATTTAATGGAGATGCCGGAGAGATTAAAGAAATTAATCTTTTCGCTGAACATCTTGTTGTAGAATTTGATGATAATCGTCTTGTGGAGTACAGCTTCAGCCAGCTAGACGAGTTGGAGCTGGCTTATGCTGTCACTATCCATAAATCACAAGGAAGCGAGTACCCTGCAGTTATTCTGCCAATACTTGACGGCCCAAGACTATTATTTAACCGGAATTTACTATATACAGCGGTAACCAGAGCCAAGAGCTGTGTTACAATAGTTGGCAGTGATTCGATGCTTCAGTTTATGATTGATAATAAAAGTGAACAAAATCGTTATTCCGGCTTATGTGATCGTATAAAGGAATTAAGATAGATTAACTATTTATCTATGTATTTTAGGGTTTCCATGCCCTCTTTTATAAGCTGATTAATACTGTGATTATGAGCCCGGCACATTCTCTTAAGGCCAAATAGCTTTTCGGGGTCTTTATTAATCAAGTTCATTCCATAGCTGCAGGAGAGAGTTGCCTTATATCCTAATTTTTTGAGTATTTGCTCTGTGTTATCGTTATATTTACCATAGGGATAGGTAAATGTATTTGGAGGGGCAATCTCCATTAGCTGAACTCTTTCCTCGAATTTTGTAACATCCTCTGTTATTATCTGCTCATAATCAAAGATAGACTCATTGCAAAACTGCCCGCAGCCATATCTTCCGTTCTTGATTTTATGCATATTATAGGTGTGGTTTTGAATTTCAACAAACCCTGATTGCTCCATTTCCTTAAGATGCTTCCAGGTTAAATGTGCGGTAAGATGATTGTCATTCACCTTTGAAAAATCGTCTGTACTCTTGCCCACAATAGATAATACAATTTTTTTGTTGTATTTTTGTAATAAGGGGAAGACATATTTATAAGTACTTAAGTATCCGTCATCAAAAGACAGGATGATTGGATTTTCGGGTAAGTCGGTATCTTCATAGACATAATTGATTAAATCCGTCATGGCTATTGTACTATAATTGTTATCGGACAGATATTTTAAATCACTTTCAAATTCATATGGACTTATCACATCTTTTCCGAGTTCATTATTCTTAACCTGATGGTACATTATAATAGGTACACATACTGCTGCGCTTCTTGAAGAAACAGCGTAAATCTCTATAGCATTTTTGGCAATAGAGATGGTTAATAATGAAAAGATAATAACCAGTAAGGAGTATTTGATATATTTTTTATACTTTATTAGATTACGCATTACTGCCACCTTAAATGTTATATGATATACTTATGATGAGATAGGAAAATATTATTACAAAAATTGATAAAAAGTTAAAAGTATATATAATATTTTGTAGTGCATTTTAATGGAAAATAAGGTATAATTATAGAACTGAAATATGAAAATATATATTACTTAGTTAGATAGTTGTAAAAAGAAAGGTATTATGATACAGCTAACTAATATTACTAAGATAGGCAATTGCGAAACTCAGTAATTGTAAGTATTGTATACAACTAATAAAACTATATAGTTCGCAATTATCTAATTACTAAGAAATTTGGAGGAGATTAAATTGACAGAGACATCATTAGTCATTATGGCAGCAGGGATTGGAAGCAGATACGGAGGAATAAAACAATTGGAGCCGGTAGGGCCCAGTGGTGAGATTATTATGGATTACTCAATCTACGATGCAATAAAGGCTGGCTTTAGTAAGGTGGTTTTTATTATTCGCAGGGATTTGGAGAAGGATTTCAAGGAAATTATAGGCAATAGAATTGAAAAAAACATCAAAGTAGAGTATGTATTCCAAGATCTTGATGCACTTCCGGAAAGCTTTAAAAAGCCCGAGGATAGAACCAAGCCGTGGGGAACGGGGCAAGCAGTTTTATGTTGTAAGGATGTAGTTGATGGACCATTTGCTGTAATTAATGCAGATGATTATTATGGTAAGGAAGCTTTTTCACTTGTTAATCACTTTTTAAAAAATGTTTCTGAAAGTAACCAATATTGTCTTGCTGGATTTATACTGGGTAATACCTTAAGCGAAAATGGCGCAGTAACCCGTGGTGTCTGCAAGGCGAACGAGGAAGGTAAGCTAATTGATATTACGGAAACATCAGGAATAGTTCCCGCAGGAGATTATGCAGCGGCAAAGAATAGTTCCGGTGAAGATATTAGAATTGATCTAAACAGTCTCGTATCTATGAATATGTGGGGCTTTCAACCGACGCTCTTTGATGCACTTGAAAAGGGCTTTGTAGAATTTTTAAATGACCTTAAGAAAGACGATATCAAAAAGGAGTATCTGCTGCCTACTATTGTTGGAGATATGGTGAAAGCGAATAAAATAGAGGTTTCAGTACTAAAAACCTCGGATCGTTGGTTTGGTGTAACCTACAAGGAGGATAAGGAAACGGTGGTACAATCCATTAGAGCCCTGATCGATAAAGGAGAATATCCATCCAGGTTATTCGCATAAGAGAATAGGAGTAAAAGGTTGCTTCAGTCTATTCTAGATATAATTTATCCAGTAAGATGTCCAATATGCGGTGATATAGTACTACCCAAGGGAGAGAGAATATGCTCACCCTGCAGGATGAAACTTCCTTATATTGAAGAACCTAGATGTATGAAATGCAGTAAACCATTAGAACAGGACGGAAAGGAATACTGTAGTGACTGCGGACATAAAAGATATACCTTCGATAAGGGATATGCCCTCTGGATTTACACTGATGATATGAGGCACTCTATTGCAGAGTTTAAATATCACAATAAAAAGGAATATGCTAAATTCTATATAAATGAGATGCTTCGCTTATATGGAAAGCGAATTATTAATCTTACTCCGGATGTTATTGTTCCTGTTCCATTACACCGGAGTAAATATCAAAGCAGGGGTTATAATCAAGCAGATATACTTGCAAGAGGATTCGGAAAAGAGCTTGAAATACCAGTGCTATCAAAGCTTCTGATTAGAAATAAAAAAACACTTCCTCAAAAAAAATTAAGTAATAAAGAACGTTTTGATAATCTGCGTGAAGCTTTTGAATTTAGCGATATGGAATTTAGAAATTATAATAAAAAAATTACTACAGTTTTATTGGTAGATGATATTTATACAACGGGCAGTACGATTGATGCATGTTCGAGTGTACTAAAATCTAATGGCATAGAAAAGGTATATTTTCTCGTTTTGTGCATAGGAAAAGGTTTTTAGGAGGATAGTGTATGGAAGTAAGAAATTGTAAAAGCTGTGGAAAACTATTTAATTATATGTCCGGGCCACCTCTTTGCCCAACCTGTATCGCTTCGTTGGATGCCAAATTTGAAGAGGTTAAGGAATATGTTTATGATCATCCGCGGGTTGGAATTCAAGAGGTCTCTGAGGAGATGGAGGTTTCTATCCCACAAATCAAGCAGTGGATTCGTGAGGAGAGACTTTCCTTTGCAGAGGATTCTATGATTGGACTGGAATGTGAGGGTTGCGGGGTCACGATTAAAACAGGGCGCTTTTGTAAAAGCTGCAAGGATAAATTGGCAAAGGGCTTTACAGATTTATACCCAGAGGAAAAACAGGCACAAAAACAAAAAGATGTTCGAGAAACATCAAAAATGCGTTTTCTGGATAAGCATGGGAATAAAAAAGAGTTATAACATTTTATAGGTGCTCTTAAATTAACCTGATTCCATCGTCGGTTATTTTAATGGCACCTTCTTTATATAATTTTCCGATAGCTTTTTTAAAGGCATTTTTACTTATCTTAAATTCGTTTTTTATTACTTCGGCGGCTGTATTATCATTATAGGGAAGGAAGCCCTCGGAGGCTTTCAATTTTACTAAAATCATATCTGAATCTGAGTTCCTCTGTAGATAGGATTTCTCTCGAAGACTTAAGGTTAATTTGCCATCAGGCCGTATGTTAATTACACGGGCATGGATTGTATTCCCGATCTTGATGTTCGAAAATAACTCATTTTTGGGGATCATAGCAGAATATTTATTATCTACTGCTACAAATACCCCGAACGCCTCTAATTCATCATATACAATACCGGTTACCATATCATCCTTTTTATAAGGTGACTCAGTAGAAAGAACCTCATAAACCTTCATCGTTGCACAAAGGCGGTCGCTCTTATCAATATATAATGTAACTAATACTTGATCGCCTGCTTCTACCCTAGCAGTTTGCTCTTTGTAGGGAAGAAGAAGATCCTTCATAAGTCCCCAATCAAGGAAGGCTCCGATTGAACTTACTTCCTTGACATTTAGTACAGCTAAACCACCAAGAGTAAAGGGTACCATAGCTGTGGTAGCAATAATACGGTCTTCGGAATCCTTATATATAAATACCTTTAGTTTATCACCTAGTTCAGTTCCTTCCGGTACTTCTTTTGTCGGCAGAAGAACTGTATTTTTCTTATCTTCCTCTGTTTCAGCTAAGTAAAGACCAAAATCGGCTTTTTTCACCACTACAAGAAACTGATATTTTCCTAATTCTATCATAATATTCTCCATTCTGCTGCAAACCAGCCCATGCTTTTAATTTCTTACACCTTGAAATTCGACAATAGCATAAGAATTGTTGTCGACACTTGACAGTACTATTTTAATACAATTTTCCTCCTCTGAGATAAGAGGTACGATACTGTCACCCAATACTGCCTGTGTTTTGTATTCTGCACGAAGCTGCTGCACATAGAAGCGGTCATGCAGAAATTCCTCAGCCATTCTAATGTATTGCCCATTATTAACATGATTATACGTATCAATATTGTATTTTTTAACTGGAAAAGGCGGATAAGCCGTGAAATCTTTAGGGATTTCAATCTTTCGCTTGGCATACTCCATGGGGTATGGTGGTTCTAGCTCATAGCCCGTATCATCTGGAACCTTCGTAGGTCTACCTGTCTGTGTATCTAAATACACCCATATGGAATTCGCTGTTGCAAGAGGCCTGTCCTCAGAATCCTTCATTATAAAATTCCGGAAACCATAAAAACCCTTAAAATCGTAAGGCCAGGTGCCGATCGTAATACTATCTCCCAGTTTTACAGGCTCTAATAGGTTAAGCTGCCAGCTGTTAAGTAACCAGACTTTATTTTTAGAGCGAAGATAGGAAAGTCCCAGATTTAAATCTTCTGATTGAAAAGTACTGCAATCCTGAAAATAGTTTATCATGGAGGAGCAGGATAAAGTACCCTGTTTATGATTTAATTCACTGAATCTGACCCTGCTTTGAAAGCTATACATAATAAAACGCCTCTCTTATAAATGGAATATAGCCGATGCTTTTTGCAATAGCTAAATATGGAATAGGTAGAGTATAACATTATTTTGCCAATTTATATAGTACTATTTTCGGAGAGTATTATTTTATGTTTTATGAAAAGTAGTGGAATTCTTATGATATATTTGCTATAATAAGCTTGTTTAAAAGAGGAGGGATACGTAATTGGACTCGATAGAGTATTATAATCAGAACGCAGCAGATTATTTTGAGCGTACGGTCGATATTAATATGCAGGAGTATTGGAATATTTTCACTTCATTATTACCGGAGGAAGGAAGCATATTGGATCTCGGCTGTGGGTCAGGCAGGGACAGTGAATTTTTTATATCCCAGGGCTTTGATGTAACTGCAATGGATGCGTCTGAGGGAATGTGTGATTTAGCAAGTATACATATAGGTCAGGATGTATTAAAATTATCCTTTGAAGAGATGGATTTTGATGAGGTTTTTGACGGAATATGGGCTTGCGCTTCATTGCTGCACGTACCGAGTGATGAGATAGAGAACATTTTCCAGAAAGTAATAAAAAGCTTAAAAGTAAACGGTGCATTATTCATGTCGGTTAAATATGGGGATTTTGAAGGGGAAAGAGACGGACGATATTATACGGATTATAGAACCAGAACGTTAAAGGATTTAATATTACGGCATGATAATATGGAACTGATTGACATACAAAAGTGTGAGGATCTTAAATGCAGTAAAGACTCACAATGGATTTATGTTATAGCAAGAAGAGTAGAATAAGATAAGATGATTCAATAAGGTTAGTTTTGACTACTGAAAAGTATAATTTATACCTAAGAGCAAGAGCCGGCGTAACCAAAGTGTGTAAACACACTTGGTACAAGTTAATTCAAAGGCAGGCATGTTATGGTAATATGAAATAAATACGGATTGCATAATTTGTTGCAGTGCGAATAAATATGACAATGATTGCTAATAATCATTGTCATATTTTTAAATCTCAATATTTGGGTGTCATAAGCCCATTTGAATATATAAGCGATAAATTTCGTAATGAATTATTGTATATTAATTTTAGGAGGAAACAATATGTTATATGACGTAATAATAATCGGATCAGGACCTGCAGGTCTGGCAGCAGCCATTTATGCCAAAAGGGCAGAATTGAACTTAATTGTAATTGAAAAAGCGGGTTTAAGCGGTGGGCAGATCATTAACACCTATGAAGTGGATAACTATCCTGGAACACCTGGAATAGGCGGGTTTGAATTAAGTATAAAATTCAGAGAGCATGCGG
Source organism: Bacillota bacterium (assembly GCA_023421505.1). Lineage (GTDB taxonomy): Bacteria > Bacillota > Clostridia > Lachnospirales > Lachnospiraceae > Mobilitalea. Next base: position 136,917 of record JAEZTJ010000091.1, read on the forward strand.
ATAAGCTTGGGGCTACTTTTGTTAGCGGAGAAGTAACGGATTTTAAACTTGAGGAGGATGTTAAAGTTGTAATTATGGATACCGGAGATGAGTACCGTGCGAAGAGTATTGTGATTGCAGCCGGCGGAGCACCAAGACATTTGGATGTGAAGGGGGAAGATAAATTATCTGGTATGGGTGTATCTTACTGTGCTACCTGTGATGGTGCATTTTTTAAGAATAAGACAGTTGCAGTTGTAGGCGGTGGGGATGTTGCAGTCGAAGATGCAATCTTTTTAGCCAGACTATGCAAACAAGTATATGTAATACACAGAAGGGACCAATTCAGAGCTTCTAAGAGCATATCCAATCGGTTAATGGCACTGGAAAATGTAACAATTCTATGGGATAGCGTAGTTGAAAACATAAATGGTGAGGATAAGGTAGAAACGATTGATGTTAAAAATATAAAATCAGGTGAGAAGACTTCTTATGAGGTTGCAGGAGTTTTTATTGCGGTTGGATATATGCCGAATTCCGAAATTTATAAGAAGGTTGTAGCCACGGATGAGAGTGGTTATATTATTGCAGGAGAAAATTGCAGCACCAATATACCAGGAATTTATGCTGCAGGAGACATTAGAACAAAGGAGCTTAGACAGATTGTTACGGCTGCCTCCGATGGAGCCAATGCCATTACAGCAGTAGAAAAATATTTGAATCAACTATAAATGACACTACCAATGAAAATGCTGGAACTCCTGTTTAATCATGGCTTTTATGCAAAATAATTCTACAGTTTTAGTATGAATGTGATTGACACTTACTGTCAAATTTGCTATAATTAGTTCGTTGAATGTAACAATTTTGTAATATTTACGATTTTATGAAATAATCGGTTGATGTAACGGATGACAAAAGTAATCATGGTTACTTGCAATACTTAGGAGGTTAATTCATGAGAAAAATTAGAGCTTTACAGTTGACAGTAGGTATCGTCTCTACCGCTTTATTTTTATCCATACCGACAGTAATTGCCAAAGCGAATAGTTTTATTTCCTCAGAAATTGGTATAGCCGGATTTTCAGCTGTGTTAGAGAATGCGACAGAACAGGAATTAGAAGATGCATATAATGCAGCTATTCAATCAATAGAACAGGAAAAGAAAAAGGAATCACCTTATGCTAATCTAGGGGTCTCTATTGCCACCGAAGATAGTTTTGTTAATATCAGAAAAGAAGCCTCAACCGAGAGTGAAATAGTCGGCAGACTTTACCGGGGTTGTGTTGCAGATATCTTGGAAAGATTACCGGGGGATTGGGTTAAAATCAAATCTGGTAAAGTAGAAGGCTATATTGCTTCAAATTATCTGGCAATCGGTGATGAAGCGGAAGCAATGGTAGATAAATACGCAACAAAGCTTGCAACTGTTACTACTCAAACCCTGAGAGTAAGAGAAAAAAAGAGTACAGAATCTAAGATACTTACTCTGATACCTGCCGGAGAAACCTATGTAGTAGTGAAGGAATATGACGAATGGGTTGAGATTTTATTAGGTAATGATGATGATACCGGTAAGGATTTTACTGGATTTGTGAAAAAAGCAAATGAGAGTGAAGAGTTAATACATATTGATGTCGAATTTAAATACGCTATGACAATGGAAGAGATTCATAGAGAGGAAGAGGCTATTCGTGCTGAAAAAGAGCGTAAAGAAAAATTAGCACAAGAAGAAGCTGAAAGAAAAGAAGCAGAAAGAAGAGCAGCTGAACAAAAGGCAGAACAAGCTAAAAGAGACCAGAATGATAAGCAGCCAGAAACAAACAACAGCAATCCGCCACAAAATGCTTCAAGCTCCTCCAATTCTTCCCTTCGTCAAGAGGTGGTTAACTATGCCTTGAAGTTTGTTGGAAATCGCTATGTATGGGGTGGCGAGAGCTTAACGAACGGTGCAGATTGTTCCGGATTTACACAAGCCATCTATGCAGACTTTGGTTATAGTATCCCAAGAACATCTTATCAACAGGCAGCAGGTGCTGGAGTACGTGTAAATGAAAGTGAAATACTGCCGGGTGACTTGGTGTTCTATGCCAACAGTGGCGGCACAGTCAATCATGTTGCAATGTACATAGGAAATGGCAGAATAGTTCATGCAGCTAATAGAAATCAGGGAATTATCACCTCACAATATAGATATAGAGACATCTATTGTGTAAGAAGGGTTATCAGATAAAAAACTGGGCCTTTGTTTGGCTTTTTGGCTAATACAGGGGCTCTATTTTTATGCTGAAATTTAATATAATTATTAAATATATCTATAGCTAATACGTAATATAATGAAGTAGGATATGCTGTACACAACAATTAATTTTTTTGTAATGATTGTTATTTAAATTGTAAAATTAATTAATTCTTAGTTAATAGCATATCTGATAAAAAAGTGTATAATTTGAAGATATAAGACAATTTTCTTTAATTTGTCTGCGGCGTGGAGGGCGTTATTAATGGTTTTTAGCACATTAACATTCATTTTCAGATTCTTACCGATTTTTCTGATCCTATATTTTATCGTCCCCCACAGATATAAGAATATGGTACTATTATTGGGAAGTCTTTTCTTCTATACCTATGGGGAACAAAAGTTTCTACTTCTTTTTATCCTTTCCATCTGTATAAATTATTTGGGTGCCATTGCACAGGATAAAGCCAGAGATAATCAATTATGTAAAAGATTATTTCTTGTTATTATCTTATTCTATGATTTTGGCATATTATTTTTCTTTAAATATATCAATTTTGCGATAGAAAATGTGAATTTTATACTTAAGGGAATACCGGACGCAAGTGCAATTACTCCCTTATCGGTAGCATTGCCGCTTGGAATAAGCTTTTATACCTTTCAAATGGTTTCATACAGTGTAGATGTCTATAGAGGAGAAATAAAAGCAGAAAAGTCAATCTATCAACTGGCATTGTACTTATGCATGTTTCCACAGCTAATATCCGGCCCAATTGTAAAATATGCTGAGATTAAGCTCCAGCTAAAATATAGGACCAATACCTTTGATAATCTTGAAGCAGGGTTTAAATTATTTACCTTGGGGATGGGTTGCAAGGTGCTTCTTGCAGACAGAATTGGACTTTTATGGAACAACATTCAAACGATTGGCTTTGAAAGCATTTCTACACCGCTTGCATGGCTTGGGGCTATAGGCTATTCTCTTCAGCTGTACTTTGATTTTTTTGGTTACTCGCTTATGGCAATAGGGGTTGGAAAAATGATGGGCTTTTCTTTGCCGGATAACTTTACACACCCATACATATCAAAATCTGTAACCGAATTTTGGCGAAGATGGCATATTTCACTCGGAAGATGGTTTAAGAATTATGTGTACATACCTTTAGGTGGAAACAGAAAAGGGAAAAGAAGGCTAATTATCAATTTGCTTATTGTTTGGATGTTTACCGGTCTATGGCACGGTGCAAGCTGGAATTTTGTTTTGTGGGGATTTGTACTATTTGTGCTTATTTGTATGGAAAAGCTCTTCTTAAATAAGTTCTTAAATAGGAGCAAAATACTTTCAAGATTTTATATTCTTATTATAATGCCTCTTACGTGGATGCTGTTTGCGATTTCTAACCTGCAGGAAATAGGGACCTATTTTGGAAGAATGTTTTCCTTGGTGCCGGGAATATGCGTGAATTCTAACGATTTCATTAAGTATTTCAGTATGTATAAATGGTATTTTATAATAGGAATCTTCTTATGTATGCCATTTGCGTGGAACTGGTTTAAAAAATATGATAAAAGTATTCCCTGCACCATGATACTACTTATCATCTTCTGGTATGCAATTTATCAAATATCAAATGGAATCAATAATCCATTTATGTACTTTAAATTTTAATTCGAAGTAGAGCATTTTAGATTCTATATCATAATTTAGATAGAAGAAGGGCAGGGGCTTATAAATGAAACGAATTAAGAAATATCCTTTCCTGCTAATGATAATAGGAAGTACTTTAATATTTTCAGTACTTGGGTTTTGCGGAAGGAATAATGTTTATAAAGCATATACGGTAAAATTACTTGAAACACCAAGACTTGCCACTTTCTTTCAAGGAGTCGGAGAGGGGGTATTTCCCTGGACGTCAAGTATAGAGGAACAGAGTATAGAGTATGAGGTAGTACAAAAAGACAGCAATTCTATAACTACTCAAGTTAAAGATGAGGTACCTTCTGTAATAATTCCAAGTAATAATGCAGAAAGTCTGGCAGTAGCCGATACGGACGTAATAGAAGAAAATGAAAAGGGGTTAGCGGTACCTCCGATTATAAATGCTTCCGATAACAATGTAAAAAAAGTCGATACTTTTCAGACTGAGATAAAGAATGCTAAAGTAAGCCAGATACCTACTAAAGGTGTAAAGGAGGAAGGTGCTGGGCTAGATCCAAAGGGCGAAGAAGTGAAAGAAAAAAATACAGAAGATATAATCCTAGAAAATGAAAAAACCTCCTCCACCAGCAACAAAGGTGCTGCTGATCAACCAGAAAATGCTTTTAAAGCAGAAGAAAGTGACAGAGCAGGTAGTAGAACACAGGAAGATAGAACAACTGAAGAGGGCGAGAACAGGTATCAATTTGAAACTGTTACGAAGGAATATTTTGACGATGCACTATTTATCGGAGATTCAAGAACAGTAGGTTTGTCAGAATATTCTGATTTAAGTAACTCTACCTTTTATGCAGATGTAGGTTTAACTATTTATGATATTTTTAATAAAAAGGTTGCTGAGCTAGAAGGTAGTAAGGTGACAATACCGGAAGCCCTAAAGGTGAAACATTTTAAAAAAATATACATTATGCTGGGTATCAATGAATTAGGCAGGGGAACAACACAGACCTTTGTAGACGAGTATAAAAAAGTGATTACTAAGTTGAAAGAGCTTCAGCCGGATACGCTTATCTTTGTAGAGGGAATTATGAATGTATCCAAGGAAAAATCAGATAAGGATCCAATTTTCAACAATACTAACATTAAAGAGAAAAATGATAATATTGCACTTTTAGCAGATAATGAAAAGATATTCTATATTGATGTGAATGAAGCTATTACAGATAAAACGGGTAATTTGCCTTCCAAATATACCTTTGATTATATCCATTTGAAGGCTGCATATTATCAAATTTGGACCGAGTTTTTATTAAAGCATGGCATTAAAACAGAGTAAGTGAGATAAAGTATCTTTTATATCAGATTGGAAAATTTCTATTCATATGTTAAAATTAAGTAGTAAGTTATTGGGCAAATGTAAACTATATAGTTTTATGAATTGTATATACAGTAGACAGCCATTCCTTCGCTGCAATGCTCCTATGAGTTAAGAGTTTTAACATTTAGCTTCCGCCGCGAAAAAGTAAGTACGATGTATACAATGAATATAAGTAATGAGTTTCACAACTGCCTATGGTAAGTTTTACATGTGAGGAGATAAATATTATGAAGGAGTTTAATATTACTGACCGAAGGAAATATAAAAGACTTCCGATTGAGCTTATTCTTGAGGTGGATGAGGTATTTAAGCAGGATTATGAGGTCATTAAGAATCTGAATGCATCTGTTAAAGTATTTGATATTTCAAAAAGCGGTATAGGGTTTATTAGTGAAGCAAGTCTGCCGCTTAGTTACTATTTTCGGGGTCGAATCAATTTGGGGGACAATGATTTTTTCTATGTAGTGATGCGCATCGTATGGGCTGAAGTAAACGATAACAATAAGATTTATGGAGCAGAGTTTGTAGGACTGGCACCTTTTTTGGCGGATAAGGTAGAAAAATATGAGAAAAGCCAATTGAAATAATATTATATTAATATGAGAAATACAAGCAAAGATCTATGGTTATTATCTATGCTTAATTTTACTTATAGCAATTAAAAATGTGATTTAAATTAAGAAGCTGTTACAAATATCTATGATATGCTCCTTACTAGGTAAACAAGTTTTTGTTATTTACTTATCTATTGAAAAGGGAGATATCGCTGATTTTAGTAACAGCTATTTTTATTATCTTTAAGGACTGCTTTAATACAGATCATTAAAATGTCTGTATATGGTGAAATATGAGCTGTAATACTTCATATCGGCTTTTAGCAGGCTAACACGAAATATGAAACCCCTCATACGATAATTTTATGATAAACGATATAATTAATCTTAAATTGATTTAATTTGAGTTACTATTTTCACATTATTTCTTGCTTGGAAATTATCAGAAAGACCTATTGACAAACCGATAAGTGTACAAATTGCACAAAAGTAAAGGGTAAAGTGGTAAAAAATGTAAATTAATTTGTTCGACTTTTTAATTTATCAAGAAGTTATCCACAGGATAGAAGCCTTATTTTTATACAAATGGAAGTTATACACCGATTTATCCACATTATCCACATCTATGAACTACTTGTGTCGCATGTTAAAATTAGTGTCAATATCGAAAATGCGTTTTGTAACTTATGATAAATCGACATTAGGAGATAAAAGTATCAATTTTTTTGCTTGACATTCTAATTGTCGGATAATAAAGAATATAAAGAAGGATTTGATAAAAAACTATCGAATATTGTAGTTTGAATATTCTCAAAAGATGTGCAATTATAATAATTTGTAATATGATGAGGTATTTAGGACTTTAGTATTAAGTATAAAAATTCTGTATTTACCAATTCTAAACAAAGTGGCTTGTCACTTTCTGTGATTTATGCTATAATAAAGCTAGCAAATAAGTATTATTGCTAACAAGAAAGTCAAAAAGGAGTTGGGCATTATGCGTTATATAATCAGCGGTAAAAATATTGATGTAACTGAAGGCTTAAAGACGGCTGTATATGAGAAAATCGGAAAACTTGAGAGATACTTCACTCCTGATACTGAAATTCATGTGACACTCAGTGTTGAGAAAGAAAGACAGAAAATTGAAATAACGATTCCTGTTAAGGGTAATATTATAAGAGCAGAGCAGGTAAGCAATGATATGTATGTTTCTATCGACTTGGTAGAGGAGATTATAGAGCGTCAGTTAAGAAAATATAAGAATAAGTTAATAGACCATAAGCAGGCAGCATCTAATTTTAATCAGGCCTTTATGGAGGATGACTATTTTGAAGATGATACAATTAAGATTGTGAAGACTAAGCGTTTTGCAATAAAACCTATGGATGCAGAGGAAGCTTGCGTACAGATGGAATTGTTAGGTCACAATTTTTATGTATTCCGTAACGCTCAGACAGACGAAGTTAATGTTGTTTATAAGCGAAAAGGAAATACGTACGGTTTAATTGAACCAGAATATTAATTCATAAAAAAGATAAAAGCCCTGCCTGCGTATTTTTACGTAGGACAGGGCTTTCCTTTATGGATCATAGTTATAATCAACCTAGTGATAAGGAAGCAATGATCCTACTGTGTATAGCCTTCTTAGTAAAAATTTGTTCATCAAAACGCATAAGATATGTACATACTATGAACAATCTGTAGAATAAGGATTTAAAATATAAGAAAAGCTTCATTTTTTAGTTACAGAAAATTAAGTTGAATAGTAGCAAGCGAAATGTTACAATACTATTTGAATTATTTTTTGTATGAATATGTAATAGTCAGGAGTGAACTTTAATATGGGATTAGTTGTAAAGATATTCGGAACGCACAGTGAGCGTGAAGTGAAAAGAATAATACCTATCGTTGATAAGATAGAAGCATTAGAGCCTGAATATGTAAAGCTTTCAGATGATGAATTAAAAGGGAAAACCATAGAATTCAAAAACAGACTAAAAAACGGGGAAACTTTAGATGATATATTAGTAGAAGCATATGCTACAGTCCGTGAAGCCGCAAAAAGAGTGATTGGACAAAGGCATTTCCGGGTTCAGCTTATTGGTGGTATCATATTACACCAAGGCCGTATCACTGAGATGAGAACAGGTGAAGGTAAAACCTTAACTTCTACTTTACCCGCATATTTAAATGCATTGGAAGGAAAAGGTGTTCATGTCGTAACGGTCAATGACTATCTTGCAAAGCGTGACTCGGAGTGGATGGGCCAGATTCATGAGTTCCTCGGGCTAAAGGTCGGAGTGATATTAAACAGCATGGAGAAGGATGAGCGCAGAGCTGCATATCATTGCGATATTACTTATGCGACCAACAACGAACTTGGTTTTGATTATCTGAGAGATAATATGGTTATCTATAAGGAACAGTTGGTGCAGCGTGACCTTCATTATGCAATCATAGATGAGGTTGACTCCGTACTTATTGATGAAGCCAGAACACCGCTTATTATATCCGGTCAGAGTGGTAAATCCACAGACTTATACCGCGTATGTGATATACTCGCAAGACAGATGGTAAAAGGTGAAGCAAGCGGAGAGCTGACTAAAATGGCAGCGCTAATGAAGGAAGAAATTGAAGAGACGGGTGACTTCATTGTTAATGAGAAGGAGAAGAATGTTCACCTTACCGCTGATGGTGTGAAGAAGGTAGAGAAATTCTTTAGTCTTGAGAATCTTGCCGATCCCGAAAATCTTGAGATTCAGCATAATATTATCCTTGCACTACGTGCACATAATTTAATGTTTCGGGATAAGGATTATGTTGTTAAAGAGGACGAGGTATTAATTGTTGATGAATTTACCGGACGTATTATGCCCGGAAGGCGTTATAGCGATGGTCTGCATCAGGCTATTGAAGCAAAGGAAAATGTAAAGGTTAAGAGAGAGAGTAAGACGCTTGCAACGATAACCTTTCAGAATTTCTTTAATAAATATAAGAAAAAGAGTGGTATGACAGGTACGGCACTCACAGAGGAAAAGGAATTTAGAGAAATCTATGGAATGGATGTTATCGAAGTGCCGACCAATCTTCCGGTGAAGCGTACCGATCATCAGGATGCCGTATATAAAACCAAAAAAGAGAAGCTGCGTGCCATTATACGAGAAATCATAGAATCCAATAAGAAGGGACAGCCGGTACTAGTTGGTACGATAACCATTGAAGCATCTGAAGAAATCAGTGATTTGTTAAAGAAGCAGAATATACCGCATAAGGTGTTAAATGCAAAGTTTCATGAATTAGAGGCTGAAATAGTAGCGGATGCAGGTCAATATGGTGCTGTTACGATAGCAACAAATATGGCTGGACGTGGTACGGATATTAAGCTTGGTGAAGGTGTAAAAGAAGTTGGAGGACTTAAGATCATCGGTACGGAGCGTCACGAGTCAAGACGTATTGATAATCAGCTGCGTGGTCGTGCCGGAAGACAGGGAGATCCAGGTGAATCAATCTTCTTCATATCACTGGAAGATGATGTAATGCGTCTGTTTGGATCGGAACGTCTGATGTCAATCTTTAATTCCATTGGCATTAAAGAGGATGAACAGTTTGAGCATAAGATGCTTAGTAATGCAATTGAAAAAGCGCAGAAGAGAATTGAAAATAATAACTTTGGTATCAGAAAGAATTTACTCGAGTATGATCAGGTAAATAATGAACAAAGAGAAATTATTTATGCGGAAAGAAGAAAAGTTCTTGATGGCGAAAGCATGAGAGATACGATCTACCGTATGCTTACGGATACGGTTGAGAACTATATTAATACCTGCATTAGTGATGACCAGGCACCGGAGCAATGGGACATGGCGGAATTAAATACCCTGCTTCTTCCGATAATTCCTCTGCCGAAAATAGAGTTGCATAAAGAACAGCCTATTAATAAAAATGATTTAATCCAGCAGCTGAAGGAGGATGCGGTTAAGCTTTATGAAGAAAAGGAATTAGAGTTCCCGGAGACAGAACAGATCAGAGAGATCGAGCGCGTTATTCTTCTTAAAGTAATTGATCACAAATGGATGGATCATATCGATGATATGGACCAGCTGCGTCAAGGAATTGGTCTGCAGGCTTACGGACAGCGCCAGCCTATCGTTGAATACAAGTTCCAAGGCTTTGAGATGTTTGACGATATGATTAACTCTATTCGTGAGGATACCATAAGAGCACTTTTCCATGTTCGTATTGAACAGAAGGTGGAAAGAGAGCAGGTTGCAAAGGTTACCGGAACCAATAGAGATGACAGTGTTGCAAACGCACCGGTTAAAAGAGCAGGTAAAAAAATTCAACCGAATGAACCCTGCCCCTGCGGAAGTGGTAAGAAGTATAAATTCTGTTGTGGAAGAAATGCGTAAAAGGATACATTTATCACTATAAAAGGATTGAGTTTTTGATTTTAGTAATATATAATACAAAAAGAGGTGATTTGGTGGTAGAATTAGATCAGTATAAATATACACTGGGTACTTATGAAAAACCATTGATTGAAGTGGGGGATTCACTTTGACCTTGCAAAAAAGAGTGACCGTGTAAAAGAACTTGAGCATACGATGGAGGAGCCCGGATTTTGGGATTCGGCCGATAGAGCACAGGTTGTAATGAAGGAGTTAAAAAATTTAAAAGACACCATTGATGAATTTAGTCATCTAAAGGGCCGCTTTGAGGATGTTCAGACTCTGATCCAGATGGGCTATGAAGAAAATGATGAAAGTCTAATTCCGGAGATTGAAGAAGCGATGGAATTATTCATAAAGGATTTTGAGGAGCTTAAACTAAGAACCTTATTATCGGGTGAATATGATAAATATAATGCAATATTAACACTTCATGCCGGTGCGGGAGGAACAGAGAGCTGTGACTGGGCCAGCATGCTATGCAGAATGTATCAGCGTTATGCTGATAAAAAAGGCTTTACAACTGAAATGCTAGACTTTTTAGATGGAGATGAAGCAGGTTTAAAATCGGTTACCTTACAGATTAATGGAGAAAATGCTTACGGTTATATGAAATCGGAAAAAGGTGTACATCGCCTGGTGCGGATTTCTCCCTTTAATGCAGCGGGTAAAAGACAAACCTCCTTTGTTTCCTGTGATGTCATGCCGGATATTGAAGAGGATACCGGAATTGAAATCAACGATGATGAAATCAGAATTGATACCTTTCGCTCCAGTGGTGCCGGCGGACAGCATGTTAATAAGACATCATCGGCGATCCGCATTACACATCTGCCTACCAACATTGTAGTACAATGCCAAAATGAAAGATCGCAGCTTCAGAATAAGGACAAGGCAATGAAAATGCTGAAAGCAAAGCTTTATCTTTTGAAGCAGCAGGAAAACTTAGAAAAATTGTCAGGTATCCGCGGTGAGACAAAGGAAATCGGCTGGGGAAGCCAAATCAGATCATATGTTATGCAGCCCTATACGCTAGTAAAGGATCATCGTACCAATGAGGAAATAGGTAACGCAATCAGCGTTTTGGATGGAAATTTAGATCCGTTTATCAACTCATATTTAAAATGGATTACACAAAGTAATTAATCCATAAAGGAGGGATAACTATGCAGAGTACAAAACAAGCTGTATTTTTGCTTGGTAAGGAAGAATTTAGTTTTGACATTACCGAGGTTATAACAATTGAGAAAGGCATAACGGTAGAACCAGTTACGGGTTTGCCGGTTAATTTTAAGGGAATGATGAATTTGCGCGGTGACTTAATTCCGGTATACAGTTTAAGAAGTAAGTTTGGTCTTGAGGATATTGAGCAAAGTGTTGACACAAGATATATCATAACAGACTCTAATGGAATTCATACTGCTTATGAAGTAGATAAGATGTTAGAAATAGCTGAGATTGATGTTAACCAAATAAACGAAGTTCCATCTGTACTAAAAAGCAAGGATACTTCCTATGTGAAATCCGTGACGAATGTACAAGGCCAGCTGGTTATCATGCTTGACAGTGATGGGATATTAAACGAAGAAGAGCTTAATAAAATGAGAACCGTCATAAAAAAATAAAGATATAATATATTATAGGGAGGTACAACCTCCTATAAAATATAAGATAAGGATAACTTATCAAAACAAGGGAGGGAAAGCTTCCCAAAAGCTATGGAGGAGACATAATATGAAAAAACTATTTAGTTTATTGGTAGTCATTGCAATGACTGCAGCATTATTTACAGGCTGCGGTACGAAAGAGGATACTGGCAGTGCGAATGATACAGAGAATGGAACAGCTACAGAGACTCCTGAAGCAACAAAGGCACCTTCAGGGGATGCAAGTAAAGGAGATGGTTCTCTAATTGTCGGTACAGAGGCTGGCTTTGCACCGTATGAATATCTGGAGGGAGATCAGGTTGTAGGTGTCGATATGGATATTGCGAAAGCAATCGCAGACGCAATGGGCAAGGAACTTGTTATAAAGAATATGGAATTTGACAGTGCTTTAATGGCGGTTCAAAATGGAACAATAGACCTTGTGGCTGCCGGTGTGTCAATAGATGAAGATCGAAAAAAGGTTATGGACTTCTCTGAACCTTATGTAGATTCAACGGAGGTAATAGTCGTTAATAAAGAAAAATCTGCAGTAGCTACCGCTGATGCGGAAGGTTTAAAAGATAAGATAATTGCTGTACAGCAGGGTAATATTGCTGATTTTTATGTAGAAGACAATATTGAGGCAAAGGAAATTAAACGTTATACTAAGTTTGCTCAGGCTGCCGAGGATTTAAAAAATAATAAAATAGATTGTATCGTAATGGATCAGTATCCTGCAGAGGACTTAGTTAAAGCTAATCCGGAATTATCAATACTCGATGGAACATTATTCAATGATCAATATGCAATTGCATTAAAAAAAGGAAATACTGAACTTCTTAATCAAGTTAATACTGTAATAAAGGATTTAAAAGAGAGCGGGAAAATTGAAGAGTTTTATGGAAACCATACAGGAAAGTAATAATTTTTATCGTTCTGAATTTTACAATAGTATTAGGGGCTGTTATCTTTAACAACAGCCTCTATATTTTTGAAAAATATAAATATAATGTAGTAACGATAAATACTAAATGTTAACAATTGCATAAACCTGCATTTTGATTTAATATAGATACGGTGATTTAAATAAGTTGTACTTAATTTATTATACAAAAATACTCAAGCTTTGTAGCTTGCATTGTTCATAGTGAAATAAAGGAGGAATGAATTTGGATAAATTTATCTCTTGGCTAAATAAAGTCTATCTATCGTATTATGATGCATTAATTCCAGACAAACGCTATACGGCATACTTATCAGGTATCAAGGTTACCATACTGATTTCCCTATTGGCAATAATTATTGGTATCATAATTGGTATTTTTGTCGCAGTTATTAAAGTATCTGCAATGAATGCTAAAATAAAATGGCTTACTAATATATGTAATCTGTATATAACAATCATACGCGGTACTCCGGTAATGGTTCAGTTGCTTATTATATATAATTGGATTTTTACTTCTAGAAATACGAACGAAATAATCGTCGGTGCGGTATGTTTTGGTATAAATTCAGGTGCCTATGTAGCCGAAATAATCAGAGCTGGAATTGAATCAATTGACCGCGGTCAAATGGAAGCGGGACGTTCACTGGGCTTGAACTACATTCAAACTATGCGCCTTATCATCCTGCCCCAGGCTATTAAAAATATTTTACCTGCACTTGGTAATGAATTTATTGTCCTAATAAAGGAAACCTCGGTGGTTGGTATAATAGCAGTTACGGATTTGACGAAAGCCGCACAGTATATCGGTTCTCGAACATGGGTAATCCTACCGCCCTTAATGATAACTGCTGTTATCTATTTGATTATGACAATCGGATTAACGAAGTTATTATCTGTCTTTGAAAGGAGGTTGGCTAGAAGTGATCATCGTTAAAAATTTAAAGAAAGCTTTCGGTTCCCTTACGGTTTTAAATGGTATTGATGAGACGATACAAAAGGGAGAGAAGGTTGTTGTAATAGGTCCTTCCGGTTCAGGCAAATCAACCTTCTTGCGTTGTTTAAACTTATTGGAGGTGCCCACAGACGGTGAGATTTGGTTTGAGGGTAATAACATAACAGATAAGAAAACAAATATTAATAAATTGCGTACGAAGATGGGGATGGTATTCCAACAGTTTAACCTTTTCCCACATCTGACTGTTTTGGAGAATATAACGCTTGCACCTGTTAAGCTTGGGATATTGACGAATGAGGAAGCAGTACAAAAGGCTATGGAACTGTTAAAACGTATTGGACTGACGGAGAAAGCAAATGCCTTTCCTAATCAGCTTTCCGGTGGACAAAAGCAGCGTATTGCAATCGTACGTGCTTTAGCTATGAATCCGGATGTTATGCTTTTTGACGAACCAACCTCAGCGCTTGATCCTGAGATGGTAGGTGAAGTTCTTGACCTAATGACACAGCTTGCAGAGGAAGGTATGACGATGGTTGTAGTAACTCATGAGATGTGTTTTGCAAGAAAGGTGGCTACCCGTGTCCTTTTTATGAATGAGGGTAAAATTGTTGAACAAAATACGCCGGAAGAATTCTTTGAAAATCCTACCCATCCGAGATTAAAGGAATTCCTTTCAAAAATACTTTAAAGAGGTAATTGCGAAACTTTATAGTTCTATTAATTGTATACACAACATATACTATTCCTTCGCTCCAACGCTCCGATGAGCTTAACTTCCGCTTCGGAATAGTATATATTGTATACACAATACTTATAATTATTGAGTTTCGCAATTCATATAAATAGATTTTAATTGAGGCTGCTGTCTCTGATATACAAAGTAGTGTTATCCCGTGTTTATCAAGACAGCAGCTCTTAGCATTGAGACAAGCATGAGATGGTTTGATAGGAACTATAACGCTGGGAATCCGTACCATAAAGACACGAAAAAGACAGTATACATTAATTTATTAACAAAAAAATAATATTTGTCAATACGCTTTCAAGCATATGTGACAAATATTATTTTTTTTACAGGAAACCTGGCAAATAAGTATTGCATTATGAATAAATATATGTTAGTATTTCTTTCTATCAAAGACAATTGTATCTGTTATACATACAGTAAGAATGATGAGTACATAACTTGCCTATTGTTAACAGGAGGTGCTAAAAGAATGAATAGTGACCAGTATTTTATAGTAAAAAAGAAGGCCGTACCTGAGGTGCTTTTAAAGGTGGTAGAAGCAAAAAGACTACTTGACTCTGAACGTGTTATGACTGTTCAGGAAGCAACTGATGCGGTGGAAATCAGCAGAAGTTCCTTTTACAAATACCGGGATGATATTTTTCCTTTCTATGAGAACACAAGAGGAAAAACAATTACCTTTATGCTGCAGATGGATGATAAACCGGGACTGCTGTCGAAGGTTCTTAATCAAGTAGCGAAGTGTGAAGCGAATATATTGACAATACATCAGAGTATTCCTGTTAATGGTATTGCATTACTTACCTTAAGTATTGAGATACTTCCGCAGACTGACAGTACCTCAGTTCTGATTGATTCGATAGAGGCAATGGATGGTATACATTATGTAAAGGTAGTATCCAGAGAATAAATTAAGAAGAAATAAATTATTAGTGGAACAGCATGAAATGGAGGAGCAGTAATGATAAATATAGCAGTCCTAGGATACGGCACAATTGGTTCAGGTGTGGTTGAGGTGCTTAATACGAACGGTGAGAGTATCGCCAAAAGAGCCGGGGATCAGATTAATATTAAGTATGTTTTAGATTTAAGAGAATTTCCTGGCGACCCGGTTATGGAGAAACTGGTTCATGATGTTAATATCATTTTAGAGGATCCTGAAATCAAGATTATTTGTGAGGTTATGGGAGGAGTAGAGCCTGCTTATACCTTTGTTAAGTCTGCGCTAATGAAGGGAAAGAGTGTTATCACTTCGAATAAGGAATTGGTAGCGAAGCATGGCGCAGAACTACTCAAAATAGCAAAGGAGAAGGAACTAAACTTCCTCTTTGAAGCCAGTGTCGGTGGCGGTATCCCGATTATAAGGCCTCTTAACCAGTCTCTGACAGCAGATGAAATCGAAGAAATAACCGGTATTTTAAATGGTACAACGAACTATATATTATCGAAAATGAGAGAAGAAGATTTAAGCTTTGAAGAGGCTTTGGCAAACGCACAGAAGCTTGGCTATGCAGAACGTAATCCTGCAGCGGATGTAGAGGGTCATGATGCGTGCCGTAAAATAGCTATTTTATCTTCCCTGGCATTTGGTATGCAGGTGGATTATGAGGATATTTATACAGAAGGCATTACGAAAATTACGGATATAGATATACGTTATTCAAAGGCTTTAGATGCAAAGATAAAATTATTTGCCTCCAGTATCAAAGACAATGATCGTGTCTATGCAATGGTAACTCCTGTAATGATTAAACCTAATCATCCTTTATACAGTGTAAATGATGTATTTAATGGAATTTATGTCAAAGGTAATGTGATTGGCGATGTTATGTTTTATGGAAGCGGAGCAGGTAAATTACCGACTGCCAGTGCTGTTGTAGCAGATATCGTAGATGCAGCCAAGCATCTGGGTAAGAACATATGGACCATTTGGAGCAGTAAGAAGTTAGAGCTTACGGATGTTAATTCTGTTAAGCATCGTTTCTTTATCAGAGTAAAAGGAGATTCGATGCAGTTAAAGGATACGGTTAGCAGCTTATTTGGCAGTGTGGAGGAAGTAACCGCTGCAGGAGTTGTAGGAGAATATGCCTTCATAACGGAAAGTATTTCAGAGCAGAGCTTAAAAGAAAAGGTTAATCATCTGGAGGGTGTACTAAGCGTTATTCGGGTCAGATTTTAAGTTAAGGGCCTATAAAAAAATTATTATATAATATTTTCTCACACATAGAAAAGCTCTTAAATAGATATTTATACTTCTTTGCTATAATTACATAGGCTTACCTAACAGCATGTAAGGAAGAGTGTTATAAATAATTAATAAAAGCGTTTATCTATGACATACATGTGTTTAATAAGAAAGGACTTGATTTGTTATGAAGTACATTATTGTACTCGGAGATGGAATGGCTGATGAGCCGATCGCAGAGCTTTACAATCAGACACCCCTCATGGCAGCAGCCACACCTCAGTTAGATTTACTAGCCAAGAAATCAGAGCTTGGAATTGCTCATACGATACCGGAAGGTATGAAGCCGGGAAGTGATACCGCCAATCTCGCCGTACTGGGTTATAACCCTAGAATATACTATTCGGGGCGTTCTCCACTCGAAGCATTAAGCATCGGAGTCGATATGAAGCCGACAGATATCGCACTGCGCTGTAATATTGTTACGTTAACAGAAGAGAATAAGCCTTATGAGGAACAGACAATATTAGACCATAGCTCCGGTGAAATTATTACGGAGGATGCTGCAATTCTCATAGATGCTGTTAAGAAGGAATTAGAAAATGATATCTACAAATTTTATGTAGGTACAAGTTATCGCCACCTTACGATATGGGATAAGGGTGAAGTGGTTGATTTAGCCCAGCCGCATGACATATTGGGAAGAGTGATTAAGGATTATCTTCCAGCTGATCAGATTTTAAGAGATATGATGAAAAAAAGCTATGATATCCTAAATCATCATCCGTTGAATGAAGAAAGAAAAGCGAAAGGTCTTAATAAAGCAAATTCTCTTTGGTTTTGGGGTGCCGGAACAAGACCTGCATTAACCTCCTTTGAAGAAAAAAATCAACTTAAGGGAGCAATGATATCTGCAGTTGATTTATTAAAGGGGATTGCAGTAGGTGCCGGTATGAAGGTGATTGAGGTTCCCGGAGCGAATGGGACGCTTCATACGAATTATGAAGGCAAAGCAATGGCGGCTGTTAAAGTTTTGCTTGAAGAGGATTATGATTTTGTATATATTCACGTAGAAGCACCCGATGAGATGGGACATCAGGGCAGCATTGCGAATAAAGTACAATCAATTGAATTTCTGGATCAAAGGGTAATTAAGGTAGTTATGGATGAGATGAAGAAAGCAGGAGCAGATTACAGAATGCTTATTATGCCAGATCATCCTACACCAATCAGATGTAGAACACATACGAGTGATCCGGTTCCTTACTTGTTATATGACAGTACAGCTGAGCAGGATAATGAGTGGCATTATAATGAAGCAGAAGCAAAGCAAAGCGGCATTGCAGTAAAGGAAGGCTATACAGTAATTAATAAATTGTTTGGTAGGTAGTACGATTACGGTAGCATAAGTTTATTATGAAGCAAATAAATACATAAATATTTTTTTGGTAAAGGTATTTTTTGAATGAGAGATAGGCTTATACTAAAGGATTAATTAAAGGGATTTGCAAGTTAATTACGAAACTTACAAATCCCTTATTTTATTTAAATTTATTACATTCTCTAATAGCAAACTGTCACTAGAACCTGCTTTTCTATCTATGTAAGAATTCTGAGTAAGAATTCTGAGTAAGAATTGGTCTGACTTTATAAAATTTAATCCTATGCTACATAATTAACATACATACCCTTTAAAAGACTTCCTTCTATAGATTTTCTATAGCTATCATAGGGATTACTCTCATTATATTTTATTTGAGTTGTGGTAACACCACCTGCAACATAGGGAGTACCGCATTCCGGACATAGATCCATTTGGAGACTGACAGAAGCAGATACTAATTCTTTTCCTGCTTGTTTGCCTTCCTTTACTGCATTTGCCACATGCTCCTGTTCATGTGCTGCAACGGCAGCAAAGGATTGCTGAGGAGAGATATGCGTTGGTGATTTGTAGGATACGCTTTCATTTGATTGATCCACGTATTTTCTGCTTTTACAGGTTTGACACTGAGAAGCTTCAACTTTTCCTGTAATTGGAGAGTCCTTTTTCTGCACAGCATTAACACCGTTAACTTTATTCACTGCGTTAACGACTTGGCCCATTGCATCTGATCTGTAAGATGGATAGAGTACGCTTTGATAACCAACCGGATAGATCATGTCTGTTCTCCCTTTAAGAACTTACTTTCTATTATGATTATATTATATAACCAAACCAGGTAACGGTAAATAGTACTATTT
This sequence comes from Bacillota bacterium, assembly GCA_023421505.1. GTDB lineage: Bacteria > Bacillota > Clostridia > Lachnospirales > Lachnospiraceae > Mobilitalea. Next base: position 155,896 of record JAEZTJ010000091.1, read on the forward strand.
TAATTTATATTAGGCAATTCCTACTTTTAATCGAATTATTTTCGTGATATATTATATAGGCGATATTGTGAATTTACTTCCAAAACTCCATGGGAGATTAAAATTATGAAGGATACAAAGTAGATTAAGCCTTGTATCATGTCATGGAGGAAAGAGTGAAAGATTTTTCAAATTTTTCACTCAGCAAGTTTGTGTCTGCGCTGCGCACACAAACTTGATATGCGTATTGTCTCGCAAGCAAGCCAAATAAGCAGCGCAGGAATGGGGTAAAATATGGATATTTTAAAGCAAATAAAGGATGAATTAGGGATTCGGCTGGAGCAGGCAGAAGCAGCCGTTAAATTAATTGATGAGGGAAATACAATTCCTTTTATAGCAAGGTACCGTAAGGAAGCAACAGGCTCTCTAGACGATGAGCAGTTAAGAAATTTGTTTGATAGATTGCAGTATTTAAGAAATTTAGAGGAAAAGAAAACTTCAGTAATTAGCAGTATCGAAGAACAGGGCAAGCTTACACAGGAGCTCAAGGAACAGATACTTGCTGCCGCAACTTTAGTTGTCGTAGAAGATTTATACCGTCCATACCGTCCTAAGAGAAGAACCAGAGCAACTATTGCAAAGGAGAAGGGATTAGATGGATTAGCAGCAATCATACTCGCACAGGAGATGAAAGAACCGGTTGAAAATGCTGCAGCAGCATTTTTGTCAGAGGAGAAGGAGGTACGTTCCGTAGAAGAAGCGATAGCCGGCGCAATGGATATTATCGCGGAGGATATTTCCGATCAGGCGGAGTATCGCAGCTATATCCGTGAGGTGACGATGAAAGAGGGTATGCTTACCTCTGTTGCGAAGGATGAGAAGCAGGAAACGGTATATGAGATGTACTACCATTTTGAGGAAAGCATAGAGAAGCTTGCCGGACATAGAATTCTTGCTATTAACCGCGGCGAAAATGAAAAGATTTTGACGGTTAAGATAGTTGCACCGGAGGAGCGTATCCTAAGATATCTTGAGACTAAGGTGATTGTAAAGGATAACGAATTTACAAGTAATATTCTGAGTATTACAATAGAAGACAGCTATAAGAGGCTGATCGCTCCTGCAATCGAACGTGAAATTCGCAATGATTTGACAGAGAAGGCCGAGGATGGAGCAATTAAGGTCTTCGGTAAGAATCTGGTGCAGCTTTTGATGCAGCCTCCAATTGCAGGACAGGTTGTACTAGGCTGGGACCCAGCCTTTCGAACAGGCTGCAAGCTAGCAGTAGTAGATAGTACGGGTAAGGTTCTTGATACAGTAGTAATTTATCCTACCGCTCCACAGAACAAGGTGGAGGAAGCGAAGCAGGTTGTAAAGAAATTAATCGATAAGTATGATATAACGTTGATTTCGGTAGGAAACGGTACTGCCTCCAGAGAATCCGAGATGGTCATCGTAGAACTTCTGAAGGAAATTCATAAGCCGTTAAAATATATTATTGTCAATGAAGCAGGAGCCTCAGTATACTCAGCGAGCAAGCTTGCCACGGAAGAATTCCCGAATTTTGATGTAGGGCAGAGAAGTGCAGCCTCCATTGCAAGAAGACTTCAGGACCCTCTGGCAGAGCTTGTAAAGATCGACCCGCAATCCATCGGTGTTGGACAATATCAGCATGATATGAATCAAAAGAAATTGGGAGAGGTTCTTTCGGGAGTTGTAGAGGACTGTGTTAATAAGGTTGGGGTGGATTTAAATACCGCATCTGTATCCTTACTGGAGCATATATCCGGAATTAGTAAGATGATTGCAAAGAATATCGTTGCTTATAGAGAAGCAAATGGAAGATTTAGAAGCCGAAATGAGCTTTTGAAGGTTTCTAAATTGGGTCCTAAGGCATTTGAACAATGTGCAGGCTTTATGAGAATTCTGGGAGGAGATAATCCGCTAGATGCAACCGGAGTACATCCGGAATCTTATGAGGCTGCGCAGGCGCTTCTTTCTAAGCTGGGTATGACTTTGGAGGACGTAAAAGAGATACAGGCAAAGGCTTTCAAGCAAAAGGGAACAGAGCCTGTGAAGAAGACAGGGCAAAAGCCGGAAAAGAAAAAAACAATAACTGTAAGGCAACAGGATACAGCGTTTGGTAAAGCACTTGCAGCAGCAGTAAGTGGTAAAGAAATTCCAACACAGGAAGAAGAATCAAAGAATAATACGACTGTAGCTGTGATGGAACAGGATAGTGATGTCGTTACGATCGGAAAACAAATAAAAGATAAGAAGAAGCTTGCTGAAGAACTAGGTGTTGGTGAGATTACTTTAACTGATATTATAAAGGAGCTTGAAAAGCCAGGCAGAGACCCCAGAGATGAGATGCCGAAGCCAATTCTTCGTACTGATGTACTTGATATGAAGGATCTTACGGAGGGCATGATTTTAAAAGGTACAGTCCGTAATGTAATAGATTTTGGAGCATTTATTGATATTGGTGTGCATCAGGACGGACTGGTTCATATCTCCCAGCTATCAGATAAGAAGTTTGTAAAGCATCCACTTGATGTGGTAAGTGTTGGAGATATTGTGGAAGTCAAAGTTCTCAGTGTTGATTTAGCGAAAAAGCGAATTCAGCTAACAATGAAGCTGTGATAAAATCATTATGTAAATATTTGCATATAATATTTTGCGATACCACATTGACAATAGTAAGGACCTGATGTATTATGAGCAGGAAATAAAATTTTATAAAGGAAATTCTTCGGGGCAGGGTGAAATTCCCGACCGGCGGTAAAGTCCGCGACTCATAGATAGTCATGATTGAATGGCGTATATGATTGATTTGGTGAAATTCCAAAACCGACAGTAAAGTCTGGATGAAAGAAGAGAAGCAGAGTATAATGACGAGCAGCCCCGATTTTAATGTGTTAGAATCGGGGATTTTTTTATTCTGCTGCAAGACCCAAAGTTTTCCCTTTGCAATCAAAAAAGGAGAGAATGAAATGAAGACAAACGCTATTACGAATCAAAAGGGAACCATATTCACGACCAAACAGATGATCATTATCAGTATGTTTGCAGCCTTATCGTATGCATTGCAGCTGATCAGCCTCCCATACAAGCATCTTGGCTTTTTGGAATTTGAATTCAGTGATATACCGGCGGTAATTGCGTCTTTACAGTATGGGCCCTTTGCGGGAATATTAATTGAGTTTATCAAGAATTTAATTAAGGCAATAACAGCGTCAACCACTGCCTGGGTCGGAGAGGCAACAAACTTTTTAATCAGCTGTGCCTTCATCTTGCCTGTGAGTTTGTTATATAAAATGAAAAAGTCTAAAGGCAGTATTTCTGATAAGAAAGATAAATCAAGAGTAGGAGAGCTTATTTACCTTGTTTTCATCTTCGCTGTAGCCGTTATCACAATGACAATTGCAGGTGCGCTTATCAATTACTTTGTTATGATACCACTATATGCTAAAGCTTTTGGAGGGATGGACAGTGTAATCGGCTTCGCAGCCAGTACCGTACCCGCAATAAAAGATCTTGCAGGACTTGTAATTATAGGTATTACACCTTTTAATATTGTAAAAGGAATTACAATTTCTGTAATCGGATATTATACCTATCGTTTGTTAAGAGGTAGATTATTATAATAGTGTAAATTTTTAGAGCTTCTTTGAACGGAGAATCAAAGAGGCTCTATCTTTTTTGTCCCAGTTCTGCTATAATTATTGCCGTCAGAAAGACGCTAATCTATAATAATGATGGTTATAGAGAGGTAATAGTTCAATTTACCTAACAAGTTAGGCAGCCTACAATGTTCATTAATTATATATACGCAACGTATCGTAGAAGTGTGTAGGAAGCAGTACAGAAATGAGGTATGGTTATAATGACAATAGAGAGCTTTCAGTCGGAGGATACCTTTCAGATTGGATATGATCTTGGATATAAAGCAAAAAAAGGGGAAGTTTACTGCCTTAGCGGAGATTTGGGAGTCGGTAAGACAGTATTTACTCAAGGTTTTGCGAAAGGTATGGGTATTGAGGAGGCAGTAAACAGCCCTACCTTTACCATTGTCCAGCAATATGAAGGAGGTAGAATACCTTTTTATCATTTTGATGTATATCGTATCGCAGATGTGGAAGAGATGGAGGAGATCGGATACGAGGATTATATTTATGGAGAAGGAGTTAGTTTGATTGAGTGGGCAGAACTCATTGAGGAGCTTTTGCCAAAGAGCAGGACGAATGTTACCATAAAAAAGAATTTGGACAAAGGATTTGACTACCGATTAATTACGATTGAAGCAAGGGAATAGAGAGGATGTGCAGTAATGAAGATATTAGCGATTGATAGTTCAGGTCTGGTGGCTTCTGTAGCTATTGTAACAGAGGAAATAGTGCTTACAGAATACACTGTTAATTATAAAAAAACTCATTCACAGACCTTGCTGCCTATGTTAAATGAAATAATAAAGATGGTGGAACTCGAGTTATCAGAGATAGATGCAATTGCTGTTGCGGCTGGTCCGGGCTCTTTTACCGGACTTCGAATAGGTTCTGCTACTGCGAAGGGTCTTGGCCTTGCGCTTAGTAAACCGATCATTGCAATTCCAACCGTAGATGCTTTAGCGTATAACCTATATGGGACAAACAAACTAATCTGTCCTTTGATGGATGCCCGTAGAGATCAGGTGTATACCGGACTATATGAATTTGGAGGAGATGCATTTCATATTGTTAAACAGCAGACCGCAGTTGCTATAGAGGACATTCTTGAAGAAGTTAACCAAATGGATCGAGAGGTAATATTTCTTGGAGATGGTGTCCCGGTGTACCAAACTAAAATCGAAGAGAAGACAAAGGTACAATTTAGTTTTGCCCCTGTTCATTTAAACAGACAAAGGGCGGGAGCAATTGGGGCGCTTGGATTAATTTATTATAAACAGAATAACTTACAGACAGCTCTTCAGCATGAACCCGTATATCTTCGTCTGTCCCAGGCAGAAAGAGAGCGTGCCGAGCGGCTTAAGTAAGAGGAGATTATCATGGTTATTCGAGAAATGACAGAGGAAGACTTGCCTGAGATATCTGCAATAGAACAGGAAACCTTTTCCGAGCCTTGGAGATATGAGGATTTTAGTAAAGCAATTGCTAATTCTAATAATTATTATATTGTAGTAGAGGTAGATGGAAAGGTTGCTGGCTACTGCGGCTTATGGGGTATTGTTGGTGAAGGTGATATTTATAATGTTGCAGTAAAAAAAGAATGCCGTAGGCGTCGTATCGGTTTTTATATGCTGACAGAATTATTAAAGGAGGCTAAAAGCAGGGGGATTACCTCACTTACCTTAGAAGTACGAAGCTCGAATGAAGCTGCCATCTGTTTATATGAGTCTTTGGGCTTTGAACGTGTGAGTATTCGTAAGGACTTCTATTCCAAGCCGAAGGAAGACGCTGTAATTATGTGGCTGAAACTGATACAGTAATTCCCACTGTAAAAATTCGTCGAATTCAATTATAATGAGGTTATTGGTCATGTACGATATGGAGGGATAAGTCTTGAAAAGAGCAGACAGTGTAACCAGTCATGGGGAAACTTCTCTTTACTGCAATTCATGCGGCAAGGAACTTAAGGTGGTAAATGGTATCCTATTAGAGGATGCATTTGAAGCTACGAAAGAATGGGGATATTTTTCGGAGAAGGATATGGAAGTTCATCATTTTAATCTTTGTGAGGAGTGTTATAATAAATTAATTTCTCAATTTCAAATTCCTGTCGAAATAAGAAAAAAGCTGGAGGTATTGTAAGAGAGCATTTATCCGCAATGGAGCTTTTGAAATAATGTACCAGTGGGGAACCTTTAAAGGGTTCCCCTTTTTGTGTATTTTATTAAATCATCAATAAAAGCGGTTACATATTCTTCTTTTGTTGTCCAGGAGGTTACAAGCCTTACTGCTGAAAGCTTATTATCTATCTCCTCCCATACATAGAAGGAAAAATTATTCTGAAGTTTTTTAATTATTGTAATCGGCAGGATGGGAAATACTTGATTGGTGGAGGAGGGTATTAAGAAGGAATAACCAGACCTTTTGATGCCTTCTCTTAAATAATCAGCCATTTTATTAGCATGGGCAGCAAGCTCGTAATATAGATTATCCTGAAATAATTCAAGAAATTGAATGCCAAGAAGTCTTCCCTTGGCTAGAAGTGCTCCCTTTTGTTTAATAAAAAATCGAAAATCCTCCTTCAAAGCAGGATTACAAATAACAAGTGCCTCCCCAAGCAGGGCACCGTTTTTTGTCCCTCCAATATAAAAGGAATCTGAAAGCTGAGCCAGATCATATAGCTTAATATCATTTTCCTGTGAGCATAGAGCAGAGCCTAATCTGGCCCCGTCAATATATAAGAACAATTGATTTTCTCTGCAGCTTTTACTCAACTGTTCCAACTCGCATTTATTGTATATAGAGCCGATTTCAGTAGGATTTGAGATATAAACCAGTCTTGGCTTCACCATATGCTCATCTGTATGCGCTTTTATCACTGCAAGGATATGAGAAGGGCTAAGCTTCCCATCCTTTGTATGAACGGATAATATTTTATGCCCCGTAGCTTCTATAGCTCCCGTTTCATGAGTGAGGATATGCCCTGTGCTAGCTGAGATTACTGCTTCATGAGGTCTTAAAAAGGAAGAAATAGCTGTGAGATTAGTTTGAGTACCTCCGGTAAAAAGGTGAATATCTATATCTGTACGCCCGATTTTCTCCTTTAGCAGGATGGTGGCTTTTCTTGTGTAGAGGTCTTCCCCATACCCATCACTTTGCTCTAGGTTTGATTCCATCAAGGAGTTTAAAATTCTTGGGTGAGCACCTTCGCTATAATCATTTTTAAAGCTATACATTATTTTCTCCTCCATTCGGTGTTGTAAAGAGACGAATTGGTTATATATAGTATAAGTTTTGCTGATAAATATATCACATATCATCTCGAATTATAATTACTAAAGTAAATTATAGCAAGAAAAATAAGAAAATAAGATAGTTTGGGAATAGGTAGTATCTCTGTAAAACCACTTTCCGGGATTTTAGAACAAATTTCTGGACAAATGATAGAAATAACTGCTAAAATATTGCTATATATGCTTATAGATAAGTATAAAGTGTGGTAAAATGAATAGAGATAAAATGGGAAAGGCTATGGACGAAAAATGCTGGATGTATGTTTACTGGGAACAAGCGGGATGATGCCGCTGCCGGGAAGATGGTTAACTGCTCTGATGACCAGATTTAATGGGAGCAGTCTATTAATAGATTGCGGTGAGGGAACACAGATTGCCATCCGTGAAAAAGGTTGGAGTTTTCATTCGATTGATATTATATGCTTTACGCATTTTCACGGAGATCATATCAGTGGATTACCTGGCTTACTGTTATCCATGGGAAATGCAGAAAGGACAGAACCAGTTACATTAATTGGTCCGAAGGGTCTTGAGAGGGTAGTGAATGCTTTACGTGTTATTGCACCGGAGCTGCCCTTTGAGATTAAATTCATTGAATTATCTGCAGCAGAAGAGCAAATTGAGATAAATGGATATAAAATCAAGGCATTTCAAGTAAAACACAATATCCTATGTTATGGGTACAGTATTATAATAAGAAGGGGAGGCAGATTTTATACGGAGCGAGCACTTCTTAACAATGTCCCCCAAAAGTTCTGGAATCGCCTTCAAAAGGGAGAGACGCTTATAGACGGAGACATTACCTATACTCCTGATATGGTAATCGGACCGGAGCGTAGAGGAATAAAACTGACTTACTGTACCGATTCCAGACCCGTTAACGCAATTGCAGAAAATGCTGCCGGATCAGATTTATTTATCTGTGAGGGGATGTACGGGGAGAACGAAAAGGATACGAAAGCCAGAGAATATAAGCATATGACATTTTGTGAGGCAGCAAAGCTTGCTAAGACGGCAAAGGTAAGCGAGCTATGGCTTACTCATTACAGTCCATCACTCATCAGACCGGAGGATTACATTGGAGAGGCCAGGCGTATCTTTTCGAATACAAAGCTTGGAAAGGATAGAAAAAGTACGGTACTGGAATTTGATAAAGAGGAATAGACAGTAAGTAAAGGGGGTAACGTTATGGGAAAGAGTTCAAAAAGAACTTTTACTACGGTGATATGTATGACAATATTAGCGATTGTAATTGTACTGTGCTATTATTATTGGTCAAACCGAACGGAACCTATCAGTACGCAAGAGAAGCTGTCAGAAGCCCAAGAGCTGATCAATAAAGATTTAGTCTTATATTATCCTGATACCCCGAGAGAAGTTACCAAAGTATTTGCAAGTATGATGAAGGCTTTATATGGAGAACCGAAGGAGGAAGAGATAAAGCCCTTGGCATTAAAAATAAGAGAATTATATGATAAGAAATTTTTGGATAGCAATCCTGAAGATTCTTATCTTACAAATTTGATCACGGATCTTGCTGTATGGAAAGAGCATGATCGAAAAATTGTAAAGTATCTTCTTGTAAAAGAGGATGAGGAACAGGATACAGAGATAGATGGAATAAAATATGCTACAAAATTTGTCTCATTTACAATACAGGAAGGAATTAGGTTTACCGAAACCTGGAAAGTACTGCTTCGCCAAGGTGCTAACGGACAGTGGAAGATTCTTGGCTGGGAGTTTGTACAAGAGGAAGACAGTAAGAAGATGATCAAATAATCTGATAGATTAAATATGAAATACTATTATATAAAGGCTGGGTAACAATATGACAAAGGATATAACGATATTAGCAATAGAAACCTCTTGCGACGAAACGGCTGCAGCAGTGGTAAGGAATGGAAGAGAAGTACTGTCTAATATTATTTCTTCCCAGATTGAACTTCATCAGTTATATGGGGGGGTAGTACCCGAGATTGCATCTAGAAAGCATATAGAGAAGATTAATCAGGTAATTGAAGAAGCATTGGCAGAAGCGGGTGTGGTATTGCAGGAAATAGATGCAATAGGAGTAACCTATGGACCAGGACTTGTAGGAGCACTTTTGGTTGGAGTTGCAGAAGCAAAAGCAATCAGCTTCGCAGCAAACAAACCACTTGTTGGGGTACATCATATAGAAGGACATGTATCAGCAAATTATATTGAAAATAAAGAATTAGAACCGCCCTTCCTATGTCTGATTGTATCAGGGGGGCATACGCACCTGGTACTTGTGAAGGAATATGGAACCTATGAAATCATTGGGAAAACCAGGGATGATGCTGCAGGCGAAGCATTTGATAAGGTAGCCAGAGCAATCGGACTCGGTTATCCGGGTGGTCCAAAGATAGATAAGCTCTCCAAGGAGGGGAATAAAAAAGCCATAACATTTCCAAGGGCGCAAATTGAAGGTGCTCCCTATGATTTCAGCTTCAGTGGTCTTAAATCTGCAGTGTTAAATCATATCAACTCCTGTGAGATGAAAAATGAGGAGATAAATCGCGCGGATATTGCAGCCTCCTTTCAGGAGGCGGTTATTGATGTTCTGGTAACTAAGGCAATCATAGCGGCTAAGAATTATGGTATGTCAAAAATTGCGGTTGCCGGAGGGGTTGCGGCTAATTCATCTCTTCGGGAAGCGATGGCAGCAGCATGTGCTGAGAATAATCTGACCTTCTATCATCCATCATCGATTTTTTGCACAGATAATGCAGCTATGATAGGTACAGCAGCATACTATGAATATTTAAAAGGCTCCAGAGCCGATCTTACACTGAATGCGGTGCCTAATCTAAGAATTGGAGAGAGATAGTCGATTGAATCAGAATGGAGACTAACTATGGATAAAGTAACAGCGATTATTTTGGCTGCCGGACAAGGAAAACGAATGAATTCCCAGGTGGCAAAGCAATTTCTGATTCTGCAGGATAAACCGATACTATATTATTCGATGAAAGCTTTTGAAGAAAGCTCTGTTGATCATATAATACTTGTAACAGGGGCGGACCAAGTAGACTACTGCAGGGAACATATTGTAAAAGCATATAATTTCAAAAAAGTATCAAGAATAATAGAGGGCGGCAGGGAGCGTTATGATTCTGTATACCATGCTCTTATTAATACGCAGGAAGCAGACTATATATTAATACATGACGGAGCCAGACCATTTATATCAGTAGAATTAATAGAAGCTATTATTAAGAATGTAGTACAAAATAAAGCTTGTATTGTCGGAACGCCGGTAAAGGAGACCATAAAAACAGTGGATGGTGATGGTAACATAACAGCAACGCCTGACCGTAATACATTATGGTCTGCACAAACACCTCAGGCTTTTGAATTTACAGCAATCAAAAAAGCCTTTGACTTATTTTATAGTGAAACAGATAAAAGCAGTCTGGGGATCACGGATGATGCAATGGTGTATGAAAGATATATAAAGAGACCGGTAAAAATGCTTTTTGGTGATTATAATAATATTAAACTAACAACACCTGAAGATAGAATATTGGCCGAGGAAATATATAGACGCCTATTGTGTGAAAAGGATAAAAAAAAGGAACAATTCTTTTCATGAATAAAAGAAAACTACTTGACACATGATATTTTAGGTGATATACTAGCAAAGCGACGTTTGGAGAGATGCCCGAGCGGCTTAAGGGGCTGGTCTTGAAAACCAGTGATTCCGAAAGGAACCGTGGGTTCGAATCCCACTCT
>JAEZTJ010000095.1 GCA_023421505.1 Bacillota bacterium
GCATTAGGGGACAGGCCATTGCTTGTCCCCGCTACTATGATTGGAGGAATAAAAGATGGATACAACACCAGAAGTAACAAAGAAAAAAGCACTAACAAAGGACGAGATTATACAGGAGTTGATGGATATGCTAAAGCAGAACAATATGCAGTCACAGTCGAATGATGTGTTTGAAATCTGTTCCTATGTGGATGGATTGGAAAAGAAACTGGATGCAATGACAGAGGAACTAACCAATGTGCGCGCACAGATTAAGGAGATGAAGGAAGATACTATCCTTAATAATCTGAAAAAGTCCGTAAGTGAGGCTGCTGATCGACTTGAAAACCGATGCAAGATTATGAAAGAGCAGATATTTGTAGTAAAGGATAATATTTTGATTAAAGCGAGTGATATTGTAAGAGAGACAAAGCTGAAGGGAAAAGTCGCACTGAATAAGGTATCGGAGTTCTTTGGAGTAAAGAAAAAGCTGGAGTTTATTCGTGAGAATGTAAAGGTTTCACAGGTGGAAGTGGTTGGAACAATTGCTAAGATTGATGCATTTGGTAAAGGAATGCGAGAAGCAAATCAGCAGATTGCTAATGCTTTTAGAACTTTTGCAGATAAGGAAACGGTTGATTATTCTGAAAAGGAGAAGAAATTCTCTAAGACAGAAGCAGTTAAGAAACCTTGGCTTGCAAAGAAAAAGCTACTTGAAGGTATGCAGTTAAGATTGGATGCAGCAATTGATAAGGTCGATAATTTGTCAAAAGATGTTGAAATCAGTAGAATGATGAAGATATATGACTAGGCAATGGAAAGATCGCATGAGAATCTTGCATTAGCAGTGGCAGAACCTGAACCACAGTACGGAGCAGATGCGTTTGATAAGTTTGCGAAGAGTGAAGGTGCAAAGGCAGAGAAAGAGCAGACTAAGGTGGAAGCATCTAAGAAAGAAGCAAAAAGCAGATAAGTAAGCCATAATGGAGAGAGGTGTATCAGAAATGGTATGCCTCTTTTTATGTATAAAAACGGCTTAGAATATATTGAAATATGCTTTTCTTTTTTAGTTCGGTTTTCTCTGAAAAAGGAATCGTCTTTATCGTCAAAATGTGAAATTAATTCTTTTACATGGCGATAATCTGCGTCTATCTCTTCAGGGGTGTGAGTGTGATAATATGATGGAGGAGCAAATGAGAAGCAAATGAGAAGCATTGTTGTCTGCGAAAGTAATATTCGTTATCCATTTTTGCAAGCTTTATCTTATACAATATGTTTTCTATCAATTTCATTAATTTCAGTCCTCCCTATATTTGTTACTTATCAGTTTAGGAATATCTCGTAAATAGGAATATGGAACTCCTTATTTTTACTGGAACTTCATTTTAGCATTTGATACAATATCAATGGTGGCAACACACAGGAAGGAAGATGCCTGTGGAAAGAAGAATAAAAGTAAATTCAACCAGTGGATATAAGTATAAGAATGTTCCAACTCTACAACTCAAAGGTCAGTATTTTAAAAGCTTTGGGTTTCCCATTGACACTAAGGTGAATGTTATACTTAGTGACAGTCAGATTGTTACCCCTATTTTAGAAGAACAAATTGAAGAAGCGTAAATAATTAGTTTTGGTGTGTTGCCACTAATAATAACTACATCAGAAAGCTGATGTGTTAACTTATGTATAAATAGTAAGGTATGTTAAAATTGTATACCTTGACAAAATTATTGTCGAGGTATACAATTTTAACATGGAGGTGCGAACATGGAAGAGATAAAAAAATTACAAGATAACTTGCTATTGATTAGAAGAGCTGTCGGTTGGACTGCTGAAGAATTTGGAAATCAAATAGGAGTAACACGACAAACTATTAACAACATAGAGAGTGGTCGTAATAAACTGAATAAGACTCAATATATCGCAATGAGAAGTGTACTCGATGCAGAAATAGTTCGTTGTCCAGAGGAAACGGAAATGCTTAGATTATTATTGGATGTATTTGTAGATCATCCAGAAAAGTATACGGAATCTGATAAAGAAAAATTATTGGATAAAGCGAACTTAGTAACTCCTTCAATTCTTGCAGGGACAGCGTCTAGGGCAGCAGTATCAAAAGAATGGATGAAGGCTGCTGGAGCAATCGGATTAGTGGCAGGAGGTGCATTGGCAGCTATGCCATGGGGCATTGTTGGTGTTGGTGGTGCAGTAAGTGCTTGGTTAGCAAAATCAATTATGAGTTCGGATAAGAAGAAAAAATAGGAGGCTGAATCATGGACGAATATGTTAAAAAGAAAAAGAATATGGTATTTCCTAGCGTGGATTCATTACAACAAGTAGTAAATGTTGTAAATGAAGCAGCTTGTGCATTAGATGATAAAAAGAGAACGATTCGAGAAAGTGCTATTCCGGAGGTTTTGGCTGGTGCTCTTGGAGCGGGAATGGGTGGCGTAATCTCATTTGCAGCATTATATGGTTTGGGAACCGTTGGATTATCAGCTATTGGAATATCAACAGGACTTTCAACAGCAGGAGGGGCGGCTTCATTGATTGTTGGAGGTGCATTATCGCCAATGGTGGCAGGGATATTTGTTTTAGCATTACCTGTAGCAGGATTGGCAGCAGGTGGTGTGGGAATTGCTAGTCACTTGAAAAGAAAACAATTGAGACAAGAAAAAGAAAGACTGTATAAGGAAGCACTAAAGAAACATGAAGCAATTATAAAGGCATTAAAGGCAGAAGCAGATGCTGGCAAAGAGCGATTAGATTATCTACAAAGCCTGAATATTTTGTTGCAACAAGCAGTTAAGGATTTAAAAAAGGATTTAGGAGTAGCTTAAAGGAGAGTGCTTATGAGTATTCATTTTAAACTTAATCAAAGAATGTTGAGGGATATTACTGCTTCTCTCTCAAAACAGATAAATCAAAATGTGAGAATCCTTGCAAAGAATAAAACAAAAGTAATTGCTGGTGCAATTGGTGGCGGCATTTTAGCAGATGATTTACATACTAGATATAAGAGTAAACAATTGAAAAAAGAAGTAGATAAGAGGAATATACATACAACAAAGGTTTTGGTAAAACAAAATGCTGAAATTAAAAACTTAGAATCACAAGCTGAAAAAGTTCCAGAGTTGGAAAATGTAAATGAGCAACTAAGAAAAGCATTAGCTGAACAAGGAGGAACAAAACATGAGTAAATATAAATGTTCTGAAACTGAGCAGCAGATTAACAATGTACTAAAACATCAATCCGAGCAGTTGAAGGATATTGATTTTCATACAGACAAAGTGGATTCGGCGATATCCGAAAGTATAGAATTACTACAAGGCTTGGGATATGACTTACCTTCGCAGAAAGAGTGCATAACTCCTACAAAAAGGGAAATCCTGACAATTCAAAGTTGGGAAGCATTGTGTAAGGAAGCTGAAGCGCATGTGGGTAGTGAATGTGATTTAGAAACAATTTTTACCGAAAAAGAACTTGCAAGTAATGATTTGGCATTAAAGCAGATAAGAGAAGAATTTAATGAAGTTCATAAGCTTGATAAGTATGACGTATCAATTTCTGCTGTTGCAGGCATATTAGGAGCAGCTGTTGAT
>JAEZTJ010000102.1 GCA_023421505.1 Bacillota bacterium
TCCATGGCAGTAGATCCTTGCCAACCTAGTGATTTTAGCTTTTTTAAATAGGCATTGATTTTACGCTCTTTATTGAACTGATTATAGTAATTAGCACCCAAATCATGAAATGCAATGCCATCCCTTAAGATGTGATAGATGGCTACTAACATGGAATGTGCTACCGCTACGTACGCACGCTTTTTACCTCGATGGGCACTAATTCGTTGAAATTGCGCATAAAAATAAGAGTTTTTATTCCTTACTGCAGAGTGTGCACATAAAATTAGTGTTGTGCGAAGAAGAGAATTTCCCTTCCTTGTTTTTCCTGATTTACGTTTGCCTGCACTTTCATTATTCCCTGGACAAATACCTGCCCAAGACGATATGTGGGAAGAAGTTGGAAAACGTGACATGTCAGTACCGATGACGGAGATCACTGCTTTTGCACTGTCAACTGCAATACCGGGGATATCATCGATTGCTTCAACTGCCTTTTTTTGATCGCCATCCATTCTATCATCAATTTCATCATCGAGATTTTTGATATGAATATCCAACTCATCGACATGTTTGAGGCACTCGTTCATCATCCTGCACTGAAGTGGTGTTAGGATGCCATTGAGGTCATCCAGCAGCTGCACATTTGTAGCTTTGATATTACCATGAATTTCTTTATGTGAAATCATCTCATTTAACTTGGCAGAATCAATCTTTTTACCAGAGAGAATTTCCTTAAGTATGTTGCGTGAACTCATACCATTGATATCGGAAATCGTACCAGAGAGTTTGATATTGGCACCTTCTAACATTTTTTGAAGGCGATTGAGTTCTCTTGCCTTATCTGCCACAAGACTCTTGCGGTAACCCAAGAGTTCCCGCAGCTCACGCTGTGCTTTATCTGGAATATAGCTAGCGCGTAACAGTCCATGCTGTAAAAGGTCTGCTATCCATTCAGCATCTTTTACATCCGTCTTCCGTCCTGGTACTGCTTTGATATGATGAGCATTTACTACCATTGCACTTAAACCGGAAGATTCTAAAACATTGTAAAGAGGCTTCCAATAAGAACCCGTGCTTTCCATGGCAACCATCTCACATTTACCATGGATAAGCCAATCAGTTAACTCAAGAAGCTCTCTTGTAGTTGCACCAAACTCACGGATTTCCTGCTTCCTGCCATTAAAAAAACAGGCAACTATGAGTTTTTTGTGCACATCAATACCACAACACTTGTCGTAAATTTTCTTCATAATGGACTACCTCCATTTAAAATTTACGGCACGGTTCTCTGTCTGTAATTATTTTACTATACGTCCTTTTGTCAAACGAGACTGGACAGATGGTGGTGCAAATGAGAGAACCTAAAGTCAGCTTAGAGTACGAGCTCTAGACCCAAATCAAAACCGACCTTCACCGCTATTAATAATTATAGCACAAAAAAGTTGTCGGGTAGAGCCAATTACACGTTTCATTTATGGTGGTGCCGAGCTGCAGCGAGGCATGGAAGGTTAGAGTATCAAAATTATTCTTACTGTAAATAACTATCACTAGAGCAATAGCCAGTTATCCTTATTCTATCTCTAACTCTAGCACCACCTTTTCCTATGATTATTGATTGATGCAGCGCTTTAAATCTAAATGGGCGCCTTAAAGGATTTTGGCGCCCACTTAAGGGGGGTAGGTATATCTCAATTATTAGTTATTATATAATTCACAGGTTATCTTGCCGCTTCCATACGGTGTTATAACCGTATCATTTCCTATCCTCTCAAAGCTGCCGTGATCGACAGAAGCAATATTCGTTGTATTAACCAACACTACGTTATAGCTCTTATCTGACTTTACGTCAATCGTAATAGAGGAATGCTTTCTTAATATTTCAGCCTCAAGTGAAAGCTTTGCTTTATCATCATACACTACAGTTGTAGAAGGGACATTTTCCAATAATTCATATACTTTTAGAGATACCTGATCGGCATAATTATATACCGCATCATTCTCCTTCGCTCCTACTGCCAGAATGCTTCCCGGCTTCACATACAAAGGTATGTCTAAGTATCCTAGCTTTTCTTTATACCAACGACACCCTGATTTTACTTCCCCTGTAAAGTAGTTTGTCCAATTCCCCTCTGGAAGATAATATTGTGCAATACCCTGATCATTAAAAATCGGAGCAACCAATAAGGAATCACCCAGGATATACTGCTTATCAAGATAAGCACAGGTCGGATCCTGTGTATATTCTAAGACCATACTTCTCATGGATGGAATACCAAGCTTAGAGGTCTCAATTGCATTACGGAATAAATAAGGCATAAGAGATGCCTTAAGTCTCGTGAAAAATTTCACAACAGCTACAGCTTCTTCATCATAAGCCCACGGAACACGATAGGAGGAGCTTCCGTGAAGTCTAGAATGGGTAGATAATAAGCCAAAGGCACACCAACGCTTATACACATCCGGAGTTGAAGTACTCTCAAAGCCTCCGATATCATGACTCCAAAATCCAAAGCCGGACATGGTTAGAGATAAGCCTCCGCGTAAGCTTTCTGCCATTGATTCATAATCAGACCAGCAGTCACCGCCCCAATGAACCGGGAATTTCTGTCCGCCTGCCGTTGCACTTCTTGCAAATAAAACTGCTTCACCCTTGCCTCGCTTTTTTTCTAATAATTCGTAAACAGTTTTATTATATAGATAGGTATAGTAATTATGCATTTTCATCGGGTCAGAATTATCATAATATACAACATCTGTTGGTATTCTCTCACCGAAGTCTGTCTTAAAGCAGTCGACTCCCATATCTAAAAGTGCTTCCAGCTTGGAGGAAAACCACTCACAGGCTTTAGGATTTGTAAAATCCACGATAGCCATACCGGGCTGCCACATATCCCACTGCCATACGTCGCCATTCGGACGCTTTATAAAATAACCGCCCTCGACACCCTCCGTAAACATCGGTGATTCCTGACCAATATAGCTGTTAATCCATACACAAATCTTCAGTCCCTTTTCCTTTAGCCGCTTTAGCATGCCGACAGGGTCAGGAAAAACTTTTGAATCCCAGATAAAATCACACCAGTGAAAATCCTTCATCCAGAAACAATCAAAATGAAAAACTTTAAGAGGAATTCCTCGTTCAAACATCCCATCTACAAAGCTGTTCACAGTTGCCTCATCGTAATTGGTAGTAAAAGAAGTAGATAACCAAAGTCCAAAGGTCCAGGGAGCCGGCAGCGAGGGCTTACCGGTAAGATCTGTATAGCGCATCAAAACTTCCTTCATGGAAGGACCATTGATGATATAATAATCCAGTTCCTCACCAGAAACGGAGAATTGTACCTTCTTAACCATCTCAGAGCTTACCTCAAAGGAAACCTGCTCAGGATGATTAACAAATACGCCATAACCTCGGTTAGAAACATAGAAAGGAATATTTTTATAGGATTGATCCGTGGAAGTACCGCCATCCTCATTCCAGATGTCTACGGTCTGTCCATTCTTTACAAAGGGAGTAAAACGCTCGCCTAACCCATAAATAAGCTCTCCTACGGATAAGGATAATCGCTCTCTCATGTAAGTATCCTTGATACCGCCATCATCATAGGCTAAGCCCCTCCAGTCGGTCTTCACGTAGGCAAGATCACGCCAGCCGCTGTCTGTAAGCTTTTCGTTCTCCCGATAATAGGTCATTTTCCAGTTTTCTTTATTAATTTCCAGATGCAGACTTCCGCTTGTTATCTTAAGTAAATGATCAAGCTCTTCTATCTGTAAGCTTCTGTCATCATCAATTTCAATATCGAATTCAGGCGTCTTCTTTCTGACTCCCATATAATGATTCGTTCGTATTCTTAGAATCTCAGGGGCAGGGGATGATATGCGGATTGTCAAATTGGGTCCGCCAAGGGTATCACCCCTATGATTAATTTTATGTGTCGGAGCACAAAGTGTTAAAAGTTTGTCCTCTTTTTTCGCAAAATAGACTTCTGCCGGAGAAAACACTTCCGTACCTTCCTTATGTATCCAACATCCGTTACTAAATCTCATAAATACCTCCTTTACATGCTCCTGCATGTATTCATTGTTATTATTATAGCAATAGGTACACGAAATATAAATGTACTAAATCAGCCTGGTCATGGTGTATTTTCTATAAAAAGATGTCTGCTGTATCTTATCTGGCATAAACAAGCTCAGGATTTTATACAATATAGTCCGGCCCCTATACTATAGCTTAACCTCATTTGGATTTTAATCACAATTATTATAGATAAAAAGCATGAATAATTATATTTTGTGATAATCTCCGATCCTTTTGAGCAAAATTAGATTAACAGATTCTATTAGTTGTTTTCTTCCCTAGTGAAATCTTTCAATAGCAAAAACCTGCCCTATGAATTATCCTATACTTTCAAATCAATTCCATGATATAATCTATATAATTTGAAAACGGAGGCACTGGCAATGAAAACCTTAAAAATACTAATCGTTATCATCCTGCTTTTAGCGATAAACGGCTGCAGTTTCTTAAATAAAAACTCGAAGGAAAATAATATAACACCAACAGCTGTACCTACTCAAGGAAACAATCCGACAAGGACGCTGACCCCTACTGTATTGCCAACAGCTGTGTCTACCATTAAAATTATCCCTACCACTGTACCCAGTCCCACTCTCCCGATGGAAGATACTTCGAATAAACCTGATAATGATGATACCATCTCGGAGCTAATCGGACAAATGTCCATAGAGGAAAAGGTAGGGCAGTTGTTTTTCGTTCGCTGCAATAAGGATAGCGCCATTTTGGATATTGAGACCTATCATATGGGCGGTTTCATCCTTTTTGCTGGAGATTTTAGTGGCAGAACCAAAAATGATGTGAAGGAGGCAATTAACAGCTATCAGTCAGCGTCTGCAATACCATTACTGATTGGTGTAGATGAGGAAGGCGGTAAAGTTAACCGGGTAAGTAAATATCCATCCTTCCGTTTAAAACCCTTCCAATCTCCTCAGGAGCTTTATAAGCTTGGTGGTTTTGATCTAATCGTACAGGATACAAAGGAAAAAGCAAAGCTTTTAAAAAGTCTGGGAATCAATGTTAATTTAGCACCCGTCTGCGATATCTCCACCGATCCAAAGGATTTTATCTATGAACGTTCCTTTGGAAAGGATGCAAAAATGACCTCGAATTATGTAAAAACTGTTGTAGAGACTATGAAATCCCGTAAGCTTGGAAGTACGCTAAAGCATTTTCCCGGTTATGGTAACAATGTAGATACTCACACCGGTATAGCAATTGATAACCGCAGCAGCAAACAATTTAGAACGAGTGATTTTCTTCCTTTTCAAGCTGGTATAGAGGCAGGTGCCGACAGTATCCTTGTTTCTCATAATATTGTAAATTGCTTTGATAAAAAATTCCCTGCATCCCTTTCTGTCGCTGTACACGATATACTACGCGAGGATTTAGGATATAACGGTGTTATCATGACTGATGATTTGAGTATGAATGCAATCACAGCATATACTGGAAATCAGGCTGCTGCTGTTCTTGCAGTAAACGCCGGTAATGATTTCATCATTTCCTCCGACTATACAATCCAGATTCCTGCTGTCCTTGCTGCAGTGAAAGAAGGTAAAATTAAGGAAAGCCTCATCAATGAATCGGTTAGACGTATCCTGACATGGAAGCAGTCTCTTGGTATTTTAGAGAATACTAACACTGATTAAGCAATTCTCTATTGATGGATAAGATCTTTGTATGCTATAATGCCATATAATTGTTTCTAATTATCATTTATTCATAACACGAAAACGAGAGGGTTTTTGAAATTCCAATCCTATAATAGGATAAGAAATGTGAGGGATACATGAGAAGAAAAGATCGTGAAATCACAAATAAAGAGGAAATCATCGAATTGATCAAAAAGTGCAGTGTATGCAGACTGGCCTTTTATGATGAAGAGTACCCTTATATCGTTCCGATGAATTTTGGTTACTCTAGTCAGGAAGAAAGTATAGAATTATTTTTTCACTGTGCGACGAAGGGTAAGAAACTTGAGCTGCTTTGTAATAATCCAAAGGTAGGCTTTGAGATGGATTGTAATCATAAGCTGATACTTGGGGAGAAAGACTGCAATAGTACAATGGAATACGAGAGTATATGCGGTAATGGCATTCTGGAAATCCTACCGGAGGATAAAAAAGTTTATGCGTTAACACAGCTGATGAAGCAGTATAGTAAAAAAGATGAATTTAAATTTGAGGAAAAGGATTTAAAAGCTGTACATGTACTGAAGTTAAGTGTCCATAATATCTATGCCAAGCAGTTGAAGCTTTCTTAAAAACTAAAATTTCAAAAAAATAAGGTTTATCTTCTATATAATTATTGTATTATTATAATTATTCAGATAAGTAATTATTATACTATCCCTTTTTGATTTGAATTGATAACAGGTTATAAATATAGTTTAAGGCGGCCATATTTGACCGCCTTTCTATTTAATAACTCTGACTTACTCTATTCTACTATTTCAAGATTTCCATTTGTACCGATACCACTATAAAGAATATTACCTGCCCGATCAGAAAATCTTACTTTTATAACACTATTCAAGCTTTCTTTAATACTTCTGCTCATCTGGCCGTTAATAGGGGCCTTGATTACCCCACCCTCCGTATAGGTAATTAATAAGTCCAGACGAAAACGGCAATCCTTAACCGCAATTCTTACCTTATTCCTTGTATAATATAATTTACTAAGGGTAGAACAATTATAGGAGGTAAAGAGAAAAATCCGGTCCTTATAACGGAACATTGTCAGGAAACCGTTAAAGCTTCCTCCCATAAAGGGAACTCTTGCAGCACTGAAAAATAAAGATACATCGTCAGGTTGAAAATGATTCGACTGAAACCAAATCCAGGATTTTGGCATAGACTTTCCCCAGTCCTTTTCTATATAACCAATACCATCTGTAAAGTCCACAGTCTTACCCGATATCTTAAGATGGCCAATAATCTCATTCTGTATGCTGATAATCTCATGATAACATTCCATAAAAGGGTTATATAAAAAGGGGCCCATAACTCCAGGTCTAAAAATAGTTCTCGGAAATTCCATGATATTACAAAAATACAAATCTCCCTGTATACTGATTTCACTGCCCATTACATTTAACCTGATTCTGCTTTTCGAAAAATAGTTATCTCCGATCATGATTTCAAATTTATTCTCATTGAAACTGAAATCATTGATATCATAATGAAAGTAGCTTACCTTATTATCTGTATCAAGTACCTGGATGAATGCATGGGTATCCCAGGTACCGATTGATATACCCGGAATAATAATCAGGGAACGCTCTGCCTTACTATCCGTTATTTTAAAATACCAGCCCTCAAAATATCTTTTCTTTTTGTTTTTCCCCTGAAAGATATCTGGATTTAATTTTTTATTTATACAATACATGCTACTTTTCCTTTTCTGATATAAGCATACGTTTTATTGTTTTTCGGCCATACTTAGAGCATCCTCTGCATTCGGATTTTCTCCTTTGAAATCCCCTCTCATTGCCTTAAGCGCAGTCTTTTCTGCATTTATTTCATCAGACGTCCTTACTCCCCATTTGCGGATAAAGGGCAGCGGCGGACACCAGCCCTGCAGTGCATGCCATAACATAAAGCCTGCAACGGAGCCGGTTAAAAGGAACCAGAATCTGCTCATTTTAATACCCAGATAGGAGCTTAACAGAATCAGCATGGAAGCATTCACTTCCAAAACCCGTTCCGTATCCCATTCCTGTCCCAGTACAGTAATACGATCCGTAAAATCCGTCTCATCTGCATTTTTAAATATATTAAGAGAACGAATAGTTTGATTTCTTATCTCTGCATTAATCTTAGGATCTGTTCTTAAAAATACCCTTTTTGAAGTTGGAGGAAATAAATTCTTTCTTTTCATATCATCATCACCCATCCATTTTAGTTAGGTAATTGCAAAACGCTTGTTAGTAGGCTTATCTTCCGCTCTGAGATAGCTTTTTTGTAAATAATACCCGCTTACAGATAAATTTCGCAATTGCCTGATTTAAAGTTAGTATGTGTGATATCATATAAAATATGCAACGCAATGAAATTACCCCAGAAATGAACAAAAGCATTTTGCTACAATAAAACCTGAGTTTTCCTGCAAAAGAATAAAGCCTGTTAACAAACAAGTTGTTTACAGACTTTATTCTTTCTAGCTTCTAGTTCATTGTTCCTTATATCTTCTTTTCTTCTCAAAGGCTCCGAAACCCGAAAGTATGATTAAAAATAACGGCAGTGTCTGAACCCATAAGAGAGTGATATCAGTAATTCCATGCACTGCTGCAGCTGCTGATACTGCTAAGATCAGTGACGTAATCATTGTATTCTTCTGTTTAAAGCATATTCGGATTACTGCTTTATAGTACTTAACAATATAAATCAGTAATAAACCTGATCCTATCAAACCAAAGTTCAATACCATATCAAAATATATGCTATGGGCATGAGGGATTACCTGGTGATGATAGGATTTGTTGAATAAATACATAAAGGAATATAATCCATGTCCGAATAACGGAGCCTGCATAATCTGCCCCATGGTAAGCTCCCATATACTCTGTCTAAGCCTTACAGTAACTTCTAAATCATAAAGGCGTGGTATTATATTTACCTCCAGAAATAGTACCATAAAGCCACCGATTGCAGCTGCAAATAACCAAAGAGACAAAAGAAGATGTCTTTTTTGTATTACGAGTAATACGGCTATACCAATAAATACCTCAACCCATACAAACATGCTTTTGCATAGATACATACTGATAATATTTAAGCCCGCTACCGTATAGTAAAACCAGGAATGATTTTGCTTCGTAAGAACCTTGTATGCACATATGATGATTACTGTTCCCACAACTGTACCAAAATAATTCGGATGAAAGAAAACTGCTGATATCCTATGCACACTTCTGCCACCATAAAGGATATGGACGGTCCGTTCAAGAACTGCATACCCCACACTGGTTAAGCTAAATTCACATATTAACGTTAGAACTCTTTCAAATAAATCATTTGTCATGATACTTCGTATATACATACCCAATATAACTGCTAAAACAACACCGACTCCTGCTGCAAAGCCAGTCCAGTTTCTTACAATTAAGGGTATCGTTAATACATACGCTAAGAAGAAAATAAGAACATTTGATTTACTGTTTATAAAAATCATTTTTCTCGTATGTTTATTAATCATAATATAAAGTGATAAAAAGATTAGTATTAAAGTTGATAATATGTATGGTAAAAAGATTGCTGCAGCAGTATAAGTAGCAATATTAATACCTGTCAGGGATAGTTCTACCCGACGTTTTAGCGTTACGTTTTCCGTTGTGTTCATCCTCTTTCATAAAATATAGTACCCTCGACCCAAGGATGTATTTTAGCACATAATCACAAAGGAAGCAATCTTTTTTAATAAATAATTAATTTCAATTATACAAAATAACCAAAAACATAAATTTTATAAATAAATTCAGGCTGAATGAGCTATGAATTTAGCCCCTTCAGCCATAAAAAAAGTCATATTAAAATGCTCTATTATTGAACTTAACTTTATTATATAACGGTTGTACCTATTGCATTTTGTAGCTACATACAACTTTCAAGAAAGTATTGATGCACTCTGTAATCTTTTGTAAGCTCTGGATGGAATGCCGTAACAAGCATATTTTTCTGTCTTGCAGCTACGATATTTCCATCTACCTCTGCCAGTATATCTACTCCCTTTTGTTCAGAAACAGCCTCAATAAAGGGTGCCCTGATAAAGGTCATAGGGATAGCGCCAATTCCTTTAAAGCTGTTTGTTGTATGAAAGCTTCCCAGTTGTCTGCCATAAGCATTTCTTCTAACAGTTATATCCATACTTTCCAAATATCTATTACTATCATTCGATATCTTTTTTGCTAAAAGGATTAATCCGGCACAGGTTCCCATTACCGGCAGACCTTCTTTAATCATCTTCTTTAACAGTTCAAACATTTCTAATTCCTTTAATAGCTTTCCCATAACGGTACTCTCGCCGCCCGGTAAAATAATTCCTTCCAGATTATGCTTTGTAAAATCAGCCTTCTGCCTGATCTCCACAGCCTGTTCTCCTAGTTCTGTGATAGCTTTCTCATGCTCGGCAAATGCTCCCTGCAAAGCTAATACACCAATTTTTCTCATGTTATTAAATACCTCTCTGTGCCATAAGAAGCTCTATTTCCTGTTCATTGATACCAACCATAGCCTCACCTAAATCTTCTGATAATTCGGCTAAAAGCTTTGGATCGTTATAATTTGTCACAGCCTTAACGATAGCCTGAGCACGTTTCGCAGGATTGCCGGATTTGAAGATACCGGAGCCGACAAATACGCCCTCTGCTCCTAACTGCATAAGTAGTGCTGCATCAGCCGGTGTAGCCACACCACCTGCTGCAAAATTAACAACCGGCAGCTTTCCGTTGGCATGAACATATTCTACCAGATCATAAGGTACTGATAAGTCCTTGGCTGCCTGGAACAATTCATCTTCTCTCATATTCTGAAGCTGTCTAATTTGCTGCGTAATCAGTCTGATATGACGTACTGCCTGAACAACATCTCCTGTACCGGGTTCTCCTTTTGTGCGTATCATGGAAGCACCTTCCTTAATTCTTCTTAAGGCTTCTCCCAAATCCTTTGCACCACATACAAAGGGAACATTAAATTTCGTCTTATCAATGTGAAAGGTATCATCAGCCGGTGATAGTACTTCACTCTCATCAATATAGTCAATTTCAACTGCTTCTAATATCTGTGCTTCTGCAAAATGACCGATACGTACCTTAGCCATAACCGGAATGGAAACCGCTTCCTGAATGCCTCTTATCATTTTAGGATCGCTCATTCTGGATACGCCTCCAGCCGCGCGAATATCTGCAGGAATTCTCTCTAACGCCATAACCGCACATGCTCCTGCAGCTTCTGCAATCTTCGCCTGCTCCGGAGTTGTAACATCCATGATAACTCCACCCTTTAGCATCTGCGCTAAATTCTTATTTAATTCATATCTCTGACTCATATTCAAATCCTCCTGTATTATTAATATTTATGTAATCACGCAATTCATAATCTTATGACATAATTCATATCGCATTTTACTCTTCAAAGATATTTGAAAGAAAGATATCTTATATGATACTTTATCATTAAGCTGATATTTGCAGATTACTATTTAAAGCTTACTTCTTTATTTATAATCCTTTTTATAGTAATAAGAAGCTGCTTGACGTTTTATAAAACTTGTCTTATTATAATACCAATCTGATATCATTTTAAGCATCAGAAACAACAAACTTAATGGTATCAGATTAAATTAAATGAAAAGGCAGGTTAATATTATGGAAATGGTAACCTTTCAATTAAATACAGAGAATAAAGAACCTTTATATCAACAGCTATATTCTCATATGAAAGCTGAGATTCAATCGGGCAGACTTCCATTTGAAAGCAAGCTGCCCTCTAAGCGTAAGCTATCTGTATACCTTGGAATAAGCCAGAATACGATACAGGCAGCTTATGACCAGTTAATTGAAGAGGGCTATATACAATCCATGGAAAAGAAAGGCTTTTTTGTATGTAAGATAGATTATTTACAGCATTTGCAGGTAAATCCCTACTTGGATACAAGCAAGCAGAATGATACTCTAAAGGTTCGCTATGATTTTACCTATCACGGTGTAGATATGCCCTCCTTCCCATTTGATCAATGGCGTAAATTATCTAAAGAAGTTATAAATGAATATGATACGGAGCTTCTTCAACCCGGAGATGCACTTGGGTATATGAGACTAAGAGCTTCTATTGCGGACTATCTTCATCAGTCACGCGGTGTTAACTGTACAAGTAATCAGATCATAATCAGCTCGGGAACAGAGATACTTTTTCAAACCCTGATACAGCTTCTTAATCAGGATAGTATTTATGGTATAGAGAATCCGGGCTACGAAAAGCTTAATCAATTATTTACAGGAAACCGGGCAAAATTTACTTCGATTAAAGTTGATGAGAATGGAATGAACCCAGAAGAAATCCGGAAAAGTAATGCAAATATTCTCTGCATAACACCTGCCCATCAGTTTCCCTCCGGTTCAGTTATGCCGATAAACCGCCGAATTAAACTCCTGAACTGGGCAAACGAAGCGGACAACAGGTATTTAATCGAAGATGATTATGACAGTGAATTTAAATATAGCGGCCGACCCATTCCAGCGCTGCAGGGCTTAAGCACGAATGATAAGGTTATCTATATGGGGTCACTATCCAAATCTATCTCCCCAACCCTTCGTGTCAGCTATATGGTACTTCCGTCCCAGCTAATGAAGCGTTATAACGAAAAGCTTTCTTATATCCTTTGTCCGGTGCCGATCATCGAACAAAAGGTTTTATGCCGTTTTATAGAAAACGGCAGCTTTGAAAGACATTTAAATAAAATGAGAACAATTTACAAAAGAAAACGTGATATTTTAGTAAAAGCGATTACAGAATTAAATTCCGGAGTTGAAATCCTGGGTGCAGATGCAGGACTTCATCTGCTCGTACGCATTCCTAACGGTATGTCTGAAGAAGCTTTAATAAAAGCAGCTCTAGAGCATGGTGTACGAACCTACGGCGTATCAAAATATTACCTGGATCATTCCTTTTTAAATCAGCCGCCGACTCTTTTACTTGGCTTTGCCTCGATGTCAGAACAAAATATACTTGAAGCCGTTTTGTCCTTAAAAAGAGCATGGTTCCCTGTTTCCATATTATAGGACATTTTGCCAATATATCATTAATGAAACCTAATCATTAATATGTTATAATAGATAATTAATATTATACTAATGCATGAACTAAAAGATAAACTCTGACCTTAATGAAAGTAGGTTTTCAATATGCAGCATCGTCATGGCAAAATAAATACCTATTTATTTTATCTTCTGATGATAATTGAATTGTTCATTATTCTTTTGTTAGTATTTAAACAGCATAATAATGTATCCTTTCAAAGCGAACCACTATATCATATTAATGATGATTGGACTTATCAAGATGATAACGGTTCTGTACAAACAATTAATCTCCCGGCTAAAATTGAAAATGTAAAAAATAAAGTCGTAATGATTAGCCGTAAGCTGCCCAAACATTTAGAGCATATAACAGCTTTTGGCATACTATCTACTCATCAGAGTATTTCTGCTTATATTGATAATACATTAATCTACGCAAAAATCATTCGTACCGAAGATGGTTTATTAAATGTACCCTCCGGTAACACCTGGCAAATCATTCCTCTTCCGGCTCATTCAGAGGGTAAAACGCTAACTCTTAGAATTTCATCTCCATATAATAATTATATCGGTAATATCAACGAGGTACATATCGGAACAAAATCCTCTTTGCTCATTCATTTAATACGTACCACAGGGTTTAGCCTGGTTTTAGCATTCATCACATTAATGAATGGATTCGTTGGCGTTTTTATTTATCTATTTTTAAAAAAACTACTCCATACTAATCGCTCGATTTTGTATTTGGGCTGGTTCTCAATTATCGTATCTATATTAACTATTATGGAAAGTAATTTAACGCAGATCTTTATGGATAATGAATATGTCATTTCGGCTTTGTCCTATTTATCCTTAATGACACTTCCAATTCCAATTCTTTTATTTATTTCATTATTTGAAAACTTCCATTATTTAAAAACTATCCATAACCTGACTTATATTATGATAGGCAGTGATTTCTTATATATCTTACTACAAGTACTCAATATATCAGATTTTTATCATACTGAAGTGTTTGTTCAGGCTGAGCTTTTACTTATTTTTGGTATAGTGATTATCACTCTCTTCTTAGAAATTTGGAAGTATAAAAATAAAGAGCTAAAAAGCTTTACGATTGCGGCAACTCTCTTATTCTTTTTTGGAGCTGTTGATATTACTGCCTTTCATATTAAGACAGAAAAACATACCGGTTTAATTTTTCAGGTAGGCTTTATTCTATTTTCAGTTATTTTAATTATTGATACATTAAAAAAACTCTCTAAAACAATTAAGCTTAGTGAAGCTGCCTGGCATTATAAATCCCTTGCCACCAAGGATCTTCTCACTAACTGCAGAAACAGGGCAGCCTATGCAAAGGATATGGAAGCTGTCTCCCTTGACAGGAATATCACTATCTTTATCGCAGATATGAATAATATGAAAAAAATTAATGATACCTACGGTCATCATGCGGGTGATGAAGTAATCATCCTCTGCAGTCAATGTCTGCTTAAAGTTTTTGGGCGCAGAGTCTATCGAATTGGCGGAGATGAATTTGTCTCTATACAATACGATCTAGAAGCGAATGAAATTAATGCTATGCTTGAGGATTTTCAACGCGAATGCATTATAAAAAGTGAAGCGCTCCCTTATGGCTTTCAAATGTCCGTCGGCTATGCTGTCTATGATAACACAATAGATGAAACCATCTATGATACCGTAAAAAGAGCTGATAAGAACATGTATGAAAACAAAAGAAAAATGAAGGAAATCAAATAGAGAGACTAAATCCCTGTGTTGCCTGCATTCAATTCCTTTCTGAGGCTATGCCAATTTGGGAGAAACTGATCCATATAACCCTTAAAGATATGATTATGACTGCCTTCTAACAGATGCACCAGTTCATGTACAATTACATACTCTAGAAATTCAGGTGATTTTTTAGCAAGCTGTAAATTAAGGCAGATATTCTTTGTTCTTATGTTACAGGTGCCCCACCTTGTTTTCATATCTCTGATGGTAAATCCGCTTGCTTTTACTCCTATTCTCCGTTCCCAGACAGATAACACCAAGGGAATTTCCTGCATAAGTGCCTTACGATACCAGTTATCTAAAAGCTTTTTACGCTGCTCTAATGTACTATCTTTTTGTACCGATAATATGACCTTCTCTCCGTAAAATTCCAGTTGATTATGTTTATTATTATCTTTGACAATCAGAAGAAAGCTCCTGCCCCATATAAAGATTTCCTCATCTGTCTCATATTTTAATTCCTTACTGTATGAATTATGATTAATCTTTGCTTTCTGCTTCTCTATCCAGTCAAGCTTTGACTGAATAAACCCTCTGATTTCTTGCTCACTCATCCTATAGGGAGCAGTGACCCGAATGCGTCCCTCAGGAGGTAATATTCTTAAATACATATTTTTAATTTTTTTCTTTTCTAATTCTATGATAAAACCGTTTACAATAAGCTGTTTCATCTTAGGCTCCTTTTATTATTCCATTATTTTAATGTTTATTTTCCAGTTTTTTGGCAATAATGCTGCTAAGGAGGTGTATGAATGATAGCATTTATTAAAAATTATACACTAGAAAGCATAAGAAAGAAGTTTATCCTTCTTTATCTACTAAATGTTACTGATATCATTTTTACAATACTATTACTTCAAACAGGCTATTTTACAGAAGTAAATTTATTGATGGTAAAAGCAGTGCAAAGCCCTACTGCAAGCTTTCTATTGAAGGTAGTTTTACCAGCTTTTCTTCTATATTATATATTTAAACGGATAAAGGCAGCTGATGCCCTGCAGTTAAAAACTGCGAATATAGCTGCAAATATTTCTATAACAATTTATTCTCTTGTTAATCTCTCACATTTGGTATGGGTGGCTTTGCTTCCATTTTTTATGCTGAGATATTAAAAAATATAATACAAACAAATCTTATATTCTGACCAAACAATAAACCTTACAATATTCGCCGCTTAACAGTATACCATGTGCTACAAAGAATGCATCCACTTAAGTATTATGAATTATGGATGCATATTTGTATTTATATATTATTATTTAATTCCTAATCCTCGACATGAAATATTAGGGCAGGTATGCTAAATAGTATAAAATTATCATAATTAGAAAACTGATATTATCTCTATATAATTAACAGTTAATTATATAGTTGTATCAGTTTTCTCTAAAAGGTTACTCTATTTCATTATTTACACCATTCCTGTGCTGCTTATTTGGCTAATAACTTACATTATAGAAGGCAAACTATCTATCATCGAATATAGCTCTTCAAAGCTTCCCTGCTTTATATCTTTAATATCCTCACCCTCAGGACAAATTAGGCAATCCTTCAGCAGAAAGGTATCAAGTCCTAAACTGGCTGCGCACATATCTTCTCTTACATCATTTCCGACCATAATACAGTCCTTGGGCTCCTTACCGGTCATATGAAGGATTTCCTTATAGTATTCCAGATTAGGCTTACAATAAGAGCTTACTTCATAGGTTGTAATCAGTTCAAAATCTTTAGGTTCAAGCCCTGCCCATAACATACGAGTATAGGTAGCCACTCTTGGAAATATAGGATTTGTCGCCAGAATAAGCTGATAGCCTTTGTTCTTTAAAAGCTGTATACAAGAGGCTGCGAGAGGATGGGTATAAGTTGTAGCCTTTGCAACGTCGAATTCGTTATGATAAAAATCATCAAAAACCTCTTCGTATTGTCTTACTCCATTCCCTAAAATTAATTCAAATTCTTTCCAAAATCTATCCTCATTCGTCATTGACCCATCATTATTAATCATTAGTTGTGTTCCTGCCATTAGTGCCTTTATAAACTTTGAAGGTTCAAAACCATAGGGCAGCATCTTTACAGATATTGCCTTAAGATAGGCATCCAGAAATTTTTCCACACTTGGCATGGGTAATAACGTTCCATCCAGATCAAATATAAAAGTATTCATTTTAAACCTCCATTTATCCTATACTGTACTTTATAATAATAAGAGCAATTTACAGAAAGTTATTATTATGTATAATAACAAACTCCTTTTAATAAATCAACTGATTTTGGTAGCTGCAAAAACTATTAGATGTAAGTATTGTGTACTTGCCAAACTAACTATATATTTTGCGGTATATTATGATTGAGATAATTAATTACATTTTCTGTATAAGAAATTACCTTGCAGGATAACAATGAGTGGGTATATGATGAGAGCTATAAAATACGTTGCTTCATCTCTTAATACTAAAGTAGCGCACAAATTCGCAGATGTTGGCAGCAGATGGAGGGTAGGTTGAAAAATCATAGATTTTTCAATCAGCAAATTTGTGCGCTGCCCAAATTCGCAGATGTTGGCAGCAGATGGAGGGTAGGTTGAAAAATCATAGATTTTTCAATCAGCAAATTTGTGCGCTGCCCAAATTCGCAGGTGCTGGCAGCAGATAGAGAGTAAGTTGAAAAATCATAGATTTTTCAATCAGCAAATTTGTGCGCTGCCCAAATTCGCAGATGTTGGCAGCAGATGGAGGGTTAATATGAAAAATAATGATGTATATCTTTATGGAATGATTTTAATTACAAACAGCTTTCTTCTTAAGGATTCCTATCCTGAACCTGATACTTACGGAGAGATCCAAATGAGATACCGGTTGCCCGGAGGAGAAACCGGCACGGCTGCGACAATTCTATCTAATTTAGACTGTAGTATAATATTAAACGGTACGAACATGGGGAAGAATACCTATTCGGAGATAATTGATTTCTATAAGGATAAATCTGTTGATACAAGCAGATTATACCTTGATAAAACCTTTGATGGTCTGGAGGATTATGTTATTATTGATCAAAGCACCAGAACTCCTTTTGGAACCTTTGGCGATTATTATACGAATAGCTTCAAGAGATGGAATGTGCCTCTTGAAGAAGATATCCTTCGGTCTAAGGTGGTCGGACTTGACCCTTGGTTTGAGGATATGTCATTAAAAATAGTTGATATATGTAAAAGCAATAGTATTCCCTATATCACAATAGATTGCCCCTACGATAGTGAGTATCATAAGAATTGCACTGTTAATATACTATCGAATGAATTTCTATCTGTTAACTATCCTAAGGAAGATCGTAACGAAATATTTCAAAAATATATAGAACATACGAATGGCCTTGTTATCTTTACTTTAGGCTCTAAGGATATTTTATACGGACGCAAATGTGATGAAAAAGGAAGCCTGCCGAAGCATTTTAAACCATATTCTGTTAAGGTGGTTAGTACGCTTGGTGCCGGTGACAGCTTTAAAGCGGGTTGTATCTATGCTGTACTTAACGACTGGAAGGATGATGATATCGTACGCTTTGCTGCTGCTACTGCAGCTTGTGCGTGTACGGCTTTCCCTCTTCCGCTTAATCCGCCAAGTTTAATTAAGATTAATTCCCTTCTTTCGTAAATGCAACAAAACCACATTCTGTGGGATGGTCAAGCAGCATACCACCGTGATATGGAAAAGACTTACATACAATAGTAGTATCTCCTCCGGCAGACAAGATATTAAAAATTCCAATCACAAAAAGTATATCATTATGAAAAAGCGTTCCCAGAAGCGTTATACCAATTCCAAGAATGAAAAATGGCATAAGGGAGCCCAGTAAATAACTGCTGTATTTGAGCGGTTCTTTACAGTGACAATAAGGTGTCAACAGCTCCCTCATGATACCAAAATGAATACTCTTCCACTTATTCTTGCAATAAAAATGCCACGTGAAGCCATGAAGGAATTCATGAATCGGTATGGAAATAATCAATAGCAAAATGAATATGAAATATCCTGTTAAACTAAATTCAAACTTTAATTCACCCCATCTGCTAAGGTAGAATATCGCTGCGAGTAAGGCAAATGGGCCGGCTGTTACAAATGCATATATATTTGCCTTGATAACGGATATTGTACCGATATTAGCTTTGTATCCCTGCCTTAACATGTATTCCTGCTGCAGCATAAAATTATCAACTCTCATTTGCTTTTCGATTTCACTTTTATTCTTATCAGCCATATTAACCTCCCTGCCGCCATAACCTGCGCATTTGGGCAGCGCACAAAAGCTTCTATTCATTATATTAGCAGATTAAGAAATTACTGCAAGTTAAATATGAAGTATCGCTTTCATGCAATTCATCGCAGAAATATTTTTGTCCTTTACCTCCAGCATAATATCTAGATCTTGATTCGGTAATTGCTTATAATAATTCAGAAATTCTTCTATATTAATCGTATCAGAATGACTACCCGGTTTTGCATTTTCCTTTTGTTGAGAATAGTGGATCTTCTGTAAACCATCCTTCTTGAACCAGGTTCTGCCACTGCGTGTGATCCACTCAGAATCAGACAAAGTATTAACCGGCGGGTTAAGTAGATGATGCAGATTATCAAACACAACAGGGGCACTGGTTTCATATGAAATTTGAAGAATATCTTCTATATTATAATTCCTATCATCATTTTCAATTACCAGTCTGCTTTTTATGCTCTCTGGAAGCTGGTTATAATTAGACACAAAGGTTCTAATTGCTTTCTCCTTATTTCCATAACATCCTCCAATATGAAGCACCAGCTTGCACTTTGAATCTGCTCCCAGTGAACTTAAGAAGCGATCATGATAGTTAAGATCCTTGTATGCATTCTGAACTACCTTCTCCTCCGGAGAATTTAGAACCGTATATTGTCCCGGATGCATCGAAACCCGAATTCCGGATTGCTTGATTTTCTCACCAATTCGGGCTAACTTTTCCTCATAATCCTCCCACCATCGGATCTGATTCACCGGGTGAGAACCAAAAGGTATTATATCTGAACTGATTCGAAAAAGCATAATTTTGTTTTTACTATTATAATCAATTATATTCGTTAAGGCTTCCAGATTTTTAATCGTAATATAACGTAATTTTTCATCCATTGCATTTCTAAGAATACATCTTGATAATTCAGTACCGTATACTCCTATCGTCAGACATGCATAACCAATTGCCACTGTCACCCCTCCTTACAACTGATGGGACATTCTAAAGACTCATTTTCAGGAATATTCTCTGCCACTCTTTCTCAGGATGATAATCCTTCCACTCCTCCAGCCCGGCGTCCTCTCTTATATACTTCCATATAATTGATTTTTCAGTGTCCTGAAGCATATGAAATACCTCAACATACTCCTCGCCATAAAAGCATTCATTAAGAAGCTCAATAAAATCCCTTAAACTATTTATTTTCTCCCGGATTAAAGTAAGTTTTTCGGCTACCGTTTTCCTACCTGATAATTCCTCGATTAATTCTCTTAGCTTATCATCCTCCATAGATATTCCGTCTTCAAAAATATCTCCCTCTTCTTCCTCACTGTTATGAAAGGAAATAAATATTTTAGACAAAGTATCTGTCTGTAGATTCGAATTTATTCTAATTGCAAGTGGTTCCATCAAAAAACCGGCATAACTTATTATGTCATTTTTCAGATTTAACTCTATGCTCACCCTTTCGAAGGCTTTTTCAAGCTTTTCCTTCACCTCCTGAATACTTAGGTGATGAAAATATTTTTTCAGCCAGCTACACTCTGCTGGTGTAATATTAAGCTTTGTAAGTTCTGTCCCAAGCAATTCGCAGCCTAATACATTAGTAAGCACCAATTCAAAAATATTGATTAACATATGCTCCGCTTCCTTATCAAATCCTTTTAACAGCAGATTAATATTTTCAGTCGGAAAAAGTATAAAAAAATTATTTTCGATTGACAGATGATAGATATAATCGTATGCACTTTCCACTCCGAGCAGTTCTGTTTCGGGACGTAACAGTGGGTAATCTACACTTCCTGGAATGTCCTGAGCTGCGTATTCAATATTATAATCATGGAAGAAGGGAGGAATCCCTTCTAAAATTGTATCCTGATATGCGATATTTTCTATCCTAAGACGATTATTCTGAAGATTTATTAATAATTGTGATGCTTCATTTTTTAATTCAGCAGCTGTATCCATGCCCTTATAAAATAGCTCTGATATTTTCTGGTTTTGCAGAAGCTCCAATTTTTCCTCCATATCGGGAATTGATTTTAGGTAAAGGCCCATACAGTATGTTATAGACTGCAATATTTCCTGCGCCTTTTCTACCGGTACTGAACTGCTTTCTCCGTTCGTATAGCGCTCTATCTCTTTACCTAAGAGTTCAATTATCTCTAATTGTATTCTCTCTATCTGTACTTGACTGAATATCCCCTGTATGCAAGCCTCTTGAAATAGTGCTTGAAAATATAAGCTCTGATTTAACGATATCTCGTTAATTGGTTTGAATTTTTTTATCTCATTCATCATACTTTACCTCATTCCTACGCTGCTTATTTGATCGCTTGCGAGACAATGCACATCTCTTACCCTATTCTTTTAATCATATTCCTCTCTGTCCCAATCTAAATACTCCACATAATTATCTTCGTAACCGCTATAGTCTTTATACTCCTTCGTTCCATATCTGATATCTCTGCAATAATTTTCCAGTATACTTGTACTTAAGTATTCAATGGAGCCTTGACATTCGTCGTCAAAGTATTTCTTCATGATACCGATTAGTTCATCATCTGAAAGCTCTTCCAACGCTTCATTTTTAAAATAATAAAAGCATTCCTGCAGCCGCATCAGAGTCTCAGTAAAATTATCTTGATTGATAAATGGGGAATCAGCAAATTCTATGATGATTTTTTGAATTACCCCACCGCCGAACTCAATACGTCCGCTTTTTTCCAGGGCCTCCTTACGGTTTTCCAATAACTCATGAATATCGGCTTCGGTTAATTGTAAGCCAAACCTTTCCGTATAATCATTACACTTCCTGATTTCCGTAAGCATATGTTGATTTAAGAGTGCTACCGGTAGAAACATAAATTGCTCAGACATAAAACACAACCTTTCATATTTTTTTAAAAGGGGTATTGACAATCATGTAATTATGTGCTATGATTATTTTGGAATTATATGATGTTGTATAATCAGCACGGTAATAATAAGTAATTCTACTATTCATTTGATGAAATGTCAACTGATTTTTTCAGTTGCTTTTTTATTGCTAAAAAAGTCATATAACTGATGTTTAAGAACTGTGCTCAAATATCAGTTATATGACTTTTCTCATAAAAGCTGCAAACCACTTACACAACATGACTGCCCTTTGAATTAGTATTTCTATTTATTTAGTCCCGTATTGATTCGTTACTTAGTTACTTGTCTTTATTCATACACGACCTTATCATCCTCACTGTCAAGATTTAATATAACATGATACGATGATAATGCCGTAATTCTTATCACTACCCTACCCTTCAGCTTTTCCCTGTATTTGGCTTTTAATTTTTTAAACAAATCATAAAAACCCTCATCCAGTACAATATCCGAGGCATCATTATAATCTATGGTAACAAGGTTTTCTGCTTTCACAATAACAGGCTTCCTATCAAAAGATGAATTTTTAGTATGCAGAAGTTTTTTTAACGGACTGGTCGGTAGTAACAATTCTCTGGTAAAGCTTACCTGATCGAATTTTAATTGTCCCCCCGAAAGAATATATTGCATGGTCAAATTAGTCACCCCTCAAAATTAATAACAGAGCCATATCTGGCAGGTTTCTTGGAATTCTTTGTTAATACCCATAATGTATTCTGATTTACATTTTCAGGTGCTTCACCATCGCCATCTGTAAAAATTATTACTAAAGGTATCTTACGCTCATCAGCTAATTGAAAAACTGGTCTAAAATCCGTTCCTCCTCGTTTTGCTCTCTTATTATCTATCATAAAGGTATTTAAGGGTACGGGCTCAGAACAGCTGGTATCAAATCTGGTTACAACCATTGACGTACCGGTAATCTTGCTGATCTCCGAAAGCTCATGGTAAAATTCCTTAACCAGTGTATCAGATATAGAACCACTCTCATCAATTGCTATCAGTGCATTCACTCCGACTGAGCGTTTCGTGCCAGGTAAGTCATCATATCTTCTTGATTGTCTTTTGTAGGATTTACGAGTAATCATTTTCCCTCTTCCTGTTAAAAATCTCTTCAGGATTACTCGCCAATCAATTTTAATATCCTTATATGCCTCGCTGATTCCATCCTCTAGTTCCGTAGGGATTTCACCTTCTGCTTCTATTTCGGAATAATTTTGTGCCAGATTATTCTTTAATGCACTGATTTCTGAGGAAGATGCTGTATCCTCTGATAGCTTCTGCACCTTAAGCTGTTTCCCTCCTTCTGAAATCAAGATATTATCTCCCTCTATAGCAGTAAAGGAAATAAACTCCTCCATATCACTTATTATGTCGTAATAATACTCTGCATTTTTATTTCTTTCTAAGGAAAGCTTTAGCTTCTTTTCGATTCTCTCTACTGTAGCTGCTTCTTCTATAATATATTGAGCGGGAAGAATTTCATTCACTGCCATATCACAGGCAGTTGACCATAATATAAGCTCCCGCCCGCCCCTTCGGTATTGATGAAGTAAAATTACATGTAAAAGCTCATGAAGAACCGTACCCATTTTATGCTGAGTTGACAGTCCATCAAACCAAGATGGATTATAATATATTATCAATTCAGGGATAGAAGCCATTTTGATCGTAGGAAACTGATCTGTTTCAACAATCGATACCGAAGCTGCAATATATCCATAAAAGGGCTGCTCTATCAGAAGTTTTACTATAACATCTTGAATTTTCATGATATCCTCACCTCTGTGCTGCTTAATGACTCTCTTTGCGAGATTATGCGCATACCTAAGTTTGTGAATGCAGCACAGACACAAACTTGTCTACCATTATTCTGCTGTGACTATTTCCATAATCTTATCACTAATACTTTCAAAGATCTCTAGCCGCTCCATTAATTCTCCTGCTTCTTCCGGTCGATTTAAGGAAACATACTTGAAAAATAAAACTTGAAGCTCTTTAGGTAAATCATTAAGTAAGGCATTGATACTCTTTAAATGCTCCTCGCATAAAGAAAATCCAGCGATAATCTTCTTTATAATATAATTCATAATTTCAATGTGTCTGTCTTCCAGTAGTTTTATGATA
This sequence comes from Bacillota bacterium, assembly GCA_023421505.1. Classification (GTDB taxonomy): domain Bacteria; phylum Bacillota; class Clostridia; order Lachnospirales; family Lachnospiraceae; genus Mobilitalea. Next base: position 23,956 of record JAEZTJ010000102.1, read on the forward strand.
TCCGACTGTACTTCCTTATAATTTTCAAGAAGCTTCTGCGTGGTTGGAATTTTAATATCCCTGTTTCTGATAAAACCATAAAATGAGGATGCTGCCTGGGTTCCGACAATTCCGGCAATTAGTTCCCTCATTAACGCCTCCGAAAGCTTACAGTGATTAAGTAGCTCCTGTACCTTCGTCCAACCACGGGGAGTTGGGTATTTGGATAAAGCCGTTGAATCAGCTGCCTTCTTTACAACTAAAAGCATATCTGGGCAAGCCTCAAGGAATGCTAGTACATCATCATTTGGATCATTTTTTAATGAGTAGGTAATATAATCGTCTTTTTCGGCAATTACTTCTATTGAAATAAAGCGATCAATCATAGCATCATCTAGGGAATTAACCAAATAGTTCATAGTATCCGGATTCATGGTTACACCGATTGCCCAGCCCTCTGCAATATCGTGGCCGTTAATTTTCTTCTCTAGCAATAAAGGATATAATACTGAGACTGTATCACTCGGAACACGATTAATTTCTTCGAGAACCAGTATTCCCTTTGAAGGATACATTCCCATTTCAACCGCCTGTCTGGTAGGAAGAAATTGGGGTGCAAGATAAACTGTAATGCCATGCTCTCTGTCCTTATCCGGCAGTCCCATAAAATCAGGTCCTTCCAAAGCGGCAGCATATAAATTAATATATCCAATTCCCAATTCGTCAGCACACTGTTTATATGCTGAGGTTTTACCAATTCCTCTTTCACTGATTAATGCTGTGACACATTTTGTATTTAAATACAGTTCCTTGATACATTCCTTTGCTTCATTAATTTTCATAGAACTCCCCCGCTAATTGTTATTCTACTATTATTTTCCTATTGATTCTATCTCATTGTTAATATTTTGTCAATCCTAATCATATACAAAACCTTTATTTCTATCTTTGGAGAAGTATCTTTACTGCTTTATTTTAAAATGGGCTGCTTCAATAGTAGTATGACATAAGCTTAGTTCCTTAATATGCACGGAAAAGGAGCAAATTACACTTAGTGTAACAGCTCCTTTTCTCCTCTTCCTATGAATTTAATATATAATTATAAAGCACTTTCTCCACGTTCCTTTGTTCTAATTCTCACGCAATCTATTATCTCACTGATAAATATCTTTCCATCACCAAATTCTCCGGTACAGGCAACTGATGTAATCAAATCAATGATTTCTTCTAATTTATCATCTGATACCACCATTTTAATTTCCGTTTTTGGTAGTGTATTCATAATTACAGTATTGCCTCTGACATATTCGGTAAAACCATACTGTTTACCACAACCGAATACCTGATAAATCGTAATACCGCTAATATTATTTTTTATTAATGTATCCTTTAATACTTCCAGTTTCTCAGGTCTAATTATAGCTTCAATTTTTTTCATAAATTTTACTCTCCTTTAAAAAGTCTGATCGGATTAATCCATGCCGGTAAAGGAAGGATATGCTGATTCACTATGCTCACTTAAGTCAAGTCCCAAAGCCTCTTCTTCCTTCGTCACTTTAATAGGCATAAATACTTTGATCACAGAGACTATAATAAAGGTTGCAACAGCCGCGAATACAATCGTAATTCCAATACTGATTAATTGTCTGATAAAGAGTTCCGTATCACCGAATACTAAACCATCCCATCTTGCAAAGGGATTAATGGATCTCTGTGTAAAAATACCAGTTGCAATACCACCCCATATACCTCCAATTCCATGGCAGCCAAATGCATCCAAAGCATCATCATATCCAAATTTTGCCTTCACCTTGGTCATGAAGAAATAGCAGATCGGGCTTACTGCAGCACCAATAATCAAAGATGCCCAAACCGGAACAAAACCTGCGCCGGGAGTAATTGCGACCAATCCCACTACCGCTCCGGTTGCTGCACCTAATACGGTAGGCTTGCCATGAATTACTTTTTCGACAAACATCCAGGATAATAATGCCATAGCTGCTGAGGTATTCGTAGTAACGATAGCATGAACCGCTAATCCATCAGCTGCGAGAGCACTTCCTCCATTAAAGCCAAACCATCCAAACCAAAGCAGACCTGCACCTATAACTACGAAAGGAATATTATGCGGCTTATAGGTTACAATACCAAATTCTCTTCTTTTGCCCAATATCATACAGGCTACTAGGCCTGACACACCAGAGCTGATATGAACTACATTACCGCCAGCAAAGTCAACTGCACCAAGCTTATTCAAGAAGCCGCCGCTTCCCCATACCATATGAGCCATAGGATAATATACAATAATCGACCAGGCAATAATAAAGATGAAAAGGGCTGAGAACTTCATTCTCCCGGCAAGCGCGCCGCAGATTAATGCAGGAGTAATGATTGCAAACATCATTTGAAATACAGCAAATAATGCCTCCGGTATTGTTTTAGAATAAGCTTCATTTGGAGCTGCACCTACACCGTTAAAAAATATTTTGCTTAAATCACCGATGATACCGCCATGATCTGTACCAAAAGATAAGGAATAACCTAACACTACCCAAAGCACAGAGGCTACACCACAGATGAAGAAGCATGACATTAATGTGTTTAAGGCGTTCTTTCTTCTTTCCATACCTGAATAAAATACTGCCAATGCAGGTGTCATTAAAAATACTAACGCTGAGCACATCATTATAAACGCGCTATTACCTAAACTGATTTCCATATTATACACCATCCTTTTTCCGCTTTTTGAACCAAAAAAGACGACCACTTTTAGATTTAAAATCTAAAGTAATCGCCTTTGACCAGTCAAACTTATCATGAATATTTAAAAATGTCAATTACAATATTTAATTATTCACAAAAATATTTTATATATCACACTAAATTTGTTAATTTCAAAATATTGACTGTCCCGAAATATAAAATATTAAATTATGGTGTTTCAAGGATTTCAACAATGCTTTTTAAGGAAATCTCAAATTCTTCCTCTGATGAATTCTTAAAGATAAGCAAATCATCAATTACTTCAGGATCATCCAGTGTAACCGGTACTCGAAAATCACAGCCTGCAATATATTCCTCCCAATGTTTAAGCTTCCAGGTATCCCGATCAGAATTACGGGCAATCATTCTCTGCCTGCAAACTTCAACTGAGGTTTCAACCCAAACCACCACCAGTCTTGCATTCTTTTCTTTCAATTTGGTCTTTAATTGATTAATATAATCTAGGTTTCTGATCTCTTCGGTGAAGGGAGCATTAATCAACACAATATCATCATAATCCAGTGCTTCCAAAGCAAGAGCAACTACTGCTTCGTACTCGTAATCTCTTATATTCTCCTCAAAGAATTTTGAGCTTCTGTCATAGGCTTCTCCCGCAACCTTAAATATCTGTTTTGATAAAATAATGAGTGTATCCTTATCCAGATATACAACATGCTTTAGTGCCTTAGAAAGCTGTTTTGATATATAAGTTTTGCCGCAAGCCGGTGGTGATGTAACAAGTATTAATTTTTTCATAAGCCATATCCTCCTTTGTGAATTTTCTCCATCATGATTATACTAAAATATATCATTATAGTTCTTGTTAAGCAAGTAGATTGTAGAACCCAACTAATAAGATATTGTTTACCATATTTATTATCCATGCTAGAATATAAGAGTATCTCAGCCATACTCTACGATTAGTTTACCTTATGATATACGAAGAGTCGGTTGTCCTATTCTTATTAAAACAGTTATAATATCGCAGGGATATTAGCTTGCCCTACTAATTAAGAAAGGTGAATAAGTATGGATAACAAAAAAATAGGTGAATTTATATCCACCTTGAGAAAAAGTAAGAATTTAACACAAAAGGAGCTTGCCGATCAGCTTGGTATCACAGATAAGGCTGTATCTAAGTGGGAACGCGGAGCCGGATACCCCGATATCAGTATGCTGCGGCCTCTGGCAGAAATACTTGGAACCACTGTGAATGAATTGCTGGAGGGTGAAGCCACCGGAACCGAAGTCGAAACCGAAACTGCAATGAATTATAAAAGTGCTTTAAATTATGCCAATCAGCTGATCTCTTTCAAGGAAAAAAATATGGGTAAATTACTATCGGCAATCATTTCCATCGCACTGCTCATTGCAATATTTACCAGTGTAATTGTGAATATTGCTGTTAATAAATGCCTCTCCTGGTCTATTCTTGTAATCGCCGGATGTCTATTGGGTGGATGCCTGTTTATTCCTCCACTGCTCTTTAGAAAACGTGGACTCACAATTAGTTTAATTTTACTCACAATACTTATTATTCCCTTTCTGGAGGTTATAGAATACGAATCCGCTAAGCTCACAGGATATGGCGGCTGGCTCTGGAAGCTGGGCTTTCCGATTTCAATAACCTGGCTGCTAATACTATGGTTTATGGTTTTTATTATTCGTAAAACGAAGCTTAGTATTTGGTTTTACGCTAGTATTTCTGGTATCTTAATTGTCGCAGGCGATTTATATACCAATTATGTTATTAATGAATATCTCGGAATAAATTCTACTGATATTTCGAGTAATATTACTAATATCTCTACTGCAATCTGTATCTTAACCTTAGCCGGTATATGCTTCGTCATAGGATTAATCAGAAGAAAATAATCTTGTGACTATAATATTCCATGTATAATATGTCCCATCTCCTTCATATATTTTTGTAAGAAAGCTTTGGAGAACACTTATGCTTAATAAGGAGGAGCTACGTTTACTAAAAAGAAAAATGACTTTTACAGGAAGAGGCCAGGTCACAGTTAATCCTGATCTAGCTATAATCCGTTTAGGGGTACAGACCACCGGTGAAAATGTAAATGCGGCACAGCAGGAAAATGCAAGAATTAGCTCACAGATTCTAAATGCAGTGAAAGGACTTGGCGTTAATAATATTAAAACCTTTCAATATCAGATTGAGAAATTAGTTGATTATGAAAATGGAAATAGAGTAGACCGGGGTTTTTCAGTAAGAAATATATTCGAAATAAAAACAGAAAATCTTGGTCAGGTAGGACCAATTATTGATACTGCGGTTTTAAACGGAGCTAATCTTGTTGAATTTATTAACTTTGACGTAGCCCATCCCGATACATATTACCAACAGGCTTTAAACCTTGCAGTTAAAAACGCCTATCAAAAGGCGAAAACTGTTGCCTCCAGCTTAAAGTTTACCTTTGATCCTATTCCTGTCCTAATCACGGAGAATGTTATTCCGGCAGTTCCGTACTCTGCCTCATTCGCAGTCAGGGAAGGAGCTTATGCTACCCCGATTGAATCCGGAAGTAAACAGATTGAGGCTTATGTTACAGTAGATTTCATCTACTAATTATAAATAAGGGCTTAACCAAATAACAAACCTAATGCATCAATAATCGCATATAGCTTATATTTGGTTAAGCCCTTTATCAATTTATCCTACTACCGCAGCTTCTTGCCTTCTTTAAGCTTACTGATCGCTTGTTCAATTCTGCTTTTTCTTGTTTCGGCTTTCTTAGCATCCGTTATCCAAGTAACATACTCCTTTTTACCAGTAAAGGAAAGCTTATTATAATTCGTATCAGCGCCAGGATTGTCTGCTAAAGCTTTCTTAAAATCTTCCGGCAGCTCAATACTTCTTTCTTCCTCATCCTTAACAATTGTAACCTGTATGGTATCACCGAAATTCTTGCCGATTTTACCCCGAATTTCTTTGGTGAGTCCAAGCATATAGATGCCTCCCATACGTACAATAGAGCCGCGGTATTCAACCCCGTCAAAGGTAGCTAATACCTTAACTCTCTTTGCATTAAAAACAGCCTCCACATCAAACGGAGGTTCAATATAAGCACCGTTAATCCCTTCATGCTGCTTTATTACTGCCATAAATTCCTGTTTCATCAGTCGGTCTCCATATCCTAACCTACATGCCTACCCTTTGAATTAAATCAATTTCTGATCCATTAATAAATTTAATACAGGTGCACTATAATTAATATCCTGAGAGGAATGATTTATTAAATTATCATTCTTATCCTCTTCTTTCTCTTCCTTTAAAAACATATCTAAAAATCTTAGATATTCATCATAATTAAATACCTCTTCTAGATCTTCCATAGGATCTAGAGAACCTGTCGTATTACCTGTTAACACATAGGAAAGATTATGAAAGACCGGTACTTTTGCTGAAGCAGCCGGTAATAAATTAGTGACCGCAGTATAAGTATTACCTCTTGTTGCTCCGTTATCCACAGGCTTAATTTCGATCTCACCCTGTCCCATATAATTTAATACCTTTTTAACATAATTCTGAGTTTCTTTAAAAGGTGGAATTCCATTATACTTTGCTACATTACCGCCTCCAGCATTATATGCTGCCAGAGCAAGGCTTGTATTACCATTATATTTTTTAATCAGTCCGGAGATATACTTTGCTCCACCCATAATATTCTGCTCCGGATCAAAGGCATTAGTCACACCTAAGCCCTTAGCAGTAGCCGGCATAAGCTGCATAATTCCTTGTGCACCACACCTTGATACTGCTTCGGCATTAAAATCCGACTCAGCCTTTCCAATTGCTTTTAATAGCTCCACAGGTACATTATACTTGTCCGATGCCTGATCAAAGATCTTATCAAGACTTTTTGATTCACCGAGATAAGAAGAGAATTCTAAATTACTATCCTGCCCTATCTTTCCTAATCCATTATTATAATTATTAGCACTATCCGCACTTGATATTCTATTAACTTTAGACATAATTTTCTCCGTTCCTGCGCATGTATTTACGCATTGTGAATACCTATAACTATTAATCATTCTAAAAGGAAAATAATATGCTAACCTAATCAGTAATCAATATTATTTTATAACCTATTATGTAGAATATATCGGCTCATCCTATAAATAATCCTAATACTATATTAAGCTATTCACTGTTTTTTTTCAACACAACTCTTTATTTTTAAAAGAAAAACAGAATAAACCTCAGCAAATTCACTAAACAATTCATTAGAAGCAATTTACTATGGATTAAAATAAGCGAATTCTGAAGAATTCGCTTATTTTACATTAATTCTATTTATGATGCAACATATAGAACTGATGCAGCCGTAAGACCGGAGCCGACACTACAAAAAACCAGCAAATCCTCCGGAGCAATTTCACCTGCTGTTACAGCATGATAATATGCTAATAACGGACTGCTTGTACCGGTGTATGCGTAACGGTCTCCCACGTACTTAAAATGATCCGAAGGATAATCAAGAGAATCTGCAACTTTCTTTATTGCTGCTTCTGAAAACTGAGAGAAAAAGACCATTTTGGCTTCCTTCATCCTATAATTGTTATCCTCAAGAATTTGCCTTATCATCTCTGAGCAACGTCCTTCCGGCTCCTCCGTATCAAAGGGCTGCCATTTCCAACGCTTTTTCTCATGTGGAATTGCAGGGTCATACATTTTTGACATACCGCATTCCGGCATTAAAACATAATCCCGAAGATTTGTCTTTGTGGAATATAAAGAATCAATAAAACCAATCTGCTTCTTAGTATCTACCGCTTCTAAAATAACCGCTACCGCTGCATCGCCAATACATCCATATGTAATTGGATCTGTCTCAAGTCCAAAATGATGTATCATAGTAGCTCCCACGACAAGTAATTTATTAAGCCTTTTATTTGATTTCATTAAAGCCTGAACCTGATCTAAAGCCACTACCATGCCGACACAATTCGCATTCATATCATATACGGTATGCGCATTACTAGCTTCCAAATAATCCCTAAGAATAATTGCATTCGTTGGTGAGGTATACTCAGGTGTATCTGTGCTAAATACAATACCGTCCAGTTCACTAACCTGTATCCCGGCCATCTCAATCGCCGACTTGCTTGCTCCAATCGCCATAGTTATGACATTCTCTTTTGTTATATCGGCCAGATATCTTTCTTTCCTTCCAAGATGATGAAGTAAATGTGATACTTTTTCGCCTAATGATTGATCGTATTCCGAAAAATGATCGACAATTGCTTCATTATCCACCTTATTTGTCGGGTGATAAGCTCCAACCGCTTTAATGATAACTCCTCTGCTCATCTAAATCCTCCTTCGCAATTACCTATGTAATCCTAACTTGTTATATTGTAACTATTTATCACTGCTTGTCATCTCAGTAAGATTCTTTATTAGATTATCTAACTCATATAAATTTTTGGATATATTCTGAAGTGTCAGGTTTTGCGCGTCCGCACCTGTAACAATGTTATTCAGCGCATTCGATATATTACCGGTAGAATCGGTAATCTCCTTTGTCTGACTGACTACGATAACACTGTTTTTATTTAAATCAGTTATTTTTTGATAGACATTATTCATATTACTAATCACTTTTGAGTTAAAACTGGATATCTGCTGGAATGCCTCTATTGTATTTTGATTAAAGGTCCTGTTTCGGTTCATTACTTCCTGACCTGCATTAATTTTAAGGGAAATCTCATTCGTTTTATTAAGCAGGGAACCTAATATATTACCGATCATACCGACACTACTGGCACTGCTTTCTGCTAACTTCCGTATTTCCTCAGCAACGACTGAAAAGCCTTTACCATGTTCCCCTGCTCTCGCTGCCTCAATATTAGCATTTAATGATAGTAGATTAGTCTGTGTGGCAATTCCGTTAATACTACTTAGAATTTCATCAATGCTTTTATTTTGTTTATTAAATTCCTCCATAAGCTCAGCAGTCTCATTAATGATACTCATAAGGCGTTCGGATTGCTCCATCATTTGCCTTAATATGCTGCTTCCGTCATCAATAATTTTGGTATTATCTACAACGAGGCTTTGTAATTCATTGGTATCCTGAGTAATCGTTTCAATATGTCTTGAATTCTGACCGATATAATCTTGAATTGATTCGGTAATTGTAAATTGTTCTTCTGCACTGGATGCAACCTCATTAAAGGAGGAACTCATCTCCTCCGAAGCACTGGCTGCTTCATCCATATCCTGTGTAACCTGATCAGAAAACTCTTTCAGAAAATGAATCGAAGCAGTAATTTGATCAAATATCTTTTGTAAAGCATTTTTGTTTTCACGAACTTCTTCATACTGCTTTTGTGTTGTCTTCTGTAATTTTGTAATTAAAAGAACAAGCTCACATAGTATTACACAGCTTAACAGCATATAAAAGAGAATGATCAGCATACCCTGACGATTGGCGTAACCGACGTACATACTTTCGCCATATACTTCATAGAATATATACATCATAATAAAATTAGCTATATAGGTTAGAATAATTAAGGGAACATTCAAAAATATACTAATGAAAATCAGATTAAAAAATAGAAGGAAAACACTATTCAAGCTATGATGTACGTAGGTAATCGCTATTGCGTGTATAATCAAGCCAACAAATGCTATGTATTTCATCCAAGGTATGAATAATTTGGTTATTGTTGTAATCGTAAAAAGTAAGGCAACAAATAATCCAAGTGTTGATAAAACGATAATTACTTTCATCGGTGATCCGCCAAAGTAATTGCATATCACCCCCAAAATAAGTGAAACCCATAATAATCTGGTTGCAATTACATTCTGCTGCATTTCAATTTTATACTTTTCCTCATTCCCACTCTTCGCCTTTAGTTCCATATTTAACCCCTTCCTTAGTAAATATGCCTGCTTATTAATTTTGTTTATCTATTAGCAAATTGTAAATATTATTTCTATATATTACCATCCAATGTATCTATTTGTCAATAATAAATGTATTATTTTACATATTTTTGTATAATTATATCGATTCGTACTAAATTATGTAAACATGCACACAAATGAGAAAAATAGTACGAATAAAATCCTTTGTTACCAGTTTATTTAATAAAAATAAGCGTAAATGCTAAATCATTCTCTCTGATCTAGTATTTACACTTATTAGAAAATGCGTTCTTATCGGAAATCAAAAATCCTCATAGGATACGGTATGTTCTATTGGAAAACGTGTTTCATCGTGCCTGTCAGGAGATTTTGCCTCGCCAGCTTCATATCCAATAGCAAGAATATTTACAGGCTCAATATGTTCCGGTATATTGAATTCTTTCCTTAAAATCTCTACATTAAAATAACATATCCAGACAGAACCAAGTCCCAAATCGGTTGCAGCAAGCATCATATGATCAGTAATAATACTTGCATCTATATCAGTAGTCTTTTTTTGATCGATTGGTCTCATCCATACACTATTCTTATCTGTACAAACAATAATGACTAACGGAGCGCGAAAGGTTCTTGCCGCTTTATTCACCTTCTGTAAGCCTTCATTTTCCGTTATTACCAATAATCTCTGAGGCTGCGCATTAACTGCTGTAGGCGCGATGCGTCCTGCTTCTAAGATAATATCAAGCTTTTCCTTCTCAACCTTTTTATCCTCATATTTTCTGCAGGAATATCTCTTCTTCGCCAGTTCAAGAAAACTCATAATCCTCCATTCTGCCGCTCACCGGCATATATATTAATTAGTTTGCTCCGTTATGTTGACAAAGCAATTACCTATGCTATAATTTTATCATTCGATATTCAATTTGCAAGAAATAAATTTATATTACTATATTAACATGCTAATTGGAGGAATTAATTATGCAGATGGAACAATTACAAAAAGATATGATAGCTGCTATGAAGGCAAGGGATAAAGCACGTAAGGATGCTATTTCTTCTTTGGTATCCGCGGTGAAAAAGCTTGCAATAGATGAGGGTTGCCGTGAGAATATTCCTGAAGAATTGGTGGACAGGGCTATCTTAAAAGAATTGAAGCTCGTAAAGGAACAGCTCGATACCTGTCCGGTGGAAAGAGTGGAATTAAAAGCAAGTTATCAAGTGACTTATGATGTCATAAAGGAATATGCTCCCGCCATGATGTCAGAAGAAGAAATTAAGACTTTTATTCTAAATAATTTTGCTGATGCTGTGTCAACGAAGAATAAAGGTATGATAATGAAAGGTGTTATGGCGCAGTTAAAGGGTAAAGCAGATGGTTCATTGATTAATCAGGTTGTTGGCGATTTATGCAAATAAGGACGCTTCTATGGAGTTTATCAATATATTAAAAAATAATCTTCAAACTTATTCTTACGCAACGAATATAACTTTGACAATGCTTGATAAGGATGGCAATCAAACAGGACAGTTTGGTCAGCCTTTCTCGTATTGTTCCCTTTTTCATGAGGCGACCGGAAAGTATTGCCCCTGCAATAAGACTCATCAGGACGCCAGCTTAATGTCACTAAATCTAGGCGATTCTTATATCTATATGTGTCCTGGCGGTCTCATTCATTTTACGGTTCCTATCGTCAAGGAAAAATCCTATCAGGGCAGTGTTGTGGCAGGACCTATCGTACTAGATTATCCTGATATGACGCTTGTTGACGGGATCATTCAAAAATATAATATCAGTCTTGATTATCGAAGAAAGCTTTATACTGCTTTGACGGCAGTTCCTCTAGTTGAACCCTTCCAGGCCAGACATCTAAGCAAATTACTGTTTTTACTTGTGACTAATCTGATTACAGGTGAAGCAGAGAGAAGGAAGGAAATGAGTGATAAAGCCTTACAGCAGGCAAAGATTGGAGAATATATTCAGATTACGAAAGAGGAAAAAACCTCTACCCCTTCTCAATATGCTATGGAAAAGACATTAATAAGCGATGTCCTATCCGGTAATTTTACCGGAGCAAAAGCCCTGCTCAATGAAATGCTCGGACAGATTTATTTTACCTCCGGCAATAACATTGACATCATTAAAGTCCGTACCATCGAATTAGTTGCTTTACTATCCCGCGCAACCTATGAAGCAGGCTCAAGTGACAGCTCCGTTTACCATATGACTGAGAAATTTATGCAAGAGTTAACCGAGGTTAAAAACTTAACGGATCTATCCTATGTACTGATGGAAACCTTGGATCAGTTCACCAATATGGCTTTCAGTCATACAACGAATAATAATCTTTCCGTCATTAAGAAAAGTATTGCTTACATGAATGATCATTATAATCAAAACCTCACACTTGATATGGTAGCGGAACATGTTGGTTTAAATGCAGCTTATTTTTCAACCTTGTTTAAGAAAGAGATGGGGGTCAATTTTTCAAGCTATTTAATTAATCTTAAGATTGATCACGCAAAGCTTTTACTCAAGAATTCCAATTTATCTTTAATCAATATTGCAATAGAGCTGGGCTTTGATAACCAAAGCTATTTTTCCAATGTATTTAAGAAGGCTACCGGTATGACACCAAAGCAATATCGACAGTCTCTATAAAAAGGCAGCTGCAATAATACTCTATTGCAGCTGTAGGTTTACTTTGAAGAAAAGAGCTTATCTAGCTTCTCTTTCTCAAGCTTTCTTCCAATCAGACATACCTTAGACTGTTCTGACTTAAGCTTCTCTCCTGTGATAGGTTTAATAATTGTCTCACCCGGTAAATAATCTATGGTATAGCTGCCTTTTTCTAAATCGTAGCAAATACCCTTTACTCTGTGTATTTCCCCATATATACCATTTTCTATCTCCTTTAAGAAGCTCCTCATACTATCTATATTAAAATCTTCCGCCTTCACAATCTCATACCTATCAAAATCATTTTGATACCTTTGTCTAAATGTAATTTTATGCTTAATCACTGCGTCAGCGGGTCTGTCACTCATATACTCTATCAATTGCTCTGGCATAATGTTCTCCCATACCTCATCAATTACGATACAGTCTGGCTGTATTTTATTAATTTCGTTTTTAACCTGCGAAAGCTTTTCCTTTGTCATTTGCTCTGCCTTACTTAAGAAAATAACCTGGCTGGCCCTAAGCTGATCCTCAAAAAATTCCTTTGAGATCATTGTACGAACATAATAATTCTTTGCATCTACAATTGTTAGGATATGGTCTATTTCACAAATTTCCTCTATCTCCTGCGTAATCAGGATTTTTTTTATTTCCGATAATTTTGCGATGCCTGTTGGTTCAACGATAATCCGATCAGGTTGAAATTCCTTGATAATCTCATCGATACCCTTTGATAAATCCATAGAGCTGGAACAACAAATACAGCCTGCCTGGATTGGTTTTACTATAAGCCCCTCTCTGCCTAGGGTATCTTCATCTATATTAATCCTTCCGAATTCATTTTCCAGAATAACAACCTTTTCTTCGAGATATATTTCCTTCATGAGTTTTTTAATAAAGGTGGTCTTTCCGGCTCCCAAAAAACCGGAAATGATATCTATCTTTGTCCTTCTCATTGATACCTCCATAAAGTTTTTAACTTATCTTTTTTTGCAATAAATACTCGTTTGTTTATTAACAAAAAGGAATCCCATATTATTCAATTAATTGGGATTCCTCTTTGTTATCTAAATTAAGGGGAGTTAAATTACCTAAAATTAGGTTTGAAGCATGTTATGATATACTAAATAGTTAGATACCGTATTCAGCAGGATTATATTTTGATGAATCTACTTCTTTCTTCATCTCTGCGATGAAAGCTTCTTCATCCTCCGGAATTTCTTCTATCTGGGACTCTAATATATCAAGCCAGTTAATTTCTCTTTCCTCTAATTTAAGCTCTTTATTCTTTATTGCTCTTTGTAATATTTCAATTGTCTTTCTTGCGGTATTTAAAGTTCTGCTGAAAGGATCCTGCGTCTTAATGATTTCATTACTAATCTCAAATACAATTTCCGGCTTTAACACATAAGCCTGAGGATCTAAATAGCAGTCTGATTCAACCAGGAAGTCTCTCATTAATTTAGCATGTCCCTTTGCTGCTGCGGTATTCATTAAACGACAGTCATATATTAACTGCTCTGTGGATACTACAGGTGCAAAGCCGCTTAAAAGCTTAACCTGCTGTACTGATTCATTACTCCATAAATCAGCTACTGCAGCAGAGATATTACCAATCGGGCTAAAATGCGCACAGGCTGCACTCTTACCTTCGAGCGTAATTGGTGTTCCGGTAATAGCTTTTAGGTATACATTCTCATAAGCACAGTCCTTACCAGGGCCAACTGCGCCGTTTTCAATTGCAACCAGCGCTCTGGGAGCTGTGATTGCTCTCATAACGGATGCATATACCTTCGGAATAAAGCCCTGCTCCGCAAGAACCATGGAAGTATTGGCAAAACCACAGGCGGAATCACCACCAGAGATCACACCGTATTTATTTGCTATATCAGTAATGTTTGACCAAAGCCACTTCATATCTCTGGAGGCAAGACAACCTAACGCAAAGATAGAGGTTCTTAAGTCTGCGTTTACGATAGCTTCGTCATTAATTTCCTTGCCGCCGGTAGATTCGATTGCTAGGATATCCGCTCCGTCTTTTGCTGTTCCTTCGAAGGTTTTAACCATTGCATCCCAGTACTTACCACTTCTCATGATAGGAGGGCGGCTCATCTCTCGAAGGTCGTTCGGCGTCATTCTCATGGCACTTTTTAAACCATATTTTGCTTCATACTCGAACATTGTATCACGAAGTAGTTTATGAATTTCGATACCCCATTCCGGATGCTCAGTCATATCCGGTAAGGTTTCAAACTCAATTACAAGACCCGGTGCATGTAATTCATGTGCCTTCTTAAGGACACCATTGATTATTTCTTTATATATTCTTAAGACCTCTGGCATGGTGTCCTTATTGATATTCATCGGAGGTAAGGTAAAGTTTACCTCAGGATAGATTAATCCTCCACCAATACTTAATCCATTTTTTGTTATAACGGGATTTGGACAGGAACCATAGATAAAATCATCTAAATTATTATAGGCTAATTTTGTAAAGCTTTTGCTCATGATTTATTCCCCCTACTTGTTTAACTTTGATTCTAAGAATGCCTTTGCTGCTTCTGCTGCTTCACTTGCATTAGGTGTATAGCAATCTGCACCAATAGAATCTGCGAAAGCCTGATTTACCGGTGCTCCGCCGACCATAATGTAGTATTTATCCTTCACACCTGCTTTTTCAAATTCTTTGATTACATCACCGATTGCAGGCATAGTTGTAGTTAAAAGGGCTGAAATACATACAATATCTGCTCCAACCTCTTCTGCCTTCTCAACAAAGGCGATATCAGGAACATCAATACCCAAATCATAAACGGTTGCTCCCATACCCTTCATCATCATGGCGACCAAATTCTTACCAATATCATGTAAGTCACCTTTTACTGTACCAATGACAATCTTACCAATCGGTTTTACACCGGTTGCTGTAAGTAAAGGTTCAAGAATAGCAAGTCCTGCTGACATAGCTCTCGCTGCAACTAACATCTCAGGTACATATATCTTATTCTGTTTAAAATTCTCACCAACAATTCCCATGGCATCAATAAGACCTTCATTTAATATCTTCTCAATTGAAATGCCTTCCTCAACACCTTGATTAACTAATTCCTTAACCTGTTTTGCTTTACCCTTTTGTACCGCTAATGATAATTCTTCGAAATCCATAAGTTACCTCCAATTTCCAATCAGTTATATTATTATAATGAACTAGTAATTTTAGCCGAACGATGTAAGTGAGCATCTGTCCAAGACTTTCTATTCTCACGTAAGGTTTTAGCTTGTACGGTGTTAATTGACGTGAGAATTATTTGTTGTTTATTATGTGATAAGTATAACTATTTCCGACTTGGAAGTATTTCATTCTATTTATATTTTTTATAATATATTTGTTACTTAGCTCTAATATAAACCTATAATCTGTGATAATTTCATTATAGCTTATCCAAATCCAAATAAATTAATATGTTTTATTCATATCTTTAGATTCTGTCTCTCAAAGAATTTTAAAATATTTTTTATGACATATTGCATCAAAATATCTTATAAAATGAACATTTTCTATTTTGTAGAATAATATATATTAGGATATTACATTAGTAGTGTCCAGATTAATTCATTAAAAGGAGACTTAACTATGTATAATAAAGATCAAAATGCTTCTGTTATTAGCTCAGATTTTAGTGTTAGCTCAAGCTGCGAAAAAGGTTGCGAAAAGGGCTGTGATGCTGCAGTAATTAAATCAGATACTCTTACAAATGCTGAGAATTATTGTTGGTATGGCGGAGATTATAAAATTCCTAAAGTACTGTCCGAATTCATCGTTCAGATTGATTCTGAAGCCAAAATAAGATTAAACGAACCCTCCTATGAAATCAAAAGAGTTGAAAAACAAATATTCCTTACACAATGCAGATATATTCCTCCGACAGATAAGGTATTCCTTGAAGGATATATCAGAAAGAATATTGAATATGCAGTAAAAACCTGCACTAAAGGTGGCGCGATCGGTGGTACGATCAGAGATACTACAGTTCATGTTCCGTTTAAGGCATATACGAAAGTTGATTTTAAAGGCTGCAAGCCTCTCATCAAACCCAATCCTACTGCTCTCGTAGCAAGATATTTCGATGCTGACATTATGGGTAAGAATTTTAGAGAAGCAGACCGCTCTGAAATCGAAATCTTCAACGAGCCCGTTTATTGTGAGCTTGAATGGTCAGCTATATTTGACGCTGATATTAATGATAAAGGCTGTAAAATTGATTGTCTCAGAAATGAAGAAGAGTTCCAGGAATTCACCGATAAATCTGTTATCTATATCTGCATTAAATTATTACAGAATCAACAGGTTTGCTGGCCTCATGTATACCCGCCTAAGGAAGAAGGTAAAAAGGATACTAACTCTATAGATTCACAATGGTATTACCCTATTCCCGATATGCACCCGAAGCAATAAGTATTTTTAACAGCTGCCAAAGGTAGATTATAATGTTAATTACAAACGATAATGGAAATACTTACAATATAAAAATTTCTAATGATAAGTAAAATGCTTATGATTAAAATATAAGGTGAAAAGAGGCTGTTAAAGTGATTAAATGTCACTTACAGCCTCTCTTCAGCTTTCTATGCCAGCACCTAAGCCTATTTAAAAACAGCCTGTACAAGGAACATATATATTACCGTTCCGCCACCTATACTTAACAGTACATTATTTCTCCATCTATGTAATATGATAATTGAGGCAATGGAAATCAGTTCTGGAATCCCATGCGGCTTAATACCTATAGATATATTTCGCAAGCAGTAAATTATTAACAGGCCCATCATTGCAGCTGGTAAAACCCTGCCAAGATAGGTAATAAACTTTGGAGTTTCTTTATTTTCAGGAAACAAGATAAAAGGTAGAAATCTCGTAAGCATCGCACCCAAGGCTACTGAAAAAATTATGATTATTGTCTGTATTCCTGTTAAATGCATATTTTCTTTCTCCCCAACATTAAAGTAATTAATATGATAAACATTGCAGGTATGATTAGATTATCTCTGCCAAAAATGATTAAACTGATGATTGTACTGATAATTCCTATTATCGCGGAAATTCTGTTCGCCTTGTTTTTCCATTGTTCAAGGAAGAGAACAACAAATAATGCAGTTAATACAAAATCCAGTCCAGTTGTATTGAAGGTAATAAAATTTCCTAATACACTTCCAAGAAAGGTACCGAGTATCCAATATAAATAATTTAATAAGGATATTGTAAAATAAAAATATTTCCGTTTCACACCTTCCGGCGGTTCTACACTCGAAGATATGGAAAAGGTCTCATCGCAGAGAAAATAAATCAGGACTGCCCGAAGCTTACCTAAGCCTTTATATTTATTCAACATTGATATTCCATAGAAAAGATGTCTGGCATTTACCATCAGACTCATAAGAAATGCCTGAATAGGATTAAACGCAGCTGTTAGGAAAGTGATCGCAACAAACTGCATACTTCCGCAAAATGCAATCGCACTCATGAGAACAGACCAGGGAAGTCCATAGCCCTTTGTCTGCATTAGTACACCATAAGCTGTCCCTAATACAAGAAAACCGGTTAAAACAGGTAGTGTTTTAGGAAAAGCAGCATAAAAAGCATATTGAAACTCTGACCGAACCGTATGATTACTCATTAATTTCATTGCACTCCTTCTCATCCTATTGTATAATTGTATCAAACAATCGTAAAATATAATTTATATTTTACGATTGTTAATTATATTTGTCAATTATATTTTATTTATAATAGTTGAATTGTCGGATGTGATTATCAAGTTTATTTAAGATGAATTAAATTATAATACTGACGATTGCAAGAAATCATTCGCAATTAGCATAGTTAATATTAAATATGGAGGTTAGCATGGATATTAGCCAAATTATCGCCGATAATTTAAAAAGATTACGTATAGAGCGCAATCTCAGCTTGGGGCAGCTATCCGAGGAATGTCAAATCAGTAAAGTTATGCTTTCACAAATTGAAAAAGGGGATACCAATCCTACCATTAATACCTTATGGAAAATCGCAAATGGATTAAAGGTTCCCTATACTGCTTTACTTGAACAGCAGGAAAACAATACCATTGTAGTAAAAAAAGAGGAAACAGAGTCTTTGGTAGCGGAGGATGGGAATTATCGTATCTACTGCTATTATACAAATTCGCCAAACAGGAATTTTGAGCTGTTTCAGATAGAGCTTGATGAAGGCTGCAGTTATACTTCAATCGGCCATTCAGAAAAATCACAGGAATATATAATGGTAATAGAAGGGGTATTAACCTTAACGGTTAATGAGGAGGCATATACCTTATATCCCAACGACACCATTAGCTTTATCGCATCAGTAAGGCATACTTACTGTAATAGTGGTAATGGACTTTTAAAATTAGTTAATATTAATTATTATCCTGTATAATATAATCTGCTATAAAAATGAGGATTTAAAGTACTCTAACTTTAAATCCTCATTTTTATAGTAGATTTATGGGCAATTATTTTCTTATTATATTATTACTCGATTACAGCTTTCTGTTTCAGAATATCTCTGATCTGCTTTCCCTTGACAGATTTTATTCCACTGACAATCACCACAAACAACAGCAAGCCTTCCTGCTCTGATAATCTGTGTATCGACGAGTTCCTTCAGCTTATGAAAGTTTAAGAGCTGTCCTTCCTGAAGCTTACAGATAGATAATACCGTTTTATCATAATAATTGACTTTACTCTCAGAACTACATTTTGAATCCTGATTATGCGGACAACAGCTACAGATTGAATCAGCAGCTACGATTAGCCGAACCAAGGAAGCCCCCTCTAGCCGATCAATTACTTTTATCATATTATCTATAAATTCAGGGCTATATCCTTTCCCCTCAAAGAATGAAATACATAATAAATGATGAGGCCGTAAATTATTTATTAACATAAGGAGCCAGCCTTTTTACTATGATTACAGCCATTGCAGTCTTGATTAAATCAGGGATGATAAAGGGAAATACACACCATCCAAGTACCGCAGTTAGTCCAACAGCCCCTGTATCTCTCGTATATACATACATAAACCATGCTGTACCAAATAAATAGCAGCAAGACATACCTACAAGCATTGCCAGTATGATAATCGGGGTTTTGTTACCGAAAAGTCGCGTGATCAGTGAGTAGGCTAAAGCGGTAAAAATAAATCCAATAATATAACCGCCTGTCATTCCGAGTAAAGCGCCAACGCCGCTTCCAAAGCCAGCAAATACAGGAAGCCCTATAACACCCAGTAATATGTATAACAAAACAGCTATCGTACCTCTTTTTCCTCCAAGCAAACCGACTGTACATAGTACTGCAAAGGTTTGAAGGGTAAAGGGTATTGCAGTGGGTATGGATATCCACGAGCATACCGCAATTAAGATTGCACACATGGAGATATATACCATATCTAGTGTTTTATATTTCTTCGCAGTCATTTCTCTCATTAGGAACAACCTCCTTTTTTGGTATAGTATAATACTGTTTTTATATATTGTCAACTTAATAATTATAATCAGTCGACAATATATAATAATATGACTATTCTAAAAAAGGAGGTACTCTTTACATGACTAATTCATTCCCTATTCCTTCGTGCTATCCGACTTACTCTTAGCGTTCTTTTTTGTTTCTGCCAAACGTAAATTCTCCGCTGCTCTATAGCGGACTATTTCCCCTATTAATTCTAGCGGTAATGGCTTGCTCATAGGAAATTGAATGGCACCCTTTGAGCTTTTATATTCAGCGAGTTGCGTTTTAAATATCTCAATCCCGCTTGGGGCGGGATAAAAGCCTATATGATTTTTATGTGCAGCAAAATGCACCAGATTACCATACAAATCATAAGTAGGCATCTGCCAGCTAATTTTCTCTTTCGCTTCCGGTACTGTTTCCTTAATTAGATTTCTGAGTAAATGTAATTTCTCCTGAACCTCTGCTGGAAATTGAAAAATATAATCATCCACTGTCTGATAGGAGGGTTTATTCTCTTCCATTGTAACTCCATTCCAGGAACTCATTAAAATATAATTATTTTCTAATAAAATGATATTCCTTTATTGTATTCTATTTTATCCAGAGCATATTAATTATATTATTCAATCTTCCTTTTGTCTATTATAACCTTTCTCTCCATAGGGAGATAATTTATCTAGCCAAAGCTGCTTCATCTGCTTCATTTCCCACCGGATATCTGTTATATCCTCGGTTACCTTTTCTTCAAGCACCTCATAGGTAAAGGCTTCTGCGCCCAACTCCTTCCAGTCCTTTTGCAGCTCAAAATTCATATGTCTTCCCATATCTAATTGAGCCTGTATCGCATACCAGCGATTTTTTAAATTTGGATAGGCAGTTATATATATTTTTCCATTCTTCTTATTTTTAATTTGTATAACACCCATATATGTTTTAAGTTGTTTATACTTTTCTAAAAGCTCTTTCCGCGTATTCTTTTCCATTTTTATTCTCCTCTTATTCATATAGATACACTTGGTAATTGCGAAACTCATTAACTGTAAATATTGTATACACATTAGGTACTATTCCGAAGCGGAAGTTAAGCCCGAAGGAGCGTTGAAGCGAAGGAATATTTATCTAATGTGTATACAATAAATAAGACTATATCGTTTCGCAATCACCTCATATAGATACACTTATAGTAGGCTTGCGAAATACATCAACTATGAGCATTGTAAGCACAGTAGATACCATTCCAAATCGGAAGCTATTACTTATTTCATCCAATATTCCGTACAGTCATCAGTTCTACCCATAAATCCATAATCAACCAGATATCGCCTAAGCACTGCATAGTCATCATAAATTGCTTCTAATATTTCATTTAACTCTTTTTCAGTATAATGCCTTCCATATACTAACTGCTCTGTTATTTTAGCAAGAATCACTATTTTTTTCTTTTCCTTATGAGGAAAACTCTTTAAATTCAGCGGCGTCAAACTATAAAATGAGGTTTTTAATATTTGTTCTTTTTCCTTCTCCGTTGTAATATAACGATCGTCCACCATAGTCGCATTGCTATGTACCGGAATAATAGTCTCCTCTGTAATCAGTCTTTTCTCCATCATCTGTTCATAAATCGCCAAGTACATTTTTGCCTGTTTGGCTTTCTCGCGAAACATAAATCTCTGATGTCTCACTGAAGACGTGGTAATACCAAGTATTCCCGCAATCTCCTTATCCGAATGACCTGTATAAAATAGCATTAATAATTCTTTTTGATTATCTGTAAAGGTATTATATTTTGAGTCTGAATAGAGTAATTGTTTTAAAACATCGCCATGTTCCATTTTTATATGAATTGTTACTGCATGTAATGCATCGTAAAATCTATCCTTAATCGCAAATATTTCCCCTTCTTCAAATGCTTTCTTACAAGTATTGCAGATATAGGTATTAGAAGCTCCATCAAATTGATAGCCGTTCTTTAATTCTTCAATCGTCAACTTTTCAATTTCCATATTCAACACCTTTCATAAATTTATATATAAGGATTAAGCTATTATAAAACAATATTACTTTCTTTATTATATCAACAACAAATATTATTTCACTCAAACTCTCCTACGCGATATTACAATACTATTGTACTATTGTTTATGATATACGTCAACATTTTTATTATTCGTTGTTATATAGTCATATTCTCATGTATTATGCTGTAGCAATTATATCTCTTTCTATGAATGATTTTACAATATAAGCATATCCATTCTTAGAAGCATTCGTAAAATTATCTGTTGTGTAAAATCTCATAAATAGAGTAGAGAAATATTAGTGCCATGCCTGGCATACAAATAAAGCGCCAGTATTCTAAAATCAGAATACTGGCGCTTTATCGGTTACATTACTTTTTTACTGTTTTACGAAATCTAATCCAGACAACAGTACCTCCAATAATTACAGCAGCTCCTGCAGTGCAGGCAAGTGCAGCCGGGACAACCGGATTTGATGCTTTTGAATCTGCCGCACCTGTTGCATAAGCCAGAACCTCGCTATCGTCTGCAACAGTACCAACCGCAGTAGTTTCAACACTGGTTATCTGCATTTCTGCTTTTGATGCATCGGTATCCTCAGCTGCCATGCCTGCTTCTGCAATAGAAGTATCATATAGTACAGCATCTGTTACAACAGAGGTATCAGAAGCTGTATCAGCTACTGCCGCATCTTCAGGCAAGACTTCCTTTGGTTCTGTTGCTACGCCTGTATCAGCAGCCTGCATATAGTCAACTTGAGTTTTGAATATAACAGCCTGATCTCCCTCGACTACTTTAATTGTATCCTTACCAAGTGCCTCATATAAATAGTCTGCATTTGCATCGCTATATGGTGTGATACCGATTTCGATGTAATGGTCGAGTGCCACCGTATGGGTTATCTTAAATCCCCTTTCAGCTATTTCCTTTGCTTGCTCTTCAAATAAAAATTTATCAATTTCCGCTTGCTTCTCATACATCTTGTTATCAACTTCGATCTTTCCAGAACTCGCTGAATTCCCTCCCCCTACTTCTGCTGCAAATACCGCACTGGTTGAAAAGCTTACTAAATAAGCACTAAGTACAAGCGCCTTCATAAATTTTGATTTCATCATACTATTATCCTCCATATTTTCAAAATTTGTCTAATAATTTAATTTTACCGGCAACTATAACCTTTTTTCATACTCCATTTATTGCCTATTTTATTAATAATCTCAATCCGAAACTTGCTAATTTATTTCATTGCTTCTGCTACCTTTAACGCCTTCTCCTCATCAATATACCCAGATATGCTGTAATGGACCCCATTATTATACCAAAGCAGCTCAGTATATTGATTATCCTTGTTAGAATTCATCGTATTGAAGGATGACTTAATATATCCGGGAATTCCGTTTATGGTAATTGAAGAATACTCCGATAATCCGTCCTGCAATTGTGACTTTTCCTGTGTGATAAGGAGTGTTTGTTCTCCGAAACTATAGCTAAGTTCAACTTTTTCCGCAGTGTTTTTATCGTTGCCATATGCCGTTATAACATGAAGCTCATAATTCTCCGGAATATAAGCCGGGATTAGAAAGTCACTTCCAAAGCTTTCTTTCGCTTCCTCCGGAGTATTAAAAGTCCAATTATTACCGACTGTCTCATCCAGTGCTAATATGCTATTTGTACTCTCCGGCAAGGCCTCGGTGCTTTCACCGGTATCTGCCAAAATATTTATCTTAGAATTATCTTCTTTATTTATTTGTCTTTGAAGCGGTAATATACCGGAAAAATTTAATAAGCCTATAACAAAGAGCATGCAGGCTGCAGGTATCAATACTCTTCCTACCGGAAAATGCTTTCTCTTTGTGCACTGCATTAAAGTTTTTCTTTTTAGCTCATCTCCCACACTGGTATCACTCATGATTTCATCTGCAATCTCCTTAAAGTCCTTCAATTTATCCATCTATTTCAACCCTCCCCTCCAATCTTTGTTTTAATATTTCTCTAGCTCTATAGAGTCGGCTCCTGACTGTTCCTTCGGCAATATTTAAAATCTTACTGATCTGTATCGTATCATAGCTTTGATAATAATATAGAATAATAACTTCCTTATAAGAAGGCTGAAGAGATAGTACGGCATCGAAAAGTAGTTTATTCTCCTCCGCTTTC
Source organism: Bacillota bacterium (assembly GCA_023421505.1). GTDB lineage: Bacteria > Bacillota > Clostridia > Lachnospirales > Lachnospiraceae > Mobilitalea. The sequence continues at coordinate 47,990 of JAEZTJ010000102.1, forward strand.
AGAATATTACTCTCAACACTCGGACCATGTGCTATTTCCGTAAAAGTGTCTGTCAGAAGCACTCTCTTAAACCAGGAGCTGCGTAAGATATCCTTGCAGGTATTTATAGTGATTTTAATAATCCATGTCTTTTCACTGCTCTCTCCTCTAAAGCTTTCATATTTATTGAAGACCTTGATAAATACATCCTGAAAAGCATCCTCTGCTTTATGATAATCCTTAAGAAACAGATAGGCGGTCCTTAGAACATCATTTCCATAGGTGTCCATTAGTCTCTTAATTTCATTTTCAACATTCCTACTTTTACTCATATTATTCTCCTTTGGTACCGAAAGGGAATACATGCTGTGCCTCCTTTCTATTTATGTGTCTTCACTGATTAGACGCCAGGCTATTCCCTCCTGCTCCCGAATTTTATACCTAATTTTACTGGAAATATATGTTGTTATCAGAAGCAGCGCTAATTGCCTACACTTACGACATATTAATAAAGCAATGTATTTCTTAAACAAGCATTGTTTCAATATTCCCTATATGCTGCTGTGCGTATATTGCCCTCGTTATATATAATAATAGGACGGATTTTTCCATTAAAAAAACGTTCTATGACTATAGGAAAGCCAGGAACGTTTTTGGATATTATTTATTCAATTCATATTCTTCATATATTTAAGTAAATCTATACCTTTTTACAATAATCTTATTCTGCCTGCTAGTATATCAAGTTATCTTCCTGGTTGCCAATTTCACTTTAAAGTACAAGCTATCAAGTATACAAATGTCTAGTAAATCTCAGTTACCTGTTTTTCTTGTAATCTTATGCTTCTGCGGTTTTATGGTGATATCAGATATTACAATTCCTTCTCTCTGGTCTAAGATAAATTCAACAGCCTTTCCTACTTCCTCCGGAGTGATATACGTATCACTTGATTCTCCTTCACAAAAATCAGCATTACGATAAAAATTAGTTTTTGTCATATCCGGGTGAATGGTAATAACCTTTACTCCGTATTTACGAACCTCTTCAAATAGACTGTTTGAAAAGCTTGTTAGTCCTGCTTTGGTTGCACCGTAAGCACATCCGTGAGTATTGGTTTTACTTGCTGTAACAGAAGAAATATTAAATATATATCCGGCATTCTTCTTAAGCTGCCTAAGTATTAGCTGGGTCAAAATCATGGGCGCCTCAAGATTCGTAGCCACCATATTATGAAGCTTTTTTGGATTTAATTCCTCGTGCGGCCCAAAATAACCTACACCGGCATTATTGACTAGTATATGAATCTCCTCCTTAGCAGCTATCTCTATGCTTTTACTGCTTAGTTCTGGCAGATTAGTTACATCACAGATTACTGGATGAAAGTTATCCTCCCTGATATCGGTTTTGGTAAACTCCCGTCCAAAACCATAAACTTTATAATTCTTCCTTAATAGTACCCTGCATATTTCCAAACCAATTCCTGATGATGCTCCAGTTACAATTGCTGCTTTCATCCTGTTACTTACCTTTCAATTTGGTTATTTACTCTCGATCATTTATCTTCTTGCTGCGTCTTCTCCCAAATATATAATTTATCTGCCGGAATTCTCTCCCGTAACAGTTCCAAAGCGAAGCTGATCATCTCCTTCGTCAGCTTATCACCGTAGTGATAAACTCCATTATCATTCTCATAAGGAAACTGTATAACAGCCGATGCGATAGACTGCTTTCTCATCTTTTTCATATAATCCTGAGGTACACGAAAAACACCCAGGCTTACATCCTGTAGCTGCTCCGCTTTGATTTCGTCGAAGACCTGACGAAACATATCCATGTATTCCTTCTTCCAATCCTTCCTATATATCATAGGATCAAAGCAAAGCCTCACTTTAAAGCCTTTTTGTAAGGCCTTTTGTATACAGGTGATTCTTTGTTCCAGAGTGGGCGTATGATGTTCATAGCTTTCTATGATTTTATGTGGTGAAAGGGTCCAGGCAAGTATGATACCAGAGCTAGGTTCAATTTGATCAAGAACGCTTAGATTAGCACTCTTTGTTCGGACTTCAATCGTAAGCTCCTTATGCCTTAAAGCAAAGCTTGTCCATTCTTTTGTATATCCAAGTAAATGCTCTAAAGCAAGTAAATCCGTATCATAGGATATACATAGATATACGGGATGCTTTTGCAAAAGCCTTTCAACTTCCTCAAATATCTCTTCCAGATTGACAAAGATAACTATATTGGCCGAAGGATACATTCCCTGTAAGTAACAATATTCACAATCATAGATGCAATTCATGACGGAGGATACATAATAAAAATGTTGATTTCCAAAACTCTGACAAACAGGAGCTCCTTCATAGATAAGATTTTGATGTTTATTTGCCAGTATTAGGCTGGGAGTCTGTTTTTGCAATCTATAATTTTGATGACTTCTGCAAAAAACATCCTTATAATGATCAATTTCAATTATGCTTGCCTTTGGAAAGGATGCGAGAATTCTTTTTGTGACCGGATGGTTACGGACCTCTTTTTCAATATAAATATGTGAAAAATGTGGATTATAATAATCTGGCTTTAAGCTGTTCAAAATAAATCTTTCCTTTACTTTTCATCGTGCAGGGCAAACCTGCCTCTATACTGAATTCCTTCACTAATTCTAAGAAGCTTCCCTGCGTAAGCTTATAATGCTGCAGCAGCTGTCTTAACTTAAATTCCATCGTTACAGAGCAAAGCAGCTTTTCTGAAAGTTCTTTCACACAGGCTTCTTCTTCCTCCGTAAAGATTTCTTTCTCTGCTATTTGCACCTGATTTAACCTCTGCAGCCAAGAGGTGATTTGATTCATATTTCTTTGAATCAGGCCAGTAACCTTATCCGTGGAAAGCTTCCCACCTTGTCCATGATCAGATATGATTTTTAAGAAATATATCTGATGGGGTTGGTAAAAGTAAGCTGCCGCCTGATAGATACCGGCAGCCTCCATATCAAAAAGCTTTCGCTGCAGCTCTGTATCTGTAAGTAGATCTGCTTCCCTCATGACAGAACTACAAGTGACTACTTCGCCTTCCTCAAACGGATGCTTAAAAAGAATATCAGGATAAAAGCAACGATTTGTGAACTGTTCCGTTATTTTGTTGCATAAAAATATCCTTCCCTCAGTTAACTCCTGCTGCATAGCAGCACATACTCCGATATTAATCAGAATATCGGAAGCAGAAGGCGGATATAGGGTATGAAGATAGGTAACCCCTACCGCCGCCGATATACTCCCTGTATTAGTTAGGATTAAACGTATCTCATCATTTTGAAATAATTGAAATTGATGAATCGTGCTGTCTTTCTTCAGTTGATAATGCAATATCAAGGGCTGTGCTTCACAGTATAATGCAGTAATAATATTTATCATCTTAAACCTTCTTTGGATTTATCTAACAATATTATCTTTGAAAACAATCCGCTTGTCAATGATGATTAACATTCCCTGCTACCGTTCAATTTAATTATTGTATTATTCTTTTATGTCAAACCCCTTCATTAGAACATCAATTTTTATGGGTTTTCCATTCTTATCCGTCATCGGCATCTCAGTAAATTTCCAATCCTTTATTAAACTCATATCAACTCCTGCGTCTATCCACGGCTTTGGATCAAGGATAAATGCCATATCTATTTTATTTTTATCTAACGCCTTCGCCCAAGCAAAGAAATTTCCATTTTCCAGAGTAATCTTATAATGGTCTCCCTCTTCGTGATAACCGATAATGTCCCTATGTGTCTTAACTATACTCTGAAATGTATCCAAAGCTGATTTTACAGCATCCTTACCGAAGCTTTCGTCACCGATTTCATAAGTAATCATAATGCTTCCCATTGTTTCATCATATAAATATTGCTTGTCTGGTAATTTAGCCACATTCAGACCGGCTTTGAGAAAAGGTTCCGCCTCCAGATTAAGAATTATATCAGATTGATTACTGCTAAAATCATCACTCAGAAAAATACTGTCCTTTGCATCAGAACCCGTGATCTCCCAGCCTCCTTTGTCATTATTATAAGCAATCTGCTCAGGTATCTCATTAAGCAGCTGTTCAAAGGAAGAAACAGATACCTTAGCTATCAAATCGGTTGCCTGACAACCGGATAATAATACAGCTATAAAAATTATAATCAATAATTTTTTATATTTCATAAATACCTCCATAATTATTTTACTATTTTTTCTATCGTTAATAACAGCTCCTCGATTACATCAGCTTTTTCTTCCCGAAGGTTTTTAACAATACAGCTTCTCATATGATTTTCGAGTAAAAGCATTCCAACTGATTTCATCGCTGACTGAACTGCAATGATCTGATTTAGGATATCATCACAGTAGGAATCTTTTTCAATCATTCCTTTTATGCCTCTTACCTGTCCTTCAATTCGATTTAATCTTGCAGAAAGGGAGGCTTTCATTTTATCCGGGCGAATTGTTTTTCTGCTATCCACGAAAACTCCTCCTTCTAGCATTCACTTACTTCTGTAACGCAGTAACCCGCTTCTTCTATTGCGTGAATAAGTCTTTCATCAGCGATAGAGCTACTTAGCTCTGCTACTGCATAGTTCTTCGATAGGTATACTGTAGCATCTGATACTCCTGATACTTCCAGCAAAGCATTCTTCACATGCCTTGCACAATTACCACAGCTCATTCCTTGAATATTAATTTGTTTTTTCATATCATTATCTCCTCGCTATGATTATTTTAAGGTTTAGATAATAGCGAATACTACTTATTTCGCAACTATCTATTTTCTTGGTTTAAACATTTTCAGCCGTAAGGCATTCGTCAATACAGACACAGAACTTAAGGACATCGCAGCCGCTGCAAATATAGGATCAAGTAATTTCCCGCCAAAAACATAGAGCAACCCGGCTGCCATAGGTATTCCGGCTATGTTATAACCAAAAGCCCAGAATAAATTCTGTTTTATGTTTCTGATGGTTTGCCGACTTAATTGAATTGCTGTAATCACATCCATTAGATCACTTTTCATTAGCACAATATCTGCTGATTCCATTGCAATATCTGTACCCGAGCCTATTGCTATACCGATTTCAGCTTGTGCTAAGGCCGGAGCATCGTTAATGCCGTCTCCTACCATAGCGACCCTCTTTCCCTCTGACTGCAGTATTTTTACTTCCTTTGCCTTATCCTGAGGAAGAACCTCTGCCATTACCCGGTTAATTCCAACCTGCCTTGCAATCGCTTGCGCAGTTCGTTGATTATCTCCGGTTATCATTGCAACTTCAATCCCCATTTCATGTAATTTATTAATTGCCCTAGCACTGGTTTCCTTGATGATATCTGCTACAGCAATTATTCCAGCAAGCTGATAATCTACCGCAATATACATGGGAGTTTTACCCTCAAAGGCCAACCTTTCAGCCTCCTTGTATAAATTCAACAAATCAATCTTTTTTTCCATCATCAATTTATCATTGCCCATATGAACTGTTCTATGGTTAATAACCGCCTCTATTCCCCGACCCGGAATTGCAATAAAATCATCCGGATGAATTAATTGTAGCCCCTCTTTATCAGCACAACGGATAATTGCCTCGCCCAGAGGATGCTCCGAAGCTTTTTCTGCTGAAGCCGCGAATTGCAGTAAATGTTCCCTATTCATTAGCTCTGTAGTTATAATATTCGTCACATCCGGCCTGCCTTCCGTAATCGTGCCTGTTTTATCAAATATTATTGTATTTAGCTTATAGGTTATCTCCAGCGCTTCTCCACCCTTAAACAAAACACCGTATTCAGCAGCTTTCCCCGTACCTACCATAATTGCTGTCGGAGTTGCTAAGCCTAAGGCACAGGGACAAGCTATTACTAGTACCGATATAAAAATTGTAAGAACAAATATCGCACTTTGCCCAGAGATAAACCAGGCTATTGCGGATACAACTGCAATTGCAAAAACGGTTGGAACAAAATAACCGGAAACGACATCTGCCATTTTAGCGATAGGAGCTTTCGAACCCTGTGCCTGTTCAACTAATCGAATAATCTGGGATAGCGCTGTTTCACTACCCACCTTAGTTGCCTTGAAAAGGATGGAACCATTTTTATTAATACTGGCGCCATATACCTTATCTCCGCATTTTTTCTCAACCGGAATACTTTCTCCTGTAAGCATCGATTCATCGATTGCGGTAAAGCCTTCTACTACTTCGCCATCTACCGGAATTTTTTCTCCCGGTTTTACAAAGATCACATCCCCAACCTGTACTTCTTCTATCGGGATTATTTCCTCTATATGGTTCCTGATTACTATTGCAGTTTTTGGGGTAAGTCCCATTAGCTTTTTTATCGCATCGGACGTTTTGCTCTTCGTAGCCGCCTCCAATGACTTGCCGAGTAAAATTAGCGTTATAATCACCCCTGCTGATTCAAAATACAGATCATTTACATATTGAAAATCGGTTAAAAAAATCCTGTACGTGGAATACAAGCTATAACCGATAGCAGCTGATGTTCCCATTGCTATCAGTGAATCCATATTCGGGCTTCTTCTAAGAATTGCCTTAAATCCTACTACATAGAATTTTCGGCCCACGATTATAATAGGGATTACCAAGATAATTTCCGTCAAGGCATAGGGTATAGGATATTGCATTGGTTCCAGAAAATTCGGTATCGGCCATCTCAGCCACCAGATCATGGAACCCATTGAGAGATAGAGAAGTGGAATAGCAAAAACACCAGAAAGAATAAATTTTCTCCATAAAGTATTTATTTCCTTCTTCTTCCTGGTATTGTCATCATCTATTCCTGAATTTCCTGCTATCAAATTATAGCCTGCCTTTATTACCGCTTTCTTAATATCCTCTTCGGACAGTTTTTCTTCATCAAAGGTAATATTTAATACTTCAGCAGCATAATTCACCCTTGCGTCGCAGGTACCGGCTAACTTACCTGTTACTCTTTCAATTGTCCTTGCACACGCCGCACAGCTCATTCCTGTTACTTTGTAATTTTTTGTTAGCATTTGTATCTCCTTTCCTTGTTATAGTACTTAAAATAAATGCCTGCTTTACAATACCCGGGTATGGTATAATCAGGAACAATCCGATCATAGCATAGAAAATTACATTGAGTAAGTGGCTGAAAGTATACTTCTTATCCAAAATAAAAGCAAGCATCTAAGTGTACTTTTGTACACCTGGATGCTTGCTTTTTAGTTGAATATATAATTGATTTATTAAATCATATCATTTGCCTTTGCAATATTTACTGCTTGCATTCTGTTCATTACTTTTAGCTTTTTATAAATATTTCCAGTATGTTTCTTTACTGTGCTTAAGGTAATATATAATTTACCTCCAATATCACCATAGCTGAGACCCTGCGATAATAGTCTTAATACCTCCAGTTCCCGGTCACTAAGCCGGTCAAATCCCGATATTTCAGGAAGTATTGCTTTTCTGTCAGCTTTATACCCTTTCAATATTTCTTCAATAGTGATTTGCAGCTCATATTCGTTAAGCTTCTCTGTCTGATGATGGAGCTTACTTAATAATTCCCTCATAGCTCTTCCCCTGTCAAGAAATATTCTGATTAATTTAGTAGCTCCCTTTATTTCTAAAGCTTTTCTTAAACTATTGAAAGCATCCTCGTCCTTTCCCCAGGACTGATAGATGATAGCTTCTAATATTATAAGCTCTAGCTTTTTCTTCGGATATATACTGAAATCCATATTCGCATTGATCCATTCTAGAAGTTTTATGGCCTCCTCATACTCTTCTTCCGCTGTTAAAAGCTCTACCTGCGATTCCTTCAGAACAAATTCTGCTTCTTTTGTTTGTAAGTCCTGAAAGAGATTGAGATATCTTCTGGCACGCTCCGGTGTGCCCATTAAGTGATGAAGTTTAATTATTTCAGGTAATTGAAGTAAAATAAACAGATTACCGCTTTCTGGCTTTATCATATTGTCTATTTGATCCATTACTTCAATTACCTCTGTTTTTTTATTACTATGATACAAAATTCTGGCAAGTAATACATAGCCTTTCATTTTCTCATAAAAAACATCATCATAGGTATTGCAAAGCTCCAATCCTTGCATTACGCACTCATAAGACATTTGAAGTTCTCCATAATCATAATAAGCGGCCGCCAAACAAAAATACATACAGTTTTTGTGAGTTATGTTTTCTGTAAGCATATGCTTGACTGGAGTTATAAAATCGTTTAATTCCCCCTTATAATACTTTATGGAAATCAGGTAGAAACTACTTAACACCAATGATTCCATAGCCTCCTCAGGCTTTATTTTACTGACCTTCTCGGAAATAAAAAGGGCTTTATCGAAATAAATTTCTGCTTCCATTAATGCTCCCAGGGCTCTATATATATAACCAATTACAAGACATAAGGTAACTCCGGAGATGTCATTAGAAGGTAGTAATTCCAAGGCTTTCATAGAATAAGAAAGGATATCTGAAATATTCTCAGCTCTTAATGCAACAATTGCCCTGAGCTTATAGATGAGGCCCTCATATCCCTTAAACATATCGCTATCAAGATATATTCCATACTCAGTCAGTTCTACTATGTCCTTATTAATCTGCCCTGTTTCTACAAGCGCTAATGCATAATGAATACTTAGTATCGGGTTATTGTTATATAACTCACAGGGTAACAAATTAAAATAATTACAAATGCTTTTAGGCCCTATCGCATCAGAATAACCTGCTTCAAAATATTTCTCCAACAATTCTATGGAAAGCTTATGATTACAGGAAGCTATAGCATATTCGATTGCTTCTTTATAAAAGCCACGCTTTTGATACCAGCTGCTGGCAGAATAATATAGCTTATCAATCTGCTCAGGGTGTTCCGTAGTCAGCATTTTCTTCAGCATCTCCGACATAATCGGGTGATAACGATAATTTTCCTTTCTATCATCCAAGTTGATGATAAACAAACTGTTTTTATGTAAATAATTTAGTATTGACTGAGTCTCTTTGATACCCGTTACCTCGTAACAGATGGATTGATTGAAAATTTTTAGAATTGAGGTTTTTAGCAAAAATTCTTTCACATAAGCAGGCTGAGAATTAATTACCTCTTCAAATAGATACTGAAACATCTGTTCATTATTATTATCAAAGTTTTTGATATACGTCATTTTATCATAATAATTTATTAATGCCGCAGCTGCTACTTTAAGTGCTGCTATCCAGCCTTCGGTTTTCTCTCCTAACAGTAATAGTTCCTCCTCTGATAGGCTTAAATCCGCAATATGATTTAAAAACAGATCCATTTCCTTAGGAGTGAACTGCAAATCTTTCCTATCAATAATTGCTATATTTTCTTCCAGCATAAGTCTTGATAAGGAAACGGTAGGCACCATTCTACTTACAATAATAAAATGAAGGTTTCGGGGTAAATAGGTCATCAGATACTCGAAGGATTTATGTCCTAAAGTATTCTCAATATTATGAAAATCATCTAAAATGATGAAACAATCAATCGATATCTGGGTAAAGTAATTTATAATCAAATTAATACATTGTTCAACGGATAGCATAGATACGCTTTGATCTGATATCATTTTTTCATTCTGGTTAACTGAATAAATAATATTATGCCAAAGAACACTTTCTTCTACGTCTTGTTCATCCAATGTTATCCAGCAACAGCTTATATTATTTATATTTTGTTTAACCCAGCTGCTAACTGCAGTACTCTTCCCATAACCCGCTGGAGCATTTACAATGGTTAATTTCTTTTCCCTTGCTTTATTTAATTTACATAGTACGTTTTCACGGTTTACTATTTTATTTTCAGTATACGGAATATAAAATTTTGTGTAAGGGACATGATAGAAGGGGGAGACTGCCTCCTGATAATCACTATAATTATCACTATAATTCAATGCACTTCCCCCCTTAAACTTAAGTTTTTTTTAATTATTCCGATTTCAAATTAAGTTTATTTTTAGTAGTATTATTCTTCATTATAGCATAGCGTTTCTTTATTATCATCAATCAATTTGATATTTAGACTTAAAGAAATGATGATTCTTGTTGAAATAAGGTGCTTGATCAACAAGCACCTTACCAAAACTCACCTATCTATAATTTTCTTCTATATATTCCTCTAATTTTAATAATCCCTCTTTAAAGTTCTTTCGGCCATAGCCCATTCTAAAATAGTTTCCGCTCATCTCATATGCATCACCCGGCAGTAGCAACACGCCTTTTTTCTCAATTAGCTTATCGCAAAACCTACTGATACTATCCGATAATTTCAGCTTATGTAATGCAATAGGACCTGCAGAAGGTACATTATTTTTAAATACCTCCTGATACTTTTTAAAAAACTCTTCGGCTATCGTAAGATTTTCCTTCACTATTGATAAATTTCTTTTTAGTATGATATCCTTATGCTTTAAAGCAACCGTAGCAAGAAATTCACTCGGTGCACTGCTGCATATGGTTGTATAATATTTATAGTGAAGCATTTTATGATATACCTCCTTATTGCGGGTGGCGATCCAGCCAATTCTAAGACCCGGCAAACCATATGCTTTTGACATAACACCTAAAGAAAGCGAATTCTCATATAAGTCACTAAGCCAGGAGTGATTTTGATTATCCCGCTCAAGACCTTTATAGACCTGATCACAGAATATAAAAATATTCCTTTCCTTTGCAAGCGAGACAATAGCTTGAAGCTTTTCATCACTTAAGCAGTAGCCTGTAGGATTATGAGGCGTATTAATCACTAGCAGCCTTGTGTTTGGTTTTATCAGAGCTTTTAAATCATCTAACTCAATCTCCCAGCCACTTTCCTCCTGTCGAAGCTGCCAGGGTGAAATCTCACATTGCATAGATGCCGCCACCTCATAGAGCGATTGATAGGCCGGAGACATATAGATCATGTGATCCTCCGGTTTTAAATAGGCCCTCATAAAATTATAGATTGCTTCCTCTGCTCCGGCATGTACTAAGATATCTTCTGGCGTACTCTTCTCATAAAGCCCTGCTATCTTTTCTCTAAGGGCTATCCCTCCTTTTACCTCAGTATATCCCAACCAAGATGCCATAAATGCCTCCTGTGCTCCGGGCTCCAGAGTTAGAAGCTCCTTGATCGTCATTGCTTCACAATCTGATTGTGATAACGGAAAAGGAGTAGAGAATTCATGCTTATCATAGAAATCTTCTAATAAAAATGTTTTCATATTCATAATGATACCTTTCTGCGCTATTTCGTGGTTTATCTTTAGTGACCTTACACCTATACAAGTTAGTGGCTATAGCGCTTCACAAACTTGCTGAAGGATAGATATTGAAACGAACTAATTCCATCACTCCTTTGTAATATATATAACACAAAAATATACGCTAATTAACAACCAAGAATTGAAAACAACCCAACCAAGGTATATAATTAATTGAAAACTAAACTATGATTGCAGTATTCTTTACTACTGCTTACAGTTTACAGCTTCCTCATATTAAGAATATTACAGGTAAGTAACTTAGTAAATATATTATAGATACAGTTTAGGAGAGCACAAATGAATACAGCCGATTGGAAACCGGATAAACATAACAAAATTGCTATCTACAAACAAATTGTACAGTACATAGCACATAAGATTGCTTGCGGTGATTTAGTCGTAGGCGATAAACTGCCCTCACAACGTGAGCTTGCAAAGGATTTTGCAGTAAATCGAAGTACTATTGTAGAAGCCATGGATGAATTAAGAGCCATGGGACTAATTCAGGGCTTTCATACACAGGGGACTAAGATCATGAATAATACCTGGTCGTCCTTATTATCCAAACGTTCTCCGAATTGGAATCAATATATTAACAACGGAATACATGTAAGGAATTTACCTACTGTCCAGGCAATAAATGAATTAGAATTTGCTGATGATATCATTCGATTAGGTACAGGGGAGCTATCACCTGAATTTTATCCCAGAGAAATGTTTGAAGATATCCTAAAAAGCTTACCCTCACGAATTACTTCTCTTAATTATCTCGAACCCAAAGGCTTAAAGGAGCTTCGTGAAGCCTTAAGTAAATATTTAAAGACTCTTGGAATTAATGCTCCTGCATCCGGTATCCTAATTGTATCAGGGGCTCTGCAGGCTTTGCAGCTGATAAGCGTAGGTATTTTGCAAAGCGGCTCACAGGTATATGTAGAAACACCCTCTTATCTAAAATCATTACAAATATTTGAGTCTTCAGGAATGCACCTAAAGGGAATTGAAATGGATAAGGAGGGCATTATTCCCTGGATGATGAATACCACAGATCGAGATGTTACAAACCTCCTCTATACGATACCAAACTTTCATAATCCAACCGGTATTACGATGAGTGAGCGAAGACGCGAGGAATTATTAAATTGGTGTAAGATCAAACATATGCCTATTATTGAGGATGACTGCTATCAAGAGCTATGGATCGATAAAAAGCCCCCCTTATCTTTAAAATCAAGGGATCAAAGCGGAATGGTACTTTATCTTGGCAGTATATCAAAATCACTGGCACCTGGACTTCGACTTGGCTGGTTAGTTGGCCCCGAATCAATCATCGAGCACTTAAGTGATATAAAGATGCAGATGGATTACGGAGCAAGCTCAGTATCCCAGTGGATACTGACCGAATGGCTGGAAAGCGGATTATATCAGAAGTATTTAGAAAAGCTTCGTAGTCGGTTGAAGGAACGCAGAGACTTAACTCTCGGCCTGCTAAGGGAGCATTTGGGAGGCTATGCCACTTGGTATCAACCGGAGGGCGGCTTTTATATCTGGATGAAACTAGAACGCAAATTGTCCACCGATAAGCTTTTTCAGTCGGCACTTAAGAAAAATGTCCTGCTTAATCCAGGAAGCATATACGATTTTTCCAAAAATGAGTATCTTAGGCTATCCTACTCCTATGCCACAGAGGCGCAGCTAAGAGAGGGAATATCGATTTTAGCTGAATTAGTAAAGAAGGAGTAAGACTTCCTTACTTAAAATTATAAGATTAGATAATTGCGAAACCATATAGTTTGATTAATTATATACACAGCATATACTATACTTACAATTAATGAGTTTCGCAATTGCATAAATTAGATTGGAGTGTCAAAAGACACCTTCCAAATAAATTAGTTTTATATTTGTACCTTGAAAATTTAACACAAAAAGATTTTGAACTGAATAAGTGGATTTTTCTCCTATTAGTCACAGTATTACTAGTTATCAATTAGCATATTTCCGGTTCTAAGGTACACGAAGCTAGACTATTCAGGTAATTGAATAGTTTACCGAAATTTAAGGCTGCTACCTTAAATCCAAAATACAATTTCGTTCTCAGCTTTCCGCGCACTGGCATTTTATCCACTTGATATCTTCGACGCAGAATCGATGGAAGCGATTCAACTCCATTTCGATAATGAGAATACTCTTTGAATTCATTACTTTTCATGTATCGGAGTTGCTTTGCACGATTGGCTGTTTTCCAGGAAATCTCTAAAGCAGATTTACTCTTAAAGAACTTTGGTTTACATTGGTCTTTATATGGACACTGATTACAGGTTTCTTTATTCATGGTAATTCTGGTACGATCATTTGTACTATCATACTTATTGGTTATTGGCTCATGTCCGTTTGCACACTTTAGTATGGATTTTCCGTCCTTGCTGAAAAGAAAGTCTGCATAGACATCTTCCGGTTTTCTACCAGTAAAATTTGTAGTTACAAGTGTTGCATTTTGTTCTTTTGCAAGAAGGACATTTCTTTCACCACAGTATGCTCCATCCGCAACAATCGTACTATCTTCCGGTAAATCATGACTGTTAAGATAATCTTTGAGGAACTGGCTATCACTATAAATATTCTGCTCATAAGCATAGTCGGTAATGATACTACCATTTTCAAAAGTAGTTTCTGCTAGATTGGCAACATACCCTTTATGCTCTACTCCAGCTTTATGACGAAAGGTTGCATCTGGATCAGATGGATTTAGCAGAACTTCGGAACCCATGGAATCTTTCTTATCTTTCAAATGAAGGCTTCCGTCTTCCTTTGTAGATATCTGTTCACGAATAACTCGTAACAAAAGTTGGTATTCACTAGACTCGTCATATTTATCTCCACATATCTGAGATAACATGGCAGCATCTAATAATACCGTTTTCATACGTGTTTCGGCATCGGTGCTACGCATATGATAAATAACCCTATTATAGTCCTCTGGTTCACAATAATGAATCAAGGCTTCTGGTATGATGTCCTGTCTTTTTTGCATATGCTTCACTAGATTTGCAACACAAGTATACAGTAATTCTAAACGAGAGAGCTTTTTGATATTTGCAGCTATCATCATACTATCCATGCGATTCATCTTTGATGAAAGGCCCATGAATTCAGCCATTTTGGATGCAAGGCTATTCATACAGTTTCGAATTAAATCAGTATTGGTCATAGTCTCATACGTAGTACATCTTTCTCGGAAACGACTCAGGCTACGGTCACTCAGTGGTTGCTCTTTGAAGCTAGTTGTATGGAGCGCAACCTGAAAGCGAATGTCAAACATCAAGGATTCAACGATTTCTTCATCAGTAAGACCTAGCCATTCTTTAAGAATAAGTGCACCGATAATGACGTTAACCGGAGTATTGGGTCTGGAAACTAAATCGCTATAAAGGACTGAGAAATCAATTTCGTTAATCGCTGGAAATATTTTATCTGCAAAAGGAATTGCCCAGGATTTTTCGAGAAATCTACGTTCTCTTTCTGTCAGAGAAAATGTACTATCATCTATGGAAAACTGGTTATAATCGTTTTGGGAAAAAGCCATATTTATACCTCTTCTATGATTATTTGATAATATAATTATACCAGATAATCGAGATGATTTGTATTTGTGTTAAATTTTCAAGGTACAAAATTCATAATTAATTTAGGGAAAGACCTTTTGACACCCTAATCATAAATTATAAGATAATAAGACGAATGAAATACCTTGCCTATTATTCCTCATAACAAATAATTGGGATGCCTTCTCCAATATTTTCGTAAATCTTTTTTGCTAAATAAAACGGAGCATTCACACATCCGTGGGTTCCATTCCGCTTATAGATTTCCCCGCCGAAGGAATGTCTCCAGCTGGCGTCATGTATTCCCATATTCCCGTAAAAGGGCATCCAATAAGTAACCTTTGCCTCATAGCCCGGTCCTTTTAACGTGGCATCCTTTTGCTTATAATTTAACATATAGGTGCCTAGAACCGTAGAATTTCCTTTATTGGGATTTCCGGTTACAACACTACCGTGGACGACGAGCTTACCGTCCTTATAAAACCAAAGATGCTGTTTTGTAATACTGATTTCCACATAGGTTTTTCCTATCTCATCCTCATCGCGGTATAGTGCCCGTTGCAGATAAATGGGCTCTTTTTCTTTTATTTCTCCTTGCAGTATATTCTGATATAATGCCTTAGCTTCCTCAGCCTGATTTATTTTCCAGCCGTAAAGCCCACCCTTAACCTCAATTATTTTCCCTGAAGTGGTTTTAAAGCTTCTGGTTATTCCAACGGTATCATATTTATTGCTCAATTCTTTTAAATAATTCTTAATGGCAGGTTTATTGATTTCTATTTCTAAATTCTGATCAACACGAAGCCACTGATTGATAACTTTGCCATCCAAATATTCCTTAGTATCACCAAATTGGTAGGTGATTTTTGTAGATACATATTTATTCAGCAAGTCTCTGGTTATAAGTGTCTTACCAGAGTTTAAGGTGTATTTTGGATTTATGTAACAAAGCCTTGCTTCAAGGTCTAGCATCTCTTTCCCTTTTAGCATGCTCTGGATGATAACTTTATTTAGCCTTTCATAATTAATCTTATTACCGTAATCTTCTTTAATCAGCATATAGGTTCCATCTGTATATTGAAAGTCGGCATTACTTGGTTCGATTTGCTTCCTTTTTATACAATTTAAATCCATAATTGCTTTCTGATAAGCAGCTTTATTATAGACAAATAAACCTTTTATATTATATTTTTGATGTTTAAATAAGGATAGAATCCATTTGATCGGAGATTGCATATGATTAATTTGTGATGTACCCTTTTGGGCATTATACTTCATTTTGATAGACTGTCCGCTTATTTCTTCAATTTCTCCGTTTCTTTCTATAATACGCAGTTTATAGTCCTTCACAAAGCTATTCATGTAACGATCCGCCTCAGCATGTGCCTTTAGCGAAACATTCACACCATTAATCATTGTATTAAAAAAGAAATGGTTAACAAAGTATAATGAAATAAGTAAGTATAATAGTATAATCGATCCCGCAAGAATAATCATTCTTTCTACTATCCTTCTACGAGAATACTTTTCTCTGTGATTACTCTCCATTCCCTTATTATTCCTTCCATCAATAAAGGTCTTGCCATTCTATCATTTTAAACATATGACTATCGTGTGATTTTTAAAACCTTAATTACCTCCGTGTATAATTATATATTTGGTATTTGCGAAACTATATAGTTTTTTAATTGTATACCTAGCACATACTATACCTTCTTCTCCGAAAATAACTCCGATACTGCCTCCTCATACTGATACAGCCTTTCCGCCTTCTTAATTTTCTTTTCAATTTTTTCATGTTCTTCAAAACCAGATAGCATATAGGACCATAGCTCCTTCATCTTAAACAGAATATTTCTATCTCCATAAAGTGTCGCTTTATAGCCCTCATATACCCTATCATGAAAATCTTTTAGCCTTACCCTATCCGGCTTTCTATGCTCCTTAATCTCAGAAATCAAATTTGGATTGGCTAATAAGCCTCTGCCTAGCATTATAGCTTCCACTTCAGGAAAAAGTGAGGTGATTTTATTATAATCCTCAACCGTACAAATATCTCCGTTATAACAAACAGGATTTTTGCTTAAACGGAGTGCGTCCCGGAAGATATTCAAATTAGGTTTATTTTTATAGTAATCCTCTCTTACACGCGGATGAATGATGAGTTCGGACATTGGATATCGATTAAATATTTCGATTAAATCATAAAATTCCTCCGGCTCAGCTTTACCAATCCTTGTTTTAACTGAGATTTTTGTTACTGAAGCAGTAAATATTTCCTCTAAAAACGCATCAAGCTCCTCTTTTTTTGCTAAAAAGCCTGCTCCCCGATTTTTTGATACGACTGTTCCTGAAGGGCAGCCTAAATTCAAATTAATTTCTGAGTACCCAAGCTGTTCTATTACTCTTGATGTATTGATAAAATCCCTTGCATTATTGGTTAACAACTGAGGTATTAAAGTCAGCCCACAGTTATTCTCCGGTAAGATATCATTAAGATCACGGGATCTTAATTTCCCGTTCTGATTAGGAATGATAAACGGTGTAAAATATTTGTCCATAGGATCAAAAAGTGCGTGATGCGCATTTCGATAAATATATCCGGTCAAACCTTCCAAAGGTGCAAAATAAAATTTCATTCGTCTTATACTCCTTTTACATTTTATCATTCCATAAACTTAGATAATTGCAAAATAGTATCGTTTTTAAATGTATACGCAGTAGATACATGCAATGAATGGGTTTCGCAATTACCTATTTCCATATCCTATCTATTTACCTAAATATCTCTTAATTCCTTCTACTGCAAGTGCATGATCTTCTTCACCAGTAAGTCCTGATACGGTAATTGAACCAATTCTACCCTGTCCTTGTACAATTAGCGGAAAGGAACCACCCTCAGCCTGATATTCCTTATCCGATAGTCCAGTTGCTTTATGAAAGGTACTCCCCTGTTCCTTATACATCTCTCCAACATAGAGAGAGCTGTTACCATATTTTTTGACTACGTTTTTCTTTGCATTAACCCAGTAAAGATTATCCGCGGAGGTGCCCTCCATATAATGTGTGAATAAGGGATATTCATCAACTTCTATATGAACAGCAATTCCTTTCTTCACCTCTTCTTTGGCAATTTTGATAATAAGCATTCCTATTTGAAGCGCCGCTTCATTATTAAAAGAATCAAATTGAAGGGTTTCTTCCTGATCTAATAATGTTTTAAGTGTTGTATTCATTTTTTACCCCATTCCTGCACTGCTTTTTGTGCATCTCAAGTTTGTGTGCGCAGCGCAGACACAAACTTGCTGAGTGAATATTCAAATAATCTTTCACTCTTATCTCCTATTATACTGAACAACATTAAGCGTTTGCAAAGATGACAAAGATTCTATTCATTTTGTAAAAAGAGCCTGTTATTAACAGACTCTCTTTAATTATTCATCTTTAATATTAATTTTCAAATAAAATTCCTTTAATATCAATCTTTATATGTCAATCTTAATATCAATCTTTTAACATTAATCTTTTGATATTAATCTTTTGATATTAATCTTTTGATATCAATCTTTTATATTTCGATTTAATTGATATTAATCTTATAATCTGTGAATTTAATCTTTTAGATTATAATTTTTTTTAAATATCTTTTTTGATATCAATTTTTATATGAACATCTGATAATTGTTTCGGATCAACTTCTGAAGGTGCTCCCATCATGATATCCTGTGCGGTCTTATTCATCGGGAAAGGAATAATTTCTCTGATGCTTTCCTCTCCTGCAATCAGCATTACCATTCTGTCAACTCCTGGCGCAATACCTGCATGCGGCGGAGCTCCATAGCAGAAGGCGTTGTACATAGCAGGGAATTTTGCTTTCACATCTTCCTCTCCGAGACCAACGATTTCAAATGCCTTTACCATAATTTCAGGATCATGGTTACGAACTGCACCGGAGGACAATTCTACACCGTTACATACTAAGTCATACTGATAAGCATTAATTTCTAAAGGATTCCTATTCATCAGCGCATCCATACCACCCTGCGGCATGGAGAAGGGATTATGACAGAATTCCAGTTTGCCTGATTCTTCTCCGATTTCATACATCGGGAAGTCTACAATCCAACAGAATTCATAGCAATCCTTTTTCATATGTCCTTCAGCTGCATTTCCTAAGAAGCGTCTTAAGACACCTGCTGTCTTCTGCGCGGTCAGCTTATTACCGGCTGCTATACCTACAAAATCCCCCGACTTTAAGGACAGTGCATCAATCACCTGCTCCTTACGCTCCTGCAGGAACTTAGAGATACCACCCACAAAGCTTCCACTCTCATCTAATTTGAACCAGTATACCTTATTGGCAGTCTGGATTTCCACATCAGCACAAAGCTTATCAATTTCTTTTCTGGTTCCGTTATAATCACTTACTACTACCGCCTTCACAGTCTGACCTTCAAAGGCCTGAAAGCCGCAATCACTCATGCAGGCTGTTGCATCCTGAACAATTAAATCAATACGTAGATCAGGCTTATCAGAACCATACTTCTCCATTGCCTCATTATATGAAATTCGCTTAAATGGTGCTTTGGAGGCTTCATTGTACTTACCGTATTTTGCAAAAATAGGAGGCAGCACCTCTTCTAAGATACCAAATACATCCTCCTGGGTAGCAAAAGCCATCTCCATATCCAGCTGATAGAACTCACCCGGAGAACGATCCGCTCTTGCATCCTCATCACGAAAACAGGGAGCAATCTGAAAATATCTGTCAAAGCCTGAGGTCATTAAAAGCTGCTTAAACTGCTGCGGTGCCTGAGGAAGTGCATAGAATTTTCCCGGATGATTTCTTGAAGGCACTAAATAATCTCTCGCTCCTTCCGGTGACGAACAGGTTAAAATCGGAGTGGTAATCTCTAAGAAATTATGCTCCATCATGCTCTTTCTAAGCTCTGCAACCACCTTACAACGAAGAACAATTTTGTCTTTCACAGAGGGATTACGAAGATCTAAATATCTGTATTTTAATCTGGTGTTCTCATCTGCTTCCTTTGAACGATTGATTTCAAAGGGTAATTCATTATAGATACATTTTCCTAAGACCGTAATATCCTCCGGTACAACTTCAATCTCTCCTGTTGCAATCTTATCCGTTTTACTGGAACGCTCTCTGACGATACCCGTTATTGAAAGTGTTGATTCATTATTTACTCCTGTAAGCTTATCCATCATTTCTTCAGATTCAATTACAATCTGAGTGATACCGTAAAAATCCCGGAGTATTAAAAATCCAAGATTCTTACTGAGCTTACGCATGTTTTCATACCAACCGACTATGGTTACCTTCGCTCCAACATCAGTAATTTTTAATTCATTACATGTATGCGTTCTTGATTGTATCATATACGACATCCTCTACTATTTTTTTATGAAATCTATTCTCTGGTATCACTTTAAAACTTATTACTTGCTATTTACTTAGTAATTCACGGATTATGGCCTCAGCTTTTTTTGTATCAGCCTTTCCCTTAGACTGTCTCATAATATGACCGAACATAACGTTAATCGCTTTATCCTTACCAGCCATAATGTCAGCAACCGCCTTCGGATTTGCATCAATTGCTTCCTGACACCATTTTGTTAAATCTTCATCAGAAATGCCTTCCAAATCCTCTGCTTTAATAAATTCTTCCGCTGACTTACCACTGTCAAGCATCTGTTGTAAGGTTCCCTGTGCCTGTTTGAAGTTAATTTTCTTCTCATCCAGCATTTTTACCAGTTCAGCAAACTGTTTTGCTGTAATCTTTACTGCGAACAGCTCTTTATCTTCTTCCGTGTTCATATTGGAGTATATCGTACCGGTGATTAAGTTGGAAGCATTCTTAACACTAGCACCTTCTACGAGTGCTTCTTCAAAAAATTCAGCAACCCGTCTGTACTTATACATCATTTTTGCCGTTCCTTCCGCAAGCTCAAGCTCTGATAAATAACGTTCGAGCTTATCAAAGGGCAGCTCAGGAAGTGAGTTCTTAATCTCATCTACCTTATCCTGTACCATTTGAAAACGAATAATATCCGGGTCGGGAAAATAACGGTAGTCATCTGAATTTTCCTTCTCACGCATCGGGGATATTGTATCGGTAACATCATCATATCGCATGGTCTCCTGTACGATGGTGCCGCCTGCTTCAAGAATGTCTGTCTGTCTCTCAATCTCCGCATACATGGCCTTTTGGATAAAATTTAAAGAATTAATATTCTTGGTCTCGGTTCTGGTGCCAAATTCCTTTGTACCCACTTCTCGTAAGGATACATTAACATCACAGCGCATAGAGCCTTCCTGCATCTTACAATCAGAGATACCTACGTAACGCATAATCAACTGAAGCTTTTCTGCATATTCCTTGGCTTCCTCCGGGGAGGAGATATCAGGCTCTGACACGATCTCAATTAGAGGAACACCGCCACGGTTATAATCCACATAGGTGTAGCCGTTCTCATGAACCAGCTTACCGGCATCCTCTTCGATGTGAATTCGGGTAATTCCTATTCTTTTTCCGCTATCCAGAATTATATAACCATGCTCACATAAGGGTTCGTCATACTGGGATATCTGGTAGGCCTTTGGTAAATCAGGGTATACATAATTCTTTCTGTCCATATGAGAAATATTATTAATCTTGCAATGTACTGCAAGGCCCGCTCTTACTGCATACTCTACTACTTTTTTATTCAGAACCGGAAGGGAACCAGGCTGTCCTGTACATACCGGACAACAATGCGTATTCGGATCTCCTCCGAAAGCAGTTGTACAGCCGCAGAATATTTTTGTTTCGGTAGCCAGCTCAATATGAGTTTCAATACCACAGACTAATTCATATCTCATACAAATCCTCCATTCTGCCACAAACCCGCGAATTTGGTCTGCAGCTCAAATTCGCCGTTTGAAAAATTTTGATTTTTCAAACTATGACACCTCCTTCATATACACCAACCCTGTCCTCGGCAGTTTGTTCATAAAAATAAGCCAACTTCAATATTGTTGCTTCATCGAATTTCTTGCCAATAATCTGCATGCCGATCGGGAGACCTAACGCATCCTTACCACAGGGAACCGAGATGGAAGGAATACCTGCAATATTAATCGGTACGGTACAGATATCCGACAAATACATCTCAACCGAGCTTGCGCCCTTATGATTTAATGCTGATGCTGTATTCGGTGCAGTTGGGGCAATTAAGGCATCACATTTCGTAAAGATATCATCAAATTCCTGTATAATCTCTTCTCTGATAACACAAGCCTTTTTATAATATGCATCATAATAACCACTGGATAATACATAAGTTCCAAGCATAATACGACGCTTAACTTCGTCGCCAAAGCCTTCGCTTCTGGTTCTATAGATCATATCCTCAATACTCTCATAAGTATCTGCACGATGACCATAACGGATACCGTCATATCTTCCAAGATTAGAGGAGGCTTCTGCACAAGCAATAATATAATATACTGGAAGTGCCAGCTTTAAGGCAGGTAGCTTAAGAGGTATAATTTCTGCTCCGTTCTTTTCAAAGAGGCGAATGGCATCATCTATTTGTTTTTTCATATCCGGATCAATACCTTCAAAGAATTCCTCTGCCACACCGATTCTTTTTCCCTTAACCTCCGGATTAAGACTATCCAGAAGATTGCCGTAATCATAGGCTTTACTGGTCTGATCACGCTTGTCAACCCCTTTGATGGCATCAAATACGATAGCCGCATCCTTCACGCTGTAGGTCATCGGTCCAATCTGGTCAAGTGAGCTTCCATAAGCAATCAGTCCATATCTAGATACTGCTCCATAAGTCGGTTTGAGTCCGACAATACCACAGTAAGAGGCCGGCTGACGGATAGAACCACCGGTATCAGAGCCAAGGCCGTAAGCTGCCATATTGGCACATACTGCAGCAGCTACACCACCAGAGGAACCGCCAGTAACATGTCCTGTATTTCTAGGATTAAGCGGAGCACCATAACAGCTTGATTCAGAGGTACTTCCCATGGCGAATTCATCCATATTCGTCTTGCCGAGAAGTACTGCCCCCTTTGCTTTTAGCTTCTCCCATACGGCTGAATCATAATAAGGCTTAAAGCCATCAAGGATTTTGGAACAACAAGTAGTAAGTAATCCGTCCGTACACATATTATCCTTTAAAGTCATCGGAATGCCGCATAGAGCAGAGGCATTGCCTTTCTTTAACATCTCATCAGCTATTTTAGCACCCGCTATTGCAGTCTCAAAGGTAGTATGCACATATGCATTAATAACCGGGTTAGCCTCTTCAATCGCTTTGATATATTCCTTCGTCAGTTCGACAGAAGACATTTCCCTGCTATGAAGCCTTGCTGATAATTCAGAAATAATTTCTCTCATAATTACCCTCATTTCTGCGTTTTGCTATCTCTTAATCACACTTTTCACGCTAAAAAATCCATTTACGTCTTCAACGTTAGAAACAATCTTTTCATTAGGCAGGGATTCTGTTACTTCATCCTCACGAAGCTCTTCATATGATATGAGCTTAGAGCCAACACTTCTTATTTCATCTGTTCCGCCTTCTACGGATTCATTAATGGTATCCGCAAATGCAATAATTTCGTCAAACTCACCTGCGAACTTCTCAAGCTCTTCTTCGGAAAAACGAAGTCTTGCAAGCTTAGCAAGCTTTTCGATTTCTGTTTTTGTCACAGCCATCGCACTACCTCCATATGCCGTTTCCTGATATTATAAATAATCTATAAAAGTATTTTGCGATTAAAAAATTTTTGATTTTTCAATCTACTGTCTTATTTTAATATGAACCTCACGAAGCTGTAGTTCATTAACCTCACTTGGTGCACCGCACATTAGATCCTGTGCCGTACCACTCATCGGGAATGCGATGACTTCACGGATATTTTCTTCATTTCTAAGCAGCATAATCATACGGTCAACGCCAGGAGCCATACCTGCATGAGGCGGAGCACCAAATTGGAATGCATTATAA
This sequence comes from Bacillota bacterium, assembly GCA_023421505.1. GTDB lineage: Bacteria > Bacillota > Clostridia > Lachnospirales > Lachnospiraceae > Mobilitalea. Next base: position 71,876 of record JAEZTJ010000102.1, read on the forward strand.
AGAGCACCAAACTTATTCTTTAAGGTTTCTTCATCATAGCCTGCTATTTCAAAAGCTTTCACCATTACATCCATGTCATGATTTCTAACTGCACCGGAGGAAAGCTCGACACCGTTACATACAATATCATACTGATATGCAAGAATCTCAAGCGGCTCCTTCGTTGTCAAGGCCTCTAATCCTCCCTGAGGCATGGAGAAAGGATTATGGGTAAAACCGATTTTACCGGTTTCTTCCTCCAACTCATACATCGGGAAATCATTGACATAGCAAAAACGGTAAGCGTTCTTTTCATATAAATCTAAACGTGTAGCAAGCTCATTCCGAATCTGTCCTGCATATTTACTAGCCTGTAGCTCTTTATCTGCGATAAAGAAGATAACATCGCCGGGTTCTAAGCCTGCCATATCTGCAAGCTCAGCTTTCATGTCGTCCGGGATAAATTTATCAATCGGGCCCTTATAGGATTTATCCTCCTTCACCTCCAGATAACCAAGACCACCCATACCAATAGACTGCGCAAATTCTAACATCTTTTCATGGAAGCCCTTGGACATCTCCGCATGCACCTTGATTGCTCTTATCGTTTTATTATGGAAGGGCTTAAAGGTACATCTCTGGAAGAAATCTGTTACATCAATAATACGCAGCGGATTACGAAGATCCGGTTTATCGGAACCGAATTCAAGCATAGCCTGCTTATAGCTGATGATTGGATAGGGTGCCTCTGTTATCTGATAGCCTTCTGGCGCAAATTTCTTAAAGGTCTCAGTTAATACTTCTTCGCCTACTTGAAATACATCTTCCTGGGTCGCAAAGCTCATCTCAAAGTCCAATTGATAGAATTCACCGGGGGAACGGTCTGCTCTCGCATCCTCATCTCTAAAGCAGGGAGCGATCTGAAAATATTTATCAATACCGGAAACCATTAAAAGCTGTTTAAATTGCTGCGGCGCCTGCGGTAAAGCATAGAATTTTCCCTTATATTTTCTGGACGGAACGATATAGTCACGAGCTCCTTCCGGAGAAGAGGCACATAGAATTGGAGTCTGGATATCAACAAAGCCAAGCTCTCCCATCTTCTGTCTTAAGAAGCTGATTACCTCGGAGCGGAAAAGAATATTATCCTTTACCTTGCGGTTTCGTAAATCCAGATAACGATACTTTAAGCGTACATCTTCACGGATTTCTTTAGAGGTAGCTACTTCAAAGGGTAAATCTCTGTATACCTTTCCTAAGATTGAAACCTCAAGAGCCTCAAGCTCAATTGTTCCGGTAGGAATCTTCGGATTATAGGTCTCCTCATCACGATGCTCGATGCAGCCCTGAACAGATAAACATTCTTCCTTCTTAATTCCTTTTAACAGATCGGTATTACGAAATACCACCTGCATTACTCCATACATATCTCTTAAATCAACAAAAGATACCCCACCGTGATCGCGGATATTCTCTACCCAACCGGCGATTCTAACTACTTTACCAATATCATTTTCAGAAATCTGATTCATGGTTTTACTACGATATAATTCTGACATTTCTTTCTCTCCTTATCTGATCAATTTGTTTCTCATGCTGGCATTATTCTATAGCCTATATTATGCAATCTCTGCTTACGTATAAGTTACTCTCCGACTAGGCTCCTTGCTTTGTCCGGTACTTATAAGTAAAGCTTTCCATAATATAATTTCTGAGGAGCGCTCCTATTTATGCACATAAAAAAGCTGCCCGTCCTCAAAATAAAACTTCAGGACGAACAGCTGTAACAGTCCGCGGTACCACCTGATTTACTGTCTAATGCAGTCACTCTAGTGTTGCCAATTAACGCTTAGCTTACGACGCACCTACTTGTTATTCACGTTCAGATTGCAGCTGGTGAAGTGTTATTCACATAAATTCATTTTACAGGGTTCTCACTGTCTCCTGCTCACTGGGAACGATAAAATATGCTACTTCTCTTCGTCATCGCTTTGCAAAATATTATAGTACAGGCACTCTAACTTTGTCAAATTATTTTATCCTAAAATCACAATTTGCATTCAGATTAGAATAAAATCCTTTTACGGGGCTGTAATCTGTTATACTGTTACCCGCTAAATAAAGCTCCTTTAAGTTAATCAGACCCTTCAGCGGAGTTATACTTTTGATATTATTTTCCGTCAAATATAGCTTTTGAAGAGAAACAAGCTTCGTAAGCGGTTTTAAATCAGATATCTTATTACCGTTAAGAGATAATTCCTTAAGCAGCTTCATATTTTCAAGCGCCTTCATATCAGTAATAGAATTTCTTTGCAGATATAATTGCTCTAGGCCTGTCATTTTACTGATATACTGGATATCTGTTATCTGATTATTTGACAGATTTAAGTATCTAAGGCCGGTTAAAGCTTTCAGCCCTTTGATATCAATTAACTTGTTATTTTCTACAGATAACTGTTTCAACTTTTTCAGTCCGGCAATTTCATCAAGTTTTTTAATCTGATTCATACCCAGCTCTAAAACATTTAATTTATTCAGATTTGCTAAGGCTGCAATACTTTCTATTTTATTTTCCCTTAAATATAACTCCCGCAGCTCAGACAAAGCCGATAAAGGCTTTAAAGAAGAAATCTGATTCCCGTTTAAGGATAAAACCTCTAATTTCTTAAGCTTTGAAAGCGGGCTAATATCTGTAATCTGATTCCGCTGTAGATAAAGAACCTTCAGCTTAGTAAGCTCTTGTAATGGTGTGATATCTGTTATATTAAGCTGACTTGCATCCAGGTATTCTAGATTTTTTAAGTTTCTTAAATCCATTAAGCTATTCACACCACTAGATAGCTTCAATCTATAGATCTGATTAACCTCATAAACAGTTAAATCTCCAGTTAATTTACCCAGCTTCTCCCTAACCGTCTTTTCAATTGCTGCATCCGAAAAGCTTACCGTTTGACTGCACTCCTCCGGTAAAATATCAAAGGAACTCATCTCCTCCAGAATCGTAGACCACCCATCAAGGTGATATTTTTTTCCATTAGAATCCTCATAATCAGGAAGATTTGCAAGACTCCAGACTGAAATTCCGCCTAAACCATAGGTTTTAGCTAGTTCAATCTTAGCAGCAAGACTATTACTGTCTTCATATAGAATTACATTCCAGGATTGATCCGAGGTATTATAGTATTGAATATACGGACTTTGGATTGCATTGTTATATCCATAGGTTAAATTCTGTCCATTTTTGTCTTTATTATCTACCCTATCCTTAATTGCTTGATATAAAGATACTACTCTTCCTTTCCTGCTTAGACTAGAAGCCGCAAGCTTATCCCATTCTTCCGGACCGTTTACATCAAATTTCCACTGGGCACTGTCAAAGCATAATTGCAGCCACACCTTCGACAGCTCGTTTTCATCTGAGGCAGAATCCTGCATATCATTTAATGCTTTTCTCACCAAATGAATAGGTGACGGACTGCTGATTGGATTAAGAGCGGTGTAACCAGTGTATTGCTGAACCTGCGCCTTAGTAAGCTTCTCAGTAGGTTCATAGTCATGCGCCATTAATATGACACGATCTGCCACTTCAAGAATTGCCTGATAGTCGAAACCATCATAGTTTAATCTCGAATTAACTGCTACAAAAAGCGATTTTCCAATATCATCCAACTGCTCCTTTAAATCTGTTAAGAACTGTATGAAATATGTACTGATTTGTTCACCGTCGTATAAAATCGGTTGCTTATTGCTATCCGTATCGCGTAAGCCTTCAAAATCAATGACTACACCGTCATAGTAAAGTCCTTCGCCCTCAGAGATATCCTGTTGTATAAAGTCTATGATTCCCTGAATCATAGTACCTCGTTCCTCTTCATAGGGTAATAGCTTAGTACAATCACTGCCCTTCATATAGATATTTAATTGTATGGATTTTCCGTGACTTTTTGCATATCTAACTGGCTGCAGATAATCCTTAGGATAATAAAAGTTGACATTCTTGTTTTGCCCTCTGGTAATGTTTAACGTACCTGGGTCAGCAGCTTCTATCATACTCCAGGCAAAGCTTAAAGAGTCCACATTATCGATGTATTCCTGTATTTTCTCAGAGTATACTGCAAACGCCGGATAAAAAGCATGTAAAACGCTGCCAGAAGCAGGCTCCTCTGCTGCATATACTACCTTCGACTGAGACCAACCAGGTATAAACAGGATTAAGAAAAAACATAATGCGATTAAGCCTTTCACAAGATTCAAATTAAAAAAGCATTGCTTCTTTGATACATGAATTTTTTTAGTACTATGAATAGTAAGCCACATTGTTTTTAAGTTATACAAATCAACAACCTCCTTTTATTTAGGTTACATTTGGTAATTGCGAAACTTATAGTTTTACTAACTGTATACTCAGCATATATTATTCCTTCACTCCAACGCTCCTATGATCTTAAATGTTTTAACACTTTAATTCCGCTCCGGAATAGTATATGCTGTGTATACAATACTTACAATTAATGAGTTTTGCAATTACCTAAGGTTACTTAATGTAATAGAAAAACATTATAGTTAGATTAATGAGTTATGGTTTTGAACAGAGTCATGAAATGGTGGAATATTCAAAGAGCTCATATTTTAATTTGGTTCCTTCCATTATTTCAGCAGGTAATAAGGCGCGTGCCACTAATTTTAATTCCTCTTCCTGCACATCGGTTCTTCTTAAGTGTGCATAGTCCCCATCTATTTTCTCTATGATATATTCCCTAGCTTCCATATTACCCTCCATCTGCTGCCAACATCTGCGAATTTGGGCAGCGCACAATAGCCAATCCTAGATTAATTACTTTTCAACTTGCTTTTGAAACCAACGGATAATTCTGCCGGCAATGCTATCTTCTGAAGGTATTATCGGTAAGCTGTCTGCTTTATACCAGGCAGCATCAGTAATTTCAACATTATCAACCGTAATCTCTCCGCTTTCGTATTCAGCTGTAAATGCCAGCATCAGGGAATCCGGGAAAGGCCAAGGTTGACTGCTTAAATATCTGATATTCTTAACCTTTATCCCTACCTCTTCTTTAATCTCCCTCTCCACACATTGTTCCAATAATTCTCCCGGCTCTACATAACCGGCAATCAAGCTATACATATCCTTATTAAAGCTGCTGTTGTGCGCCAGTAAGATTTGATCCTGTCGGAATACGGCCGTAATGATAGCCGGAGATATCCGAGGATAGATTACATTCCCGCATTCCGGACAAATTTGCGCTCTTTCATCTGTTTTAGCATACGTTTTATGTCCACAGCAGCCGCAATACTGATTTACACTTCTCCAATGCAAGATATGATTTGCAGCACCAGCCAGTATAAATAATCCGGCATCCCCGGAGAATTTCGTTATCTCTCTTAGTTCTACCAGTGAAAAGCCATCCGGAAGCAACGGCTCTTTCTCAAGTCTCACACAGTAGCAATCATTTCCGTCATACTTGCCAATATATTCCATAGACTGAATATCTGTAATGATATCCTCTACATCCTTTACCTCTGGTATATCATATTTCTCTTCTGACTTTCTCATTAATAATTTTTTTGAAATAATTATCAGAGCCCATGCATTTTTTTGCATTTGCTCAGAATTGTGAAATCCGGGTTCGTATTTATTTATTCTAAAAATGTCCATAAAATCCTTTCTCACTATAGATTAGCTTCCTTATGCTTACAGATAAAAAAAGAAGTATAACCTAGCGATTATACTCTTTTACTTTGCTTCCGTATAGGAAGGTTACAGTTGTAATTCTTTCATTCTTCCTCTTAATCGCATAAGAACTTAATTAATTTATAATAGCACATTACCTCTCATTGTGCAATTATATATCTCATAATCTTCATAATTTTGTCAAGAATTTAATTAGAACTCTATCTTCCATCCCTATCAAGGATTGCTGCAATCTTCAAAACATCAAGTGCCACATCTGCAACACAAAATTCCTCCATATTATATTCCTGCTCAAAGCTAGCCGGGTCTCCACAATAAGCCAAAGGGTGGAAGCTATTCATTGGTTCTAGTTCTTTTGCCACATCACACCTAACCTTTTCCGGGAAAAAGGCTGCCATCTGAGCTGTTTCAATAGCTCCGGCATGATAATCAGGTTGGTATCTTTCTTCTCTCATCGGAGGGAAGATAATATTATTATCCACTTCAATATCGAGTTCCCACATAAAGTATGCTTTGAATTCAGGCGCATCATTACTATCTGCAATTGCTTTTTTTATCATCTCTATATGTAGCTGGTCACCATGTGCGTTTTGAATAAATACTCTTCGAAAGCCCCAGCTCTTTAAGGAAGCTAAAACATCTGTTAGAAGCCCCTCCATAATCTCAGGACGAACAGAAAAGGTACCCGCATACTTAGCTACATCCCGACTAATTCCCCAATATAGCGGAGGTACAATAAGTGCTTCTATCCCATTCTCGTGAAGCTCCTGTTTTAAAAAACGGCAATTCAAGGCACTTAGATAAAAATCAGCAGTCAGATCCAAATGAGGTCCATGCGCTTCAATGATTCCAACCGGCAATAATACGATTGCATTTCTATCAGCGCCTGCCTGTACTTCCTGCCATGTCATTTCAGCAATTGTATCTTCAAATACAGAAAAATCTTTCTGTGCTTGATATGGTATTCTTTTCTCTTTCATTTTTTGCATATCCCCATTTCAATAATTGTAAATAGTGCCATACTTTATATTTAGATTATATAATCAGGAAGTTTTTGTCAATGTAATTATTGACAATATATACTAATCGTACAATATTTTTTTTATGTAAATAACTATAAGTTAACCAAGCGTCATAGTTATGAATGATTTAAAGCTAAAATATTATATAAATATTTTCAAGCATAAAAACAAAAATCAAGTTATTCAATATTTAGCTTATTAATTGATATACTTTTCATATTTACAGATGATATAAAAGAAGAAAGTATCGCCAATGCAGTAATGATTATAACAGGAAGCAGTGCAAATATAAAACTAGACTCTATACGAAAGCTTGATATACCTGCAAACTGAAGTACATAAGAGAATAATTTTGCACCCGTAAAAGTTTGGAGAATTACACCTATTGCTCCACCCAACACAGTGATCAAAGCAAATCTTAGAGCAAGCTGATAACGCAGCCTTAAGGAGCTAAAGCCTATTGCCCTATAAATTCCCAACTCCCTGGTCTCACTGTAAATCGTAATTTTCATCATCAATAATGTAATTACGCTGATAATAATAACTGTTAACACAAGCACCAGCATAGATAAGGCTTTAAACACATCATTTACTATATTAACCGTCTCAACCTGGTCTTTTCTTTCGTTCGATATTTCTTTATAGCCCGAATAGTTTTGCTGCATCTTAATAATCGTAGCCTCGAGGTTTTCATGAGATTTTAATTTAATATATATTTCGTTCATATCAAACGTAGTATTTAGAGCTTTCATTCCGGCTTCATTGATTAATACAATACTACCTCCTTCGTCCACTGTCTGAAATATCCCCGTAATGATGAATTCACATAGCTTCTGATTTTCATCTTTAATCGTTACATAATCTCCAATATGCTTATGGTATCTGCGTTCCAATAAGCTAGTTAACGCAACTTCATTATCATGTCTGGGAAAACGACCCTTTAAAGGCTTTAATATACCGGGCACCGTAAAATTCTCTCTGACATTAGCAACAATTTTTTCACCGTTCACCTCAAGCTGAACTGAATTTTCAAAATAAAACCAATCCACCTCATAATCAGTTTGAATTTTTGAAATTAGTTCTTCTGCATCTGCTTTTGTTGCTGTATCAATCTCAATATCGGAAAAATCAGCACCAAGTATACCTACTGCTTCTTCACTTTTAAAGGTTTCCATGAGACCGAATAAAAAATTAAGAGTATATGCAAGGATGGCAGATATAAAAATTAATAAAATATATCTCTTTGATTTTGTTAATATCTGTTTTAAAGCCAGACCGCTGTTAAAAGATAATAATTTCATCCGTTCTAGCGGTACATTCAGTCTTGATGAAAAGTATACCGGTGACAAACCATTAGTTATGGCACGAATAGGGCTTATCCTTTTTGTTTGCCGGGCTGTCAGAAAGGAAAATAAACCAATTACTAATACTAAGAGAAACAAGCTCAAAATTACTTCCCCAAGGGATAAATGATTGGCAAAAAACAATCCTGAGGATTTTAATATAATGCGACCTATTATAGGTGTCACAAATACTCCTGCTACTAGACTGACACTTCCGGAGATCAAGGCAAGTAATATGTATTGACCTGTAATGGATAGCTGTACCATGAAGGGTGTAAAGCCCAAGGCTTTTATAATACCTATATTTATATAATCTGCTTCAATGGTTGTCAGAATGGCATATCGCATAATTGTAATGGTAATCGCACACAACATTATTGCAAAGGTTATCATGACCGCCAATGCAACATTAGGCAATACGAGAAGATTATTTTTAATTTTACTATATTCTATTACATATTCTATTTCAGAACCATAAGCTTTCATGAATTCCTTTGCCAATTGATAGCAGACTGTTTCGTCATCTGTCTTAAGCCTGATTCTCATTTGCAATAATTCATCCATATTATCCTTGCCCAGTTTTAATACTTCTTTATAGTCAGTTTGAGAAATATAAATAAATTTAGTATCATTAAGCTCTCCTCCTGCTATTAATTCTTCCACAAAACCGGCAACCTTAAATTGCTTTCTTTGATTACCGAATATAAATTCGATGTTGTCACCTGTATTTACTTCTGAAGAGGTTTTAAAGATATATGGTAAATAGATTTCTCCAGGCTTCAACAATTCCTCAGGCTCGTATTGAGATTGAATTACACGCATATTATCAACTGGATCGTATTCTAAAAAGAAATAATCAAACATCGTTTTACACTGAATATTATCCTTAAGCATTTGAGCTCCATTGTAAAATGCCGCAGTCTTAAGCTTGACAGCTTCAACTTTATCCTGCTTTTCAAACCATTCCTCCATTTCCTTCTTATAGCTATCTGTTTGAAACCAATATAATAAATGAGGTCCTTTTGTATTACGATACGCTTGATCAAAGGCATCCATTGAATTTTTCATCGTTGAGACTGTTACTGTAAGTATTATTCCAGTAAGAAGCACTAATAAACTGATAATGATAGAATAGCTTTTTCTTCGTTTCAAATTACCTAAGGTAAATTTAAAAATTGCCATTTCGATCACCATCCTTTTCTGGTTAACCATGCTAATATTTCTTGCTCTCTAGGAAGCTCTGCATCCAACATATAAGAGTCCAGCCTGATTTCACCTGCTATGTGACCATCTTGTAAATAAACGATACGATTGGCTCGTATGGCTGCCTTAATATCATGGGTAACCATCAATATACTTTGCTTATTACGGTTTAAATCCGTTAAAATGTTTAATATCTCACGTCCTAACTTAGAGTTCAACGCACCTGTTGGTTCATCTGCAAACAATAGTGGCGGATCGTTAATCAAAGCCCTTGCTACGGCTACTCTTTGCTGCTGCCCACCTGAGACCTGAGAAGGCAGACGCTGCATAAGCTCTTTCACACCAGTCTTTTCTAAAAGTGTTACTGCCTTATTCTCTACTTCCTTTCTGGATAATTTCTTAAGTAAGTAACCTGGCACAGTTACATTCTCATAGATGGACAAATTCGAAACCAAATGAATCTGTTGAAAAACGAATCCAATACTGCCTCTTCTTAATTTCGCCAGCTTTTTTTCGCTTAATTGATCTATCCGTTGATTTTGAAAATATACTTCACCACCCGTGGGGGTATCCATACCACTAAGATTATAAAGCAGGGTTGATTTACCTGAACCTGAGCTTCCCATAATTACTGTAAAATCCTCTTTATAGATCTCTAAATTTATGTTTCTAAGTACATGATTTTGCAAACCATTATTCGAATAGCTTTTACTTAAGTCCTTAGCCTGAACAATTATTTCTTTCATATCATACGTCCTTTCCTAATATGTCTACAGCTTATCATGTCAATTTTAAATTAATCTTTAACTGTAAGAAATAATTATTAATTTTGTCTGAATTATAAGGACAATTCTTGTAACCTACTTTAATGTTAATAGACGATTTTAAGCGAAAGCTCCACGATAAATTGATTTAAGCCATCCTCCACCCGGTTATATGCCTTAATATTACCTTCAAGTTTCTCCAGAATGTATTTACATATATATAAGCCTAAGCCTGATCCTTCTTCATTGCTCTCTTTTGCATTTTTCCCCCTATAGAATTTATCAAATAGAAAGGGGATATCCTCCGGTAATACACCCTTCCCAAAATCAATTATTTTACATAGAAGTGTTCCATCCTCTACGGCAGTTTCTATTCGTATTTCACTTCCCTTTGCATACTTAAAAGAATTTTGAAGAATATTTTCATACACCTGTGCTAATCTTTTCCTGTCGGCAATCACATATACATCAGGGATTGTTGAGGTAATTATAATCCTGTTCCTATCACTTAATATCAGTGGTTCCATTATTTTATTAATAAGCTCACGCCCATTACAAATCGTAGGGTTTACCTCTAATTGCTCCAAATCTGAAATTGCATGTAAAAAAAGATCCTGTGTCAGCTTGGTTAATTCATCTGCTTTTTGGAGTATAACGTTTACATAACGCTCACTTCGCGCTGAATTTTTATCTTCCAGACCGAGCAGGCATTCTGAATAGGCTTTCATAGAAGCGATTGGCGTTCGTATATCATGAGAGAGAACTGCTACCAATTCCTTCTTTGTCCTCTCCGCTTCCTCTGCTCGTAGTTTGGAACTCTTGAGTTCATTTCGCAGCATATCAAAGGACCAGGTAAAGGCTCCAAAAAAATTATGCCGTGGGTAAACAAGAGAGTAATCCAAATTGCCCTTAGCTACTTGTAATGCAAGATATTCAAGCTTATGAAAAGGACGTAATATATTAAAATAAATCATCAAAAATATGATAGTCAGAAATAAACTGCAAATAGTAAAAAATAGAGATATAGCATGATGAAACCTATCCTCCTGTTTCTCACTTTCATAAAGTTGTGACGTATTTTTAATCAAAGCTATTGCAGTCTGCTGCATCTTACTTTTCACATAGGATACCACATATACTTGTGAATACTTATTTTCATATGCTAAAATCTTATTAATATCCTCATTAGAACCTGGTTTCGTATTATTCCTGCTATCGTAAATTACTTTGCCTTGCAGATCATATAGTACAAGCTCCACATGATTTTCAAGACTTTTCTTAAGTATTTCATCAGATCCGTTTTCTAGATAAGCCTGTGAATTTTTAAGAATGTCATTTATTATAACTCGCTCCTGTCCCTCCAGCTTTATCCTAAATTGTCTTGATAAATAGGAAGAGAAAATATAACATATTACGATTAAAATGAGAAAGCTACCCAATAAGAAATACGTGACTTTTTTCTTCATTGTCTATACCTCGAACCGAAAACCAATAGACCACACTGTTTTTAAGAATTTAGGCGCTGAAGGATCCTTCTCGATTTTTTCTCTTATTCTTCTTATATGTACGGAAAGCGTATTGATCTCACCTATACTGTCAAATCCCCATATCTTATTATACAGGGTATCTTTCGGAATTGTTTTATTTCTGTTCTGTATCAGATAGGCCAGCAAATCAAATTCCTTCGCCGGAAAATATACAAGTGCATCCTCTATCTTTACCGTTCTGGCTGTAAAATCAACTTCCATATTATCAAAAAGAAACAGGTCTGACATTTCCTTTTCCTCTTTTGCATATTCGTAGGTTCGACGTAACTGCGCATTAATTCGAGAAAGCAATTCACTCAGTGAATAGGGTTTTGAGATATAATCATCAGCCCCAAGATCAAGTCCTATAACCTTGTCTGTATCACTTATTCTCGCACTTAAGAATATTATAGGCACCTTAGAGGTTTTACGAATTATCCGGCAGAGATCAAAACCGATAAGATCAGGTAAATTGATGTCTAAAACGATAAGCTTATAGGTATTAGTTTTTAGTAGAATTAAAGCCGTACTCCCCGAATTACAGGTATCTACAGTATAACCATGATCGACTAAATAATCACTGGTTACCTCCAATAAGCATTTATCATCTTCTACTATAAGAATATCTGCTGTCAGCATACAATCGTACCTCCCTTTCGTTTGCCCGATTTTAAATCACATTTTTATTAATCAAATTTCCATTTTTGTCCGCTCTGATGAAGATCAAGGATTACTGCGTGGTTCATATACGCTATTCTATCTCGCTTAAATTGTTGTATTATCTCCGGATGATCCCAAAAATGCATCGGAAATACATATTTGACATTTGCAGTATTTAATAATTGCTCCAACCCCAAATAGTACCACTCGCCCTGACGCGGGTCCAAAGGTACAAATGCAATGTCTATTGTAACATCCTTTAATGTACTCATTTCCTTATCAAAATTTGCTTTCATATTATGATTGTATTGCTTTGATTCCTCTTTCCACATCCATAGGTTTAAATCCCCTGCATGATAGATTGTTTTACCTTGATAATGCAGTAGAAATGCGATCCCGCAGTCTGTAGATTTCAATGCTTTAACAATAATCTCATTATCTTGCAGATCGTACAGCAGGTATTTTTGTGAGGGCTTAACAGTTATTGTTTTATTCATTATCTCAGCTTCAATTCCTGACATATCTAAATCATTCTTTAGCTTAATATCAGAGGAAAGAACATATTGAATATGATTATATTTTTTATTTAAATCAAAAATTACCGGATTGAAATGATCTGCATGCTTATGACTTACAAAAATCAATAGCTTTTTCTCCGCGTCCATATCAGGTATATCACCATTGTAATAGTCAAATAACCAATAGCATGTCTCCCATTCGATTAAAAAACCGCTATGACCTATATAAGTAATCTCCATTTTATTATTCTCCATGTCATTTTACCTCAGATAAATTATTATAGTTTTATATTCAATTAATAACGCTTCGTTTTGTATTTAGATTATACCACTTGTTTTTCCACTGGAGGTATACTGTAGTATTTTACGTACGATAATTGTTATATACTTTTATTTTTCATCATGTTATCAAGAATATTAAGCATTTCTTCAGCATCCTTTTCTGCCATATTCAAGGCTGTGATATAGCGGTCGGCAGCACAGATAATATCTTCATCTTCCTCCGGCGTATCGATTGTCTCCCGAATATTTCTTTCCCCTTTATCAAGCTTATTTAACATCCGTAAAATTGACATCATGGAATAGTTGGCACTTCGTAGAATACGGATTATCTTTAGCCTCTTTATCTCTTTCATCGTATAACATCTGTATCCATTAACATTTCTCGGCACTTCGATCAAACCATTTCTTTCCCAATCACGTAGAACATCCTTTGTAATACCAATCATTTCAGCAGTCTCACTGCGCCCGTTAAGCACAATCTCCTCCTCTAAAGAGCGGCTGTCTTCAATGATATCTAATGTGATACGAATCGCTTCTTCCGCTCTGTCCTTCTCTTCCTTTAAGTGTAATAAATAATTCTGTGAATCAAAATATGCCCCTTCCATATCCTCTGACGCAGCTCTTTTTACTATATTAAAAGCTTCCTGCCTAAGACGGCTGCTGATGATCTCTGCCCTAAAAGCAGTACGTAACAGTCGAAGCTGCTCTATATGCCTGTCATTAAAAATACGGTATCCACTTTCATTTCTCGGTATGACTGGAAGCAACTCCATCTCCTCATAAAACCTTATGGTATTTGGATGTACTCCAATCAGCTTTGCTATTTGGGATGTCTTATAAGTGATAGAAACCACCTCCAATGATATCTTATTTCTATTACTTGCCTATTCTTATCATACTGCAAATTTATCCATCTTTCAACCTTACTTGTTCTGTAGAAGTCTTACTAAAGTCCTTCCCGTAATCGAAAGCGGATTCTTCATAATGTCCTCCGGCGATCCCTGTGCAACTATTTTACCGCCTTCATTGCCGCCTTCCGGGCCTAGATCAATCACCCAGTCTGAAGCAAGAATCATATCCGTATTGTGTTCAATGACGATAACACTGTTACCCATTCTGACAAGACGGTCGAATACGTTAAGCAGCCTTCCCGCATCATGAGGATGCAATCCGGTTGTCGGTTCATCAAATAGATAAAGTACTTTTCCGTTGCTGCTTCTTGCAAGCTCCTTTGCAAGCTTCAGCCTTTGTGCTTCGCCACCTGATAAGGTTGCTGCCGATTGCCCAAGACCGAGATACGATAGTCCTACCTCCTGAAGAACTTTTAATTTAGCATAAATATTTTCCTCTTCTGCAAATAATACCAGAGCTTCCTCTATACTAAGCTCTAATACATCAGAGATACTATGCCCCTTGTAGGTTATATTAAGTACTGACTTTTGGTAACGTTTGCCACGGCATACAGGACATACAACCTCCACATCCGGCAGGAAATGCATAGAGATAGACAATTTCCCGGTACCCTGACATTTTTCGCAGCGGCCTCCGGTAACATTATAAGAAAAACACTTCGCTGAGAGACAATGTCATTTAGATAAGAATGACTGGAGAGTAGAGTATGTAGAAATACATACCCTGCTCTTTTTTTGTGCGTAAAAAAACACTTGACAAGTTAATAGAAAAATGTGGCGAAGCCCTTGATTTAT
>JAEZTJ010000093.1 GCA_023421505.1 Bacillota bacterium
TTAGTTTTGTTAGTCGCATAACTTAATTATACCATTTGTGCGGATTCTAAGGAATCCGCATTTTTAATTTTGAGCATAAAAAGGAGCTTTTGCTCCACAGCTTATTCGGCTATTTTGCAAAAGCCCCCTTTATTAAAGCATGTTTTTCCCTATTCCTGCGCTACTGTGTGAAGATGCTTTTCCTTCACATTTATTTCATTTGAACGCTATCTGATCATGGCTAGATAATATCCTCTGTTCTTATTTCTTAAGGATTGGATACCACAGTTCAATATATCCATATTCCTCTGTGCCTCCGTATATCTCAAAATTTGCTCCATCTGCTTTCACATAATTAGCGGTGGGCAGCCATTCCGTATAGAAGCTTTTATGCAGAGATTTAAGAACGTTTGATAAGTCCTCTCCCCATTTAAAATGATCGGATGTAAATATCACATACGTTTGAGAAGGAATGTGAATAACCTTATAACCGTCTGTTTTACTCTCTTTAGATACAAATGCACAAAGCATATACGGGAAGGTGTCTTCCTCTGTAACGCGGTAGTTTTCAACTGCATGTACTTTACATAATTCTTTCGAAATAAAGCCTGGTAATTCTCCTGCACTTGAAGAAAGCCTATTATATTCCCCATTACTCATAGACCTCTGCCATAGCTGCACCGGGTTTATATAACCCTCTTCTCCTTTTAAAGAGCAGATTTCTTCAATACCAAATACATCAAAAGCTTCCTTTGTTTCAATTCTGTAATCCATTTCTTTCTCTCCTTTAATTGATATTTGAAAGGATATTTTAGGATAAGCTTTTAACGGTACACCCTCTTGCTTTGCTTCTGCCGGGTTTAATCCATGAAGCTGCTTAAAGGCCCTGGCAAAGGATGTTGCACTGTCATAACCATATTTCACTGCCACATCAATTATTCTAATATTAGAGTTCTGTAATTCTATTGCCGCACAAGTTAGTCTTCTTCGACGAATGTACTCCGCTAGAGTAATATCCGTTATAAATGAAAACATACGCTGAAAATTATAAGAGGAACAGCATGCCTTCATAGAAACAATACTCGTGTCTATCTCACCCGTCAAATTAGCCTCAATATAATCAAGAGCTGAATTCATCTTATCAAGCCAATCCATATAACTCCCTCCTTTCAAGTAAAGGTTATCATAAACAGAATTTACCTTCGCAACTTTTTGTGCACAAATAAATTGTATTTAATAAGCTTCATTATTATTTTCTTGCTTTTGCTTATGAAGCTTCTTATACCCTGAATTTATCTATCTCTTCGATCAGCTTATCCGCACTTAGTTTTGTCTTCTGAACAATCTCACTTACAGCGTATGCCTTCTCACTGGTATCGGATATACGGTTAGCAATATCTGTTGTACCGCTTGCTCCTTCATTTGCAGCTGTAGCTACTCCATCTACTGCTGTCATGACATTTTCAAGTGAAGCTAATAATTCTTCGGCAGTAGCACTGAATTCAGTTACAAGATCATTGACATAATTCGCATCGTTACTGTATTGACCAGCTACCTCCAGCATATTTTTATAATCCTTTACTACATTAACAGATACAAAGGCTAAAAGGTTATTTGCACAATTTGACAGGTTATCCACCGAACCAGTTACTCTTGTGGTCATTTCCTGAATTTTAAGTACTGCTGTTTTTGATTGCTCTGCAAGCTTCCTGATTTCATCCGCAACTACCGAGAAGCCTTTTCCGGCTTCTCCTGCTCTTGAAGCCTCTATCGATGCATTTAATGATAATAAATTCGTCTGAGTGGTTATCTGCATAATAGAATCGGTCAAAAGAGCGATTTCCTTTACAACCTCCGCTTCACTCAGTGCCTCCTCCAGCTGCTTTCTCGTATTTTCAAAGGCTTCAGCTGCCTTTTGGTCAGCAGTATTTACTTCTTTCTTGGTTTGTAATGCTCTCTGATTAATTTTTTCAGCTTGAAGTGCTCCCTCCTGTGACTTCTGGGCAATGGAGCGAACTGCTTTTTCTATTTCCTGGGTCGTTGCAGCCATTTCTTCAGAGGATGCAGCAGATTCTTCCATGCCCGCTGCCAGCTCCTGTGTCGTTGCAGACACATCTTCAATATTTTTATCTAATATCATTACGTTATTTAGAACTCGCTCTACATCACTGTTAATATTACCTGATTCTGCCTTAATACTGGAAATCAAGGTTCTTAGGGAATTCTTCATATCGTTAATACCGCGTGATATTATTCCAATCTCATCTTTTCTTTTAATATATTTATCATCAATCTCCAAGGTAAAATCTCCGCCTGCTATTAATGCAATCGCAGCCTTTAGTTTTTTGATAGGATTTACAATTTGATGACATACTCTCTCAATAATAATACCAATCAAAAGAATTGATATAAACATGGTAGAAAAGATTTTAACCGATAAGTTTACCATACCTGCCATCACTTCATTTTCAGATGCTACAACAACTAAAATCCAGTCTGTACTTTGTATCGGCAGATAATTGGCAATTTTCTTATCTCCTTTCATTGAGTATTGATATTTCCCAGATTTACCGGAAAGTAATTTATCCTGAAAATTCTTAAGCTTTCCGTTATCCACTTCACTAACCTTCTTTAAAATCAGATCATGATTATTATGTGCCAGAATAGTTCCGTCACTACTCACCAAAAATCCGTAGCCCTTTTTACCATATTTGATTTGCCCAATCAATTCTGTAATCGTTTTTAATTTAACATCTCCGAAAAATACGCCTCTTTCACTGCCATCCGTATTTTTAATTTTCGCTCCCGCTCCGACAACTATCTCGTTCGTTGCACCGTCTAAGTATGGAGTTGTAAACTGAGTTGTTTCATTCTTCAGACCTTCTATGTACCATGAACGCGATTTCATATCATAATTAATGGGTGGTATCCAACCCGCACCGTCAATTAACCGGCCGTCGAGTGTACCTATATATAAATCAGATATATTTTCATATTTATCTACCATATGCTTTAGATAGTTTAATTCAATATCCGCATTAAATCCGGATGTTTGTACAGTTTCTTTAACAGTATCAATAATTTCAAGGTTTGTAGTAAGCCAGCCATCAATTTTATTGGCATAAGACTGTGCAGTTACAGATAGCTCCTTATCTGTACCATTAGTAATGATATCTCTTGCAAAAATAAAGCTTATAGCGGAGACAGCACTAATGGTTACAATTATAACAGGAATGGTAAAAATTAGCATCTTAAATTTTAAGCTCTTCATAGTTCATTCTCCCAGTCATTAAATAGTATTTTTGGTAACAATTAGTATTATAACAGCATCTTAATTACATTTCGACTGTGAATATGAAAAATTTTAGAATAATAAATAAAATTTTTATAAACAATTTTACCAAACAAAGAATCAAATATACCTTCTGCACAAATTATATAAAAAAACAGAAATAAAAATTACTTTTATATATACTCTTAATCAATGTAACTAACATGAATACATTACATTTAATTCTAAAATTTAATATAAAAAAATCATGTCAATCTGCCAGAAATTGACATGACATCTTAAAAAGAATTAGCCGCCTCTTAATCCTCGAAGCTGATTTCTACTATGCTTTTCTCATCCATTGGCTAATTCAGAAGTTTCTCATAACATACCAAATCTAATACTTGACCAAATTTTATTCCAACCTCTTTATAGTGAGCACAATTAAAATAGCCGCAATGAGCAAAAAGTTTGATACTATTCGTATTTTGTCCACATATGACCGCAATCAAAGCATGTATATTAAATGCTCTTGCATAATTCTCCAGGTATGCTATTGCTTTTGTTCCGATTCCTCTTCCTGTATACTCAGGCTTTAGATAAATCGTTATTTCCGCCGTCCTTCTAAATGCTTCTCTCTTTTTATACTCAGTTAATATTACATAACCGCATATTGTCTCAGCTATTTCAATTATAAATGCTTTATATGGCGGCTTATCAAAGATAACCAGCTCCCTCATTTCCTCCCTCGTAATAACATGATCATGGAAGGTAGCAGTAGTATTAAAAACATAATAGGAATAAATATCCAATAGCTCTTGTATATGCTCTTCCTTTACTTCTTCAAATCTAATATTTTCCATATCAAAGCCCCTTTAAACTGAAGGTATGAATTAATTACAAATGTGTCCATTGATTAAATCATTCTACTATATATGAGCAAATCTCTCAATCTTATTTTTAAGGTTGTACTAGTTTACAGTATATAACCATGCTTATTCTTGCTTTACATTTAGATAGACATCCTCTCTTGTATGGAAGCCACTATCAATGATGACCTTATCTATGTTAGCTTTCGTAACAGGAATGCAGTCAAGCTTATAATAGGCGATTTCATAGGTACCATCATCGATGGTATCTGTAACATAGTAATCCGGACTAACCTTAGAATCAGTGATATCCTCTCCTCTGCCCAGAGCGACAGACAGATAGGCTGCTGCCCTGGCCAAATCCTCTACCTGCTTAAAAACAGTCATTGACTGAGTTCCTTCTACGATACGCTGGCAGGCCGAAAGATCAGCATCCTGTCCTACGATGCACACCTTCCCTGCTAAACGGTTCTCGGAAAGCACTTTAAAAACTTCTCTGGCCAGATCATCATTCCCACACATAATCCCTCTCACCTTAGGATAACTTTTCAAAGCTTCTTCTACATAACGGGCTGCCAACTCAGCATTCCAATTAGCGCATGAGTTTTCATAGACCACTTTTAAATTGCTATCCTTGATTACTCCTAAGAAGCCTTGCTTTGCTACACTAACATTATTGTCACTTGCCGAGCCGGCAATCATATAAATATCTCCCCCGGAAGGAACCGCATGAATAAGTGCTTTTGCCATCTCTTCTCCTACTTCTTCATTATCAAAGGAAATATATAAATCGGTATTGGCATTTTTGATAAGCCTGTCGTAGGAAACAATTTTTATTCCACCCTCCTTTGCTTCCTTAATAACCTCTTTTAATGCTTCTCCATCTGCAGCCACAATTACAATCACATCCATCTTTTTTTTGATAAAATATTTTATCTGTGAAATTTGTGTTTTCACGTCTCCATTTGCTACCTGTACATTGACCTCTGCTCCCAATTCCTTTGCCGTCATAACAAAAGCATCCCTGTCTCTGATCCACCGTTCAATGACAAAGGAATCAAAGCTAAAGCCTATTTGCAGGGCATCAGCCTTTTCTATTCTTTCATTTTCATTATGTTGATTATCACTGCACCCGATAAGTACCATAAATAAGAACAAAGTAAATAGATGACCTATTCGTTTTCTATTCATAAATATCCCCATTTCCCGAAATGCTAATAATTCTTTACTAGATTATGTACCTATACAAGCTTATGCCTGCTATACCAGAAAATATAGTTAAAAATTCTTATTACTTATAATCTTTTCTCTCTATAATCACTGGGCGTAATATTTTCTACTTTCTTAAAAATCCTGCTGAAATAATTTGGATCTGTATAGCCTGATTTTACACCTATTTCTTTAATGCTTAACTTTGGGTCCTCAAGTAATTCTTTCGATTTCTTGATACGGATACCGGTAAGATAATCTATAAAATTAACCCCCGTCTCTTCTTTAAATCGCTTACTGAAATAATAAGGATTAATATTTACCTCACGGGATACATCCTCTAAAGTAATTTCCTTTCTGAAATTCTCGTTCATATAGCTGATTGCCTTAGCAACAATACTTTCTGATTGTTTTTTCATCCGATTGGCCATATGCTTCGTTACATCTTTGATTTTACTCAGCCACCAGCTTCTTATCTCGTCATAGGACCGACTTTGAAGTATAGCCGAAAGATAATCCTTCCTATATAAGAAGCCATAGTTAACCCCACCATGACGAAACGCATCCTTTTCTGCCCGCATAACAAGCTCCAGTACCTTTAAGCGAATGCTGTCAATATAATCCGGATAATTATCAAGCATCCAATCAAAGAATATTGTTGCCTGCTCTCTGGCACCCTCCATATCACCTTTTAACACCATCTTAAACAGTAGCTTTTCGTTATCCTCAGGATAATCCCCTTCATATTCCCCTCTCATAGGCATGTCGCCCACATGTACAACTCTCTGATCACCCTCTTGTAATGCACGCAGCGCCTCCTGATAGGACTGTTTTAGCTGCTCCATTCTACACTTACGGCCAATTCCAATTCTAAATTTGGCATCTATATGATTTTCTAAGGCATGCAGCAAATTTCTTGCCTGCGCTATCGCTTTGATCCGTTGTTCATATTCAACTCCCCCGCTATCCTCTGGAACCATTACAATCACTTTATTGGCCATGACGGCTCCCACCAGACAGGGAAAATGTTCTTTAACAATATGATGCAGTACAGGATAAAATTTTTGAGAGCGCATACTCATGCCAACCGGGTTGGTAAGTATTCCGTTTTCATAGCTTTCACCAAATTGAATTAGTATTACATATGCACTTTCCTTCTCAAGCTCTAATAGCTCTTTATAGTTATAATAGGAGCTCTCCGAATCTTCACCCTGCAGCATCAGATAATGTATAAAACCATTTTCCAGAATCGGCAGAACTGTCTCTAACTTCTCACGCATCCTTAGGTTAGCCAGATGATTCCTTCTTTCAGCCTCTACCTGTAGCATAGCCCGTTTTATCACATTTAGTAAATTATCCTTATTGACCGGCTTGGTCAGGAAGTCAAATACGCCTATCTCTATTGCTTCTTTAGCATAATCAAACTTGTTATATGCTGTTATCACGATAAATATTACAGATTTATTCCACCCACGAATGCTCTGCATTGCTTCAATACCATTCATTCCAGGCATCTGAATGTCCATAAATATTATGTCAGGCCTGATACTTTCTGTCATATCTACTACTGCCCTGCCCGTTTTTGCTGTGTATACTTCACATTCATCGCCAATATTCTTCTGTATGATTGTCTGCAGGGAATAAAGCATAATTCCTTCATCATCCGCGATAAGAATTCGATACATAATTTTCCTCCTTTCTGCACTACTTAATTGCTCGCATTAATAATAATTCTAACCTCTGTTCCCATATCTTTCCCCTTGCTATTTATCGTAAGCAGCTTATCTTGTCCATAATAAAGCTGCAATCTGCTTATCACATTATTTAACCCTACCCCGGTAGAGTTTACTTTTTTTTCAGTGGATTTTATGTCACCGGATAATATATTTGCGATTTTGTCTTCAGATATTCCGACCCCATTATCCTTTATTATGATAGTTAAATATTCTCCTTCCTTTACTACCTTTAGAAGTATCTCTCCTGCTCTGTCAATACCACTTATGCCATGCTTCACAGCATTTTCAACGATTGGCTGCAAGATCATACTGGGGACCCGCACCTTTGTAGCATCACACAGAACTTCTTTCCTAAATAAGATATCTCCCGTTAACCGAACATTCAAAATGTAGATATAATTATCAACTGCTGCTATTTCCTCACCAAGCGTTGCATCCTGTTCCATTTTCTTTACATTATATCTGAAAAAATCAGCCATTTTCTCTACGAATAAACAGGTCTGCTCTGCTTCTTCTAAGATTGCAAGCTGAGCTGCTGCATTGAGTGAATTAAACAGAAAGTGTGGATTTATCTGCGCCTGTAGATACTTTAACTGAGCATCCTTTAATAAGGTTTCCATCATAAGCTGCCGCTCCTTTAGCCGCTGTTCGTTATCCATATCTTCTCTGATCTGTTCAATATAGTCCCTTATACTTTGCAGCATTGTATGAAAGGTACCTGCCAATATACCTATTTCATCATTTGATTTTGGTTTAATGAATTCAATATTAAAATTGCCGATCGCAACCTCATTCGCGCTATGTGCTAGTTGTACAAGTGGTCCAATCATATTACGAAGAATCATTAACAGTAAAAATAAGCTGATCAATACGATAGAAATCATTATTACTAAGCTTAGTGCTTCCGTATATCGCAGGGAAACCATCAGAAGCTGATAATTCTTTGAATTCTGCCTTAATTGTTCGGTATTTAAATTACCTATAAAGGAATTTATGTATTGGCTTAATCGCTTTGTCTCCTCAAAGGTTGTTTTATACTTCAATATATTGCGTCCCCGCTTCTCCTTAACAGTTTCATCTGTTATAATCAGATAGGTATCAGACATATTCCTTATATTTTTCTCAAGCATCAGTATCTCGTCATCCACAATTTTATCATTTAGATTCTCCATCAAATACCGATATTCCTGTTCACTCCTATAATAATTTACTAAAGCTTGCGAACTTTTTGTATTTAAATATTCATATACATAAGACTGGACTTCCTTCAACTTTTCAGATAGCTTATTGGAAACAATATTCGAGGAATATACGCTGTCAACCTTTCTAAGGGACTTATTAATATAGGCATTCACACTTATATTGGTAATAAAGAGAATACCTGTAATCAGAATAAAAATCGAAATTAGCTTAGCACTTATGGACCGTCTGAATCTTTGATTAAAATAATTTATCATGATAGCCTCCCTTCTGCCATTACTAGTTCCCAGTTTCTAAAGCTTCAATATAGGAGGTAACATTCTCTCTATTAATCATATGAAGATCAACATTAAAATAATTATTAACATAGCCCATCTCCTGATATTCTAATAGAGCCTTAACACTTTGCTTTCCCAGCTGTTCCATATCCATAGCAACTGTGATAGCTGCCAGATTTTTTCTGATTGCATCTAATATGATTTCTGAGGAATAGGAGCCTATAATTGTAACTCTGCCTACTTTATTGTAATCAACGATTGCCTGACAGGCACATTCCGTATCAACCTCGTCCATACAGACAAGAATATCCGGTATGACATCTGAAGCTACAAATATATCACGAATAGCTTCCTCTGAATCAAATTCACTTTCACTCGTTATGTAATATGGCTGCAGGTTGACCTTATTCTCACCCAGCTTTTCATTTAGTGTTTTCTTGATTTGACTAAGTACCATATCATTCATGGAATTTGTTTTTGAGGAATGTAACAGTATGTAGATATTCTTCGTGTTCTTATTAATTTGTTCCAAAATCTGTCTCCCGTAAACCAATCCTAATTCTATGGAATTAATACCAACAAAGCTTACCCTTTTCGTATAAATATCATCCTTTAATATAGTGATTGTCGGTATTCCCTGCTTCGTTGCCTCATTAATCAGATCAGTAATGCTGTCTGATTCATCCGGGCATATAATAATCCCATCTACCTTAGAGGCGATACTCATTCTTAAAAAGTCCTTTATACCATATTCCTCAGATAAATTATTTCCAATCTGTTCAAGGTAAATATCATGAGCATCTGCCTCCTTCCTTGCACTTTTATATACTGACTGCCAGAAGGAGGTTGCCATATCCTTAGATATCAAGACATAGTGTTTTTCGTATTCCTCTGCTTTTGTGATTTTTTCTCCCCTTATGATCGGAAGGTTCCGTTCAAACAGAAAAATCACTGTAACTAAGAGGCTAATCATTAATATTATTCCAATTATGTAAGGTTTCTTCTTCAATTTCTCCAGCCTTTCTCACATCACCAATTTTGCTTGTCTGCTTTGTGCAGCTATATACTTTTTTACATGAAGTTTACATCATTTTCCATTTACCACCATTATATCACTATTTAACTTATTTTTACAAATAAAAAAAACGGTACAACAAATCCTTTCATTGTTGCACCGCTTCTACTGATTAATCCTGATCCTTCCCGGTATTCCTGATTTTATTCTGCTTTAATTCAATTTTCATACGTCTTGTTGCATACAAGGCAACAAAAACCGCTCCGATTAATAATACAACCGTAAGCAGGATTGCAAGTGGATAAGACATGGTATTATCTCCTGCCAGTCGATTGCTCATAATCGAATAACCGCAATAACCTATATAAAGCGCAACAAGGTAATAAAGAAGCGCTCTTTGATGTCCCTTCATGGAAGAAGCCTCCCTTCTTAAGCCTTGGTCATATTTTTGTTATTGAATTTAATATCAAAGATAACGGCAAACAATAGTACTCCGCCTTTTACTACATACTGCCAATTAGTATTCAAGCCATAGATTGACATACCCTGATTGATGATACCCATAAGGATAGCACCTATTACTGCGCCTCCGACCGTTCCGGAACCTCCATAGGCAGAAGCTCCGCCGATAAAGCAGGAACCGATTGCATCCATTTCATATTGATTACCGCTGTCACCATTAACAGAACCAATACGTGCTGCGCATAATAGTCCACATAAACCTGCAAGAAAAGCCACCTGCGTATATGCAACAAAGTAAATTTTATTGGTATTAATTCCGGAAAGCTTAGTTGCCTTTTCGTTACCGCCTATGGCATAGAAGTAACGTCCAAATACTGTTTTATTCGTCAGATAGGTATAGATAAATACCACTACCAGTACCCACAAAAGCATAACGGATATACCTTTGTAATTGGAAAGCTTCCAGCTGTAGGCCAGTATACAGATGCTGATGATAACAAGCTTTAGATAACAAAGGATTGGATTTTCAACTCTATAGCCTTTCTTCTTCCTGTTCCTGTTATTGATTATGGTTAAAATTATGAAGGCAGCTACAGCTATGATTCCTATTATTATTGCAGAATATTTTATCTTCCCGTTATCAACTCCCGGTATTTTTATATAGGAAGTAAAGGTATTAAGAAAAAGCTGATTCTTAATCGGTATTGTTTTACTATCAAGGATAACACGTCCGATACCGCGAAATACGAACATGCCGGCTAAGGTTGTTATAAACGGAGGAATTCTTGCATATCCTACCCAATAGCCTTGCCATAGTCCTACAACGAGTGCAAAAACCAGACCCAAAAATATTACAACAAAAGCATTAAGCTGGGTTTCAGAAAGTAATTTTGCAGCAAAGGCACCTATCATACATACAATTGCACCTACTGATAAGTCGATATTACCACCGGTAAGAATGCATAACAGCATACCGCAGGCGAGGATCACAACATATGCATTCTGTAACAGCAGGTTAGATAAATTCTGTGCATATACCATTCTCCCGCGCGTCAAAAAGTTAAATAATAAAAATACGAAAATTAATACTAAAATCATCGTATATTTAACAAGAAATTTTTTTACTTTTATATTCATACGGTCTTAACCTCCTTATTCTCTTTATCATTTTGCAATATTATGGACATAATCAGCTCCTGTGTGGCTTCCTCAGAGGATAGCTCTCCTGCAATTCTCCCCTCATTCATGATATAGATGCGGTCACACATACCAAGTAATTCCGGCATTTCGGAAGAAATCATAATAACACTTTTTCCTTCCTTCACTAATTGATTCATGATGCAGTATATTTCATATTTGGCGCCAACATCGATTCCTCTTGTAGGTTCATCAAGAATTAAAACCTCCGGATCAGCAAACATCCATTTTGCCAGTAAAACCTTTTGCTGATTACCACCGGACAGATTCCCCACATACTGCTCGGTACTGCTGCATTTGATATTCAATTTTTGCTGGTATTCATCGGCTGACCTTCTCTCCCGATCCTCATCAAAGACTCCATTTTTACTTACCTTAGAGGTTTTAGCCAAGGTTATATTCACACGTATCGGTTGAGAAAGAATAAGTCCATTCCCCTTTCTGTCTTCGGTTAAATAGACAATTCCGGCTTTTATTGCAGCTTTCGTATTTTCAAGAGCAGATTGCTTTCCCTCAACAAATAAACTCCCGGATATTTTCTGCCCGTAGCTTTTCCCAAAGATACTCATTAGAAGCTCCGTACGGCCTGACCCCTGCAGTCCTGCAAAGCCTACAATTTCACCTTTACGAACCTGAAAATCTATCTGACGGCATATCATTTTTTCTTCATATACAGGATGATAAACTGTCCAGTTTCTAACCTCCAGACCGATCTCCTTACTGATATTATGCTCTCTTTTAGGGAAGCGGTCTTTCATCTCGCGACCAACCATTCCTTTGATAATCCGGCCCTCATCGATATTGTGATCCCCATTATTAATTGTTTCAATCGTTGAACCATCGCGAAGTACCGTAATGTTATCAGCTACATATGCTATTTCATTCAGTTTATGAGAGATCATGATAGAAGTCATACCCTGCTTCCTAAATTCAAGTAATAAATCTAACAGCATTTTGGTATCTTCTTCATTTAAGGAGGAGGTGGGCTCATCTAAAATAAGTAATTTTACATTTTTTGAAAGCGCCTTTGCAATTTCAATCAGCTGTTGCTTACCGGTTCCGATATCTTTGATTAGTGTTTCAGGTGATTCCTTTAGACCGACCTGCTGCATATGCTTTTCTGCCTGTTTATAGGTTTCATCCCAGTTAATTCCGAAGGTTCCTCTTCTCTCATTTCCGAGAAACATATTCTCAGCTATACTAAGCGTTGGTATTAACGCCAACTCCTGATGAATGATAACAATTCCCTTCTCCTCACTATCCCTTAAGGTATTAAACTTACATAGCTCTTGATTATAGATAATCTCTCCTGTATAGGATCCATATGGATAAACACCGCTTAAGATATTCATCAGCGTAGTTTTCCCAGCTCCATTCTCTCCTACTAACGCATGAATTTCTCCCCGCTCAACCTGCAAATTAACATGATTAAGTGCTTTAATTCCTGAAAATTCTTTAACGATATTCTTCATTTCGAGAATATAATCTGTCAAATTTAATCCTCCTTATCTACCGCATAAGATTGCGCCCATACTGGACGCATTATATATAAGTAAAATGGGCGAGAGTTTTCCCGCCCATATTTATCTTAGCATCTACGCTTTTTTATAGCTGTTTATTGTGCTGCAGCTAAGTATCCATCATCACCAACTTTGTAATATCCGGTATCAACCAATTTTGCTGTATAATTATCTTTCGTAACTACATCAGGTACTAACAGATAAGAAGGTATAATTCCTGTACCGTTATTGTAGGAGGTTGTATCAAAAGCACATTCACAATCAAATTGATCAGTTAAGGTTTCATTCGGAGTATTGCCGGCAAGAATTTCTTTCGCAAGAGCTACTGTTACAACTGCCTCATTTGCCACAGCCTTATAGACGGTCATTGACTGCTTCCCATCTAATAAGTTCTTTAAGTTAGCAACATCACCATCCTGGCCTGTGATAATCGGCCAATTGCTGCCTGCATAATCAGAATCAACTGCCTGTGCTACACCAAGTGCGGTGGAATCATTGGAGCATAAGCAAACATCAAGCTGGGTACCATCAGCGTAATAGGAAGCTAAGATATTTTGCATACGGTCAAGTGCGGTTGCCGTATCCCAAGCTGCTGTTGCAACCTCTTCAAATTCGGTTTGTCCAGAAGGAACCTTAAGTGTTCCCTTATCAATAAACGGCTTTAATACATCCATTGCTCCGTTAAAGAAGAAGCCGGCATTATTATCAGCGGGATCTCCTGCTGTAATTTCCAGATTAAAGGTTTTATCCCCTGCATTCTTTAAATCCAAAGTATCTGCGATATATTGTCCCTGTAATTTTCCTACAGTATAGTTATCAAAGGAAACATAATAAGAGGTTGCATCCGTATTCATAATTAACCGGTCGTAGGCGATTACCGGGATATTCTGATCCTTTGCATCCTGCAATACTGTTGATAAAGCTTCTCCGTCAATCGCAGCAATAACCAGTAGATTTACTCCATCTGCTATTAAGTTCTGAATATCATTCACCTGCTGATCAGCGTCGTTATCTGAATAGGTAAGCTCTGCTCCATAACCAAGTGCCTTAAACTGCTCTTGTAAATAGGAACCATCTCTGTTCCAGCGCTCTAAGGATTTGGTGGGCATAGAAATACCGATCTTAATACTTTTTGCATCTGCAGACGCCGGTTTTGTTTCCTCTTTAGAAGCCGGCTCTGTTACTTTAGGTGTAGTTGCATCTGTTGCGTCTTTCCCTGATGTCTCAGAGGTATCGTCTTTAGAGCCACAGCCAACAAACGATACAATCAATGCCAGTGCTAAAAATATTCCCAATAATTTCTTTTTCATAAAATATCCTCCTAAGATAATTTTTGTAAGTTAACTATATCATAGGGGTATTAGCACATGCTTTATATCCAACTGGGAATTTTTAACTTATCCATTATCACTTACTTGATCTATAGCAGTTTCTTGTTATCCTTTATAGCACTTATCAATAAAGTACTGGCTAAAGGTATAGGGATTAACAAATCACTATCAAATAAGCGTTTAAAAATAAACGAAGCTACCAAAAGGTAAAAATAAGAATAGAAAAGCGAAGATGAAATGATTTATATCGCAGTAAATCATTTCATCTTCGCTTTTCTTTTTCTTATAATATTCATTAATTATTTGCGAAGTAATATAGTTTTGCTTTATACACAATAATACCTGTAGTTTGTGAGTTTCGCATATATATAAAAATAATCATATGATTACATTTCAGCAGCCTATTTATGACCTAGGGCTTTCTGTAATATAAAATGCTATAACTAATTTCAGTATCGCTTATAATATCTGTATTGGAAAGAATAACGATAAGCTGTCATCCTTCTCCTTGGGCAGATAAAACTCATGTACTGCTCCAACCAGTTCATAGTTGTTATCCGGCATATAACTGCTAATTACTGTTTGAAAAATCTGTCCGTAAGTTTCTCTATTGCACTTTACAACCAGAAACCGATATGACGGAATCACCCATTTTGTCCAGCCTTCGGGTGCCACAGCAGTAAGATCTGCCTCACAGCCTGCAAGATATTTTCCCTGATCACTCCAGCGATGAAAGGAATTATCAATATCGCTCATCGCTCCCCAAATTCCAACCATATTACCTTCTTCGTCATATTTAGCAAGACCTTCAATCACATGAAAGTTCCTATTTGTAGCCTCCCACAAAGGGGGGATCCACTGACTTCCTTGATCAGCATAGCCCTGACCCAATTTTCCGATAACTGCAAAAGATTTTTTATCTACTATATCTACCTTCATTATTTTACCTCTTTCTGCTCTGTTTACTGGCTTCCTCATTATTACGAAATAGCTTAAGTATCAGGATGCTGTTTTTTACATCCAATTGGTCTGGATTTTCAATCTCTGCGCGGCAGGATAAGCCGCAGATCCTCCGCCTGACAGTTCCAAACTTTGCCCATCTGTTACTGGGGCACTTACATAATCTTTCAGGGAATTTACTGCAAAACCATTGAAATAGCTCCTGATCACTTTCCTCAAGCCTTCGGCTCATTTCGTTGATGTGATCAACATGGTTAAAATAAAGACACAGCATTAAATAATCCGGTTCTGCATAAAAGCCAAAGACATTTTTATTCTTTAATAAATATTCTACCTTCCATCTGGAACCTGAGGTAATATTTCTTAGTGGCTTGACTCTTATCTTCAGCTTCATGCTATCTACTGCATTCTGAATGGAGTTAATAATTCCTGCATGCTCTTTCGTCAACGTCATCTTAATATCTTCAATACCCGGCATCGCTCTATGAAATCCGTTATAGTCCAGCCGAAGATAATTCATATATTTGTATTTACTGTCAGGGGCCTTGCATAGAATATAAAGTCCAAGAAACATCTTTTTATAGTTCTTATTCCTTATGTAGCATTTATCACTTTCCTGCCTGATTTCAATTCCAGAGGAATTGATCACTTCATATCGCCTGCTGTTCTCTTTATAAATATGTTTCCATTCCACTAAATGCTTTACCTCATCTAAATCACTCCTTGCTATCACCAATGCATAATCACTTTCCCTGATCTCTTTTGCATATAACCCTAATTGATAGAAAAATCCCGGATAAAACTGTATAGCCTGTTGAAATGTATTTCTTAAATTACATTCCTTACCATCGGTATAATGCATCTTCTCAATGCCGGCTTTTTGCTTTAGCGTCTTTTTATATTCATCATAGGCAGCTGTAGGAATTAGGTACTTTCCCGGACTATCATACATATCGGTATATAGTTCTTTCATAAACCGATAAAACTCTTCTTCGGCAGCGAAGATATCCTCCAGTGAGAATTTCAAGCTTCCATCAATGGCAACTCTCTGATATGGCGCCAGCATATTGATGCAATGCATGATTGATTTTTGTGCAGTACTTATAGGATGATCTTTCCCTTCTATTTGAGCTAACATTTAATTTCAACTCCTTCCACGTTTCATTACCGGAATCCATATTTCGGCTTTATCAGTATCAGAGCTATCGTTACTTTCCGGATACCACTCAATCTCCGGTGCATCCAATATTTCATATCCAGAGGAAGGAAACCATTCCGAAAAAATCCTTTTCCAGGTTGATTGAATTCCATTTACCCCCACGCATTTAAAAATTGCCCAAACACTTTTTTCTATTTTTAATTCAGTCATGTTTCCTCTAATCCTTCGACTACTTGGAAGCCCAATATAATAATCAAACCGATTAGTCTCGAAATTTGCGCATATCCCCATTATTCCATGACTATTTTCATAATAATTTGAAACAATTTCGTCAACGATTCCTTTATCCTTTGCTTCCTTCCACATAAGTGGAATTCTTTTCAGATTATATACACCATCATTAATTATACTTTCCTTAATTCCTACAATTCTGAATTCTTCCTTCTCTTCGAGCCAATAATCCATTTCCTTTTCCCCAACTACTGCAATCTGATAGGAAAGTTTGGGATATGCTTTTAATATAGTTCCCAATTTTCTTGCCTCGGTCGGTGTTACTCCATGAATGGAGATGAATGCTCTGGTAAAGGCTGTGGGGGAATTGTAGCCATACTTTATAGAAATATCCAACACACTTATGCTGCTGTTCTGCAATTCAAAGGCTGCTTTGGTAAGCCGCCTTCGTCTTATATATTCCGCAAGGGATGTATTCGATATAAAGGAAAACATCCTTTGATAATGATTAACAGAACAGCCTGCAATTTGTGCAGCTTTCTCATAGCTTAATTCCTTATCCAAATTCTGTTCAATGTAATCCAAAGAATTATTTAATCGATCAAACCATTCCATTTGTCTTTCCTTTCAAGATTATACCTTATTAATTATTATAGTTCCTCTCTTTCTCTGTACAAAAAAGAGAGATTAGCATTTTTGAAAATAAATTATAGGTTTCTCTTTTGATTTTTATTCGACCATTTCTTACAGATTATTCTAGCATAAATAAATAATGGTAACAATGATAAACAATAGGCACCCAGCCACTTTACATGACTGGATGCCTATCCTTCTATTATTATTCCTAAAAATGGAATTACAGAATTTAGCACTAATTATCATATCATCTGAATAAAATATTAACTCGCAATCCTGCTACTCTTAAACAGCAGGATTGCAGTATCATGCTATCTGTGATATAATTTCGCATACAATATAGTATCAGTAAAATTGAAATATCTGAATATAATATTCAATAATTTAGATGGGAGCATAGTATGGATTTTAAACAGTTGAATACCTTTATTACCATATGTGAACTAAAAAGCTTTACTGCTGCTGCAACCTCTCTCGGTTATGCACAGTCAACGATTACCACTCAAATTAAATTATTGGAGGAAGAATTAGGAACTGCACTATTCAATCGAATAGGTAAAAATATATCCTTAACGAATGAAGGAGATAATTTACTCCCCTTAGCCAAACAAATTATTCAATTAGAACGTTCTATCTATAATAATGTGAATTCTTCAAAGGAGGTAACGGGTAATTTAATCATAGGTGCACCAGAATCCTTATGTAACCTGCTTGTCCCCCATATCATAAAAATATATAAGGATCAATACCCTAAAGTTAATATTGAAATTAAACTTGCAACCACGAAAAAGCTGCCACCAATGCTTAAGAATAATGAAGTTGATCTTGCATTTATGATAGGCAGTTCCCATCAAACGCCGGAATTAAGAAGTATCTTTATCGCCAAGGAACGAATGTGCTTTCTTGCCTCCTGCGAACATCCTCTGGTATCAAATCAATGCCTGAGCTTAAATGATATCTGTTCTTATCCGCTGATACTTACCTCTAAGGACTGTGAATATCGCTCCGTTCTTATGAAGCTGGCAGAATCTTATCATCTAAAGCTAAATATCGCTCTGGAAACCAGTAATATTAACGCTATAAAAACCTTTGTAAAAAACAATTTAGGGATCGCCTTTCTTCCTTATGTAGCTGTTGAAGATTCCGTTGAAGCACATCAGCTTAAGGTACTAGAATATCACGATCATCAATTTGATATCACTTCAGAATTAGTATTTCATAAAGATAAACAGATTTTCCCCTCTATGCAAAGTTTTATTAATACCGTAGAGGAATATAGAAAATAGCGATCGCGAATATATTTTTGTTTATATTTGTTAATCTAAATAAGGAAACATTCTATCTTTTCCTAATAGAATGTTTCCTTGTTTTATGTACTTTATTAAATTTAATTGGTAATTATCTATGTTAAGCATCCTGCAATTACTTAGTAATGGCTTTGTATCTCCGTAGATTGTATTATTTATTATATCTTCCTTAAATTTGATCTCTACCAATCGATAACTTATCGCTTACCCGTCTTAATAAATTCTATCAACTCATTCACATCATCAAAGTCATCGTAATCACCGTATATTCCTTCTCTATGGTATACCACCCCATTCTTTTCATTTATTTCAAGACGATCCAGTAATCTCTCCAGACCATAATTTTGTATAAAAAGTGTAAATGCATAAGGCTTTATCTTATCCAGCAATCCCTTCCGACATGATTGTTTACACTCATAGCAAGCACTGATTCCTTTTTCGATTGAGCATTTACGGTTTTCACACCAATCTTTATCCGGACATTCACCGGTATCGCAACCCCTGCATTGATCATTTTCTGAACACAAACAGCATGCAAGACCGCACCTAGCAATACCTAACTCCCGTTTCATAATAATCCCCCTATTTTTAATTATTTATAGATTAGTCTATCGTTTCTACTATCTTTTTTCCAACCCAAAGGAACGTAAATCATTATTATCAATTTTTCTATTTACTAAATCTTTTTTCACTAACCGGTTTATTACATTTGAAAAAGTACTATTAGGAACACCTAACTTATCAATAAATTCTTTAATTTTGAAATTGGGGTTATTATAGCTGAATCATCCTTCACAATTCATCTTCCTTTTATTCGTTAATTTAACTATTATGTTAACACATAGTAAGATAAATGGCAATCCGAAGCAAATTGCTGTTTTGCCATTTTTTCATTGGTCTTAATAATTAAAGTTGTCCATACAGATCGGTAGTGTTAAAATAGATCAGAAAGGAAGTAGACCGATGAATATTATATTCTTATCTGAAATGGCTCATCCGGCAATGATTGACTATATGAAAACCAAAGGAAATGTCATTCTTATTCCTAAAGATGACCGATTTGACAGTAAAATTAGCACTCATCCTGATCTGATTATATCAATTATAGATGATACCTTAATTCTTGATGAAAAAGCCCATATCAGTATTTTCAATCAGTTAGATGCTCTGGGTGTTCCCTATGTGTTGGGTAATTCAAAGCTTTGTGCAATTTATCCAGAGGATATCGCATATAATGCAGTGATTACTAAGGATACTTTAGTGCATAATCTCGACTATACGCATCCTCTTCTTTTACTGCATAGCAGATATAGGAACAGAAAACTAATCCCTGTCAAGCAAGGCTATACCAAATGCTCTACTGTGGTGGTAGATGATGAGCACCTGATCACAAGCGATAAGGGAATTTACGAAGCTGCCAAAGAAAATATGAATATACTTTTGGTTGAACAGGGACATATATTACTTGAAGGCTATGACTACGGCTTCTTAGGAGGTGCCAGTGCAAGTCTTGAGAATACGGTTGTATTTCATGGAGATTTGAGTAAGCACCCTGACTATTTTAGAATTAAAACATTCCTTGAAGCAGCACAAAAGAAGCTACTCTATTTCAAGGAATTCCCACTAACGGATATTGGTTCCATTCTAGTTTTTAAGCATCATAAAAGCAGGCCGCAGGAAGGTTCCGCTTACAAAAAGCATGTCAATATTCCAATATTTATATCGCATGAGGGCTGTCCGAATGATTGTGTGTTTTGTAATCAACGAAAGATCACAGCAAAGGCGAAACCAATGACCCTCCAGGAGGTAACGGAACAAGTAAATACCTACTCCTCTACTCTAGATGATGAGACCTATATAGAACTGGCTTTCTTTGGTGGAAGCTTCACCGGTATTGATACAAACCTTCAGGAAAACTACTTAAAATTAGCTTATGAGTATAAAAAAGCAGGAAAAATCAAGGCCATACGCTTATCAACCAGACCGGATTATATATCAAAGGTTATTCTTGACCGATTAAAGCATTATGAAGTTGATATTATTGAGCTTGGCGTTCAATCCTTAGATGAGGAGGTTCTAAAGGCCGCAAACCGCGGTCATACGGTTTCTGATGTGTATAACGCAGTGGGATTAATTAAGTTATATGGGTTTCGGCTGGGTATCCAACTAATGGTGGGCTTGCCGGAAGATACAAAGGAAAGAGCTGTTCTTTCTTCGAAGCTTACTGCTATGTTAAAGCCTGAGTTTGTTCGTATCTATCCTACACTAGTCATTAAGGATACCGAATTGCTTACGCTTTGTAAGCTAGGGAGGTATCATCCGCTTACTTTGGAAGAAGCTATAGATTGGACAAAAGACATGTATCAAGTATTTTTAAAGAATCAAGTACCCATCATCCGAATAGGGCTGCAGCCGACCGAGCTGATTGCTGAAGGTAAGGAAGTCCTTTATGGCCCCTTTCATCCTGCCTTTCGGCAGCTAGTAGAGAGTTCCTATTTTTTAGAGCACGTCAAAAAAATGCTAAGTTTTCAAAGTGCTTCACTCAATAATCCAGAAGAGAAAACAATCCTATGTAATCCCAAGGATTTATCTCAGGTTATCGGTCATAACCGAAGGAATATGGTTATACTGGAAAAAGAATATCCTCAAATCAAAGTTATACCTGATGAACGTATTCAACCTATGACAATAGAATTAGCATAAGCGCATAATGCCTATGTAATAAGGAAACTCCAGCTGCACTAGGTAATGCTCTGGAGTTTTTTCAAAAGCCTATTTGCAAGTTTAATTTGTCAATTTGCTAATGAGACAAAGTGTTGTATAATTTTTTTATAAAGGGCTTTCTCATTTGTCGTCTGTAATAATTCTCGAATCCATATTAAAATAAAGCTTCCAAAGATTATTCACCTTCTTCCAAAGTGATACTACATGAAAAACTCCACCCAAATCAGCTGTTTCTGGTAATTCAGCTTTAGCATCAATCACATAGTGTATCTGAACAGCCTCTTCAATCGAAAATATAACCTCTTTATTTTTTATTTCATAACCATTTATGTAAAAATCATTAATATATTCAGCATATTCTGCTCCGAGACATCGATACCCGCCACATATCATAACAGCATCATCAGCAACTAGCTTTTTAAATGCTGCAACATCCCTATTACTTGCTGCGTTCCACATATCGTATTCTTTTTCAAATATAAGTTCTTCCCTGTTCTTATCGTTCATCTTTATTCCTCCTTAATTCTAAAATTCATAATGTGCTATTTTTCAGATCTACAGCAAAATCTCCATATGTATCTGTAACTTTCTCTCCTGTACTATAACTTATTTGTTCAATTTTAATTTAGTAATCATATCAAACAATTAAATACATTTCAAGTTGATTCATCCAAATAATTCCTGCTTATAGATCTTGGAGCATTAACTAAGTCAAGAATATATACGAACAAACGGCACTTAGCTTTAATTGCTAAATGCCGTTTGTCTACAGATTGGAAGGTCCATGCTAACATGGAATATATTTAGGTAAGGTATGGCGTGTGAAAAAACGTTCACAAACTACTGCTAATTAATTATAAATACGTTAATTGCCTCTTCTAATCTCTTGGCTTCCTTTTCTAATTCTAATGCTTCATTACTTAATCGCTCTACGGAATCTATCTGACTTAAAACTGTTGCACTTATTTCTTCAGTAGATGCTGCAGTCTGTTCTGATACAGCAGAAATACTTTCGATTGCTAACAAAGTATCATCCTTAGCAGCTTCTATCATCTTGATTTTATTCGTTATACTTTCTAAGTTATTTACCAGATTTTTGACATGCTCATTAATATTACGGAAAACAGCAACCGTATTATTTAGTGCTTCTGTTTGGGATTGCACAATAATTTCGGCTTTTTGCACGGTTTCTACCGTTTCCTTTGTCTGATCACTGGTCTCATTTACGATCTTTTGAATTTGCGCAACAGCCTCCACTGACTGATCAGCTAACTTTCTGATTTCACTGGCTACCACTGCAAATCCTCTACCGTATTCTCCTGCCCTGGCTGCTTCGATCGATGCATTTAAGGAAAGAAGATTGGTTTGGGAAGCTATATCATTAATGACATTTACGAAGGCACTAATACTTTTCGATTGAAGCTCAAAATCCTGAACCTTTTCTATTACATTATGTGTGATATCAGAGGTTGCTTTTGCCTTATCTGTTAATTCGTTGATGATTATAATACCTTCTCCTGAGATCGTTTTTGTGATCTCCGCTATCTGCTTAATCTCATTTGCATTTTGCTTTACATGATTAACTTGCTCCGATAAACCGGTCATCTGCGTTAAGCAGCTCTCAGTGTCAGATGCCTGCTGTATAATTCCCTGCTGGGTATTGTCTATCGTCTGTGATATCGCTTTTGTTGCAACCAGCAAATCTCTTGATGTACCTGATAAATCTCCCGCTGAATTAATAACTTTGTTCCCTACCATAGAAGCTTCACCGATTAATTTACGCATACTATCGACCATATTGCCAATTCCCATTGATAAAACCCTAAATTCATCTTTTCTTTTGGTATCAAATCTTGTAGTTAAATCACCTTTGGCAGCTAACATAACTGAAGCTCTTAACTGAGTAATCGCTTTCGTGATCCCTATAGAGATTAATGCCCCGGAAATTGATGCAAGGATGCATGCAAATACGATAAAAAAGACATTAAGATTTTTTATATCCTTCAACTGACTTATGATCGTACTTTTCGGTATCAAGGAGCAAACAGCAAAATCCGTATCCTCCAATCTGCTATAAAGAAATAGATATTCTTTATTATTATAGTTAACATAAGAATGATAATTTTCTGCCTTTCCCTTTGAAGCATTTTTATAGTATTGGGTATTAACAAATACATTATCAGCTTTGCTATCCGATGTAATCTCTCTCCCGTCACCGGTTATAAAAGCTGTTATACTGCCATCTCCCATGTCATATTTTGATAATGTTTTTTTGATCTGTTTATTTGAGATGTCAATTATAATGTATCCATTCCGATACTCATTTACTCTGATCACGGATAAAGCATACTCATTCGCATCATAGGCTTTGCCCATATTTGATATTGCTTGATCAATCATATCATGCTTTCCAACCCAGATGTTTTGTTCACTTGATGCATCAATACTTTTTGCCAACTCACTATTTTTAAAGGATGTATAAAAATCAACATCATTTTTAATATTCAACCCGTTGCCGTTGGCACCCAACATACTGATATTTGCAATAAAAGCGTTGGTTGATTTATCAATTGTTAATTTTTCTTTGATTGCTTTCGCTGGAGCAGAAGAATTATAGCTGTCCTTATTATCCGCGCGAAAATATGCTTTAAGCTCTGAGCTTAGATGATATTCCACTGATTTGTGATTTACTACACCTAAAGCATAATTAATATAATCACCAACTGCGCTAATTGTATCGGAAGCACTAACTTCATAGTTATTAATCATGGCAGACTGTGATTTGTTATACGAAATTATTCCATATGTAATTAATAGGGCTACCGGAATAAATAGTGCAATCAATAATTTCACACCTATACGCTGATAAAAGCTGCTGTTCCACTTCTGCGATTGATTATCTATTTTCGGTGTTCTTTTTTGATTTGCCTTGATTTTTTTTGAATTATTCTCCTTAACAGCTTTCACCTTCAATTTGTTTTCCGAATGTACCAAACTGGCTAATTTTTTCGTAAGTAATCATGCCCTTTCTTCTTATATTTTTAATCTACTTTGCTAAACCTCATTGATGTAAAATCACAGTTAAATACTGTCTGTTCCTATACAATAAAAAAACATTTTCTTCACTGAGACATCATTACTAATACTTAGGCCATATAGAAGAAGTCAGGTAATTTCATAGCTGAGTCATTTACAAATCACTATCTATTTACAATGTTTACAGGTTGTCCTTCCTGAAAAGCTTTTAAATTATTAACTGCGATATCCATTAGTCTCTGTCTGCTTTCCTTCGGAGCCCAGGAAATATGAGGGGTAATGAGGCAGTTCTTGGCCTTTAATAAGGGATTATTTCCTTTGATCGGTTCTGAGGATACTACATCTAAGCCAGCTGCAAATACTTTGCCGCTATTTAATGCCTCACATAAATCCTCCTCAACAATCAGTGGTCCGCGGGAGTTGTTTAATATAATAACTCCATCCTTCATTTTTGCTATGGTATCCTTATTAATAATACCCTGTGTCGCAGGGAATAACGGACAATGTAGTGTAATGACATCAGAATTCTTCAACAAATTGTCTAAATCGGAATATTTACAGGTATCCGATTCAAGTGCAGGGTTTTGGTTCGTATCATAGGCTAATACATTCATACCGAATGCCTGTGCAAGTACGGCGGTATTCTGTCCAATTCGGCCAAAACCTATAATACCCATAGTTTTCCCTGATAGCTCAATTAACGGGTAGTCCCAGAAGCACCAATCTGCGTTATTTTCCCATCTTCCTTCGTAAACTGCCTGGCTGTGATGTGCAACATGATGACATATTTCCAACAGCATCGCCATAGCAAATTGAGCAACAGCAGTCGTACCATAGGAAGGTATATTAGCAACCGATATCCCCTTTTCCTTAGCAGCGTCTACATCCACTACATTATATCCGGTAGCCAGTACACCTACGTATTTGATGCTTGGGCAGCTTTCAAAAACCTTTCTGGAAAGCGGCGTTTTATTTGTAATAACAGCTTCCGCATTGCCGATTCTTGAGATAATCTCATCTACATCGTAAAGAGATGTTCTGTCATAAACCTTTAAGTTACCAAGCTTCTCAAATCCTTCCCAGCTTAAATCACCAGGATTTTCTGTGTAGCCATCCAAAATTACAATATTCATAATACCTCTCCTTTCATTAACAAACGAAATTAATCTTCTACCATTGCCCAGGCACGATTAATTACACGCTTCGTATTCGCTAGAATAATATCTGCATCTTCGTCTTTCCAGGGCTTAACTTCAAAGGAAAGAACATATGGATTTGCAGCGTTGAAAAATCCCTCTTCTTTTAATACAGTAAAGAAGTCAACAAGCTGCTCTACATCATTAGCGCTGTTCGGATATCCAAATCGCGGATGTTGGTCACCATATGCTTCACATCCTTCTTTCACCACAGCATTACCGATATGGAAATGTGTAATATATGGTCTTAGTGTGCGGATCACAAATTGCGAGGTCTCATAGGTTGTTGGGAAATGTGACAGATCGACCATAAGACCAAAATTATTATGATATAATCTCATATCAGCTGCGAATCTAGCTGCTAAAGGTGCAGGACCAATTAATGCAGCTTTGTCCATATCAAAGTCGAACACCTCAAGCTCAACCATCATACCCTTTGTTTTCGCATAATCACAGACTGCTCTGGTGGTTTTTAACAGCTGCTGATATGCCTCTTCCTTCGTTTCCGGACTCCATTTACCAGCCAAAAAAGCGATTCCCTTCGCTCCAAGGAACTGTGCTTCATCCACTGCTTCAATTAAGGTTGCTTCGGCTTGCTTTCTTCCTTCCTCCGAAAGATCATTCGGATTTAACTTAGGACCAAGCAAACGCGGTTGTGCACCATAGCATATCTTCAAGTGAGATTGAGCAAGCATATCCCTTGCCTTCACCCTACTATCATCGTCTGCAAATTTACAAACCTCAATCGCATCAAAGAATTCATCGCAGGCAATAGTACGTATGGAATCAAGTACATTATAACCCGGATGGCTCATCCATTGAATTGTTCCGATTTGAAAATATTTATGTATTGAATCTCTCATAACTATCTTTCCTTCCTTCTATTATTATTTTAATATTATTTGAGTTTTTGAGAT
This sequence comes from Bacillota bacterium, assembly GCA_023421505.1. GTDB lineage: Bacteria > Bacillota > Clostridia > Lachnospirales > Lachnospiraceae > Mobilitalea. The sequence goes on from JAEZTJ010000093.1 coordinate 26,234, forward strand.
TGCGAAACACTTCAAATGTGTATACACCTACTGAGACCATAACGTTTCGCAACTATCTATTATATGAATATCGTACCTTCTGCACTTAAGCTTTTTTGAGCATAGTACCCACCCGAAGTACTCTAAATAAACGTTCTGCAGCATCTTCAAGTAGCTCTTCTCCATGCTCCATTGCATCACTTAGACTCATCGGAGCATTTACAATCGATAGAATAGAATCTACACCGTAATCATAAATCGTATTGGCACCCTTCCCGATTCCACCTACAATCGCTATCACAGGAACTCCTTTTTCTTTACATAATTGACCTATACCAGAAGGCACCTTTCCATATGCTGACTGCTCATCTATCCTGCCTTCGCCTGTAATGACTAAGTCTGCTCCTTCCAGTAATTCCTCGAATCTAATCAGCTTAAGTAAGGTACTAATTCCTGATTGAAGCTTTGCACCAGTAAAGAACATTAAGGCTGCACCTAAGCCACCTGCCGCCCCGGCACCTTTTTTATTTGATATATCAATCTGGAATAATTCTTTGATAACTGCTACATAGTTCTCCATACCTTGCTCCAGCTGCTCCAGTATATCACTGCTGCCCCCTTTTTGCGGGCCATATACATAGGTTGCACCCATAGGTCCTAATAATGGATTATTAACATCACACATTACCGTAATATCTGCTTTGGTAAGCTTAGGATGAAGGTTAGTTATATCAATATCTGCAATCTTAATTAAAGACTTTCCGACAGGCTCCACAATAACACCGTCCTTATCTAAAAACCTTACACCCAGAGCTGCCATCGCTCCAATCCCGCCGTCATTGGTACCGCTGCCTCCGATTGCTATCACAATTTTTTTATAGCCTTTACTTAGTGCATGCTCGATTAGCTGACCCGTGCCATAGGTTGTTGTGTTCAGTGGATTTCTAACATCTTCGGAGATTAAGGTAAGCCCTGAGGCTTCTGCCATCTCAATAATGGCCACCTCCTGATTTAGTACCCCATACTTTGCCTGTATTTCCATTCCCAACGTATTTTTAACTGCTACCTGCTGGTATTCGCCGTGAGCGTAGGATATGATTGCCTCCAAAGTACCTTCCCCTCCGTCAGCAATCGGAACCCCAATCATCTCACAGTCAGGAAATATCTTATATCCCGCTTTCTTAATACGATCTATAATACATGCCGAAGAAAGGCTTCCCTTAAAAGAGTCTGGCGCTACTATGAATTTCATCAAACCCCTCCTTTCAGTGAATTTTTATATAGACAATTGCGAAACTCAGTAATTGCAAGTATTGTATACACAGCATATACTATTCCGGAGCGGAAGTTAAGCTCATAGGAGCGTTGGAGTGAAGGAATAGTATATGTTATGTATACAATTAGTAAAACTATATAGTTTCGCAATTATCTAAATTTTTATAGGCAAAGTGAAACACACTGCTAAAAATCACTTAGTAATATTCTGGCCTGATTTACTGTTTGTTCAAAATACCATTCCGGTGAATGATCATTTCTTGATATGACTTCCATTGAGCATATCGAAATATTTTTAAGATAATCATTTTTCTGAAAGCCCTGTAATAAATACAAAACCTCATCTAAACTCAAATCCTCGTTTTCTATACCAAATAATGGATGCTTGTCACCATATAGTGGGGAGGCCTTCTCTTTACTGACCGAGTTAGCTATATGAATATGATGTATCCATGGTAACAACTCCCTTACGGTTGATTTTATATCCATTCCCAGCTGCATGGCATGACTAAAATCATAAGTAATACCAAAATTAATTCCAGATAACTCTTTACAGAGCAGCTTTATGGTTTCAAAGTCTCCAAGAGCCAGATAGGGCTCCCCTGAATTATTAAAAAACTCCAATGAGATTTCCGGTATGTCAGCTTTATCCCTATTCATATTGGTAAGCTCACGAATTGATTTCACGGATTGACTAACAAGCAGTTCCCTGTCTTCCTTTTCCCATACCGGACCGCTTAGAATTAACACTTTATCTGAAGCTAATTTCATTCCTCTTTTAATGAGTTCAAAAGAGTCCACAACACTTTTTCTTCGAATTGTTTCATCTCTGGCGGAAATATCGATTTTATTACTTTTCATAGGATAGCCAGCTAAAAAAACGGAATACAAATCCAACTCTTTTATCAAATCACGAATTTCTATGTAATCCTCTTCTTTGCCTTCAAAATAATACTCCACTCCATTAAAAATACCTGTCTGTGCAGTCTGTTTTATTGCCTTAATTAATTTATCTTTATCAAACATAGCTTCCGGATAAATAGCGGTCAGACATATTCCTGTTCTTAGCATAAATCGATCCCCTTATTGGTATTTTGCGATTCTAGTATTGCAAGGGAAACATCTAATACTTTTCTTCCAACTGTCGCATCACAAACAGGGTTTATCCCTGAAGCGATACACTCTACAAAGTACTTATTTTCTTCATAATAAGCAGTTCCATCTGTAAAGATATCACTAAGCGAGATTACTTCCTCAACCGCATCCCCACTTCGCTTAACTCTTAATTCAGTAAAATCCCAGATATCATGCCCTTGTAAAAAAGCACTTCCTTTTGTGCCAATGATGCCTCTGATGTTAAAATTAATATGTGAGCTCCAGCTTGCAGAGATTGAGCCAATTGCTCCGCTTGAAAATGCCATTGTTACATTGGAATTATTGTCAAAGGACGGCAGGGAGGAAACTGACCCTTTTGTATTAGCTTTTACATTCTTAATATCACCGGCAAAAGCTTGCAGGAAGTCTATATCATGAGAAAGTGACTCTATGCTCATGCCGCACACAAGATCAGGATTTGTACGCCAACTGTCACTGAGCGAACCGCTAAAGCCCGGTCCAGAGCCTATTCGAAAGCTGTAAAGATTAATGATATCCCCCAACTCGCCATTTGTAAGTAAATCCATCAACAATCGATACCCTTTTCGAAAACGTTGCGTAAATGCCACCATAACCTGACAGCCAGATTTCGCTGCATATTCCTCGATTGCTATTGCATCCTCTCTCCTTACGGCGACCGGTTTTTCGATCATTACTGGCTTATTGGCTAATATCGCTTTTTTTACATATTCTACACGCCTTAAGGGAGGCGTTAAGAGATGAACCATGTCTACTGCTGTAAGAACCTCATCTATATTCTCTACAGCGCAGGAATTATATTTTTCTGCAAGTACTTCTGCCCTGTTTCTATCAACATCATAAATACCGGCTATTTCAACACCCAATCTCTTTAGGGCATTGCAATGCTGCGTAGCAATTCCTCCTGCTCCTATCATTAAGGTTTTCATATAGCACCTCTTTTCTTTCTATTACACTTCAAATTGAGAAAATAGTGTAATTGGCTTTTTCCAGTCATTCATATTAAATGCGATACTTTCACCGGATTCTCCAATCTCTGGAGATATCTCAACAGACATATATCCGGAATATCCATGTGCTAATAATCGTTGCAGCACTTTTGCATTATCCGTTGTACCTTCACCAAACCGACAAAATCTTTTAATCCCAAAACCATTATTTTCTTTTAGATGAACGTGGTTTATTTTATTAGCAAATCTATCAATAAGCTGATCCATATCTACGCCTGCAGCATCGAAATGTCCGGTATCAATACAAATACCGATGTGATCTGATGAAACCGCCTCAAATACTTGCTGATAATCTTCTTCAAACTCCAGCACATTCTTGCAGTGATTTTCCAGACATAACAATACATCTGCTTCTTCGGCCACTGGAGCAAGAATTTTCAGCTCTTCTATCACAGCCTTCAGTCCACCAGCTGTATTTCTTTCCATACAGGATGCAACTACCCTGCGGCATCCCAATTCCACTGCTGCCTCTATCGCTCTTATTTTATGACATACATTTGCGGTCAGCAAATCATTACTGCCTCCACCAAAGGCAGTAACATGCAAGGATATCGGTATCAAATCCGTTGCTTCGCATCTTCTTTTCAACTCTCTCATTTTTGATGGGGTTAGTGTCTCTGGATACCAACAGTTTAACTCAATCCTCTTATAACCAGCTTCTCCTGCTAAAGCAAAAGTTCTAGCAAAGTCATGATTGCCAAATCCATCAAAGGTCAGGGAGGAAACAGCCATTTTTAACATATCAAAGCCTCCGTTCGTATTGTAGGATTACCCCTTAATACCGGTTGTTGCGATACCTTCAACCAAATACTTCTGGAAGAATACAAATAATGTGATAACCGGTATCAAAGATAGCGTTGACATTGCGAGCATTGCACCAAAAGCACTTTTTGCTGTAGGATCAACAAAAAGACGTAGTCCCAGCGTTACTGTGTATTTCGGAGCCTCTCTTAAGTAAATTACCTGTGTAAAGAAATCATTCCAGGTCCAGATAAAGGTAAATATTACCGTCGTAATCAGGGCCGGTTTACACAAGGGAAGTAAAATTCTCCAGAAGATTGAATATTTATTACATCCGTCAATTACTGCCGCTTCGTCAAGTTCTCTGGGTAAGCCGCGGAAGAACTGTATGATTAAAAAGATAAAGAATCCGTCTGTTGCTAATAATTTCGGAAGTACCAGTGGTATAATCGTGTTATTCAAGCCTAATTCTGTAAAGTAGACATATTGTGGTACGATTGTCGCATGCTGAGGCACCATCATAGTAATCATCATTAGCGCAAAAAATAAAGCTTTAAATTTGAATTCAAGTCTTGCAAATGCATAGGCAGCCAAGGAACAAGACACCAGGTTTCCAATAACGCAAAGAGAAGAAATTAAGATAGAATTTGTGAAGTAGGTAGTAAAGGTAGTTACTCCATTGGATAACCAACCTATTTTATAGTTTTCAAATGTAAATTGCTTTGGGATCAAGCTTACATCAGTAAAAATTGTTCCTTCCGGTTTAAATGAGCTTGATATCATCCAGAGTAAAGGATAAAACATTACCAAAGCTCCAGCTAATAAAAGTGTAAAACGTACATATTTTCTTATTCTTTCATTTCTTAACATCGGCTTAACCTCCCTTTACTCGTAATGTACATGCTTATTAGACATCTTAAAGGCTATAACCGTAAACACACTAACCATGATTACTAAAATCCAGGAAAGCGCGGATGCATAGCCCATGCGCATCTTGCCAAAGCCTTCTTTATAGATGTGCAGAGTATATACTAGCATATTGTCCATAACGCCGCCATTACCGCCGCTTATGACAAAAGCCTCTGTAAATACTTTAAATGCACTGATAATCTGCATTACCACATTATAGAAGATAATTGGAGATAATAAGGGAAGGATTACTTTTGTTATCTGTCTAAACCTGTTGGCACCATCAATCGCTGCAGCTTCGATATAGGAAGCCGGTATCTGCTTAATACCTGCTAAGAATATAATCATTGGCGAGCCAAATTGCCATACACGTAACACTACTAAAGTTCCGAGCGCATATTTCGGATCCGCTATCCAGCTGATTGTAGCCATTTCCTCCAAGCCAATTCCTCTTAATAGCATATTGAAGATACCTTCCGAACCAAATATCTGTCTCCATAGGATAGCCACTGCGACACTGCCTCCAAGAAGGGAAGGAATATAAAAGGCAGCTCGTATTCCCGAGAGAAAGGGCACCGATTTATTTAAGAGAAAAGCTAAGCATAAGGAAGTAAAAATCTGTAACGGTACCGATATAAATACGTAAAGCAGAGTCACTTTTACTGCATTCTTAAAATGATAATCCGTCACAAACATTTTAATATAATTTTTAAATCCAATAAACTTGGGATCTGATAACATATTATAATCTGTAAACGAATAATAAAGAGACATCACTAACGGTATCAGTGTCAGCAAAAGAAAGCCAATCACCCAGGGTATCAGAAAAACATATCCTGCATGTTTATTTAAAAATTTTTTCAAATATAAGCACCTCTTTTTCTTATTGTTTATATTCAACGATTCGAATCCGAACATCATAAATCAAAAGCATATACTTCGATTTATATTGGGGAAGGAGTGATACATAGCATATTCATTATGTACCACTCCTTCCCCTTCCTTTATCTATGTCCGTATAGTTTTGCAGAACATTTCGAACTGCATTTTATCTATGCTTTCATATTACTGGTTTTCACTTATTACATCATTAGCACAACCGATTATATATTCGGCTGCTTTATCTGCTGTCATGGAATCTGTAGCCACCTGCTGCGCAACACTTGCTATTTCATTCTGTATTGCCCATACACCTGGTTCTTTTGCCTTAAACGGAAGTGTATTTTGAGAAACTAAATTTACATAATTAGTTGCCATAATATCACTCGGGTCTGCAGTCTTACTCAGTACATCCTGAATTGTCAAGGAACCGGGAACACCAAGCTCATAATTGAAGATTTTCTGTGCTTCCTCATTATTTACAAAGAAGTCAATGTACTTCGCTGCCAAATCCTTTTGCTCTGAGGTCTCAGATATAGCGAAAGAGGAGGTTATTAAAAGATCTCCATGCTCATTGTTTGCATTCTTAGCAACAGGTACCTTTCTTAAAACAATTTCATCCTGTGTTGCTCTTTGATAGGTTTTAATCTGGTTTGCATTTGCAAAATAGAATAATACATTACGTTTTACAAAAGGACCTTCTTCCCAAGCTTTTTGTTCCCATTCCTGGGTCTTTGTAATCGGAGCAATTGCACCTGATTTACGTAATCTGTCACCAAGGGAATACCAGCTGCTCATCGTTTCTTTTGTAGGAGCGAATTTACCGTCAGCATCAACCCATTCAACTCCAGCAGGTGTATTCTGTCTTACCCATACCCATACCAAGTCGTTGTTTGTATAAAAGTCTGCGCAAGAGTAAGTATCAGCCGGAAGCTTCTTCTGAGTATCATTTAAGAATTTTTCAAAATCCTCCCAGGAAATATCCTCTTCTTCACCCCACAATTCAATACCCAGTTCATCACATAATGTCTTATTAACATACATTGTCTGTGCTGTGATACCCAATGTAACCATATACAAATTCTCATTATAATTTCCGGTAGATACTAAATCCATATTCCAATTGTCAAGATTAATCGCACCAGAATCAACATAGGAATTTAAAGGTGTTAATACGTTCTTAGAAGCATATTCACCAATTTGATTTGACTGGAACTGAACAACATCCGGTGCTGTACGGCTTGCGTAGGAGGTCGCTACAGCTGTCCAGTAATCATTCCAGCCGGGACTTTCAGTAACGATTTCAACATTCGGATTCTCTTTCATGAATAAATCATTAATCTTATAATACAACTTGTCGCGTTCTGTATTACCCCACCATGTAACACGTAATGTCTGTTTTTCACCGCTTTCGGTATCGTCAACCTTCTCAGTATCGTCAGCCTTCTCAACATCGTCAGTTTTCTCTGTATCAGAGGCACCGTCTGTAACCGCTGCATCTTCCTTGTCGCTTTTGCTTGAACCACATGCAGTAAAAAGTGTAACCACCATACAAAATATTACTAAAAGAGCAAGAGTTTTTTTCATACCTTTCATATATCCTCCTTTTTTCGGACTGTTATTTAATTTAACCTATCTTTTGCTGTCCGTTAGGCAAAAGAAATTTTTATGTAATTTGTCATTACATTACCCATAATATAACCATACCTACTCTTATTTATCTTCTTCTCCACGAGCCAGCTTTACATGCGAATCAGCCATTTCATAACCTGCTGCCTGAGCACAAGCTGTATTTAAGTCAAGTGCCGTAACTGCTGCTGCAGTAATTTCTGCCAGTCTCATTACATTTTTATTATCATCAATACTCTTTCCAAATTCGCCGCATCCTATCATTCTTAAAGCTTCCTTCGCTGTACCGAACATGGTGCCGCCGCCGATTGTTGCAAGCTCCATACAAGGAAGACTAACCATGAAATGCAGCCCATCGTCCTTAGCATCTGCCTGTACAAAACAGCTTGCTGAGGTTATAACATGTGCCATGTCCTGACCGGTTGCTGCATATACTGCAGCTAAAGCATTGGCAGCATTTACATTGAAGCCGCTGATCGTTCCGCTTAGGCAGGAGCCAAGATAGCATTTATGGAATACAATCTTTTCTACACTTCTAGGATTTACACCCGCTTTAAATACAGCTTTTAAAACCTCAGTAGGAATGAATACCTCTGTCTCTACTGCCTTACCGCGATTATTCAGCACGTTGATATGGTTGTTTTTCTTATCGCTGCATAAGTTGCTGCTAATGGTTACAAGACGCCAATCCGGTAATTTTGCAAGTAAAGCTCTGACAATATCTGCTGAAGCTTTCGTAACACCATTCATACCCATTGCATCACCGGTTTTAAAGATCATACGTAAGAATATCTTAGTACCCAGCTGGTAAGGATCAATTTTTTCAAGTCTTACAAAAGGATCTTTGCAATAAGTTCCAAGCTCTCTGATAAACTCAATATCGTTTTGAACACGCTCGCATAAACGACGGCCTTCATAAATGTCAGGTGCTTCGATTAATGGAGCACGAGTCATTCCGTCAAAATGCACCATAGTGTGTAAACCACCGGACATATTAATTGCTTTCATACCTCTTTGAACACCGGCAATGAGTGCCGCTTCATTGGTAGCCATCGGTATGTATACTTTTTCGTTAACATACTGTCCATTAATTTGAATCGGACCTGCAAAACCCATAGGCAGTGTAGCCGCACCGATTTTACCTTCAATTCCCGATAGAATTCTTTCTCCGCCAACCAGTGAACAATTATCAATTCTGGTATTCTTAATCTGTGGCATAGAAACTCCAGTTGCTTCTTCAATCATTTCACAACGAAGAACAGCCGCGTCATTACATGCTTCCTTTACCATTGCAGCATCAGATTTGTAGATTTCTTCGAATATGACGGTTTCCAAATGCTGCGTTTTAATTTGTCCGCTTATATAACGCTCTTTAATACCTTGTAGCTTTGCTTCCATAATGTGACCCCCTAATTACATTTCTGATATAATAATGTACTGAGTGTTTGTGCATATTTACCGGCCTCAATGATCTTATTTAAATCGATTCCGGTTTCTATACCCATGCGATGGAACATTTCAACCAGTACTTCCGTCTGACAATTACCTTTTGCACCCGGTGCATAAGGACATCCGCCTAAGCCGCCAGCTGCTCCGTCAAATATAGTAATACCGGCCTGAAGGGATGCTAAGTTATTAGCAAATTCTAATCCGTTGAACTTATGATAATGTACAGCCAGGCTCGCTTTTTTTAGCTTCTCCTTAATCATCTTTGGTATTTCGTAAGCTGTTATAGGATTTGCCATACCAGTTGTATCGCCAAGGGAGATTTCGTAAGAACCGAAGCTCTCTAATGCAAGTGCAATTTCAAGTGCTTTTTCAGGTGGCTCTGGACCTTCCATCGGGCAGCCGAATACGGTTGCGATATAGGAGCGAACTTTCACACCCTGTTTTGCAGCAATTTGATTCATTTCTTCAATCTGCTTTAAGGTTTCAGCTACATTATGATTCAAATTTTCATGATTATGGCTTTCGCTTGTGCTGATAATTGTTACTACTTCCTTAAGGCCACAATCAAGTGCACGTTCAAAGCCCTTCATATTAGGAACCAGCGCATTATAGGAGACACCCTCTTTAGGCTCAATTGCATCTACAATTTCCTTTGCATCTGCCATCTGGGGTACCCATTTGGGATGTACAAAAGACGTCAACTCAATTCTTTTGCAGCCTGCATCCTCTAGCATATGTATCAGTTTAAGCTTTTTTTCAGTCGGTACAAATACCGGCTCCGGCTGTAAGCCGTCTCTCGGTCCCACTTCAAAGATCGAAACCTCTTTGGGAAATTCATTAAAATTAAGCATTCTTATCTCTCCTTTTTATCCTTCCAGTGACTATGGAATCATAACTGCCCTTCCATTAATGTCATTAAACATATCAAGAGCTTTATTATATTCTGTTAATGGCATTACACAGCCTACATAAGCGGACAAATCAATTTTATTATTCTTTAGTATAGACATCAAAAGCTCCCAGGTATTGTACATGTGTCTGCCGAATATTCCTGTAATCTTCAACTCTCTGTAAACCACCCTATACATATAACTCGGAACCACCAGTTCAGCTTGGACCATACCTACATGTACCAGCTGTCCTGCCGTAGCCAAAGCATCAATAGCCTGATTTATGACTCTGTTATTGCCAGTAAAATCTACAACGCACTCAACACCGATGCCATCTGTTTCTTCTTTCACGCGAGCTACAAAATCTTCCTTCATACCATTGATTGCTACATCCGCTCCGTGCTCAAGACTGTAATTTAGTCTGCTGTCATTCACATCGAGAGAAATCACTTTCACCGCACCCAGAACTTTTGCTAATTCACATGCCATTAGACCAATGGTACCTACACCAAGAATTGCAACTGTTTTACCGCTCGGATTCGCTTTCTGTAAGCTGTGTAGTGCAGTAGCGAGTGGTTCTAAAAGCGACATTTGCGCATAATCAGCATCCTTCTCAAGCTTAATCGCTGAAATTTCCGGCAATCGTATATATTCTGCAAAACAGCCATCAACATTTCTTCCGAGAACGCCCATTTCATTGGTGCAGATATGACTATTACCTGTTCTGCACTCATGGCAATAACCGCATGGAATATGTGTTTCACCAGCCACCTTATCCCCTGGTTTAAAATTCTTAACAAGACTGCCTGTTTTTACAACCTCACCTGCAAATTCATGTCCCAAGGTAAAAGGAGTTTTTAGATGAGTAACTAACGGTGACCATTCGAAAACTTCAACATCAGATTTGCACATTGCAGTTGCTTTTACTTTTATCAACAAATCATGTTCGCCTATTTCAGGAATTGGAATTTCTACGAATTCCGCTCCCGGTTCGGCTTTTGTTTTCCTTAATGCCTGCATCCTATACCTCCATTCTTTTATTTTAGATAATTGCGAAACTATATAGTTTAATAAATTGTATACACAGCATATACTATTCCTTCGCTCCAACGCTCCTTAGAGCTTAAGTGTTTAACACTTTAATTCCGCTCCAGAATAGCATGTGCTGTGTATACAATACTTACAATTACTGAGTTTCGCAATTGTCTATTTATTTTAAATTTTTATATAAAGTTTCTTTGCTATTTTGTCATTATTTAACCTTAAAGTCACAGAAGTTCTCGGAAAGAAGCTCACCGTTCCTAGCAGTAACACTCATGATTACTTTAAAATTGTGTCCGGCAAATTCATCCTTTAAGGGTAGTACAATGTGGTCAGGTACCTCACAGGAGTCGGGGATAAGATCAAGTTCAAATTTGTGTGAAGCAACTGTTGTATCCGTTGTAAGATCGATTACTTCCCAGGATATTTTTGCTCCTTCCACCTTATTATAATGATCGTTATTAACCCAAACTCTGGCAGTAAAGGTTTTTCCTGCTTCAAATACCTTTTCTCTGCCGAGGCGGTAAGGATGCATGGATGGTTCAATACTAATCAGCACCGGAGTATACACCATCTGCATATAGTCATACACTTTATAAGGACGGCGATAGTAATCAAGTAGTCCGGATCCGATCATCGGGCAGGCGTCGCTCCAATAGTAAAGATACATTGTTGTTACAGGATAGTATTTACGCTGACGCAGGAACTCGATCTGCTCCTTCACGGCAATTGCTTCATAATCCTGTGTATTTTGAATGAATTCTTCCAGGGAATTACCAAGTTCAACCTTTGCGAACTTAAAGGTGTTGGAATAGAACAGTCCATAATATTCCCACGTATCCCAGTGCGGAGGCCATAACTTATCTTCCGGTATAAAAGTCTTTAAGGTTTCAAGACAAGGAATAGATTGATTACCAAATTCTACGATATGCGGAGGTATAATCTTATCATTTACATCTACATCACCGTCGTTACAGCACCCAAGCATAATATTCATTACCCCTTCGCGGTAATCTCCTAAATGAACCCAGCGAACAGGATCTACACTTTTCAATGTTTCTTTCAGTACCTTGCACAAACGGAAATAATTATTCGGCTTATCCGGCAGCATATATATCTCCGGTTCCTTATATACCGACCACATTCCCATACATGCATGGTTGGTAAGCATCATTCCCATATCGCGGATCATTTCAGAAGCCCTGGATATTAAATCGTCCTCATCGCTGACACAATAATGCAACGGGAATACCTGCCACATCAACAGTCCCAACTCATCACACAGACTGTACACTCCATCCTTCTCAACATGACTTCCGATACGGATAGAATTGATATTCATTTTAATCATTTTCTCAAAATCCTGCTGCCACATCTGCGGATTTGCTTCGCTCATCCATAAGCTTGAAATATATCTCATACCACGAAGGAAAATTCGTTTTCCGTTTAAGTATAGCTTTCCGTACTTTTCGTCGTATACGACATCCTTAATACCAAATCTCATCGTCACGCTATCATCGAGATAATTAAGCTTTAAGGAATATAAATGAGGATAACCATGATCCCAGGTCCACCAAAGTTTAGCATCCATAACTGTAACAACAAACTTGACTGTAGTCCGCCCCGGTGCAAGAACCACCTTACGGCTTCTTGTATGCAGTTCATCGCTTTCAAAATTCGAAGGTGCTATTATGGCACACAGATCGCTGCTTACTGTTTTACCCGTCGTATTATTCAGGGTAATATCCATACTAACCATTGCAGAGCCGTTCGGTTTATCCAACTGGTCTCCTACCCAGTCTTTTTTAAGTACAGTCTTGGTAGAGATTTTACAATATTCTACAAATACCTCAGGGCGAACCACCAGCTCAACTGTATCCCATATACCAGCAGAGTTACCATCTTGTCTGAACGAGGTTTCTGATCCCGGTCGGTGCATCGCATCTATCATATGTCCTTTAATCTGAGTAATTGCCTTGGCCTGATGCCTTTGATAAGGCTCCGATAATGGTGTATCCTTATCAAGTCCGCAATTAATGTATTCGGTTGTGTCTCTGGGTGCGCTATCCTTTACAACTAACACATTCTTTTCACCCATCTTAAGATACTTTGTTACATCAAATTCAAACGGATTAAAAATACCTTCATGGTTTCCAAGATAGATGTCATTAAGCCATACGTCTGCAATATAATCGACTGCGCCAAATCTTAAATAAACCTTTTCATTCTCTTTTGTCTTTTCTGGAACAAATTCCTTACGGAACCAGATTGTGCCGAAATAATCACCTATTTCTGTAAGATACCAGTTGTTAGGCACCTGTATATCCTTCCAATCGGAAGCTTCGGCATCTTTTCGGTAATAACCTTCCAGTTCGCCCTTATCCGTTTCGTCAATTTTATATTTCCAGGTACCGGATAAATCGAATTTCTGGCGGCCTTCATGTAACATTATCATAAGTCATTCCCCTTTTTAGATATTTTGTCAGATTAATTACAGGCTTTAAAACGCATCGTATTTGTAGAAAGCACTTGATTATCATGACTTTTTACAGACATTTCTACGATATATTCACCGATATAGTCTTCTGGAATAATAAAACTTATCTTATCTAATACTTCCGCAGAATCCGGAGCCAGTGTTGTAACAAAAGATTTATCTGCAAGGATTTCATCACTATTTATTCTTCTAATTTTCCACTTAATCTGAGCGTCCTTAATTTCATGGAAATGATCATTGTTTACCCATATCTTTCCACCAAAAACCTGGGTTCTATCATACTTCTTTTCTCTTCCTATTACATAAGGATCCTTGTTCCATTCAAGACTGATTAATACTTGAGTATATACGCCCTTCATCGATTCATAAACTTCATAAGGCTCTCTGTAGTAATCTAAAAGTCCAGATCCCATAATCGGGCAGGCATCGCTCCAATAATATAAAAACATGGAAGCTACCGGCTTATACTTTCTTTGTCTTAAAACCTCGATTTGTTCCTTAACCACCAATGCTTCATAAGCCTGGGTGTTATGAATAAACTCTTCTAACGAGCTTCCCATCTCCACCTTCGCCCTTTTGAACTGGTTGCGGTAGAACAAGCCCCAGTATTCCCAGGTATCCCAATCCGGAGGCCAAAGCTTATCTTCTGGGATGAATTTCTTTAGGCTCTTAAGAGATGGTACTGAATCTGCACCAAATTCTACAATATTCGGTTGTATTTCTGTCTGAAGAATATCCTTATCGCCATCCTGACAGGACCCGATCATGATATTCTGCACACCTTCACGATAATCACCCTTATGGATCCAACGGATCGGATCAACCGTACCTAAGGTTTCCTTAAGAATTTCACATAATCTAAAGTAAACATTCGGTTTATCCGGTAAGCCGTATATCTCGGGCTCTTTATATACAGACCACATGCCCATACAAGCATGATTTGTTAACATAAGTCCCATATTGTAAATCATTTCGGAGGCCCTATCAATTACATTATCTCCGTCATCAATACAATAGTGAAGTGGAAATACCTGCCACATCAAAAGTCCCAGCTCGTCACACAGCTTATAGACGCCGTCTCTTTCCACATGACTTCCTATCCTGATCGCATTGATATCCATATCAAGCATTTTTTTAAAGTCTTTTTCCCACATTTCTTCGCCTGCTTCACTCATCCACAGACTTGATATATATCTCATACCACGCAGGAAAATTTGCTTTCCGTTTAGATACCATTGACCTTTCTCATCCGTATTAATATCCTTTACACCGAAATTAAGTTTGGCCACATCATTTTCTAAAGTAACTTTAGCAGTATATAAGTTTGGCTTTCCATGATCCCAGGTCCACCATAAACGAACATCAGGAATTGTAATTACGATCTTGAAAACATTATCACCCGGTTGAACTACTACTTCACGGGAAATAGAATATACGGCAGGATCGTCAAAGTTATAAGCAGTTACATCAAGCACAAGCTTTGTCTTTACCGCATGCTCTCTGCTGCTGTTGACATATATGTCAAAGGCTGCTAAGCCTGTCCCATCCGGCTTGTCCTGCTTATCTCCGAGCCAATCCTTTTTATATCCGATCTGAGTATAGCTCTTGATATAATCAACAAATACATCCGGCTTTGCTACCAGCTTTACATCTCCCCATATTCCGCCAGAATTGCCGTCCTGCCTAAAGGAGGTCATTGATCCAGGCCGATGCATCGCTTCAATCATATGACCCTTGATCTGGGTAATCCCTTTTGATTGATGGAATTTATATGGAGTGGAAAGCGGTGTTGACTCTTCATCAGCAAGGATATATTCCGTTGTATCCTTTGGAGCGGCGTCTCTGACAACCAGGATATTTTCTTCATTATATTTTACGTAATCCGTTATTTCATAATCAAAGGGATCAAACATTCCTTCATGGAAGCCTAAATACTTACCATTCACCCACACCTCTGATATATAATCTATGCCTTCAAAATGCAGGAATAATCTCTGTCCTTTGAACTCATTAGGTACATTAAATCTTCTTTCATACCAGATTGTTCCGAAATAATCTCCGATTTCTTCTACCAGATACCAATTATGCGGAACCTTTATATCTCTCCAGGAATCGTAATTATGATTAGTAAGATAATAGCTTTGCCTAACTCCAACATCATTTTGATCAATTTTATATTTCCATGTTCCATTAAGATCGACGAAGGATCTTTCATAGATTTCATGTATCATTAATTAGCACCTCCAGCGATTCGATATGTATCTTATTCTTCTATTGGAAATAACTTTTTAACCTTTTCCGGTGTTAACATACGTTTTAATTGAACGCCTTCTATTTCAATTATGGTCAACTCCACCAGATATAATACCTCTGTACCTTTTTCCAGATGACCTACCTGTATACTATCCTTACTTCCCATTGAAAAGTGCAGATGAGCAACTCCATCGATTACTGTTCCGGAGATGCATCCCAACTCAAAAGGTTGATCATAGCTTACAAACTCATCTACCGTTGCTTCATCCATGGTTAATGGTCTATGAAATTCAACGTGTTTTACAGATCCTACCGCACTGGCAATATATGCGTTTTTTATTCCTTCTTCCTCTAAAACACTTTCCACTGATTCAACGATTTTCTCTCCTCTTTCAAGCTCAAGAATAATCACCCGTTTTAAACCGCTTGCACAAAAATGTTTCATTAACCAACGTCCTTTCTTGTTTTATAATTTATAAATTATAATTTATATTATCATATTAAATTTCATTTGTAAATATAGATTTGCGATTTTTATCAATTATTTTATCATATTTTGTCGTATTATAGTTAATATGTAATAATATATAGCGCAAATCATGAATAGATATCTACTATTTTATACAAATCCCATTTTTTATAAAATTGGAGATTGATTATAAATAAATTATAATTTATAATAATATTAGATTATTTATACTATTTTGAAGCGATAAAAATATCAAACGAAAGGTGATGTATAAGCGATTATTGCACGCTTTATACAAAGTAAAATAATGGATAATTCTGTACTAACCGAAAATGCATATAATTTTATACTGAATCAAATTCTTAATGGTGAAATTAAACCGGGAGATCGAATAAGGGAGGATTTGATTGCGGAACAAATGGGCACAAGCCGAACCCCGGTACGTGAAGCGGTTAACCAATTATCTCAGAATGGCTTTATCACATACTTAAAGCGAAAAGGGCTTTATTGTGTTGAACTGTCCAAGAAAGAGCTTTTGAATCTATTAGATCTTAGAATGTCACTCGAAGATTTAAGCTATCGCCGCTGTGCCGAGCTTGCCACTGAAGAAGACATTAGACAATTGTATACTTATATTGATACCTTTCAATCCTATGACATGGAAAAACGTATTCAACAGCATAACCAATGTGATATAAAGTTTCATCTTTTGACTGCTGAAATTACCCAATCCCCCAGATTAATAAAATATATCAATGAGATTGAAACTATTCTGCTCATAGCAAGATCAAACCTAAAGAATTATGCTATGATTAATGAAGTTATTGATTTATCCTGGTTTTTACATCGAGATATTGTGAAGGGTATAGAAACGAAAGATTTTGATTTAATCAGCCGAACGAATGAAAGACATATGCAATTAATGAGAGAGACACAAATTTTAAAGGAATAGTACCTGTTAAGTTAAAGAAGCAGCCAAAAAACGGCTGCTTCTTTGATTTTTCTAGCTTTTCTGTAAATATGCAGAAAAGCACTGATAATTCGCTATTACAGATCAAATTCTTCTTTGCTAAACTATGGATATCAAAGGAGGTAATAAAAATGATGAAATTAATTAAAAAAGTGCTTTGTTTTGCAATGTGTTTTTCTATGATGCTTGGAGCTTTTGTATTTGGTTCAATTAATACTGCCAGCGCAAAGGCTACAGTCCCACAAAAAAAGGTACTTATGGTGATTGCACCAAAGGATTTTGAAGACTGTGAAGTTATTGAACCTATGGCGATCTTACAGGCTAATGGTGCAAAGGTAACAATCGCTAGCACAACTACTGATATAGCGATTGGTGCGAATGGTTATAAAATAACACCGAATATCAAAATTAGTGATGCAAAGGCCGATGACTACGATGCCATCGTTATACCCGGAGGAGTAGGCGTTATAAGTAATTTGTGGGATAATAAAGAACTCCATACATTGATTTTGCAATTTAATTCTCAAAATAAAATAGTTGCATCTATGTGTGCAGCTCCACCAACTCTTGCTAAGGCCGGAATTTTGAAGGATAAAAAAGTTACAATGTTTCCTTTTGATGATGGAATTAAGGAACTAACCTCAAGAGGTGCCATCTATGTTAATGAGGAGACTGTTACTGACGGAAATATCGTAACCGGTAAGAATCCTCCTGCATCGAAAGCCTTTGGACTGGCTATTTGTAACGCTTTAGGAATTAGAAAATATTCAAAAAACGTCCTTATGGTAATCGCTCCAAAGGATTTTGAGGATGCAGAGTTCTATACTCCAAAAGCGCTGCTTGAAGTAAACGGTGCAAAGGTAACTGTTGCTAGCACTACAGCGACAGCACTTGGTGCAAATGGATCAAAATGTAACACTGATATTTTAATAAAAAATGCTAAAGCAAAGAACTATGATGCGATCGTAGTAATTGGAGGCACAGGCGCAATCGATACTCTGTGGGAGGATAAAGACTTAAGAAAACTTGTGCAGGATGCCAATAAGCAAAAAAAGATTGTAGCAGCCATATGTGCAGCGCCACCTGTTTTAGCAAGGGCTGGTATTCTCAAGGATAAGGATGCAACCATGTTCCCTTGGGCGGAAGGTATTAAGGAATTAACCGACAATGGTGCTAAATATGTTGATAATGAGGTTGTTGTATCCGGCAATATTGTTACAGGAAAAAATCAAGAAGCTTCCGTAGCTTTCGGATTAAAGCTGTGTGAAGAGTTAAAAATTCTCGGAAGATAATTAATAATTAAATAAATCTATATTTTTCTCTTGAGCAGTGATATAATCAACAATATCATTGCTCAGGAGGTACAGTATGACTGCTTACTTTACAGAAGGAAAGCAATTTCATCAGGGCTTACAGTTTCCTATCTACCATACAAGTGAAAATTGTTTCGCAGATGGTATAAATAAGAGGGATCATTATAGATTAATTTTTGTAAACTCTGGTACTGGACTGCTTACACTTAATAATAGGAAGCAAATTATCGTAGCTCCGTCTGTCATCTGCCTGAATGAGACAGATAATTATTTTTTGGAATCTGAAGTATCACTTCAGTGTACTGCTATCCTCTTTCATCCACAAATTATCAATCAACATTTCGATTTTTCTCTTCTAAAATCATCTGATCATCAGTTATCTGCAAATGACATACATGATTTATACTGGTTAAACCCCTTTTTAAGAAGAACAAATGCATTTTTAGGTCAGCTGCATCTTGGACCGGGCAATGCGCATAGAATCAGTAGCATTATTGACAATATGAAGGATGCCCTAGATCTTCAAAAAGATTATGATTGGCCCTGCAGAAGCAGAACTTATCTAATAGAAATGCTTTTTTTGTTATCGAGATTATTAATTATCGATGAAACCTTCGAAAGCTTAGAGCTTGATAAAGATCCTGGTGAAATCAAAGAGATAATTTTGTATTTGTACACAAATTATATGAATAAAATAACCATACAGGAGCTTACAGATAGATTTCATATCAACAGAACCTCGTTAGCAGAAAGATTTAGTGAGGTTACAGGTTATCCTGTGATGGAGTACCTTATTAGGTTAAGACTGTATTTAGCATCAAAAATGCTCAAAGAAACTCGATTACCTGTTTCAGAGATTATTGAGAGAGTTGGCTTTTCTGATATAACACACTTTGGAAGGATGTTCAAAAAAAGCTTTGGCTATTCTCCTTCTGAGTATAGATCTATCCATTGTACAATGCTGTAAAGTTATTTATCATTATAGCCTGCCAAACTTTTTCAAATTAATATAACGCAAGTCTGCACATGAATAATTTATTGTTTCATTCCTTTTATATCTAATAAGCTTCGATGAGACGGCCACCCAATTTAAAAAACAACCGCAGCAATACCATCGTCACTATTACTATAATAGCCGATATAAGGAATAGCTTATATAGTATTAACCCATTATTAACATTTCTAATTATAACTACCATCCCAATAGGTAAATTCAGCAAAAGACCTGTCAACGTTCCGGGAGCATACTTTCTTAAAATGATTGTTGCCAGTAAATGCGGAAAAATTGTATTAAGACACATCATCAGCAAAAATCCTGTATAGATATATCCTATCGCTGATAATGGTTGCCCATACATTAGAAATAGAAATGTAAGCAAATAACCACATGTTGTTATAGCAATTAGCGCAAAATGAAACTCATTATTAGTAATTCTAGGATGATATTTTTCTATATGCTTTGACCATCTAGGCAGCCATATCCCTTCCTCAATATTATGTAATGTAAATGCTAAGACAAATAATATTTCTAACATAATCAAACCCTTTTATAGTAACGAATAGTAAACTCGTCCTATTATCCTTTCCTTAGTTCTTACTCTTCTATAAGTGCGCGCTGTGACACAGTTGTGTCATATATGGCTTTATGATATAATAAGGATTGATCTAAGTCAATGCCATTATAATAAGTGCTACATAATAGATGTTTTTGTGCCAGAAAGGATAATGATGAAACATACTAATAATATAATTGCTACGCAATCAGAAAAATGGATTATGGAAGCTCTAATTGATTTAATGAATAAAAAAACTTTTCAGGAAATAACCATTAGTGAGCTTGCTTCTCATGCCGATTTAGGCAGGAGAA
Organism: Bacillota bacterium; assembly: GCA_023421505.1. Classification (GTDB taxonomy): domain Bacteria; phylum Bacillota; class Clostridia; order Lachnospirales; family Lachnospiraceae; genus Mobilitalea. The sequence goes on from JAEZTJ010000093.1 coordinate 46,539, forward strand.
CCTTTTATCGCAATTTTACTTCAAAAGAAGATGTGCTTGAGTCATATCTTAACATAATAACAAAAGATTTTATTACATATTTAAATACACAGGAGGTTTTAACACCAAAGTACTGTTTACAACAAATATTTATTCTTTGTAAGAATAATCAATCTTTTTTATTTGGATTGAATAAAAGTAATATGTTATCTTATCTTCTTGAGAAATGGAATCTTTGTATTCCGATCATCCATGAAATGATGATAAATAAACTGCCCAATTTCCCCAATCAAGGCAATAAAATCGCCTTGGAATACACGTTAGCATTTAATACAGGCGGCGTCTTTAATATAGTTTCAAAATGGGTTAGTGCCGGAATGAAAGAATCGCCGGCGGAGTTAACCTACATAGTTTCAAAACTGCTAGTGCTATAGTGGTTCTCCGGTGAATAATTGCTAATACCCATACCAGTGGAAAATTCTCAACACAAATCGCACCACCCTCAATGATAACTATGCTTATCGATACTCAATTATAAACTTTGAAGTTTCATGGCCAAAAATTTTTTTAATATTAGGATACTTTTTTGTAAATTCAATAATTTTTAAGAAGCTCTCTCTACCTTCCGCCATATTAATTGAATTTTTTCCTGTCTCCGTTTCTAGCTCAAAACCTTTTTTTGAAATACATGCGTCTCCAGTAATTAATGTCTGCACCTCCTCTCCATTGATTAAGTAGGAAACATGTCCCTTTGTATGTCCAGGTGTGGAAAATGCCCAGAAGGAACCATCCCCAAAAACATCTATGCAATTACCTAATACTGGCATTTTTTGACCCAATGAGAAGTCAAGTTTTTGCAAATCAAGCTTATTTTTAAAGAAATTGGAATAAATGAATGGGAAATAATTAATTTCCTGTTCACCTCCTCCGAATATATAAGGTATATTATCTGGTAAAGCAGGAACACCCGCCGCATGTTCGTGAAAATGTGTCAAAAATACACCTTTTATATTAATCAACTCTTCTTTCATCTGTCTTTCAATACCATCTAAATTCTTTTCCTGTAGGTATCGTTTTCGAAAATAGAATCTTTTTAATAATCCCTTAAATGTTCCTCCTGAACTATCCTTAAAGGAGGCATCAAATCCGGTATCAATTAAGTAATTACCATATTTTTGGTGACTGATAACATGTACTAATACAGGCATAATAACCGTAGAATCTTTCAAATGATTAGCATTAGTATTATTTAGATTTATTATCCTCGATACTTTACTTATTATTGTCCCTGTATTGAGCGTCTTAATTTTTATTGATTGTGGATTTTTTAAAACAGTATCCCAATCTCTAAATTCTGATTTTTGTACATTAAAATTTTTAATATACTTATTTTTCATTCAAATTCTCCTTGGTTTATATGCAATAATAAAAATTATTTTGATATTAATTAAAGATTTAATACTAGGTCCGCGAATTACCTATACAAATCTCATCTATGAAATTCAGAGATATCATTTATAGAAATTCTCGGATGATAATATCTTGCTGTATTTATGTATTTGCCTTTATATTGTATCGCTTGTTTAGGGCAATATTGCATACATGCCATACACCGTTGACAGTTATGCGCAAATTCCGGCTTATTATTAACAAGCCGAATATTTTGCACAGGGCATACTTTTATACATACACCACATCCATTGCATCTACCTCCTGCATTAAAATCTCTGTCCCAAGGTCTAGTATTCTGTACGACTTTTTTTGGTGAAACAATATGTGGCACGATATACCCAAGCCAACTCCCTTTTTCGACACAGTTCTTTTCTTCTATTATATCTTGGGCAAACTGCTTCATTCTTTCGTCCGATATTTTTATGTTATTATTTAGTTTTACGTTATTTGCCTTAATCATTTTGATGTACCATGCAACTATATAATTTGATGCAATAGTTATAGATTTTCCATAATTTAATTCCTTCCCCTTTTTATTTAGTAATTTACCAAGAATTTGTAATCCAATTCCCGCACTACCCCCTGCTGTTATAATTGAAAAAATATATTGTGCTTTGTCCATCTTAATCTTCGCTACAAAGTCCTTTACAATCTGAGGTAACTCACCAAAATTACAAGGAAAAATGAATCCAACTCTTTCCTCCTCAACTAATACAACTTCTTGTTGAATACATTTGGCTATCGATATAAGTGTTGTCCCTCCTAACTCCTCTGATAGTTTTTTAGCTACTGCTAAAGATGTTCCAGTTCCAGAAAATACAAAAATAACTGTTTTCATTCTACTAATCTCCTTATAAATATATTATTATTTAGCCAATTGCGAAACACATCAACTGCAGGTACTGTATACAATTAACAAAACTATATTGTTTCGCAATTACCTAATATTATCATTTTGCATTTACAAAACTCATTAATTGTAAATATTGTATATATATTAGATACTAAAGCATGATATTATATCATATCTAATCTTCAAACATTTTGATAAATTGTTTGATTAAGTGGTAATAAATAAGTGCCAAGGCCAGGCACTTATTTTCATTTTAATCTATATCATTTACAATCTTGATTTTATCCCATTAAGCATCAGTTTTATCATAAACTTCAATTGCTCTTGAATATGTGAATATACTTTTTCTCTATCCATATCATCTAAGAAAAGAGGACAATTTACATTAAGTACTGCATCTGCTAATGTCATAATCGCTGTAGCAACCTTTCCTGCATCACATGAAATGAATTCGTTTTGGTTAATACCTTCTTGAAGCATTTTTTCAATCCGTTCAATATCATCTTTCACTATTTCGGTGTAGACTTCTTTTGTCTCCATTTTTAAATCAGCAGCACTATTCCCAGTCGTCAGAACCATTGAGAATTTTTGGCTAAAAACTATTTCCTTATGAATAAATAATAGTATTTTATCATAAGCACAGGTTTGGTTTTCCAAAAGCAGTTCTAGCTCTTGCATATGTTTATTACGATTCATATTTACAACTTCTCTATACAATGTTAATTTATCATTAAAATGATAATATAAGGAAGCTTTATTTAGGTTAACCCTTTGACCAATATCTTTCATAGAAGTTTTACTATAACCATATTTTAAAAAGCATTCATAAGCAGCCATTATTATTTCTTGTTTTATTTCCATAATATTCATTCTCCTATTCAAACATTATACTATTATGTTCGAATGTTTGTCAAGGACAACCAGAGTGTTGTACTATCTGAAAAAAAAATTAATGGTTATACTCCATACTGTAAAATAACGCATCTACTAAAAAAACTATCTCCATGAATTATAATAGTATTAACATTGTCTAAAATATAGAGTATAAACATAAACCGATTACCCCAGCTCCACTCATTACAATAATTGGGTTTACCTTCCACTTTCTTAGAATAACCAATGCGATCGCGAATATAGCTACTGATACGAAATCGAGATTTTCTATTTGTCTGGATACCCCTTGTCCATTCCAAAATGATACTATTACCAAAGAAAAACCTGCAGAAGCAATCATTGCAATCACAGCTGGTCTTAGTCCATTTAATATTGCCTGGACTATGGATAATCCTCTGAATCTGTAATACATATAGGCTAAAAGAAGGACAATAATGCAGGAAGGTAATATACAGCCCAATGTCGCCATTATTGCACCTGTGATTCCTGCTATACGTGTGCCCACAAAAGTAGCTGAATTAATACCAATTGGGCCTGGTGTCATTTGTGATATGGTAATGACATCTGCAAACTCACTCATTGTTAACCAGCCATTCCTATCAACAACCTGATTTTGGATTAACGGCATAGCAGCATAACCACCACCAAAGCTAAATAATCCGACCTGAAAAAAGCTCAGGAATAGTTTTAAATAAATCATTTTATTTCACCACTCTTTTTTATATGTTCTGAATTAAGCATTCCTGCTACACCGATTAATCCACTAGCTATAATGATAATTATGATATTGATATCCAGGATGAAGGAAGCAATAAATGCACCAATCATAACAATAACGGGCAGAGTTTTTCTTTCCTTTACCAGACTAATTACCATACTCATTACTACATCAATAATTACAGCAGCAACCCCTGCCTGCATACCTCGAAGCACTAATTTGATTACCAGATTATTGATAAAAGCAGTATATGCAATAGATATGAATGATAAAATGATTAAAGGTGGTAATACCGTACCCAAAATTGTTATCAAACTTCCGAAGTAACCAGCTAAACGATATCCAACCAATATTGCTGCATTAACAGCAATTGCTCCAGGAGTTGACTGAGCAATTGCTGTTAAATCAAGCATTTCTTTTTCATCTATCCAATGAAATTCATTAACAAATTTTTTTCTCATTAGTGGAATAATAATATAGCCCCCTCCAAAGGTGAAAGCACTTAAATAGAATGTAGAAATAAATAATTTTATATAAAATTTTAAATTTCTCTTCATGGTATAAACCTCCGAAAGCATAATTATATTACTTGCTTTTTAATAAATAAAAACATATTTTACTATTATAAGCATAACTATTTGCTTATGAAAAGTCCAGGAGATTCCTATGACATTAAGTCATTTAAAAATATTTGCTTCTTTTATAAATAAAACAGCATTACTTCGGTTGTATCCTATCGCATTTTTAGGACATACATTAACACACTTACCACATTGAATACAGTCAGGATGACTTAAAATATTTTCCTTGTATTCATAAGGTACTTAAAGGACATTTCTTCTCGGAACGCCTACTTCCCAAGCCATCAGCTACTACATACTTCTGTCCTTTATACTCCAAAATTCCATGATTTGTAAATGGTGTTGAATATACTTGAACAATTGATACTTCACTGCTCTTCCTGTATACACCCTTCGTCGTATAACAAATTTAAATATACTATATTAACTACCTAAAATTTTTTTAAATAAATTCTGAAATTAAAAAACCCCATAAACATTGATTACTCAATGTTTATGAGACCATATATAATACGATAAAAATTTACCGTGAGGTATGCGAGTTGGCATATTCAGAGTAGCTGATGCCAGTATATTTTTTGAAGCAGCGTCCAAAGTAGTTAGGGTCAGGGATTCCGACATCATTGGCAGTACAGAACATCTTATTGCTTGTTCCGGCTAGCTCAATCGCCCGCTCCATCCGGCACTTAATAAGGAATTCGACAAAGCTCTTTCCTGTTTCCTGCTTAAATTTCCGACTAAAATAGCTCGGATTAAACCCAAAATGCTGCGCCACAGAGGTTAAATTGATGTTCGAATCTGTAAAATTATCACGTAAATACTGCATTATCTGCTCGATATCAGACGGAGTAATATCCCGTCCAATCTCCTGTGTTCGAGTATTGTGTATATCCAGATTTTCCTTTATTTTGGTTAACACCTCGGTTACCTCTTGCCGAACAAATGGTTTAAGCATATACTCTACCACTGGCAGACGAACACACTGACGTGCATACTCAAAATCATCAAATCCTGTCAAAATGATAATCACCAAGCCTGTATATCGCTCTGTTGCAACCTGTGTAAATTCTATCCCATTCATAAAGGGCATGGAGATATCAACAAAAACAATGTCCGGCCGCAACTCATCAATAATGTTAATAGCTTCTATACCACTTGCCGCCTCGCCCACCAATTCCATATCAAGCGATTGCCAATCTATGGATGCCTGTAGCAGCCTACGAGCAGACATCTCGTCGTCAATGATCATAACTCTGTACATTATTCTTCCCCCTCTGTTTGCAACTCCCTCATCTTGGGAATGTATATCTCAATTATCGTATATTCGCCCGGCTCACTATGTATCTGTACTACGTTGTCGTAGTCATAATAATAACGTATTCGATTGATGGTGCCACGCAGACCAAAGCCTGACCGTTTCTTTACGTCATCCTCCTCGCTTTTCTCCAGCACGTTCTTTATCTGCTCGGCGCTCATGCCAACGCCCGAATCATACACAATAATGTGCAAACCGCCCTCTTCCATGCGGGTAGTGATGCGAATTACGCACTTTTCACCCTTTAAGCGCACTCCATGGTAGATGCAGTTTTCCACAAGTGGTTGAAGAATCAGCTTCGGTATCATGCAATCGAGCGTTGAATCGTCAAGTATATATTCATCCTCAAATATATTTTCATATCGCAGCTTTTGCAGGGAGAGGTAATCCTGCGTAATGCGCAGCTCACGCCTCAGTGGTATCTCGTGATCACCTTTGCTTAGGAAATTGCGGTAAAAGCTGCCCAGTGTCTCCAGAGCATCATGCGCTTTGCTTGCATTCTCCTGCACTGCCATATAGCTGATAGTTTCTAATGTATTATAGAGGAAATGAGGCTTTATCTGTTCTTGGAGCACACGCATCTCCGCCTTCTGCACGTTCTTTTCATCCTTCAGCAGACGATCGAACAGCTCGTTAAGATATTCTATCATACTATTGTAGCTTTCAGCCAACCTGCCAATTTCATTGTTTGGCATTTCGGCGTCTATCTTCTTAAGCCACCCCGATGACCTCGTGCGTTCCATTGCTACACTTAAATTTCTGATTGGTCGCGCAATATTAACTGTAATAAACCAAGCACAAACAAACGCCGACAGGATAAATGCTGTCAGAGTAATCATCAGCGCATATATCGTATCCGGCGGTAGTGCCTCTGTGCCCTTGCCGCTCGCACACAAAACCACCAATGGCTTTACTGCCAGTCTGCCGGTCAGAGTTTTCCTCTCACCATCTAAGCGAATATTCTTAAATACCATCCTGTCACTCTTGTAGTCGCTATCATACAATGCGCCAATTTCTTCATTTCCGCATAGAAGTGTACCATTACTATCAAGTATGCACACACTGGAATTCTGCAACGCAAGCGCATCATCAAATACATTGCCTAACACGCTAATCATAAGTATCCCCAAGAGCTTTTGTGAATTAATATCGTATACTGCACGTGACATAGTAAGCAACGGTTTACTTCTGTTTTTTCTAATCGTGCCGTTGCCATTAATAGAAATAACTGTGGTACCATGTGCCTCCAATATATTAGAACGCTCTAAGCTGTTAATATCGATAAAATATTCACCTATTCCTGTACTTACATCCTTACCATCGTTACGTAAGATATATACCGAATCAATATAGCTATATAAACTTTGTATATCATTTATACCCTTTCGTGCCTCGTATTCCATATCTTTATCTACTTTCTCAGCTTTTAAAAAGCTCACAACTCTGTTATTGAGCATAATCAGACGTGAAAAATAATTGTAGTTCACCAAACTTGCTCTGATGGTAGACACTACATTGTTGACTGCCGTTTCCGATGTTCTTATTTGAAAATCCTCTTCAGTTCTTCTGCTTATAATAGAGGTTGCTATCATAAACATCATACAGAAAAATAACAACAGAATAAAAAGCATTAACAGGGTAGTTTGCTTCAGCGACATTTTAATATCGCGTTTTAATCTATTGCTGCCATGCCTCATTTCAACACCTCAATCACGTTTGTTTGTGTAAATTCTAATCTTGCCTATACCTTCCATACGTTATCGTATCACATCTACTATTTATTTTCAACAAGGCACATCCGAAATCAGCCAAAACTCTGATTTGAGCAAATACAAAGGGTCTCGGACTCCGTTATGTATAAAGCTACTTAAACAGAGTCTGAAACCCATCTGAAACAAAATATTAACTTATTACTAGCCCTTGATTGCTCCAGCAATGAAGCTATCTTGTATCTTCTTGCTAAAGAACACATAGAATATGATCGTCGGGAATGTTGCTAAAACTAACGCTGCACCAATAGGTCCCCAATTCGTCGCATACTGTCCAGAAAGACCTGCTATAGCGACAGGCAGTGTTTTGTGCACAGCATCATTACTAAAGAGAGTCGCAAACATCAGCTCATTCCAGCACTGCAGGAACGTGTAAATTGACACTGTTGCTACAGCTGGCTTCATCAGCGGCACTATAATTCGGAAGAAAATACCCCATGTACTGCAACCATCAATACACGCTGCCTCATCAAGATCTATGGGCAATTCTTGCATGAAACCTGTGCAAATAAGTATCCCCATCGCTAATGAAAATGCAGCATAGGGAATAATAAGAGCAAAGTAAGTATTGAGCAAATGCATTTTTGAAAGAGTGACATAGATCGGCACGATTGCCGCATGTATAGGAATCGTCAAGCCAAGCATAAAAAGTGAGTTCATTATCTTCCTTCTCTTCCAAATAAATCTTGTCAGAGCAAAGGTCGCCATAAGTGAAAACAGCATAACTATTGCAATGGTCACAATGGCAATAATGGTACTGTTAAAGAAATTTCTTCCAATATTTCCACTACCTATTGCCGTTTGATAGTTTGACCACAGCCACTTTCTCGGAAGACCGGCAACATTTGCGCCAAATATTTCGTCGTTACTCTTGAGTGAGAAGGTAAACATCCAATAGACAGGGAACAAGTTAATTATCGCCCAAATAATAAATATAATGTATACCCAAGTCTCTTTGCCCTTAATTTTTTTATTCTGGAAGGACTTATCACGATGTCCGGATTTCTTATTCTGATTCAGAAAGATATCATCTGATTTCATGTTGTTAATCCTCCTTATTCTTGAATATGCGGCCTATAATCAGAGCAAATGTGAAGCACAAAATGATGAGAAGGAAAGCAATCGTACTGCCCATACCATATCTATTACGCAGGAACAACATACTTATCATCAGTGTACTGGGCACCTCTGTTGCGTGCAGCGGTGTTCCATTTGTTAATACATAGATTAAATCAAAAGACTTCAGGGAGCCTGTAACAGCAAAGATAGTGCATATCTTCAGTATAGGCTTTATGTAGGGTAAAACAATATAACGGTTTACCTGTCCCTCCCTTGCTCCATCAATCATTGCTGCCTCACGATACTCGGAAGGAACACTCTTGATACCAGCAAACATTAGCAGCATATGATAACCAACATACTGCCATAAAATCGGTACAAAAACAGCACCAAGTGCGGTACTTTTCTTTCCAAGCCAAATCTGTGCTAAACTATCCAGACCAAGAGATCTCAGCATTACATTAAGTAAACCGTAGGATGGATTGTAAATCTTTAGCCAGAGCTGACCGATAACAACCGTCGAAATAAGAACAGGCATAAAATAAATTGAAAGGAAACCACGTTCCCCCTTTCTTCCCTTACCGAGAAGAAGTGCAAGCCCCAGTGCAATAGGTAATTGAACTGCTACCGAAAACAGTGCCAAGAGCAGCGCATTGCCCAAAGCCTTCATAAAGCCTATTGAGCTGTTGGTAAACAGTTCACTATAATTTTCTATTCCAATAAAAGTCTTTTCTCCAAAGCCGGTCATATCAAAAAGACTGTAATAGCCCGATATAAATAACGGTGCAACAAGAATGAGAAGAAAAAGTAGTAGTGCAGGGAGAATAAAAAGAATAATTGTTAGCTTATTACTATATAGTTTTTTCATCTTGATTCCTTCCCTAATAGATAAGAAGCGGTTCCCAGATGATTTTAATCCAGACAATCGTTGGGAAACCGCTTCTTTCTTTATCGAATCAGAGCCTAATGGCTTAACGGCTCACATTCATGTTTCTTAAATTATCATGTACTTCCCAGAGTTATTTTTTAATTTCTTTATCAAGACCTTCAACAAATGCCTTACCATCAATTGCAGAAGCATAAATCTGGCTAACATAGTCAAGATAAGTGTTTGCATTATCAGCAGACTGAATACCGTCACCAAATAAAACAATCTGTTTTGAACCATTAATAATTTCAGCAACTGTCTGAGTCATCTTGTTGATTCCGCTTGTGTCATAATCAGGTGTCCAAGCCGGAAGTCCATTGCCATCAATGTATCCATAGTGGCTAACGCTCTTAGCAAGTTCAAGTGCGGCCTTTGCAGCAATCTCAGGATTCTTAGAACTAGCTGAAACAGCAAGTGAATCATTAGGACCTCCAATAAGCTCGCCCAACTGAGACTTGGTAGAATCAATAACCGGGAACTCAGCAATTTGAACATCCGCCATATCAAGAAAACTTGCACAGTTCCATGTACCATTAATATAGAAAGCGTACTTTCCTGCTGCGAAGTTTGCTTTAACCTCATCATTACTAAGTGCAATTCCTTCTGGATCAAAATACTGCTTGGTAATCATTTCTTGGAATTTGTTAACTGCGTTGATAACACCCTCGTTATTCCATGAAGCTTTGCCAAGATACATATCGGTAAGTGCGGCAGCGCCAACGCTCTTCTCGATAATAGACTCAAGATACTCGGTAACAGCCCAGTTCTCTTTTCCTGAACATCCAAAAGGAATAATTCCCTTTGCAACAAGAGCGTCACAGCAAGCCATCAGATCATCGTATGTACCAGGAACTTTATCGAAACCTGCTTGTTTGAGAAGCTCCATATTAGCAAACATAGCAACGACATTGTAATTTGTTGGTGCAGCATAAAGCTTGCCGTCATATTTGTGGTTCATCAACACTTTATCAGGCAATTCAGAAGCATAATCAGCATAGGCAGCATCTAAACAATAAACACGTCCAGCATCAACAAATTCTCTAAGGAAACCGCCTCCCCATGTGAAGAAGATATCTGGCAATTCATTTGCTGCAACAGCAGCCTTGATCTTTGTCTTATAATCCTGGTTTTGGGTAGGTTCCATTTTGAGGTTGATTTCAGGATGTGCTTTCTGGAAATCATCGATAGCAGTTAGATAAGCATGGCGATTTGAATCACTCTCTACTGCTATAGTCCACATAGTGAGGTCGACAGGGTCACTCGTGCTTGCGGCAGGTGCATCGGTTGCGGCAGGTGCATCGGTTGTGGCAGGTGTATCGCTAGTGGTAGGTTCTTCTTTTTTTCCGCATCCAACCAGAGATACGAGTAGAGCCATAGCGAGTAGTAATACAGTAACTTTTTTCATAATACTCCTCCTTAAGAATTATTTAGATTTATGTTAATGTGATATGACCCAGTGTATCTTTGAAGCATCCGGCGTTCTGCCGTATGTCAATTAAGTCCAAATCACATTTCCATCTTTGTTATTTGGCGTTCATCCTAACCATGCGCCACGGATATTCAATGTGCAGCTTATTTTCTTCAAGCTGAAAATAACACACTGTATCTTCAAATTCATCATTGTAAACAAGCTTAAAGGTCGAATTCTCATCATCTATCGTATAGGTGCCGGAAAAAAAGCCGTCCTCTTTGAATGTTCCTGTCTCAGTAAATGAGTAAGACCAGTTTTTTTCTGTGCATGACCATTCTCCTACCAGACCATCCGGTTCACCCTCACCACTAAAGGTATATGTATTATTGCTATATAGATACATCCCCTCGTCATCAAGTGCATAACGAAGCTCTACTATCTCACCATCAGTATTCTTTAGCTTAATAAACTGACTGTCACTTTCAAAGGAATAGTCCTTACCTTCATACTGTGCCGTACCATCTTCTCGAAATACTGCTATTGCCGTCTCTTTATCGTGTGTATATGCCCAACTGCCGCATATCCCCAGTGTTTTATCTGACTTGGCGGTATCATTCTTACCGCATGCTGTCATCAATAGCAACATCAACAAAACAACGAATAAAGTTGGCAGATATTTTGTTGTTTTCATACAATTACCTCACTCATGTCCCATTATATAATTATCTATCTTAGACATAAATATAATATTTTTACTTCAATAAGCACTATTTTTACCTATTTGTGCATTTTTTGTTTTCGTTTATGTCTAGGGTTATTTTTATCGAGCAGGAGGGAGTGATTAGCTCCCGTTCTCAGTCGGTTAAGTAAGAGGAATTTCACCTCAAACTTCTTTTAGCAAATAGCAGTATTAATGTAATCACCATAGATCTTAAAAGGAACCACTTCTTTCAGTGTACAAAATTAATTTCTATCATTACACCACTGAGACATCCTCAAAAGCTTGTATTTAGCAGTTTTGAAGGCTTTTGACTCATTATTCGATAGTCAAATCCAATAAATGGATTCACCTTTTTCAAAGATATTATTCAATTTGGAATGTTCATAATTGCACTACTGACATTCATTTTTTTGATATGTCATCAAACTAAAAAACCTCCCCTGTACTTTAGCCGGTTCAGGAAGGTTTTTTGTTCTGCTTAGGCCAACTACCCTGTGGCGATTGCCTTTTCTATTTACAGTAAAGCTGATTATCAAACTATAGCAAATGTTAACATTTTACTTATGTAGCTCAAAAGAATGGTGTTTTTGATTTAGATTCAGTTCTCCCCAAGTTCTCATGTGTTCTAATATTGGTACAAAGCTTTTTCCTAAATCAGTAAGAGAATATTCAACTTTTGGAGGAACTTCTTGATACACAAAGCGAGAAATAAAACCATCGGCTTCCAACTCTCGTAATTGCTTTGTAAGTGTGGATTGTGTAATATCACCAAGTTGCCGATTTAATTCACCAAAACGCATAACACCAGAATTTGTAATATACCATAATATTATTATCTTCCATTTACCGCTTAAGATTTTTTGTATGGTAAATACAGTAGTACATTGTTCATAATTTCTATCAAATTTAGCCATGATACACACTCCTTTTTATGTTATTATATCTAGTTAAGGATTAAATTCAAGATACATAGCACAAATTGTGGTAATATCATAATTAGTACTAAGTATCATAATAATACTTAGTACATGAAATAGAACTATATATTAATAAAGACAGTACTTTGAGAAATAATTGTTTAATGCTAATATATAACCATATAAACAAAAAGGAGTAATTTTATGCATTTTACAGGACAGATTTGGAGACCACCATATGAAGCTTATTCCACACTGCTTGAAGTAACCGCGGGATGTACACACCATAAATGCAAATTTTGTACCCTATATAATGATTTGCCGTTTTCATTTAGAATGTCGTCCTTAGAGGATGTTGAAGCAGATTTAAAAGAGGAAAAAGAACGATATAGAATGTGGAATAACTATAAAACAAATCGAACGTTTTTAACAGGAGCGAATCCCTTTGTATTAAATACAATGAGACTATTAACAATAGCGGAAATGATTCATAAGTATCTTCCTAATAATAAAACGATTGGATGTTTTGCAAGAATAACTGATATTACACAAAAAACAGATATAGAGTTGAAAAAATTAAGTCAAGCGGGGTTCGATGGGCTAACAATAGGAATGGAGACAGCAGATGATGAGGCACTCAAGTTCATGAATAAAGGTTATCAAGCCCAAGATATTATTCAACAATGTAAGCGATTGGATGAGGCGGGAATCCGTTATAAATTTTTCTATTTAACAGGCATCTCAGGTGCTGGAAGAGGAGAATATGGGGCAAAAGTAACAGCCGATATTTGTAACCATTTAAAACCGAAAATGGTGGGTGCGAATATGATGACAATATATCCAGATTCTGATCTTTATCAAGAAATAAAAAATGGGAATTGGGTTGAAGAGGAAGAAATCGAGAAATATAAAGAAATAAGAACTTTAGTGGAAAATTTAGAGATACCAGTTGAGTTTGCAGCTCTTGGTGCTTCTAATGCATTTCAATTAATGGGCAATCTACCAGAAGACAGAGATGAACTATTATCTACATTAAATAAAATTATTAATGAAATGGATGAAGATGAATTAAGAAATTATAGAAAAAGCCTTCGCCATTTGTAGGGAGGAATTATTGTGCATTTTACAGGAAGAACATGGAGACCACCACACGAAGCATTTTCAGTTATCATACAAGCTACATCAGGTTGTACCTACAATAAATGTAAGTTTTGTAGTTTATACAAGAATGAATGTTTTAGAATATCACCAATCGAAGAGTTTGAAGAAGACTTGGCAGAAATAAAAAATTATCAACCATATGCAAGAAGGCTTTTTCTAACTGGAGCAAATCCGTTTGCTATGAGTTATGAGAACTTGAAACTGAGGGCATTAACAGTAAAGGATTATTTAATCAAATGTCAGAACATTTCTATGTTTGCAAGTATCAGAGATATTATACCCAAGAGTGTAGAACAACTAAAAAAATTGCGTGCATTAGGTATAAATGGTTTAAGCATAGGCATGGAAAGTGGTGATGATGAAACATTGTTATTGACAAATAAAGGTTATACGTCACAAGATATCGTTGTCCAACTTGCAAAATTGGATGAAGCAGGTATAGAATATTACCTAGTATATATGACTGGATTGGCAGGAAAAGGTAATGGACAAAGAAATGCCCTAAATACTGCTAAAATCATAAATCAAATAAGTCCATATTATGTAAAAAACCCTTATTTTTTGCATATTGATTCACTTACACTTTTTTCAGATACAGAGCTATATCAAATGGCTCAAAATGGAAAATTTGTTCCTGAGGGAGAAATAGAAAGGCTAGAAGAACTGATAACATTGATTGAAAATCTAAGGATTACAACACGACTACAAGCTAATACAATAACCAACTTTAAACCTGTTACTGGCTATTTGCCAAAAGATAAGGATAAGGTAATCTCACAATTACGCGAAATTATGCAAAATGCTACCGAAGAAGAAATGATACATTATAGAAATAGTTTGAATTCATTAGGAATGGAGTAATGCTTATGAACAATAAGTTTTGATTTATCTTTCATCAGATTTCTCAATGATTAACTCTTCTGCAACCTGCTCAACCGTGGGTTCCACATTTTTGCAAGGGCCGCACCAAGGGGCCCAGAAATCTATTAATACAGGCTTGTCACTATTTCGTCTGAGTCTCGCTGCTGCTATGCTCCACCGGCAACTCCGCCAATAATAGATATCTTTCTTCCCATGATATCATCCTCCTAAGTGACATGCTTATTTTCTCTTGGATGCAACATAGGAACCCATACCGCCAGCGACATTAATGACATTAAATCCTTGTTTCGTAAGCGCTCTGGTAGTACTTCCGCTTCTTGCACCGGATTGGCACATAATATAATATGTCTTATCTTTTGTTAAATATTTCTCTGGACTTGTTAGCAAACTACCCATCGGTATATTTTTAGCTGTTTTTAAGGTTCCGCTTTTGTATTCATATGGTTCCCTTATATCAATTATTTCTACTTGACCAATAAGGTTGTCCATATCATTTACGTGAATTACTTTACTATCATCTCTCTTTAAAAAATCAAACATTTTAACTTCCTCCTAGATTATGAAATTATATTATTAAGTGATTTTTAACTTACCTTTATCCTAATTATATTAGAAATCCTATTATTATCTGTGACCACATCACATAGCATTTATTCAACGCTATCTAAATATATGCACCTCTATCTCCTTTTTTCTTTATTTTTTGTGTTGCTATACTAAGTATCTCTTTTGAAACATTACCTGCAATTTGCATATCTTTTTTAATATTCACAATTTCAGAAACAATAATTGAAGTCGAAAAAAATCGGGAAGCGAACAGCTCCGCTTCCCGATTGAACATTCTAATACCAAAAAGTAACAACTAAAACTATATCTTTCCAACCGTTTAATTTTTTAGTATCCAGATGCTACTTCTTATACTCTGATAAGTAGTCTTTCCGAATTACAAAAGTGCCTAGCTCAAGCTTATTTGAGGTTGGTTTACAAGACTTTTCAGCTGTTTAGTCTGAAGCCTTAGGATTGTTGAGCGCTGCCTGTGCTGTCCTCAATGAAAACATAACTATCAATTGCAGCTGAAATTATTGATATAACTGAAATATTAAAAACATCCCGTAGATTTTAATTAGTATTTTATCCCATTTTCTCTTAATTGATTTTCTACTTTTTCAGCGAACAGTGATTGAAAATTATAATCATCACTAATTTCCTTTATTACCAAACCATTCAATCATGGCTTTTTCCATATCTGTCGGAAGCTTTTTTTTATAAACCTCATCATACAGCCATGCCAAGGTCTTATTACTTAAATATTTTCTCATTTCATTCTCTGCATCCAGCATTACAACCTTTATCAGACAAGGACACTTAGTATAGGTATCTGGCAAATTATCTTTATCTAAAAGTATATTGTTTTGTCTAATTTCTGCACATTGAAAAAATGCTTCGTTTCCTTCTATTGCTTCAACAACATCCCAAAACGTAATTTCATCTGCGCTGCGAGCCAGTGCATAACCACCTTTTGCACCCGGTAAGGATTTAATAATACCTGACTTACTTAATTTTGCATATACTTTTGATAAATAGGTTTCCGAGATACCTTGAAATGTTGCTAAATCTCTTATTCCGACAGATTTACCTCCTTCAGTATTTACCATATATAATAAGCAATGTATTGCATATTCTACTCCAATTGAAAATTTCATTTTCATACTCCTTTGATATAAAGCCTTTTATCATTCATTAATAATAACTTATTATTTTTTCTTATTCAAGATAATTATACTGTGTCAAATATATATTCCCGTACATAATTAATTCTATTGACAATAGGTTTGCTAATACGATATTATTAACGACAGTAATTATCCACGATATATATTGTCTATAATAATGAAAGAAGGATTATAAAATGCTTACAGAAAAATTTTATGAGGTACTAAATCACGAAGGAGTAGTTTCAATCGTGTCCTGGGGGGAAGATGAAGCGCATGTAACCTGCACATGGAATTCCTACTTAGTTGTAACAGCAGATGAAAGAATTTTAATTCCTGCAGCCGGTATGAACAGTACTGAAAAAGATGTTAATCATAATGATAAAATAAAGCTTACATTAGGTGCCAGGGAAGTTATGGGTCGTAATAACTATCAAGGAACAGGTTTTGAAATTGGAGGAAATGCAAAATTCCTTACCAAGGGTTCTAAATATGATATGATGAAAGAAAAATACCCATTTTTAAACAGAGTGTTAGAGATAACAGTTACATCAGCAAAACAATTACTTTAAACTGAGCATTATTACGAAAGGCAGCCCTTCGGACTGCCTTTCGTAAATTTTAATTTACAATCTTATGATAAGCTCCATAAAACCACCTTAAAAAAGCGTATTACCATTTACATGATAAGGCTATTGTGATAAACAATCTTCAATAATGTTCCTTTTGTATAGCACGGGCCGTATCCATATTTATAAAAATCCACAGTATCATTTCATTCTTACGAAAATTCTTTTTAGAGCTTGCATTATACTCATTTTATTCTGCTTATTCAAAGAAGGTAAGAATGCTTCCATCAATAGTGGTAACTGAACAAGTTTTTCCACCCCAAGGTTGTACCTCAACATCTGTAAGCTCATTCCAGCCACGACTCTTAACAAATGCATACAATTGCTCTACTCCTTGAACAAGCATAAATCCTACCATTTGTTTTACAGGCTCACCAAAAAACATATGAATACCTGTAAATGGTGCTATGTGTAACGATTCGATTTCAATCGGAATATTATTTACACATCCGTAAGTTCCCTCATTCAATTCGTTGCGCGCTTCTATCTGACCATACCACCCTAGTATATCTGTAAACCATCTTAATGTTCTATCCATATCCTTTGTATAATATACCGCACCTGTTTCCTTAACAAGATAACCTCTTTCTCCTAAATTCCCAAGCATAATTTTACCTCCTGTTATATTTTTTATTAACGAGATTTTTGTAAATGCTTTTAGATTAGCTTTATTCTTCCTTGCAGCAATCGGAGAAATTCCATAAAATCTTGTAAATGCTTTTGAAAATCCTTCTGCAGAATCATAGCAATACTTCATTGCTATATTTAAAATAGTTTGTTCCGTATCTGCTATATCATATCCAGCTTGAGTCAATCTTCTGTTTCTAATATACTCTCCAACCGTACAGCCACAAAGGGCAGAAAACATTTTCTGAAAATAAAATGATGAAACAAATTGATGCCCTGATAATATATCAGCGTCAATTTCTTCATGGATATTTAACTCAATCTCTTCGATTGCATTCTGTACTATATTTATCCAATCCATTCTCTCACCTCGCTTTATTACATATTAACAGATGATAAATTACTTTTCATGAATATACTTGCACATAATTGTCTGGAAACAGAGAATAAACGATTACTCCTGTAATAAATTCTTATTTCTGTCCATTATTTTATCATATCCTAACCTTAAAAGCACCCTACCATTTCAGATAGGGTGCCATTTATATACCTTATTCGTTATTCAATAAAGTCTAGCCTTAGTCAAACCAACAAAAACGTTGAAATCTCAACACTATTTTGAATTCAAAACAGCCTGTGCTGCTGCAATGAAAACACAGTGACTAATTAATTGGCACAAAATTCATTTTGCAAATATGCGCACGTTTAGTAGTTTGGTATAATTTGTATAAGAAGTTACCTTGATTACAATGATTTTGTCTACACAACATCAGGGTCGAACTCTATGCGCTCTTCAATTGGCGTATCCATAATCCTTCGTTTACATAAAAGCCATAGACACATACCTACCACACACGCACAAAACTCTGATGCAGTCATCGCCCAGATAACGCCATCCAGCCCAAACAGCGCGTTCCCGGCAATAATAACGGGAATTAGGGCCATTCCCCTTGCGACAGACATTACATTGGATTGTATTCCTTTTCCAAAAGCTTGAAATATACTTGTGAACATTCCCGAAAGTCCGGCAAATAAAGTGGATGCGAGCAGTGCAGTCAAAATTTCCTTGCCCACCCCAATTACATTCGGGTCAAAGCTAAACAAGCCTATTACTTGTGTGCGCAATACAAACAAGATAACAGCAATTCCCGAAACAATTCCTACAAGATATATAGTGGTTGTCTTGAGCACCTTACCCAGCCGTTCAGTATTGCCTGCCGCGTAGGAAAAAGCGATAAGCGGAACCACTCCCATATAAAGCCCCATACCGATAAAGTCCGAAATCTGGCACAAACGGTTTGCTACTCCAAATGCCGCTACCACATAATCACCATACATCATGGCATAGTTGTTGAATAAAAGGCTTGAGATAATCAAAAAGCAGGATAAAAGAAATGCAGATACCCCAATCTTGAAAATATTACCCAGAATATTGCCTGTCGGTCTAAAATCCTTTATTAGTATGCTTTGCACAGAACTTTTCCTGTGTAAATACCAGACATAGTACATAACTGCACATACATTTCCAATTACTGTAGCAATTGCAGCCCCCATCACGCCCATACCAAATGGGAAAATGAAAATGGGGTCAAGAATGATGTTGACTACTACGCTGATAATCATTCCTATCATGGATTCTTTTGCGGCTCCCTCACCTCGTACAGTTTGTCCAAGCGTAAAATCAGCTACCATGAATGGTGCGCCAACAACAAAAGGCAGTATATAATCTAGGGTAGGAGTAAAGGCTTCTCCGGTTGCTCCCAAAACTTTCAGTATGGGATTCAAAAATGGTAAGCAGATAATTGCATACAGCACCCCTGTCAATAATGACAGATAAAAGTTTACAGCGGATACTTTTTTTACGCCTTCTATGTTTTTTTCACCAAGTAGACGTGAAATGTAGGTACTGCCACCAGTACCAAATAGTTCTCCTAGAGCCATTAATATAGTGGTAAATGGTAAAGCCAGCGTAATAGCTGCCAACGATGAGGTATTATTTAACAAGCCTATAAAATAGGCATCTGTAATATTGTAAATCATGTTAACAACCATACCAAGTATCATTGGAATTGCCATGTGAAGAATTGCTTTGGATACTGGGGCTTTTTCAAGATAATACATTGCATTATTTGTGTTGTTCATATGAAACATCTCCTTTGTTTTGGTAGAATTCTACCTATTTAAGCAAAAGAAAGCGCTGTTACACGCAGTTGTTTAAACCTATGTTTTCATAAGCTTTTTGCAACATCTCTAAAAAGGCTTTCTTCTGTTCGTCTGTAAAACCTTGTAATAGCTTTTGCTCAGTTTCTTCAAATACAGTTTCCATTTCGTTTATTAATTTCATTGCCTTTGCAGTAATATTTATCTGCATGGTACGTCCATCTTCATCACCTTGCTGCCGTAATATAAATTCACTTTTTTCAAGCCCGTTAAGTAAACTGGTAACAGATGGACCGCTTATTCCTATCGCTTTTGAGAGTGCTTTACGGCTGATTTCTTTTCCACTCTCTATCCTGTCGTGTATATCACCGAGTAGCCGAGCCTGTTGATTAGTGATACCATAAGTAATTAGATTTTGGTCGTTGGTATAACGCATTCCAAAAGCAATTGAACGAATATAATAGTCGTAACCACTCATTTTTTCACCTCCAATAATTAAGTTTAATTCTACTTAATAGTATATAGGTAGAGTTCTACTTTGTCAAGAGGATTTATTATTAAGAGCACCTTACCATTTTCATGATAGGATGCCCTACTATATTTTCGCTGTTATTCAAAACAGTTTATTTTAAATGAAACATTTGACATGTGAATCAGTTTTTTAATTCAATTAACTTCTATATAAGAGTATTCAGATTTCAATATTGAATATACTTCTAAATCGACTACACCTCTACCTCTCCAATAGTTGCCTTGTCTTATTGTGCCCTCTTTCATAAATTTGTTCCGTATAAGAACCATTTTTGATTTTTCATTTTGAGGCATTACAAAAGCCTGAATCCGATTAACATCTATTTCATTAAAAAGATATTTAAGTAGTAGCGCTGTCGTCTTGGTTGCTATACCTTGTCCCCAATAGTTTTGATTTAATGTATATCCAATCGTGACTACACTAACTGTATTATCAAAATCAAAAACTTCAGCAACACCTACCATTTTATTATTATCTTTCTTCAAATAAATCCCAAGATTAATAATTTTCTTTTTGTAAAAATCCCTTTCATGGTGCCCAATTATATTTTCAACAGCAGCAATGGTTTTTCTTGGTTCCCCAGGTTTATAACGATAAAGTACTTCATTCATATTAATTTCTGCATAATCATTCAAATCCTGTTTCTCGACTTGCTTCAATAATATATCATCGTCTTCTATTTTTGGAAAATTCTTAAACATTTTATTATAATGCATCTTTCTTCTCCTTTTACTTTATATCTGGTTTTAGGTAATTGCGAAACTCAATAATTGTAAGTATTGTATACACAGCATATACTATTCCGGAGCGGAAGTTAAGCTCATATGAGCGTTGAAGCGAAGGAATAGTATATGCTGTGTATACAATTAGTGAAACTATATCGTTTCGCAATTATCTATATATCTGGTTTATCTCTTTTATACATGGCATATACCAGTCAAGAATCAACTTATCTGCACCGTTATTGGCAGAATTACAATATCTTTCAAAAGTGTAAACCTCTGACCAGTAAAAGTTATTATAGTCAAGTTTATAGCCATTTTTTTGAACCATATCATTAATAAGAATGTACGAATTATTGATGATATCATCAATGTTTTTACCCTTAACCTGTGCCTTTACGATAGTACCTTTTGGTATAATTCTGGATGCCATATTCTCCGGAACAGGGGTTCCAAGTTTAAAATATCTTCCGATAACATAGTCCTCACCAAGACTAGTATCATCCTTAAAATCAGCAGCATGTCCTATCCCAATATAATCTTCGGTCATATCATCACATTGGAATTCTTCAAGTTCACCAAGTCTCTCCGAACAGCCCTCTTCAAAATACAACTTCCATAATTCAGGTGCTGTTTTTACACATTTTTCTTTCTTTGAAATGCCGATAATCATTCTTTCACCTATTTCTGAATACTCAATTTTAACTATATCCGCCATAATTCTTCTTCCTTTCATTACATAATAAGTTTCATCGTTACTGTGAAAGGAGAAACGTCCGTATGCTCTTCTTTGGTAAATATCATTCGTAAGACTTGTTGGTGGAACACCAAAATGCTCTTTGAATGCTCTGGTAAATGAAGAATGTGAATCATAACCGGATTTTATCGCTATATCAATTACATTGATTCCGTTATTTAATATTTCAAATGCAGCTATAGATAGCCTACGTTTACGTATATACTCATTTAATGAAATACCGCAAACATATGAGAATATTCTCTGATACAAACCGTACGGAATTCCTGTTATTCTTGAAATATCAGCTAAATTAACATCATAAATATTACGTTCAATGTAATCGATTATAAATTCAGTTTCATCAAAACAGTTCATTCATTGTTCTCCTCGTAATAATTGTATCAGTTTGGTCATCCAACAGCTTTACTTTTTATGTACAAATAAAGTATAGATATAATCTTGATTAAATGATTAAGGGTAGTTTGGTATTTTGTAATAGAATAATTCTATGCATAATATAGTATAGGATATCATTCTTTTTCTCAACCACTTTTATTATCCTAGAAACAACAAAACACCCTATCACTTTTGCATGATAGGGTGCCGGTATATATATTTCCTATACGTTATTTAATACAGTCTAACCTAAGTCAAACCATTTAGAAACATTGAAATCTCAATAATATTTATTGTTCAACACAGCCTGTGCTGCCCACAATAAAAGTACCACTAAGATTTATATCAGAAAAGCCAATAAATCTTGATATTTCGAGTGAAACATTAGTTCAATTAATAAATTCATTTTTTCGAACTTGTGTTCTTCATGCTTCTATGGTATAATTTACCTGAGCAGTTTTATAACTGCTGGCAATCGTGTATAGGGTGGTTGGCCTTCATTCTACATAGAATGGAGGTGATGCATATGAATAATAAGTTTGATTTCAAAGACTTAATACAATTTGGTATGTTCATTATTGCATTACTGACATTTATCTATCTAATATGTCACTAACTTAAAAAACCTTCCCTGTACTTTGGCGAGTCAGGAAGGTTTTTTACTATAATCCACTGGCCAACCACCCTGTGGCGATTGCCTTTTCTAGTTATATTATAACAGATAATCAGATTTTAGCAAGTGCTAAAAATCCACTTAGATTTTTTGAGCAATGTATAGTGAATAAATAAACTCCTCATCAACATAGCCACCATAGTTTTCAATAATTTATTCAATTTCATTATCCATTTTGATAATGATATCCGCCTCTAATCCATCCAGAATAGATGCAAATGCCGGGACTGATTTCATAGCTTTTAAGTATTGAATTGGACCATTTTTTATTTTATGAATATAATCCAGTTCACTAATGATATGGAACAAACCTGTCTCTTCTATCTCCGTTTTTCTTTCATCATTGTTTAATACTCCGGTATGTGCCAATCTTTCCGGTTTTTCTTTATTTGTAAAGTATTTTAAAGTGTATTTTTTAACAACCCTATTTACTTGGTCATCTATATCTATTGTTATAGGAAATCTGTGACCAGATGGATTATACCAGTATAAAACCAAATACGCATCATCCTTTAATAATTCATAGCATTTTTGATACTTAATATCTTTGTTTATCCAATGAAATGCTTGAGCCGAATAAATCATGTCATATTTTTGGTCTTTAGTATTAATCCAATCTTCAAATGATGCTACATCAATTGTCACATTAGAATAATCAAAGCACTTATCTTTTAAGATTGCTGCCATGTCTTCGCCTATTTCTATTGCTCGAATTTGATATCCCTTGTTCGCAAACTGTATCGTGGCTTTTCCTGTCCCCGCACCAATTTCAAGTATTCTATCCTCTGATTTTATGTTTGTAATGGTAATAATATCATGAATTAATTCTTCTGGATAGGAAGGACGTATTTCTTCATAAATACCGGCTATCCCTTTATATGGTTCTAAATTGATAATGGCAAAAACCTCCCCTGAGTAAGTTGTACAAAATTCCTTTTTCTCTTTATTCATTTAAATCCATATGTAATCATAAGCCCCTGAACTTTTAGGAATGATTTCTTTGTATCTGTTTGGGCTAAATGATGTGCTATTTTAGCTTGCATCATGACAAATTTCTCTGCATCCGCTCTGTTAATTCCTCTGTTCATAAAAAGCTCTATCAAGTTCTCACTCTCTACTATACCACTCACTTTATCATAACCGTTTAGTTGTATAAATTCTTGTAATTCTTTTCATAATCCTCCCTTTGCGAAGATGTAAACATGACTTTATCATTCATATGCTTCTATTTTATATAAAAGTTCGGATGGGTTATGTTTTTACTTAGTTGAAAGGATATCTTTAAATTGATTACTATCATTTTAATATACTTTTATAATAATTCATAGTATAACAAAAGCACCCTACCATTTTACATGATAGGGTGCAATAAAATCTCTTCATTATTATTTAATGCAGTCTAACCTAAGTCAAACCATCGAATTACGTTGAAATTTCAACATTATTTATTATTCAACACAGCCTGTGCTGCTGCAAGTCTAGCGATCGGCACACGGAAAGGTGAACAGGATACATAATTTAAGCCTACCTTATGGCAGAATTCAACGGTTGAAGGATCTCCACCGTGCTCTCCACAGATACCAAGCTTAATTGTAGGTCTTGTTGCACGACCTTTCTCAGAAGCCATCTTTACTAACTGGCCAACACCTTCCTGATCAAGTCTTGCGAATGGATCAGACTCATAAATCTTGGTCTTGTAATAAGCATCCAAGAATTTACCAGCATCATCACGAGAGAAACCAAAGGTCATCTGTGTTAAGTCATTCGTACCGAAGGAGAAGAACTCAGCTTCTTCAGCGATCTCGTCAGCAAGTAATGCAGCACGAGGAATCTCGATCATGGTACCAACATGATATTCAATATCGGAACCCATTTCCTTCTTTACTGCTTCTGCAGTCTCAACAACTACATCTTTAACAAATTTTAACTCTCTCTTCTCACCAACAAGAGGGATCATGATTTCAGGAACGATGTTAAAGCCTTTTTCTTTCTTTACTTCGATTGCTGCTTCCATAACTGCTCTGGTCTGCATCTTAGCGATCTCAGGGTAGGTTACGGCAAGACGGCAGCCTCTGTGTCCCATCATAGGGTTGAATTCGTGTAAGGAGTCACAGGTTGCCTGTACTTCTTCTACAGTAAGACCCATATCTTTTGCTAATGCAGCGATATCTTCCGGATCTGTAGGAACGAATTCATGAAGCGGAGGATCTAAGAAACGGATTGTAACCGGTCTGCCTTCCATTACTTCGTAAAGACCCTTGAAGTCACTCTTTTGGAAAGGAATCAACTCATTAAGAGCTGCTTCTCTTGCTTCAACTGTCTTAGAAAGAATCATCTTTCTGATCTTAGGAATTCTCTCTGCCTCGAAGAACATATGCTCTGTACGGCAAAGACCGATACCTTCTGCACCAAATTTAACAGCATTAGCTGCATCTGCAGGAGTATCTGCGTTAGTTCTAACCTTTAATGTTCTGATTTCATCAGCCCATTTCATAATTCTCTCAAAGTTACCGCTGATAGAAGCCTCTACAGTAGGGATATCTCCAATGTAGATATTGCCTGTGGAACCGTCTAAGGAGATATAATCGCCTTCTTTTACAGTGTTACCAGCAATTGTAAATACTTTTGCTTCTTCATCGATTACGATTTCACCACAACCGGATACACAAGCAGTACCCATACCACGAGCAACAACAGCTGCATGGGAAGTCATACCACCACGAACGGTTAAGATACCTTCTGCTGCATGCATACCTTCGATATCTTCAGGAGATGTCTCAAGACGAACAAGAATTACTCTTTCGCCCTTCTCATGATGATTCTTAGCATCCTCTGCTGTGAAGTACACTTTACCTGCTGCTGCACCAGGAGAAGCAGGAAGAGCGCTGCCAACAGGCTTAGCTGCCTTTAACGCTTTTACATCAAAGGTAGGGTGTAATAACTGATCTAAGGATTTCGCTTCAATTCTCTTGATCGCGTCTTCCTTTGTAATCTTTCCTTCATCTACTAAATCGCAAGCGATTTGAAGAGCAGCAGGTGCTGTTCTCTTACCGTTACGAGTCTGTAAGAAGTAAAGAGTCTTATCTTCAATTGTGAACTCCATGTCTTGCATATCTTTATAATGATTCTCAAGTAAAGTTGCAATTCTCATGAATTCTGCAAATGCTTCCGGCATATCCTCTTCAAGCTTTGTAATCGGTTGAGGAGTTCTGATACCGGCAACAACGTCTTCTCCCTGAGCATTAATTAAGTATTCACCATAAATCTTTGCTTCACCTGTGGAAGGGTTACGGGTAAATGCAACACCTGTACCTGATGTATCGCCCATGTTACCAAATACCATGGCCTGAACGTTTACAGCAGTACCCCAATCGCCAGGGATATCATTCATTCTTCTGTAGTAAATCGCACGAGGGTTGTCCCAGGAACGGAATACTGCAGTTACAGCTTCAATTAACTGATCTTGTGGAGTCTGAGGGAAATCAGTTCCTTTTTCCGCTTTGTATAATAACTTATACTGAGCAATTACATCCTTTAAATCTTCAGCTGTTAATTCGGTGTCATAATGAACACCCTTCTTTTCTTTGATTTCATCTAATACTCTCTCAAACTTGGACTTGCTGATTTCCATTACTACGTCAGAAAACATCTGGATAAATCTTCTGTAAGAGTCATAAGCAAATCTCGGGTTACCGGTCTTCTTAGCAAAGCCCTCAACAGCTGCATCAGTTAAACCTAAGTTAAGAATAGTATCCATCATACCAGGCATGGAAGCTCTGGCACCGGAACGTACAGAAACAAGTAAAGGGTTCTCTGTATCGCCAAATTTCTTGCCCTGTTGATCTTCGAGGATTTTTAAAGATGCAAAGATTTGATCTTTAATTTCTTCTCTGATTTTTTTGCCGCTATTGTAATAATCTGTACAAGCTTCTGTTGTCACTGTAAAACCTTGAGGAATCGGAAGACCTAAATTAGTCATTTCTGCTAAGTTAGCGCCTTTACCACCAAGAAGGTTCTTCATATCTGCTTTGCCTTCTTTAAACAAATATACCCATTTTGTCATTTTGTAAGTGCCCTCCTAAAAATATATTTATAATTTGATATAACATCTTATCCCTTATTATAGAATGTCTAAACTTCTGCTAAGCTGCCCGCAAAACTATTTAAATCATTCAACGCACCAATGAGCGCCAAAAGTACTAGGCAAACATAGTGAAACATTTAAAAACTGTTCATTATGTTTGCATAATACTTTTATCACTCAAAGAATGCTGTAAAAGGATAAGTCATCTATCAAATTATAACTCATCTTTGGCATTTTTAATCGCCAGAATGCATTATATCATAAATTATTATGGTAAGGAAAGAGTTTTTTTCTAAAATTTGAACTTATTCTCAAAATAAGCTTTTAAATCCTCTATCTTTATTCTTTCCTGTGCCATAGTGTCTCGATCACGAACAGTAACCGCTCCGTCTGTTTCAGATTCAAAGTCAAAAGTGATACAGAATGGTGTACCGATTTCATCCTGTCTGCGGTAACGTTTACCAATATTACCTCTGTCATCAAATTCACAGTTGTAGGTTTTGCATAGCTCATTGAATATCTTCTCCGCTGGCTCTGATAGCTTCTTTGAAAGCGGAAGTACACCAATCTTTACTGGTGCAAGTGCAGGATGGAAATGAAGTACCGTACGTACATCTCCTTCTGCTATCTCTTCCTCATCGTATGCAGCACATAAAAAGGCTAAAACCACACGGTCAGCACCTAAGGATGGCTCAATTACATAAGGAATGTATCTTTCCTTCTTCTCATCATCAAAATAGCTCATATCTTCCTTTGAAACATTCTGATGCTGTGTAAGATCATAATTGGTACGATCTGCTATACCCCAAAGTTCGCCCCAGCCAAACGGAAACATAAATTCAATATCTGTTGTTGCTTTACTGTAAAAGCTAAGCTCAGCAGCATCGTGATCTCTTACTCTCATTTCATCATCTTTAATACCTAAATTCTTTAACCAATCAATACAGAACTTTCTCCAGTAAGCAAACCATTCTAAATCGGTATCCGGCTCACAGAAGAATTCTAATTCCATCTGCTCAAATTCTCTGATACGGAAAATGAAATTACCCGGAGTGATCTCATTACGGAAGGATTTACCGATCTGTCCAATTCCGAAAGGAATTTTCTTACGGGAAGTTCTCTGGACATTCTTAAAATTAACGAATATACCCTGCGCCGTCTCAGGTCTTAAGTATACAACATTTTTTGAATCTTCCGTTACACCCTGAAAGGTCTTAAACATTAAGTTAAACTGACGAATATCAGTAAAATTGTGCTTACCACAGGTGGGGCAGACAATATTATGTTCATCAATGTATTTCTTCATATCCTCCTGTGACCAGGCATCAACGGAACCTTCTACTGTAATTCCTTTTTCCATATTATAATCTTCTATTAATTTATCTGCTCGAAAACGTTCATGGCACTCTCTACAGTCCATAAGAGGATCAGAAAAACCACCAAGATGTCCCGATGCTACCCAAGTCTGAGGATTCATTAAGATAGCACAATCCACTCCTACATTATAAGGATTTTCCTGAATGAACTTTAACCACCAAGCTTTTTTCACATTATTTTTTAATTCAACACCAAGATTACCATAATCCCAGGTATTAGCAAGACCACCATATATCTCGGAGCCCGGATACACAAAACCTCTTGCTTTTGCTAATGCTACAATTTTTTCCATCGTCTTTTCCATAATTCATCCTCACATCACTCTAAAATATTTGTAAATTTGCTATCTATTCAAAAAGCCTCGCCTTATACCCTCACTATCACTTTAGGTGTGATTATATAACTTCACTGAGTCTTATGCGATAAACTTCAGTTACCAGCCTTTTCCTGTTTCACTATATTAGTTAGAAGAATTACAACTTCATTAATAATCAAGGCTTAAAAACAACTACTGTCATTCCTTCCTTCGAACCCTGTACCTCATTTTCATCAATCAGCTTTGCATTGTCAGAATAGAATTTCACTTTACCATCTACTACAATATGATAGGGCTCATTTAATATTAATACTTTATATTTATTATTCTGTATTATTTCCTTCGTACTGGCAAGAGCTTCATTCTTAGAATTCACCAAGGTTGCCGGTAAAGTGAGTGATAAATCCTTTACCCCTCCGTTAAAATAAGCTGCTGTTACTTCATTGAAGGCGGTATATTGATCCATTCCTGAATAATTCAAAAGCATAACTGCTTTATTATTTACTAATTGAACGGAATCTACTTTTATTTTCTTATCTCCTGTTTTATCATTATAAGCTTCAATCTGATCATCAACATAATCCTGAAGCTCACTTAAGCTATAATATTCTTTATCGAAATCCTCTACAGTTGCAACCTGTATTTCCCCATTTGTCTTTGCGAGAAGTGTACTTTCTGTTACTTCGTTAACATCTATCTTTTTATTTCCCTTTGAACAACCGGCTACACCTAGTATTAGAAGCAGTGCAATCGTATAATAAACCAACCTTTTCATAAAATCCCTCCGTCAGATTTGGGTTCATATCATTTTAACCTTATTATCCAATAATTTCAACAGTTTTTCTAAAATTATATTCCTCCTATCATTTCCAGAGATTTAAATTCATGATCTATATAGCATTCTAAATAACGATTAATACATAGCTTCAATTCATTTAATACCTCCTGAGATACGGTAAAGGAATATAGTTTTTCAATTTCCTTAGATATTATGTATTGCATTGTATATAAGGTTGAAGTATTGATACGGATTGCATTTTTATCATATCCTCTGCAGCTGTCACATAATATCCCACCGCTTACGGCACTAAAATAATAACGATCAGAATACTCTCCTGTAATTGTACTATTACCATTTGGGTTTTTATGGCATTTTACACATTCAAAAGTCTGAGGAGTCTCACCGTTCAGAGACATTATTTTCAGTTCAAATATTACCCGGATCAGCTGTTCATTAATTATCTTCTTACTAAGAACTCTAAGGGTCTGATATAATAGTTTTAATATATTCTTCTCATCGTTGTTTTCTTTCGTCAAATAGTCAGCAAACTCACAAAAATAAAAGCCATAACATAAGCTGTTAAAATCCTCCCTCAATTCGCCAAAGTAATTAGATATCGCAGCAGACATTATTGTATAGGAAGAGCTTCCTGAATATAAAGTAAATTCGCCGAAGGAAAACGGCTGACTGCATGCCAATAAGGCGCTATTAGGTCTTCTGGCGCCTTTGGCAAATGCTGATATTTTTCCAATCTCTTTCGTTAAAATAACAAGCCGTTTGTCATAATCTCCAACCGGCATGGCCGATAAAACCATCCCGGTCACACTAGTTGATGCCGGCAATAAACCCACCTTCTTTATCCCTTTCCATGCTCTTTCTGGAAATATTCGTACCCTGTGCAGAAGTATTCATGCTTCGTGACGATACCTTTAGATCTTGTGCTGAACCATACCTGTTATACATGGCATATTCACCCGTCTGGGCTGCCTCATCCGAATCATCTTCCTTCGCACATGCAATATAATGTAAGTAATCATCAATCTTTCCCGTATTAATAAAACTTTTCCAATAATCATAATTCTTCATAAATGAGCCCCCTAACCATGACTTATGTTTTGTATTTAACATCGTCTGTTATATCATTAGGTTTCCCATTTTGTTACTCATTAAACTGGTCAGAATATCCCAGTTAAAATTTTATTTTTATCCTTGAGTTTATTCTCTTCCTTACTCGTTCTTATTATATCCAAAGTTCTTCATCAGGAAATCACTGTCTCTCCAGTCCTTCTTCACTTTAACCCATAATTGTAGGTTTACTCGGCAGTCTAGAAGGCTTTCAATTTCTTTGCGGGCATGGGATCCGATTTGCTTTAGCATGCTGCCGCCTTTTCCTATAATGATACCTTTGTGAGAATCTCTTTCGCATACAATAGTAGCATCAATGTCAATCATACCGCTGCTATTACCGTTACTCTCTGTTCTTTCCTTCATCCGCTCAATGCTTACTGCTATACCATGTGGGATTTCATCATCCAATAGCTTCAATGCTTTTTCACGAATTAGTTCTGCAACAATCTGCCTCTCGGGTTGGTCCGTAACTGTATCTTCATCGTAATACTGTGGGCCTTCCGGTATATATTTATAGATTTGTTCTAATAAAACTCTGGTATTCTCACCCTTTAGTGCAGAAACCGGAATGATTTCTGCAAAACTAAGGATATCCTTATAAGCAGCCATAAAGGTCAGTATTTCATCCTTTTTCACTGTATCAATTTTATTGATTACCAGGATAATCGGTGTTTTAACCTTTTTCAGCTGTTCTGCTATATGCTGCTCTCCCGCTCCGATAAAAGTAGTCGGTTCTACCAGCCAAAGCACCAAGTCCACTTCACTCATGGTACGTTCGGCAATATTAACCATATACTCTCCCAACTTATTTTTCGCTTTGTGTATACCAGGAGTATCTAAAAAGATAATCTGGCCTCTCTCGTCCGTATATACTGTCTGTATCCTGTTACGGGTCGTCTGCGGCTTATTCGAGGTAATTGCAATTTTCTGTCCGATCAGCTGATTCATCAGGGTAGATTTTCCTACATTCGGTCTGCCGATGATTGTAACAAACCCCGATTTATAGTTTGAATCCTTCATTTTGTACCTGTACCTTTCCATTAGTCTTCTTAAAGTAATGTATATTTCCTATTTCATCAGGCTCTTTATTTCTTTAAACATATCTCTGTTTTCCGTGATTTTACTTTCATTTCCGATTACGCAGATGTTACCTGCGTCTAGGATGGAACGGATTAAATTATGCAGTGCTCTGATATCTTCATTCGTGACCTTCAATACCTCATCCCGTTCCTTCTGAAGATCTGCCTCTGAGATACCTGCCAGGTACATACTCAAGGATCTTTTTCCTGTTGTCTGAGGAGTAAGCGGTGCATCTAAGGTACTAAAGGTACCAATGATATATTTTGTAATATCTCTCTCCTCTGCAGTAAAATTCTTCACATATTCTGCTATCTTTTCATAGATTTCATTTGTCTCTCTCAAATTCGGATCACGGTAGGAAGTAAAATAAGCATCACCATCTACTCCTGAAAAACCACACATACAGCCGTAAGCGCCGCCCTTGACACGAACATTAATCCATAGATAATCATAGCTTAAAATTGTCTTTAGAACCTTTAAGGCGCCGGTATATGGATAGCCTGCCTTCATAAAATTACCTGCTCTGGCAACATATTGTACCTGCATTGCTGTTTTGAAGCCTTCGTTTAGACATACAGGTTTTAAGGCAGACGTATCATATGCTTCATATAGCTTACTGTCTACTGTTCCAATAAGCTTTGCGTTAAAGGCAGGAAGCTTCTCCTCAAAGCGTTTAAAGCCTTCCTCATCCGCTGTAATACTAATTATTAGATTACTTTTTGTAAAGATCATCTTTGTCAATTCTTTTAGTTTAGCAATTACCGTATTTGCCTGTGCGGCAAAATTATCGGCAAGCTCCTCAATAAACTTGTAGAAAGCTATGCCTGTTGTAGTTTCCTTAAATAAGCCATGAACTGAATAATAAGACATAGCGCGGTCTACTGCTGCACTATGACCAGAGGAGTTAAAATGCATCTGTAGCTTTGATTTGATCTCATCAACTATTTCCTTTAATCTCTTTGTATCCTCAAATTTGGTGCAACATAACATTTCTTCTACTAGTCGGAAGGATTCTGACAGCTTATCATACAAGACCTTCGCGTTAAATTCAAATACCGGATAGAAGCTTTCAGAATTTCCTTTTACAGAAAAACTGATCACATTGGTAAATATCCCGCCAGTATGAATGTGTATCTCATTCGATAAATCCAAATAGCTGTAGTTGTCCGTGTCAATATAGCCAAGCACAAAGGAAAGTAATGAGGTATAAGGAAGCAGCTCCTTTGGTACCTCTTTTATATTAAACAATAGGCGAAGGTAAGCAATTTTATTGGTATATACATTATGATGGATTACCTTTACTCCATCAATCCTATGCTCCTCATTATAAAGCGGGCGTATCTTCTTATCAATATCTGCACGAGTTAAAAGTGGAATACTTTCAAGCTCCTCCTTTGTAGAAGGTGTCTCCTGAAATTTACGAAGACGTACAGACTCTTCCATTATCTCTTTCATTTCCTCTTTTGATAATGTCATTTTAAAGGAAGCCAGTTTATTCTTTAATATCTCTTCTTTTTCATTGTTTAGTCCAAGCTTGGGCTTTAGTAAGACAACCGAGCAATGCGTATTATTAAGCAGATATTCCTTGACGCATTTCTCATAGTAACCGGTTCCGATCTTATCCTTTAAAAATGCATAACCTGCTGAATCCTTTAAATGCAGAAACGGCTTTTTGTCATCATGCAGCCAGGAGCTCATGGCACGAAGCCCATAAAGCAGCCCTTTCGGAAACTGACCATAATCTGCCTCACGATATTTAAACTCATAGAAATTAATGGCTGCCCGGAGTGATTTTTCATCCAGTCCCTGCGATACAAGCTTTGTCAGTACATCACGGACAATTCCTATCATCTGTTCTTTCTTATCCGATTCGGAATTCTTTGCTATAATCGTAAAAGTAGGCTGTAATATTTCATCCTCATAGCCGCCCAGTATATCTTTTCCTATTTCAGCATCTAAAAGTGCTTGTTTTACAGGTGCCCCTGGCGCCTGCAAGAGTACATAATCCAGTATCTGAAAGGTCAAAGCCAATTCTTTATCAAGTGAATTACCAACAACCGTATTTATACTGATATAAGTATTATCCTTAGCCGTCTCATCCTCGCTTAATGAATAGTATGCTTCTATCTCCCTCATTGAAGCAAAGCTTTTTTGCAGCTTCACTTCCGATGCAACATTCAAGCGGCTATATTGATTTAAATACTCCTTATCTAGCCAATTCAGACGCTCTTCAAAATCCATATCACCATATAAATAAATATAACTGTTAGACGGGTGGTAATAGGTCTTATGAAATTCAATAAATTCTTCATAGGAAAGATCAGATATAAAGTCCGGGTCACCACCGGATTCTACGCCATAAGCCGTATCTGGGAACAGGGAATTCTGAATCATGCGGTATAACATAGATTCAGGAGAAGAGAAAGCCCCCTTCATCTCATTATATACTACACCATTGATCTTTAGCTCGGCATTTTCATCCTCCAGATCATAATGCCAGCCCTCCTGCTCGAATATTTCTTTACGTTTATAGATATTAGGGTATAATACTGCATCCATATAGACATGCATTAAATTTTTAAAATCCTGATCATTAATGCTGGCTACAGGATATACGGTTTTATCCGGATAGGTCATCGCATTTAAAAAGGTATTTAAGGAACCCTTTGCCAATTCTACAAAGGGATCCTTTGCTGGGAAGTTCTTAGAACCGCATAAAACCGAATGCTCAATAATATGTGCTACTCCGGTACTGTTAGCCGGCGGCGTACGAAAGCCAATGGAGAAGACTTTATTATTATCATCATTTGCTACGATAGCGACCCTTGCACCGGTCTTTTTATGCATCAATAGTTTACCTATTCCATTAACATCTTCAAGCTTTTCCTCAAGCAGAAATTCATATGAGGAAGGAATTTCAAATTTCATGTAGTTAACCTCCATACTAATTTAATCAGCCGGCTCTTTGAATTAAATTGTTTCAGGCCTCGTATATAAGGCTTTAGGCCCGCTGGTAATGTCTAAATTTTATTCATTATAAGTATAGTTATTTATAGTATATGCTTATTCATAATATCATAAAAATATCAGTTTGTCATTTACGAAGCTAGTATTTTCCATCTTTCATAGTATTGTATGACATTACTTAAAATATTTTGATATGCAGTTAACTTATACTCATTTTTTATATTATTCATAAAATATAACCCAGTTAATCCTATAATTGAATGTTAATATAACAAAATATCACAAAAGAAGTTTGACATTTTATTAAATTTATGTTAAATTTAGACTATCATTACTAATGGCAGTAATGCAATTAATCATCAATATGTTTTAGGAGGCTTTTATGAAGACAGGTACAGTGAAATGGTTTAATGCAAAAAAGGGGTTTGGATTTATTTCTGATGAAGAAGGAAATGATGTATTTGTACATTTTTCAGCTCTCATGATGGATGGTTTTAAAGTTCTTGAAGAGGGAGAAAAAGTACAGTTTGACGTAGTTAAGGGTGAAAAAGGACCTCAGGCTGCGAATGTATCAAGATTTTAATCACAACAACTTAAAGTAATTTTTATTATATAGAAACATATTTTAGTAGTTGTTGAAAACTGTTACATATAATAAAAAGTCTGCTCCAGGTTCTTTTGTTACCGGAGCAGACTTTTTAGTTATTTAATGAAATTATCTGATTAATCCATATAAATTATCAATATGATATATCCTGTCCAAAAATTATCTTCTTCGAATATCCTTGCCTACCTATTCTATCTTATATTTAAGTGTATATTAGTTAAAGTGTATAACTTCCTAGTGTTTGAAATGTCTCATACCGGTAAATACCATAGCAATTCCGTATTCATTGCATTTTTTTATGGAGTCCTCGTCTCTTGCTGCTCCACCTGGTTGAATGATTGCTGTTATTCCTGCCTGATGCGCTGCTTCAACACAGTCATCAAAGGGAAAGAATGCATCCGATGCTAATACCGCTCCCTGTGTAATCTCCTCACCTATTAATTCATTGGCATGCTCGATTGATTGCTTGGTAGCCCAGATACGGTTCACCTGTCCGGGTCCGATACCGATGGACTGCTTATCCTTTGCTAGTGCAATACCATTGGACTTAACAAATTTCACTACACGCCATGCAAATTTCAAATCTTCCATTTCCTTCTCAGAAGGAGTCCGGTCTGTTACTACCTTTAAGTCTTCTTCCTGATAGATCTTACTGTCTATCGTCTGAATAATCAAACCACCGTTAACCTTCTTTAAATCATATGCAGTTTCATCCTGTGGCACTTCGATATCTGCAAGCTGTAGAAGTCTGATGTTTTTCTTAATCGTTAATAGCTCCAATGCCTCCTTCTCATAAGAGGGTGCAACAACTACTTCAAGGAATATCTCTTTCATTTCCTGTGCCATTTCTTTTGTAACCTCACGGTTAATTACAACAATTCCTCCGAAAATAGAAGTTTTATCAGCATTAAAGGCCTTTACCCAAGCATCATAGATATTGTCGGCACTTCCTACACCACAAGGATTACCATGCTTGCAGGCAACTACTGTAGGCTCTGTAAATTCTTTTAAAAGCTCCAAGGCCCCATTGGTATCATTAATATTATTAAAGGACAATTCCTTACCGTGTAATTGAACCGCATCGGTGATAGAGCCCTTCTTCTTACCGATTTCACGATAAAAAGCTGCTGATTGGTGAGGATTTTCACCATACCTCATATCCTGAACCTTTTCGAAGGTCATCGTAAGCGTCTCCGGAAGCTCCTTATCATTTCTCTGTTTCTTTAAATAATCTGCAATCATGGTATCATAGGAGGAAGTATGAATGAAAACCTTCTGCATCAGGTAAAATTTAGTGTCTAGTGATACCGTTTTATTTTCTTTCAGTTCCGTCAGAACCTTATCATAATCTCTCGGATCAACAACGACAGCTACATCCTGATAATTCTTTGCTGCAGAACGAAGCATGGTCGGTCCTCCTATATCAATATTTTCCACCGCCTCAGCCCTGGTTACATTATCTTTTAAAATCGTAGCTTTAAAAGGATACAAATTTACGACAACAATATCAATCGTATCAATATTCAAATCAGCCAGCTGTTTCATATGAGAAGGATTACTTCTCATAGCAAGCAAGCCTGCATGTACTGCGGGATGAAGTGTCTTCACACGACCATCAAGACATTCCGGAAATCCAGTTAGTTCCGAAATTTCTATAGCAGGAACCTCTGCCTCCTTTAATTTGCCATAAGTACCTCCGGTTGATATAATCTCAATCCCCAAATCCACTAATTCTTTGGCAAATTCAACAATTCCTGTTTTATCCGATACGCTGATTAATGTTCTCATGCTTTCTCTCCTTTTCTTTCTTGTAATATATAAATTTCATTTATTTTACAGTGATTAGTAGTAGTTTCTGATCTATTTATTTCATAAAGAAAATACTACACTAAGGGATAAATGATTTCAATTGATAAATTCTAATGTATCTTATTGATATTTCTAATATATAATAAAGTCAGGTCAAATAATATTGCATTCGTTTGCAAATTATACTATAATGCGTTTGATGCTTTATGTAAAAAAATTTTGATAATACGAAGCTTTTGCTTAATAAGTTTGTGTCCGCGCTGCAACCTCAAACTTGATATACGAAAAGCCTCGCAATGCGAACCCTGAAGCAGCGCAGAAATGAGATAAATTATGAAACATTTTAAAATAACTGATTTATTAATCGGAATAATATTTACCTTATTATTTATATCGATTGCCGTTGTGATAACAGTTAATTTCAGGCCGCTTTATTATATGGATATCGACGCGCTGAATATAGAGGCTGATTCCGGTATTCAAAAGGATGTGATTTTAGAAAATTATAATGCCCTAATTGATTATTCCTCACCTTTTTATAAAGGTGAGTTACAGTTTCCATCTTTAGCTGCCTCCGAAAGTGGTCTCAGTCACTTTGAAGAAGTAAAAAACATATTCACAAGCTTTTATATATTAGGAGCAGTTACATTAATTCTTGGTGTGATTATAATCATATATAAGTCAAGAAGAAAGGAAATCAGTTATCTACTG
The DNA here is from genome assembly GCA_023421505.1 of Bacillota bacterium. GTDB lineage: Bacteria > Bacillota > Clostridia > Lachnospirales > Lachnospiraceae > Mobilitalea. The sequence continues at coordinate 84,229 of JAEZTJ010000093.1, forward strand.
GTTTCTGCAATTACTGCTATTGTTTTGCCTCTTCTTTTAGGACTGTTCATGGGTATAAATTTCGATAAAACCTTTATCCTATTTCACAAATTATTCTTTAATAATAATGATTGGCTTTTTGATCCCGCTACCGATCCTGTCATAACAATTTTACCGGATACCTTTTTTATGCATTGTGCAATCCTGATCATTTTAATTGTTATTCTGTTCAGTATTGCCTTTTTAACTATATATATCGTAAAAAGGAAGAATATCCATATAAAATATCGTAAAAACAGGGGTCTGAAATTGTAACTATTGTAATATTGATTTGTTTAATCTTTATGTTATGATTGGTGTGTTAAAATTAATATCAATTTTTATAATAATTTTTTATTAAGCATATAGGATTGATCAGAGTCTCAAAACTAATGGTGAATATATCTTTTTGGGCGCTTTAGTCTTAATAAGGTATTGTAAAACTTTGTATAGGTTATTGCGAAACTATATAGTTTTATTAATTGTATACAATACTTACCGTTAATGAGTTTCGCAATTATCTAAAAACTGTGTAATTATGGAGGTAATAATGAGAAAAACAAAGATTATATGTACACTAGGTCCATCAACAGATAATGATACTGTATTAAAGGAGTTAATTAAATCCGGTATGGATGTTGCCCGTTTTAACTTTTCCCATGCAGATCACGAAGAGCATTTAGGAAGACTTCAAAAAATAGAAAAATATCGTGAAGAGCTTGGCATTCCTGTTGCTACTCTTTTGGATACAAAGGGTCCTGAGATTCGGATCGGTTCTTTTCAGGATAATAAAAAGATTCATCTGAAGGAAGGTCAAACCTTTACTTTAACTTCAAGAGATATTGAGGGTGATGAAACACAGGTTTCTATCACTTACCCTAATTTGATTTATGATATTGAAATAGGGAATACGGTATTAATAGACGATGGTTTAGTCGAAATGACAGTAACCGGTATCAATGATACGGATATCATCTGTGAGGTTAAAAATAACGGTATCATATCTAATAAAAAGGGGGTTAATGTTCCTGGCGTTTCGCTAACCATGCCTTTTATTAGTGATAAGGATCGTGAGGATATCCTGTTTGCCATCAATCATAAATACGATTTCATAGCAGCTTCCTTCGTAAGGACCGCCGAGGATGTCAAGGAAATCCGCAAAATGCTTAACAAGCATAATTCTAAAACAAAAATCATAGCTAAAATAGAGAATTACCAGGGTGTTGAAAATATTGATGAGATTATAAAGGCTGCTGATGGAATTATGATTGCTCGCGGTGACATGGGAGTAGAAATACCTTATGAAGAGGTGCCTGTCATTCAAAAGATGATCATTAAAAAAGTATATAATAGCTCCAAACAGGTTATCACAGCAACGCAAATGCTAGATTCCATGATTAAAAATCCAAGGCCGACAAGAGCCGAGACGACAGATGTTGCAAATGCTATTTATGATGGTACCAGTGCTATTATGCTATCCGGAGAGACCGCTGCAGGAAGCTATCCTGTGGAAGCCCTGAAAACTATGGTAAAAATCACACTTCGCGCTGAAGCGGATATTGACTATAAAAAACGCTTCAGAATACAGGAGGTTTGCCAGCATCCTGATATCACCGATGCAATATCCCGCGCAACAGTAACTACTGCTCATGATTTGAATGCAAAGATGATTATTACCGTAACTACTTCAGGCAAAACCGCCAGAATTATATCGCGTTATCGTCCTGACTGCCAGATACTTGGCTGTACCACCGATCCTATCGTCTTCAGGCAATTAAATTTGGCATGGGGTGTTACTCCTTTATTAATGCAGGTAGAGCATGATACCTTTGAGTTATTTGATCATGCTATACAAGCTGTCGAAGACGCCGGTTATCTAGAGAACGGTGAATTAGCTGTATTAACAGCAGGAGTACCTTTAGGCATGTCTGGTACTACGAATATTATTAAAGTACAGATTGCTGGCAGCGAAAACTAATTAAGTCTAGCAATAAAATGAGGATATCTTCAAAGTAACTCTTACCTATCATATACACTTGGAATATAATGATTCCAATACTGTAGGTAGATAAGAAAAACTTTTAAAGATATCCTCTTTATTATCTGAGTAAGTCTATTTTGTTTCTACTTGTTCAGATTTAAGCTTAGTTACTTCCTTCATCACATCATCTCGAAAGGCTTCCCATGCATCCTTATGTTCCACATAATACAGGGGACAAAGCTTGCCGGTTATATCATAATGGCGGATAATGTCCTCCCTTTCTAAGTCATATTCGATGCAGAGGCTTGCTGCAAGACACACCAGTGACTGATAGGTTGATTTATTAAACTTACCCGTCTTATCCGGATGGCAGCACTCTATTGCTACGGTATCATCATTTCTGTTGTTAGAGGCGTAGGCGATTTCGGTTAGCGGAATACATTGGATCACTTCACCCTCTAATCCGATTACAAAATGACTGCTGACACTTGTCGCTTTGCTATTTGCAAGCCCTTCAAAATAACTGCGGTTATTTTGAGCGGTTGTACCTGGATTTGCAGTATAGTGTATTACAACTCCCTTTATTTTCTTAAGCTTTTTCTGAGGCCTGGAATACGGATTCGGAGTAAGGTACTCTAATTTAATTTTTTCACCGTTTGATAATGGATGAATGATTGTTTCCTCTATGACTTTGTTTCCCCCAAATTGCTCCGAGTAGATATTATATATAACATATAAAGGTATTGTAATAATTGCGCAAAGCAATACCAATGTAAATATTCTTAATAATACTCTCTTTCTACGCTTCTTTCTGCGCCACTCTTCCTTGGTTAGTTTTCTGGCCATTTTATCACCTATCACATTCTTAAATCATAAATTTAACCATTTATAACACTTTGTACTTTTATTGCTTATATTTAATATAACTAATAATAGGCAGGTTAATCTTCATTTTATTGAAAATTCCTGCCTTATATTAGCACAATTATTATATGAATATGAATCTAATTTTATTAAGATATTCGAAAATATTCCTTAAAATTTATTCGGTAATACTTAATTTTACTCTTCCACACTATAATTCGGAGCTTCTTTCGTAATATGGATATCATGAGGATGGCTTTCTTTTAAGGAAGCTGCAGATATTTTCACAAATTTACCATTCTCCTGAAGACTTACAATGTTCTTCGCTCCACAATATCCAATACCGGATCTTATGCCACCGATTAACTGGAATACCGTATCTTCGACCGTTCCCTTATAGGCAACACGGCCTTCCACACCTTCTGGAACAAGCTTCTTGGCATCTGCCTGAAAATATCGGTCTTTGCTTCCGTTTTCCATTGCCGCAATTGATCCCATTCCGCGATATACCTTGTATTTTCTTCCCTGGAAAAGCTCAAAGGTTCCGGGGCTTTCATCGCAGCCAGCAAATATGCTGCCCATCATGCATACATTAGCACCTGCTGCCAAGGCTTTCGTAATATCTCCCGAATATTTGATACCACCATCACCGATAATCGGAATTCCATACTGTTTTGCTACTTCATAGGAATTCATGATTGCAGTAATTTGGGGAACGCCGATACCTGCTACCACTCTCGTAGTACAGATAGAACCGGGTCCGATTCCAACCTTCACCGCATCCACCCCTGCTTTGATTAAATCGTAGGTTCCCTCTCCGGTAGCAACATTACCAGCGATAATCTGAACCTCCTTGTAGGCATCCCGAATCATTTTGATTACCCTGAATATATTTGCTGAATGACCATGTGCTGAATCAATTACAATTGCATCAACCTTTGCTTTCACCAGCGCATCAACACGGTCCATGACATTGTTTGTAACGCCGACTGCTGCCGCACATAAAAGACGGCCCTGGGAGTCCTTTGCCGACAGAGGATATTTAATTTGTTTTTCAATATCCTTTATGGTAATCAAACCCTTCAGATTACCTTCACTATCTACTAACGGAAGCTTCTCCTTTCTTGCAGCTGCAAGAATTTTTTTCGCTTCCTCCAAGGTGATATCTTCTTTAGCAGTAACCAGTCCTTCAGAAGTCATAGATTCTTTTATTTTCTTAGAAAAGTCTGTCTCGAATTTTAAATCACGATTTGTTATAATTCCTACTAATTTCTTGCCGTTTACTACAATCGGCACTCCGGATATTCTGTATTTCGCCATTAATTCATTGGCATCCTGTAAGGTGTGTTCCGGAGATAAATAAAATGGATCGGTGATTACACCATTCTCTGAACGTTTTACTTTATCTACCTCTTCAGCCTGTTCCTCAATTGACATATTTTTATGAATAACACCGATGCCTCCCTGTCTTGCCATTGCGATTGCCATACGGTTCTCTGTTACAGTATCCATTCCGGCACTCATTAACGGGATATTCAGCTTAATAGTTTTTGTCAGGTTCGTTGTTAAGTCAACTTGATTGGGGGTAAATTCCGAATAAGCAGGTATTAACAGTACATCATCAAAGGTAATTCCTTCACCGATTATTTGTCCCATTTTGATAATCTCCTCACTTTCTTTTTTTGTTATTAAGTTACTTTAGATTTAAATTGAATTTTTAAAAGTATATCGAATAAATCTGGCATTGTCAACCATGAATAAATGTAAATTATAAGCATTTTTATATTCAAAGAGGATGTCCTTTCAGAAAGGATTTTTGTCCCTTCCTATAAGACATCCCCAGCATATTTGACGTTAAAATTAAATCTGTGAAACCTTTCTCGGACTCTTCTGCTTCATCAATGTAAGCATTTTCTCCGTGGGTTCAAAAAAGATTTTGTATTTCTTGTCTTCAACATTCGCAATGATAATGTAAGGCTTTTTACTTCTATCTCCAGAAGAAAAATCTTTCTTTTCATATTGAACATAGGTATAGCCATCAAGCGCATGGGAACCCTCCTGTGCAACGATTTCCACCTGCTCCATATCTATACGCAGTATAGTTTTACGTCTTGCCTTACCTGTAATACGGTCAAAATCGATCTGACCATCTACAAAGACATATTCATAATCCACATTAAGCTTTGGAAACAGAAAAACGATTGCTGCAATAATTACTACTCCTACAATTGAAAAAAGTCCACCTAGGAGCATGAGCAGAACTCCCAAAACACAACCCAATATCATCAGGGCTCGAAGTCCTAAAGTAAGCATCGTATCCCTTCTCTTTACTCCTGCTTCTGCATATGACTGATTCATCCAATACCTCCGTATACATTATTTAGTTATTCAGTTATTCATTTCATCGTTCCCACTGCTTATAAACAGCTTTTAAAATTATACTTCTACTGTCCAGTTGTTTTCATCCTTTAATCTGCCTAATTGAATTCCTGTTATGGTATCATAAAGCAGTCTGCTTACAGGTCCGATTCCACCGTCTTTTACTTGCATAATATGTTCCTCCCAGCGAAGCATGCCTACCGGAGAAATAACTGCTGCGGTTCCAGTTCCCCATACCTCTTCAAGAGTTCCAGTTTGTGCAGCCTCAAAAATCTCATCAATAGAAATTTTGCGTTCCTCGGTTGGTAAGCCCCACTCTCTGCAAAGAGCAAGTACTGAATCTCTGGTTACACCCGGCAGAATGCTTCCATTTAATTCAGGCGTAATTACAGTGCCGTTAATTTTGAAGAATATATTCATTGCTCCTACTTCTTCAATATATTTTCTATGAACACCGTCTAACCATAATACTTGAGAAAAGCCTTCGTCATGTGCCTTTACCTGGGACTTTAAAGAAGCAACATAATTAGCTCCTACCTTTGCTTCACCAATTCCACCTTTAACAGCTCGTACATATTCATCTTCTATCCAGATTTTAACAGGATTTAAGCCTTCCGGATAATACGCTCCTACCGGAGACAAAATGATGATGAATAGATATCGATCAGAAGGTCTTACTCCAAGGAAGGGATCTGTTGCTATAATAAAAGGTCTGATATAAAGTGAGGTTCCCTCTTTGGTGGGTATCCATGCCTCATCTACTTTTACTACTGTTTTAATTGCCTGTAGAAAATCCTCCTCCGGAATTTCAGGAATACATATTCTGCGATTTGTCTTATTTGCTCTCTCTATGTTTTTATTCGGACGAAACAATAAGGTTCTGCCATCCTCTGTCTTATAAGCCTTTAAACCTTCAAACATTTCCTGCCCATAATGAAAAACCATAGCGGAAGGCTCTAAATTGAGCGGTTGATAAGGTATAATCCTTGGATCAAACCACCCTTTTCCCGACTCATAATTCATAATAAACATGTGATCGGTAAAAATAGTACCAAATTTCAAAGGATTATCTGCTCCCGGTAATACCTTTGGGCTTTTCGTCATCTCAATTTTAATATTTAACATATTCTCATCCTTCCTTCTCTTACCGCAATACTTTCCTCACAAATTGGAGGGCTGCATCCAATTTTATACCCTATATACTAGTCTTACTATGTAAATTTTTCAAGTATTTTTTGACGGAAATTTATGATTTCATAAGTATTTTATAAATACCTTCCGTATTATTAATTTTTCCTTTCATATCTGCAGAAGGTATAAGTAAGATCATAATAGGTTTGTTCCTCTGTCTCCTCTGCTAAGATCCAGTCCTGCATTTCATCTAAGTCAGGGAAATAAGTATCTGCAAGATATGCATAATCTATCTTCGTTATATGTGCTATATCGCAGTAAGGTAACAGCTGCCTGTAGATACTTGCTCCGCCAATTACATAGACGTCCTCTGACCGATAGCTCTCTGCTGCTTTTAAAGCGTCTTCTATACTATTTACTACGATAGCGTCCTTTACTTTATAATCCTGTTCCAAAGCAATCACAATATTCACTCTGTTCTTTAAGGGAAGGCCACCCGGAAAGCTCTCCAGCGTATTTTTTCCCATGATTACTACCTTACCCATTGTCTCATCACGAAAGAAGCGCATATCTGCCGGTATACTTACCAGGAGCTGATTCTGATACCCAATTGCCCAATTTTTATCTACTGCCACAATTATATTCATTCAATGTTTCACCTTTCTTATGCTATCGTGGAATTAAAATCATGTCTTTTGATGATATATTATACTGCTACCGGAATATGCTCGACTTTAGGGCCAAACTTATAATTTTGCAGTTCAAAGTCCTCTACTTTAAACTGATAAAAATCGTTAACCTCCGGATTCATAATGAAAATCGGAGCATCATAAGTCGGTCTCTCTATTAGCTCCTTAATAATCGGAATATGTCTGTCATAGATATGTGCATCTGCTATAACATGCACCAGTTCTCCTACTTCATAGCCACATACTTGAGCTAACATATGAACAAGTACAGCATACTGGCATACATTCCAATTATTTGCAGCAAGAATATCATTCGAACGTTGATTTAAGATAGCATTTAATGTCAATTTATCGCTATTATTTTTCTTGGTTACATTAAAGGTCATACTATAAGCACAGGGATAGAGCCTCATCTCCTGCAAATCCTGATGGACATAGAGATTGGTCATAATTCGCCTGCTGTACGGATTGTTTTTTAAGTCATAGATAACCCGGTCAACCTGATCCATCTCACCTTCCTTATACTTATGCTTCACTCCCATTTGGTAGCCGTAAGCTTTTCCAATGGAACCTCTTTCATCTGCCCAGCTATCCCATATGTGGCTGTTTAAATCATGAATATTATTCGATTTCTTCTGCCATATCCATAACAGTTCGTCAATGCAGCTCTTAAATGCAGTCCGACGTAATGTCATTGCCGGGAATTCCTTCGTCAAGTCATAACGGTTAACCACCCCGAATTTTTTAATGGTATAAGCAAAGGTACCATCCTCCCACTTAGGTCTTACCTTTTCCCCTTCGGTACTGACCCCATTCTCTAATATATCCTTACACATTGCTATAAAAATGTTATCCGCTAAACTCATTCTTTACCTCACTTCTGAATTGTTCGCTGGCCCACTATGTAATGGCTGCACTTGTAATAGGCTTAAGCTTCAAATCATATACTACAGTTTGTCCTTCTTTCCCTTTTCCCTTTTCCCTTTTCCCTTTTCCCTTTTCCCTTAATTCATAATTGTACCTCACGGAGTCTGCCAAGGCAACATATAATTTGTCTGGTTTATCGTAGACCTAATACATAGCCCAATAAAATATCCGTACAGGTAAAGGTCATTTCACTCCTTACTCTGTACGGATACTCTTCGTCGGTTATTTTGTGAGATAGGTGCAATCAATTTCTTTATATGACTAATTTAACACATCACAAATTCTGTTTTAAATTAGTCATTTTATAAACGAATTAGCTGCTCCTCTGTAAAACGCTTGATATTAGAAGCATTCACGTATTTCTTAACGTTACCGTCTTTGATTTCCACCAAAGTAGGTGCCTGCAGGATACTAAATTCTCTGGCTAACTCAGGATTTTCTTCAGCATCCACAACCGCATAGACATGTTCCTTTAAGTATTCCTTTGCCAGGCGGCAGTTAGGACAGGTCTTTGTTGTAAAAAGATATAATCCATCCACCATCTGTACCGAAGCTTCAGCAGCTGCTTCTTTATAAGCTTCCTTTCCTTCCTGCATTACCCTGAATTTTTGAGGTCTATAAATCTTACGATTCTTGTATTCCTGCGTCTTACCCTCATTCCAATTTTGTACCGGACGATAATAACCGGTTATACGGCTGTATACCTCTGCCTTCTCCTTGCAGTGAGGACAGGTAAATTGCTCTCCATTTAAGTATCCGTGCGTTTTACATACAGAATAGGTAGGTGACAAGGTATAGTATGGCAGCTTATAGTTATTTGCGATTGTTTTCACTAACTTGGCTGCTGCTTCCCAATCTGGAAGCTTCTCGCCTAAGAAAGCATGGAATACGGTACCTGAGGTATATAAGGTCTGTAATTCATCCTGAATGTCAAGAGCCTCAAAAATATCTTCGGTATAACCTACCGGCAAATGGGAGCTATTCGTATAATATGGGGTATCTCCCGGTTTTCCTGCGGTCTTAATATCCGGCCAGCGTTTTCTGTCATGCTTTGCAAGACGATAGGTCGTAGATTCAGCCGGAGTAGCCTCAAGATTATATAAATCTCCGTAAAGCTCCTGATAATCTGATAGACGGTCTCTCATATGATTTAAGGTTTTAACGGCAAAATCCTTTGTCTTTTCATCCGTCATATCACCGCCAAGCCACTTAGCGTTTAATCCTACTTCATTCATTCCAATCAATCCGATTGTAGAGAAGTGGCTTTCAAAGGAACCTAAGTAGCGCCTTGTATAGGGATATAAGCCTTCATTTAAAAGCTTAGTAATAACACCTCTCTTAACCTTCAAGGAACGGGCTGAGATATCCATCATATGATCAAGGCGTTCAAAGAACTCTTTTTCATTTGCTGCCAAATATGCAATACGAGGCATATTAATCGTAACAACACCCACCGAGCCTGTGCTCTCACCGGAACCGAAGAAGCCGCCGGTCTTTTTACGAAGCTCTCTTAAATCCAGACGAAGCCTGCAGCACATGGAACGGACATCACTGGGCTCCATATCACTGTTGATGTAATTCGAGAAATACGGCGTGCCATATTTTGCAGTCATTTCAAAAAGCAAACGATTATTCTCGGTATCAGACCAATCGAAGTCACTTGTAATAGAATAGGTAGGGATTGGATACTGGAAGCCCCTGCCGTTCGCATCACCCTCAATCATAATCTCAATGAAGGCTCTATTCACCATATCCATCTCATTCTTGCAATCCTTGTATTTAAAATCCACCTCTTTCCCACCGATGATACAAGGCAGCTCGGCAAGATCATTCGGCACTGTCCAATCAAGCGTAATATTAGAGAACGGTGCCTGTGTTCCCCAACGGCTAGGTGTATTAACACCATAAACAAAGGATTGAATACACTGCTTAACTTCTTTATAGGTTAAATTATCAACTTTAACAAAAGGTGCAAGATAAGTATCAAAGGAGGAAAAGGCCTGTGCCCCTGCCCACTCATTCTGCATAATACCCAGGAAATTAACCATCTGATTGCAAAGGGTTGATAAGTGGCTGGCGGGGGAGGAAGTAATCTTACCTGGTATTCCGCCAAGTCCCTCCTTAATCAGCTGCTTCAAGGACCAGCCTGCACAGTATCCTGTCAGCATCGATAAATCATGTAAATGAATATCTGCATTACGATGAGCGTTTGCAATCTCCTCATCATATATTTCTGACAGCCAGTAATTTGCCGTTATTGATCCCGAATTATGTAAAATAAGGCCGCCCACGGAGTAAGTTACTGTTGAATTTTCTTTTACTCTCCAATCCTCCTCCTGTACATAACTGTTTACAATCTCCTTGTAATCCAGTATGGTGGACTTCATGTTACGGATTTTTTCTCTATTTTTACGGTATAAGATATATGCTTTGGCAACATCTGTATAACCGGTTTGCTCCAGTACATTTTCTACGCTGTCTTGAATGTCCTCAACGTGTATTGTTTCATCTTTAATCTTACCCTGAAAATCAGAAGTAACACGAAGTGCCAATAAACTGATTATCTCTTCTGTATAGAATTTCTTAGTTGCTTTAAAAGCCTTCGTAATCGCTTCGCTGATTTTCTTTAGGTTAAATTCAGCAACCTGTCCATCTCTTTTCACCACATTAATCATATGTAGCCGACTCCCTTCCCATATCTCGCTTCACTTCCTGGATGGCTACTGCATAGCAATAACCCCGCATAACCATACTACCAGAAAGCACCATGATAGTCAATACAAAAATACTAGATATATGTGATTTATTTCTATCGCATACAATATCTAGTATATAAAATTAGTAATTAAGACCTATATATAATAGATCATTTGCTACCGACAAACCAGCTGTAAACAGCCTTTTATAAGTTTTTACAGTTATTGCAGGCTTTGATAGATATCCTTTGGTACATAAGCTCTTACATATATTCCATCCTGACGGTATTCCTCATCAAGCAGCTGGCCATATTTTCTGATTGTTTGTATTTTACCTGCATCCTGATAGGAGAATTCTTTTTCCAATAGTATTTTCCGTTCATTTAGCACCTTCTCAATTAGCTCGAGAAGCTTCTCAACCTCTGCTCCGGTTTTAGCAGAGATTTTTATTGTATAATCCGCCTTAAAATCCTTTATGATTCGGTCAGCATCCGGTTTATCCTGCTTGTTAAAGGCAGTAATGATTATTTTATCCTGAATGCCAAGCTTATTCAGGGTATCATATACGATATGCATCTGGCGATCCACATCAGGGTTGGAGCTGTCTACAACATGTAGTATGATATCTGAATATTTAGCCTCCTCAAGGGTACTTCTAAAGGCTTCTATCAAATGATGCGGAAGCTTTCTGATAAATCCGACAGTATCGGTTAACAAAATCTGCTGACCGCTTTCCAGCTCAAAATTTCTTGTGGTAGGATCAAGCGTTGCAAATAGCTTATCCTCCTCTAATACACCAGCACTCGTAAGGTAGTTTAACAAAGTTGATTTTCCTGCATTCGTATACCCTACAATTGCCACAACAGGAATATGCTTTTTACTACGTAAGCTCCTTGAAATCTCTCTATTTTGCTTAACCTCCTCAAGCTCCTGCTTCAGTATAGTAATTCTTTCTCTGATTAATCGACGGTCAATCTCCAGTCTCTTTTCGCCGGGTCCTCTCGTTCCTATACCGCCTCCTAGTCTTGACAGGGAATTCCGTAACCCGATCAGTCGTGTGGAACGATATCTAAGCTGTGCCAGCTCTACTTGAATTTTACCCTCTCTGGTAGATGCTCTTCGTGCAAATATATCAAGAATGATGACCGTTCGGTCCAGTACCTTCATCTGCAAGGCATCTTCCAGATTCTTTAGCTGGGCCGGAGACAGTTCATCGTCGCATACAACACCGGTTGCTTCCAGCTTTACTACCAGCTCTCTTACTTCTTCTATTTTCCCTTTTCCTATATAAGTACCGGGATGAACACTTTCTCTGTTCTGAATAATCTTCCCGACCGTTAATGCACCGGCAGTAGCAGCAAGCTCCTCAAGCTCGTCTAAGGACTCGACTGTGTCATCACTGTCTGATGCCGCTACACCCACCAGAACAAAACGCTCCTCCTGCTCCTTTATCTCATACATCTGTGCCATTTTCTTCTCCATTCCTTCGAATATTTTAAATCTCTCGCTGCATTTTATTCAGATATAAGGCTGTGTCAAGGATAATAAGGACACAAGTCTTGCAGCTATATATTAATTTCTGATAATATCCATATTCAGTATAAAACAGTATGATTACTCTGTTGTTACTGCATCCATTATTCTGGTATCAACAAAATCCGCTTCCCTTAACGCTTCCTTATCCTCAGGGTAGCTAACTAGATAATCTGCAAGCTTCTCCTCCGCTGTTTTAAATTCACCCATATATTCATATACGATAATTTCATTCTTCAGTAATGCCTGCATAATACTCGAATCCTGATAAGCAATTCCTGTTTCCAGAAGCTTTAAGGCTTTCTCATAATCACCTGTTTTCATATAACATACTGCTGCTTGATTATAAACATTAGGTATAATCACTTTACCTGCTGCAATATATTTTTCATAATAATAGGTTGCCTTTATATAATCCTTCTTATTTCGATAGATTTCACCTATATAATAATAGGCCTCGTAAAACCCGGCTTGAAAGCTTTCTTCCAACTCTGCTGATGCTACATCCACATTTCCCTGATAATAATGAAGCTTAGCCAGATTGTATTTATCCTCCTCCGTAGAGACCTTTAATTTGGCCGCCTGTGCAAGAACAGCCTTAGCCTCTTCGGCTTTACCATACTCAATTAATAAATAATATTTCCCAAAATAATAATCAAATATATCAGAAGCTGACAAAATGGCATAGTCATAATCAGCCAGACTCTTCTCGTAAAGGCCCAGCCTGCGGTAACAATATGCCCTTTCAGCGTAGGCTTCAATATTCTTTCCTTTTTTTGAAAGAATTTCATTATAAACCTTAATTGCTTTCTCATAAGAACCGATTGCCTTTAAGGAACTTCCCATATAATACAGCATATCCACATTAAGACTCGGCAATACACTCAGTTTCAGGGCTTTTTCAAATTCCTCTAACGCTTTGTTATATTGCTTCATATTATAATATGCAATTCCCATTCCCCGAAGAGCTTTTTTATTATTCTCTTTTATGATAGCCATATCCTTATCGATATAAGCATGCTCTAACTGCTTTAAGGCATCTTCGTACTTACCAAGTGCAATCAGGACTAAGCCATAATCTACATAGTAATCTGCACGGTCAGGCTTCTTTGCAATTGCTTTACTGAAGTACTCTGCTGCTTTTTCATAATCTTTATCCTTAAAGCTTTCTTTTCCTTCTTTATAATAATTGCCTGCCATACTACAGCCCGTAAGAGTAGTGATAAGAAAAATACTGATAACAACCAAAAGAAGTTTCTTCATAATTATTTCTCCGTTTCAAGGATTTATCTTACAGTGTACTGTTTAAAATCAATAGTTTACTTAAGTTTACAGCTCAAAGATTTAATTAAATATGTCCTACAAAAATTATACAATATAAGATTCCTATTTACAATAACGTAACATCTATAAATTTGTTTCTTAATTTATTGTAAGGAATAGCTTTTTAAAGCTTTTATAGCTGATCATAAAAATCAAACATTATTCTTACATAAATAACGGCATGAAGATAATTCGTTTCTCCATGCCGTATACTTATTATGTTAATTGTTTCTCAAAATTTAACCAAAGATGGATAATGATAAAAATATTGTTGCAGTCAACGAAGCCACTAAGGAAACAACCGTAATCTGTGTATTGATGGAGGGGCCTGCAGTATCCTTAAAAGGATCTCCGACCGTATCACCTACAACACCGGACTTATGTGCCACTGAATTCTTTCCGCCATGATTGCCTGCTTCAATATACTTCTTCGTATTATCCCATAAACCACCTGAGTTAGACATAAATAAAGCAAATAACAAACCGCTGACAATATTACCGGTTATAAAGCCACCGACAGCTTGAACTCCACCGATAAAGCCAACTAAGAGTGTAGCAATAATGGTAATTAATCCTGCCGGTATAAGCTCCTTGATGGCACCATCTGTTGCTATCTCAATACATTTATCATACTCAGGAACTACGCCTTCCTTACCTTCTTTAAGGCCTACGATTTCTTTGAACTGACGATGGATCTCAGCTACCATACGCTGTGCGTTACGGTCAACACCAAGCATAAGCATCGCAGAGAATAATGCCGGAATAGCTGCTCCAAATAAAAGTCCGAAGAAAACAACAGGATTGATAATGTCAAAGCCTTGAATATATTTAATACCCTCTTCTACGATCCCTAAATCAACTGCTGCCGTATTAACCTCACTCATAAAAGCTCCCAGAAGGGCAATTACCGTAAGACCTGCAGCTCCGATTGCAAAACCTTTTGTTACAGCTTTTACCGTATTACCCGCACTGTCCAGAGAATCTGTAATTTCAAGTGCTTTATCGCCAAGGTTACCCATCTCTACAAGACCTCGCGCATTATCAACAATTGGCCCATATGCATCGTTCGATATAATCATACCAACAATTGATAACATACCGACAGCTGCCATGGAGATACCAAACATTGCATACTCACCGCTGCCTCCTCCAATCGGATAACAAAGCTTGTACGCTGCAAGAGCAGAAACTCCGATACCAATCATCGAAGGCAGGGCACTCATTAATCCGTAGGATACACCGGATAATATCGTAAATGCAGGGCCGGATTCACAAGCCTTAGCAACCGCATGTACCGGTGGCCTTCTGTCATCTGTAAAGTAGTCACTTGCCAGACCAATTATTACGCCAACAGCAAGGCCAATCGCACTGGCACCCCAAATACGCCATTCAAAATCAAATGCCCAGGTTGCTACTGCAGTTAAAATTCCGTATAAAACTGTTGTAACATATGTATTACTGTTTAACGCTCTAGTGGGATTACCGCCTTCCTTCATTCTGGCGGATAATACACCAATTATGGAAGCAAATAAACCAATGGCTGCATAGCAAAATACCATTGTCGCATTGTTTGCATTTGGATTAGCTTTATCAAGCGCTGCTGCCATAACGAGTGCAGCCGACATAGAAGCTACGTTAGAATCGAATAAGTCTGCGCCCATACCTGCCACGTCGCCTACATTATCACCTACATTATCTGCGATAACAGCAGGATTTCGGGGATCATCCTCGGGGATTCCAAGTTCAACCTTACCAACTAAGTCAGCGCTGATATCCGCTGTCTTTGTAAAAATACCGCCGCCTGCTTTTGCAAAAAGAGCCATAGAGCTGGCACCAAAGCTGAAGCCTAAGAGTGCGGTTGTATTATCTGTTAACAAAAGTACCAGCGTAACACCAAGTAAACTGGAGCCAACGACTGCCATACCCATAACTGCACCGCCACGGAAACCGGACATGAAGGAGGGTTTAATACCCTTCGTTGCTGATTCTGCTGCTTTCACATTTGCTATTGTTGCAATACTAATACCAATCTTTCCGGCTATTCCGGAGAATATCGTACCAAACAGATAAGAAACAGCCATCAGAACATTGTCCAGAATATCCCCCTTCCAGATAGGTGACGGGAGGAAAACCAATATTAAAATTGCTGCCACGGTACAAAAACGTATTAAAGTTTTGTATTCTTTTGCAAGAAATGTGTTTGCTCCATTGCGAATTAGCTTACTAACCTCGGCGATCCGCTTATTGGAGGAGGGTTGTGAGGAAACCCATCGGTAAAGCCATATTGCCGCTCCAAATGCCAAAACAGAAATGATAATAGAAGCAATTTGGAAAAATAATAAATTAAATGTCAAATAGCTCATCTCCCTTTCAATATACTAAAGCAAAAAATCCGCTTTGCTTCAAATACTATCACGTTTAGCATTTTTGTGCAAGAGAAAACCTGAACATAAATTATTTATGCTATTTTATACATATATTAATTACTTAAATGTCTATTTTTTACATTTTATTATGCATTATGCACAATACACTATGTCGATTTTTGTTAAATAAACCATTGTGAATTTATACATTCAAAATTTACTACATTCTAGTAAAAAACTTTCATATGTCTTACAATATCCATGCTCTAACATAATATGCCTGCCCTTTGAATTAGTTTGTGTCCAGGATGTCGTAGGCACATACTTTGAGGTATGAATTATTCTTTCATATTTCATACTAAACTGTAATCACAATCTTTAGCCTTGTAAAATTATTTACCATAGAATCTTATAATCGGCATTGACATACCATGGAAAAATGAGCTACAATAAAACGGATTTCATTTACATGTCATTTTGCAGCTGATAGTTTTTACAATACATAAAATGTACAAGCCTTATCATTTCATTGTACGTTTTCCTAAATATCAGGTAAAATGGCATATCATGCTTAGGAGGGTTTTCATTATGGATTTTTTATTGTCAGGTCTTATGGCAATTACTTGGCAGCAGTTGGTAATGTATGCAGTTGGTGGTCTGTTAATTTATTTAGCTATCGCAAAGGGTTTTGAACCTTCTCTGCTATTACCTATGGGTTTTGGAGCAATTCTTGTAAACTTACCACTAACAGGTGTTTTAGATCAAACGATTGAAGGTGTGGGGAATACTCATGGTATCATTCAGTGGTTGTTTGAATCGGGAATTGAGACATCAGAGGCTCTTCCGATCTTATTATTTATCGGAATAGGTGCAATGATAGATTTTGGACCATTACTTTCTAACCCTAAGATGTTCTTATTTGGAGGTGCTGCACAATTTGGTATTTTCATAACAATTTTACTCGCAGCAGCTTTAGGCTTTGAATTAAGTGATGCTGCATCCATCGGTATTATCGGTGCCGCAGACGGTCCTACCTCAATTCTTGTATCACAAATCATGGACTCTAAATATATAGGGGCTATCGCCGTAGCGGCCTACTCTTATATGGCATTGGTTCCGATTGTACAACCCTTTGCTGTTAAGCTTGTAACCACCAAGAAGGAACGTATGATCCGTATGGAGTATAATCCCTCTTCTGTTACAAAACTGACAAGAATATTATTTCCTATCATAGTTACAATAATAGCAGGTCTGATTGCTCCGCAGTCCGTTGCTTTAGTTGGTTTCTTAATGTTTGGTAACTTAATCAGAGAATGTGGTGTACTTGGCAGTTTATCTGATGCCGCACAGAATATACTTGCTAATCTGATTACCTTACTGCTTGGTATTACCATTGCTTTCAGTATGAAAGCAGAGGACTTTGTAAATATAAATACTCTTCTGATTATGGGATTGGGATTATTTGCTTTCGTCTTTGACTCTATCGGTGGTGTATTATTTGCTAAGTTATTAAATCTCTTCTTAAAGAAGAAGATTAACCCTATGGTTGGTGCTGCAGGTATCTCTGCATTCCCTATGTCAGCTCGTGTTATTCAGAAAATGGGTCTTAAGGAAGATCCTTCGAACCACCTTTTAATGCATGCAATCAGTGCTAACGTGGCAGGACAGATTGGTTCCGTTGTTGCCGGTGGTGTCGTAATTAATATCGTCAGTGATATTCTGAATAAAATGGCTTAACTACTGAAAGGAGCAGATTAAAATGAGTGAAAATGTAATGTATGCATTAGAAGTAATGGGCAAGGGCATGTTTTCCATATTTGTAGTTATTCTTATCTTAACCTTAATCGTAGTTATACTCGCTAAGGTTACTAACCTTCCGTTTTTAAAAGGAAAAGATACAGAAGAGTAATCCTGCAAATGATCATTCTAAGTTTGGACTGATTATAAGATGTCAATTGTTAAAATAGATCTTACTTTTAAAGCAATTGCTAAAATTAAAACCGACAGACACTTAAGTAAAACAAGTGAATACTGTCGGTTTTATTTTTTAGTAATTTATTCTTTTCTGTTACTTATCAACCTAATGCTACATCAAGCAGCATCATAATGGCGAAACCGAGCATAGCTCCGACTGTACCAATATTGGAGTGCTGCTTTTCCTGCTGCGCTTCGGGAATTAATTCTTCTACAACCACATATATCATCGCACCAGCTGCAAAGGATAATGCATAGGGGAGCATAGGTTTCATGGCAACCACTGCGTAAGCTCCAATCACTCCGGCTATGGGTTCAACAATTCCCGAGGCCTGCCCATAGATAAAGCTCTTGAAGCGGGTTAAGCCTTCTCTGCGTAACGGAACAGAGACCGCAGCTCCTTCGGGAAAATTCTGCAGTCCTATACCTAATGCTAGGGCAACCGCTCCTGTCAGGGTAGCTACAGGAAAATTAGATGCTGCAGCACCAAAAGCAACACCTACCGCCAGTCCTTCCGGGATATTATGCAATGTAATCGCTAAAACAAGAAGAATACTGCGCTTCCACCCGGTTTTTACACCCTCCGGTTCCTCATCTACACCAATGTGAAGATGAGGTAATAAAATATCCACTAACCACAAAAAGGCTCCACCTGCTAAAAATCCGATTACCGCAGGAACCCAGGCGATCATTCCTGCTTCCTCCGCCATGGTAATCGCAGGAGAAAGTAACGACCAAAAGCTTGCAGCAATCATAACACCTGCTGCAAAACCCAACATTCCGTTAAGTACCTTTTTATTTATATTCTTAAAAATAAATACGGTTGAAGCACCCAGCGCTGTTACAAACCAAGTAAATAACGTTGCAACCAAAGCTTGTAATACCGGGTTTAAATTATAAAACCAACTCACCTAACCACCTGCCCTTCTTTTCATCATCTGTCATATTACTTTGATATGTAATTTATACTTGTAGATAATATTATGCTCAATTGCTGATTAAATTAAGTATATCATTATATAAATTGAATGAAAAGCTCTTGGTAATAAAATAATTTAACCTTCATTATGTATATAGCAATTAAAATACGCAGCACCCTTTTAAAATGAGCAGCATAGCCAAAAAAATAAGGACAGAACTTTTAAGCTTTCTGTCCTTACTTCATTTTAGTTTGTATATCTTACCGCTTTATATGGCTGTCTATAGTTATAACTTGTAATTCTTATCCCTGTCGAAGGACTGCTGGCACTGATTACTCTGCCGCTTCCGATATAAATTGCAACATGGTTTATGCTGCCGCCTCTTGTATAGAAAATCAAATCTCCCTGTCTGAGATTATCAAATGAAACCCTTGTACCACCGGTTGCCTGAGTTCTGGAGGTTCTTGGTATACTAATACCAAAATGTGCAAATACAGACTGTGTAAAGCCTGAGCAATCAGCTCCATTCGTAAGACTAGTGCCTCCCCAGACATAAGGATTACCTTGAAACTGTACTGCATAGGATGCAATACTGCCTCCTATGGAGGATGAATTAGAACTATCTGCTTCTATATAATTATTTTGTGAGGATTTTGCAGCCGAGGAGTTATTTGATGATCTTGAACTAGTATTTCCTTGACTTAACACTGCCAATGTCTGGTTGGCAGCAACTGCCTCCTCCTCTAATCTCTCCTGTTCCTCTTCAATCGATACTGCTTCCTCATAAACGGTATAGATTTTCACGTAATCATTTGAAATAAAGCCTGTTTCATCAGCGCTATATTTTACCTTTGTCCATCCATCAAGTTCTTTGAGAACCTTTAAATTATCTCCCTCTGCAACAAGAGAAAGTACTTCCTCATCCATAGCGGGCTTCTTTCTGACCTTCAAAGTTGTTGTTGTTACTTCCGCCACTCTGTTACCTAGCTTTTCTGCCAGCTTGTCTGCTTTCTCACCTGTAACAAGGAATTCTGCCTTAACATAACCTTTCACCGAGCCGGATTTAACTTGATACCAGTCATCCTCTTTTGAAATTATTGTAGCAGCAGAATTATCATAAAGCTTTCCAATAATATCAGCAGCTTCACTTGCCTTACTTCTTACATTTACATAATTCGTCACCTGTGCAAAAGCCAGCTTTTCATTCGTTGATGCTTCACTAGAAGCAAGATACTGTGTTATTTCTGCCACTGCAGTGGAATTACTTTGATAAATCTCATCGAGGGCTAATATTATACCGGCAATTGGTTCTTCCGCATTTGTTATTTCCGTATTAGCTATCGGTTCTACCAAGGTCTGCATTGTAGTATGATCTGTCTTTATCCCTTTTGCCAATGCTTCCGCATCGCTTCCTGATAATGCGAGTGTTCCTATCATCAAGTAAGAAGCAATCCTATGTATCTTAGTCATAAAACCTCCGTGTGTAAACAGAAGATAGAGAATATACCCTTCCTCTATTTTATTTTATTACGAAATTATTAAATATATTACACACTTATTATATACTAGGATCCTACGGATTTCACGTTGTAAGTTTTGGTAATTAATTGTTACCTATATCTGTTTTAAAATTTTATGCAATAATTGAAATAGCCGTTTTGCATCCTCAGGATTTAAATTTACACATTGCTTTACTTTGCCTGGAATCTTTACCGCATCCTTTTTAAGCTCTTCACCCTCTTTAGTTATGGATATGCACAGATTTCTTTCATCCTCATTAGAACGTTTTCTTTCAATATAACCCTTCGTCTCCAGTTTCTTGAGTACCGGCGTTAAGGTGCCAGAATCAAGATAAAGCCGTTCACCGAGCGTTTTCACATTTACCTCTTTGAGCTCCCACATAACCATCATCGTGATATATTGTGTATAGGTTAAATCGAGTTCATCAAGAAACGGCTTATATCTTCTTACGATTTCTTTTGAACATGCATAGAGTGGAAAACATAATTGATTGTCTAATCTTAAAACGTCATATGGATTTGTATGGTTATTCATAGCGTTTGCTCCTTATATATTGTATACAATTATATTTACCACTATTTGAGCGTGATAGCAACCTTTATTCGACTTATTCTATACTGCAAAACATTCTTACATTGCTTCTGCTAGGTAAGCTGCCCTTACTGCCTTAGCAAGCTGATCAGCGCAGGAGGTTGGTCTTCTTCCACAAGTGATACCCGTACATTTTTCTTCAATCTGCTCAACCGTTAAGCCCTCCACTAATTTAGAAATCGCTTTTAAGTTTCCAACACATCCCCCTATAAATTCAACATTCGATATGGTTTTCCCATCTATATCTACTACGATATTGCTGGAACAGGTATTTTCTGTATTATAGATATACTTCATATGATAAGAGCTCCTTTATTCTTTCTTCAATATATTTCATATCTTTCGTAGGTTCAAAGCGTTCTGCTACATTTCCATTTCTATCAATTAAAAACTTAGTAAAGTTCCATTTGATATCCGGCTCATTAACATAATTCGGATGTTTCTCTTCATACATGCTTTTTAGTACCGGATAAAGTGGGTGACCCTCATCAAAGCCTTTAAAGCCAATACTACTGATTAGATACTGATATAATGGTGCTGCATTCTCACCCTTCACATCTATCTTCGAAAATATTGGGAAGGTAATCCCATACCTTGTCTCGCAAAAACTCTTAATCTCGTCATCAGTTCCCGGTGCCTGATTAAAGAACTGATTACAAGGAAAATCAAGTACGACAAAACCACTCTCTGCATATTTGTCATATAGCTCCTGCAGCTCATCATATTGAGGTGTGAAGCCACATTCCGTTGCTGAATTAATAATCAGTATTACTTTATTCTTATACTTGTCTAGCGATATCTCCTCACCTTTCATTCCTTTTACTTTGAATTCATAAATACTCATAAAATCCTCCATTCTGCTGAGACTCTCCTATTATAATAATTCTTTTATTCTTTCATTGATTTTTTCCGGTGTGGTAGTGGGAGCAAAGCGTTCTACCACCCTTCCTTTTCTATCAACTAAGAATTTTGTAAAATTCCATTTGATTTTATTACTCATCACTCCTTTTTGCTGCGATTTTAAAAACGTAAAAAGGGGTTCTTCATTATTACCGTTTACATCTATCTTGTAGAACATTGGAAAAGTTGTCCCATAGCGCAGCTGACAAAAGCTTTGTATCTCTTCCTCTGTTCCGGGTGCCTGATTAGCGAATTGGTTACAAGGGAAATCAAGAACCTCAAATCCTTGATTCTGATATCTTTCATATAACTCCTGTAAGCCCTTATATTGTGGAGTAAAACCACATCCGGTTGCCGTATTAACGATAAGAAGAACTTTGCCTTTATAATGATTCATATTTACCAAATTGCCCTTCGAATCTTTAATTTGATAATCATATATAGTCATTTTTCTACCTCTTTCCTAATCTATTGTTGTCATATTTATCAATTTCTATTTTTGTCGTCTCTAATCTCGTTTGAAAGGCACCCCCTTGTTTGGATCTTTGATTTTGTACTATTAAATTGTATACAATGTTTTATGTATTAGATTGTATACAATTTAATTTGTTTTGTCAACAATTATTCTATTGATTTTTTTGCTGAAATCTTGACTGGGAAAATCTGTCATGCCCCTCTGATAATATATAAATAGAAGATATCCAAAAGTACCATTATCTTATCTTCCTACAATATAAATCTCGAAATAAGTGCCTTCCGTTTATATTGTAGCAGTTAAGCTAGTGAGACTATTCGGATACCCTCTAGGTAAGTACATTTATTCTATATAAAACTTTGTTACTATTTACAACTAACGAGCAAATAAATTTATCGCTGCGACTCTATTATTTACACCAAGCTTACCGTAAATATTAATAATATGTGACTTTACTGTTGCAAGAGAAATACACAAATTTTCTGCTATCTGTTTATTTGAATGCCCCTGCTTCATTTCCTCCAAAACCTCTATTTCACGCTCAGTCAAATCATACTTTCTCTTACTCTCAAGCTCTATGCCTGTTTTATCATTTATTTCAAGTAACTTCTGTATAAACTGCTGCTCTTCTTTTGATATTGTATTAATTAATTCAATCTGATAGCTGTTAAACAATAGACTTATCGTCTCTCTTTCAAACCAAAAAGGAAGTGCTATCAAATTTTCATATGCATAAGCAACCGCTTCTATAAATAAATTCAAAACTTCTCTTATCGTATTATCCTGCTTCAACAAAAATCTGATTTTCAGCAGTGCGCCCTCTACGATTTTAAGCTTATTCTGCGTTTTTCTGGCTTTTGCTATTATTTCATCAATCAGACTGAAGGCTCTCACTTCATTACCATTTTCATAAAGGATTCCCGCATATAGCAATTCGGTATCCAGATTTTTCAAAATATTTTCTGTCTTCTCATAATCCAAAGCAAATTTAACTGCCAGTTCCTTATGTTTTCCTCGATAGATCGGGTATCTTAAGAGTCTGGCAGAAAAAAATATATTCTGATATACTTCTCTACTCGCTAAATCTGTAATTATCTGCTCTGTTTGCTCATGCTCCCCAGTAACATATAGATATTCTGCAAGAGTATAAAGATAGGCACTATTTATATTCACAGCGTTTTCCTTCACACAGGCCATCGCCTCATTAAGTGCCTCCTTCGCTTTTCCTAGCGCCAGCATTCTTAAATACACTCCGGCAATACCAATTAAGTAACATGCTCTCATTGTCGGTAAATGCTCTAATAGCTCCTCCATCTTTTTATAGATATGTAGAGCCTTTTTCAGTTCTCCATCATCCTCTAAAATCTGTGCCTTTTCTGCAAGAATAAACATCTCTATATATAAGTTCCCTGTTTTCTCATATAATCCTTGTGCAAGTTCAAGATAGCGATATGCCTCCGCACTTTGATCCTCCAGAAATAAAAAATAGGCCTCTTTAATCAGTAAATAAGCTTTCGTTACTGGGTTTAGCGGCATTGCCTCTATCTTCTTTAATGGAATGACAGCCAGATTTTTAAATTCCCAATTAGAATCAAAGAACAAATCCGCATGCTTAAAGGCCGCAAAGGTTACATCCTCTGTCATATTTTCTAATATGAAGTGATAAATCTTTTCACAGGCCTCCATTTCCATACTGGCATAATGATTAAAGAAATATTGATAGGCAAAATCAGTATTCTTTATAATCTGCTCCATCGGAACCTTTGTCATATAGGTAAAGGTAGTTGAAGTCTGAGGCATTTTTAGAAGCAGCTTCATGATTTTTTCGTAAGCATTGATAGAAAAAAGATGATAAAGGCATTCGTCAAAATCACCTAAATCATGGTAAATATCTGCTGCCAGACAATGCAGTTCTTCCTTCTGCTTTCTGTCCTTGTCTAATAAGCCTGCCAAATAATCCTTCAAGATTGAATGATATCGGTAAACCTTTTCCTTCTCATCGAGACTGACCACAAACAGATTCTTTTTCAGAATAGCACCCATAATCTGATTAAAGTCATATTGTGAAATAAACTGTTCACATATCCTCTGATTAAAATATCCTAGAATCGATGTTTTTTTCAAAAACTCCTTTTCATCCTCACTAAGATATGAATAGATTTCTTTTGAAATATAATCTCCAATTACTCTCTCTGCTGTATTGATACTAGGGATCACTGTCTGGCTCTGTTCCTTTGCGGCAACAGCCATTAATTGCAAGCCGCCTACCCAGCCGTTGGAATTTCCTATCAGCCCTTGTATCAATGCTTCATTGTGCTCCAAAGCAAGTGTATGTAGTAAAAACTCCCTGCTTTCCTCTTCCGACATACGGATTTCATTCTCATCAATTAATAAGAGCTTATCCTCCATCATAATAGTACCAAGATTTATACCGGGTAACGTTCTTGTTATTAGAACAAGGTGAAGATTGTCAGGAAGATTTTCAATTAAAAAATCAATGGTTGAAATCAAAAATTCCTCCTCTACAATCTGAAAATCGTCTAGTATCAGTACTATGTCCTTCTCCAGACACATTTTATTTATATACATGGATAAAATTTGCCACAGGTTATCCTTTTGAATATTGCTGTCAAACCAGTTCCTAAAATCTTCATTTAAATCCCCAAGATAATCCTTAGTGCCCTCTAATATGTATTTCCAGAAGATAAATACTTGATTCATATTATTATCAAGTGTAATCCATTTTACTTCAGAAAGCTTATTTTCTTTTATAAAGCCGGAAATCAGCGTAGTTTTGCCGCTACCTGCTCCACCCTTGATTATCGTCACTTTTTTCTTTTGGATTAGCTGCAATTTATCCATCAGCTTTTTTCTGGAAACATAATTTTTTCTAGGTTCGGGGATTTTAAATTTCATAGATAAGACAGGCATTGCATGATACTCCACAATTTCACCTCCATTCCTTTACACTCTATTTATACTCTATTTTACCTATTTAACCAGTACATGGCAATCATTATCTTATAAAACAGTATTAGCTATAGCTATTCTTAATCTGTTTTCCTTACTAAAAACATTCTGTAGGTGTTTGTGAAACTTATCAACTGCAGGTATTGTGTTCAATAATTTTATTCCGAAGCAGAAATTGATGTCAACAATTATTCAGATGTATATGTTACTTATATACGTAATCCCTTCTGGTTTTTATTACAGCAACCACAAATAAAGCAAGGGATAACAGTATAATATAAGAAAGCTGCATACTTATCTTGGCAGACATATTTCCTTTTTCTAAAGCATCGGCAAAATTAATAAAATCCTTTTGCGGAAGTACATGTAATATGTCATTAAATAGCGTCTTATCTTTGCTGAAGGAATAAAAGCTTCCTGCTAATATTGTTGTTAACATTACCGTCGAGGAACCGATCATGTTAGCCTTATCTGCCACACAGAAGAAGGAATTTAGAAAAAGGGCATAGGCCACAGAAAGAAATGACATAATTCCAATTAGCATTGCATAATGAAACAATGAAAAGCCAATCGTAAAGCCAAAAATTTTGGCAACGGCTACTACCAAAAAGGAAGGGATAAAAATCAGCAGCCCTATAAAGCTACCGTGTCCCGCAAGATAGGATCGAAAGGGAATTGGAGAGCTAGCTACTCTCTCAAGCATATGCTTTTCCTTATCCTCCGCAAATAATTTTGAATATAATACCCCCTGCAAGAGAATAAACATCATCATATAGCCGATTATGTTAGTTCCGATTTTCCTTACATTCGGATTCATATATTTATAATCGGTGGGATTATTTAAAAATCTCTCTATTTCTTCTTTTATGGTATCATTCTTAATAGTATTAATTTCAAAGCTTTCATTATCCTTTCTGATTACAATTGCATCATAACGGTTTTGCATCAGCAAAGACATAGGTGGTATTTTCTCAAGATAGGTAATTCGAAAATAAGGAGAGGAGGCAATTTCTGCAGCTTCCGTACTTTGAACGACTGCTATATTACTCTTGGCCTCCAACTTATTATTGAAAAAAATTGCAGCTAAAACAGCACAAATCGTTAAAAATACTGAGAGTATAAGATATCCTTTATCTGCCATCAGGCGTTTCCAATTGTTATTCATCATTCTTAACATATGCAGTCCTCCTTTCGAAAGGTGATATTACATATAACCAGCATAATAAATATACCTGCAATTAATAGCAAAACTGTAGGTATAAAGGAGCTGTAATTATGATCATAGATCATCTGAAAGGAGGTACTCGAAAGCCATTTTGCCGGAGATATGCTACTGATCTTCCTTATTGCAGCTCCATATCCATCTAGTGAAAATAATAAGCCTCCAAAGATAGCCATTAAATTAATCACGATGCTTAGTATCTGATTTGACATTGCTTCCGTTTTAAAAATGCAGCAAAGCATAACGCCTAGCGTATTTGATAACAGCTCGGTAAGAATAAATAAAGTTAAAATCTGAGGTAAAGCACTAACATGAATATGAAATATAGCAATAAGAAGCAGCATGTCTAACATATGGAAAATTACCAAAAATGCGCTACAGGCTAATATTTTTGAAAGGAAAATCACCTTCACACTCCCAGGAGCATAGATAATACGCATATTCGGCCTCTTAATTCTCCCCTCCATAAATGCGTTTGACGAAGTCATACCACTGGATATAGCTGTATATATCATTAAGGTTATCCCATAATAATCATAGGAATTTATATTACCGCTATAACTATCCTTCGTTAAGAAGCCAAGAATTACTACTAGTAGGATTGGGAATACTGTTGCATAGAAAATCCACATCGGATTTTTGATTAAATTAATAAAATCTTCTTTGGTAATTATCATTAGATTTCTCATTTCTAAGCCCTCCCTAATCCCTTAAACTCTTACCGGTTAATTTTAAGAAAACATTTTCTAGACTGGCGGTTCTGCAGAATAAATTAAGCATTTTACTCCTGCTTTCTATAATAATAGCTATTATCTTATCGAGATTTTCAACGTTTTTTAAGGAGGTTATTACAAGGTTCTTATCCTTTTTATCAATTCGTTTTACCCCTTCCACCTTATAAAAGGCATCAGTATTTAAATCAGCAGCCTCTTCCAGTTCAATAATAAACTGTCTCTCGTCAAAAATGTCCTCCTTGAGACTTTCTTTTGTGCCTTCTGCAATGATACTACCATTATCCATAATCAGGATACGGGTTGATATCTCCTCAACCTCCTCCATATAATGCGTTGTATATAATATTGTCATCCCATTTTTACTAAGCTTCTTGATTGAAGATAAGATATGATTCCTGGATTGCGGATCAATTCCAACTGTAGGTTCATCCATAATGAGCAGCTCAGGCTCATGTGCAATCGCACAGGCTATATTTAATCTTCGTTTCATACCGCCTGAATAGGTGGAGGCTTTCTCCTTTTTTCTGTCTGTCAGCCCGACAAATTCTAAGGCACTCTCTGTTTTTTCAGCTAATTCTTTCCCTTTAAGACCATATAAAGATGCGAAAAAGCGTACATTTTGTTCCGCACTTAAATCCTCATAGATCGCAAGCTCCTGTGGGACAACTCCGAGTTTTTGCTTAAATTCGTTAAGACATTCCTTAACATTCTTATCGTTATACCTAATCTCACCGCTATGATAGCCTAAAATTCCGCAGAGGATATTGATTGTTGTACTTTTACCCGCACCGTTTGGCCCAAGAAAGCATAGAATTTCTCCCCTCTTTACATCAAATGATATTTCATTTACCACCTTTTTCTCGCCATACCTTTTATCGAGATTACTTACCTTTAAAATCTCCTTCATACTAACGCCCATGCCTTCCTTTTGATTTAGTTTGTGCCGAGGTTAATGTCCCGCTTTATGCGTGACAATGCGCAGGCACAGACTTCTAAGTGTGAATTATACTTTTCAATAATCCACAATATCTTCCTTTCTATTTGATTTAATGCTGTCATCATCATAATCCCGATAACAAAAAAATAAATCAACCGAAAGGTTGATTCATCCGGTTGATTTATTCATCTTACAGTTTATTGTACAGCTGGATTTATCTTACCTTACCTTTGGTAAGAGAAGCAATCATAGCAAGCAGGGCTACAATCACGGCTGCGAGAAAGGTTAGGTGCATTGCATAAGTAAAAGCATGATCGGTTAGTATTGCTCCGCTTCATAAAGAGGATTACTCTCTGTTTTTCAGAATCTCTGCCGGCATCAGCTTTCTTACTCTCATAATTAGTATTTCATTAATTACAAAATAGCAAGCCAGTACACCGATATAGATTCTTAGGTACATCCCTAATGTAAACGTTAAATCCATTCCGGTGGCTACATTCGATATAAAATAGGGATAGATATAATCAATCACTGCTTTGGCTAACGGAATGCAGAAAACAGCTGATACTGCAACCAGAATAAAATTACCGTTTAAGTAAAGCTTCCTGATTTCCTTATTCTTATATCCGAAGACCTTAAATAGAGATATATGATATGCTGATCGATCCATCATTACCTTCATCATCAAATACATCACTACAGTAAAGATAATAATGGAGGAGGCAATCATACTGATCACTAGGGACATGAGATTATCTATAAAAACATCCGCCCCTTTACTGATATCCTCTCTGGTGGTTGTAGCAAACAGCCTTCCACTATCGATTTTTATGTCCTTATCGGAAAGTATCAGATTATAATAATCCCCCTCCTCACCAAAAAGCTCCCGCATACTGTCTATATCCATAAAAGCATACAGCCCGATCGAGTAAGGTACGATATGATCAATTGTAAAGGCATAATCTCTTTCGTTAATCTCATCGCTAAGAACAAGCTTATCACCGATTGAAAGTCCATATTTTGTAGCAAGTGCATCCGAAATCGTCACCTTATTTTTTCCTTCCGATGCTTTAAACTGAAAATACTGATTGTCTTTATCAATCCCTAACAGGGTAACATCAAGATTGTAGCCATATACCTCTCTCTTCAAGGACTTTATGTAGCAGGCTTCCCCTCCGGCAGGAACTTCCACGGTTGGATACTTATAAGAATACATATAATTATAGGTAGTATCCTTCTTATTATTCACACTCAAATTATGACAGAGTACATAGCAATTGATTCCTATCATCATAATTAATAAGGCAATAAACATCCCAAATACCACAGTAAGACCGGCCCTGATTTCACGTAAGAATTGTCTGATTTGAAATCGCGGTATGAATTTTAAATTATGTAGGTCGATATTTGTTATTTTACTATACTTCTTTTCATTACGAAGTAGCCTTAGGGTTGGCTGTGATAGCTTTCTACTGATTACCAGGTAATTAACCAGGACTGCTACAATTGGTGGCATAACACATCCATATAAGATTAAATATAAGGGGTAAATTGTCGCAATCGCAGGGGTTGAAAAATAAGTAATTGCATCCATCATCTGATATTTCGCACCAATCGGGCTAAAGCCAAGTAATGTACCTGTTATCCCTGCAAAAAGGGTAAGAACAACCGGCAGCCTAAGATAATGTCTAACAAGCTGACGCTTCGTAACCCCAAGGGCGTACAAAGCACCAACAACAGAGCTTTCCCTTTCTATTCCCTGAATAACGAATACCGATATTACATAAGTAAATAAAATCATGACTATAATTCCTGCCACAATTCCTGCTGTTCTGTTAATCAGGACATCATCAACCGAAGCTTCTATTCTCGGATTATCTTCCTTTTTGATAAACTGCGTCAGATTATCAATATCTACAGTAAAATTATCATTAACCAGTTTATCTGTCCTACCATGAAGAAACTCATTCTTTGTTTTCTCTAATTGATTTAAGTATTCAAGGAAAAAAGGATCTGTTATCTTGCTTTTATCAAATTCTAATCCACACAGATAATCCTTTAGCTCCATAGAGGTCATTGTCCCATTTAACAAATAACTGTAAGTATATTCTTCCGATTTGGAAGCCTTTCCTTCTGATTTTATCAAAGCATAAGCATCCGCGGTTACAAAGCCAAGACCAAAGATATTACTTTGTGCACTAGAATCGGTGATATTCTTAAGAGGTAAATCATAATCCGGTGAAGAAGCAATTCCCGTTACTTTAAAGGTTATACCGGCAACGGTTAATTCGCTTCCCAGAGTAAGTCCATGCTTTTTTGCATAGAGCTTTTCCAGTACAATCTCATCCACCTTTACTGCTAAAGCTCCCTCTTCTACTTCAATCCGATTAATCTCCTTTCTGTTTTTATAGATTCTTAAGATTGATGAATCCTTTTGATAAAAATCCAGATAAAATGCTTCCTCAATCGTTAAGCCTTTCCCCCGCAGCTTCTGAATACTATCTACTTCAAGCGGAATAAATACTGAGAATTCACCATCCTCAACCTGATTTGCTATAGCTGCCTTTTGTACATTGTCTATCACACTGTCTGCAGCACCAATAATACTGATTGTCAGATACATACCGAGTAAGATTAGTATAAATAGTGCCAAATATCTAATAAAGTTCATCTTAAGCTCTCTTAGCAGACGCCTGTTTAATATTCTCAGCATATTATTTTATTCCTTCCATTAAATCGCTATAATTTAGCACATAAAAATTACAGTAATGAATTTACCACTCGAGGTCCCTCGCCGGTATGATAGTTTCATTCGTATAATCTTTACTGATCAGTCCATCCTTAATCTTTATCACTCTATGTACCATATCCTTTATTGCAGTATTGTGGGTGACGATGAGCATAGTCGTTCCATATCTTTTATTAACCTCTTCCAACAAAATCAGTATATCCTTGGAGGTCTTTGAATCTAATGCTCCGGTCGGTTCATCACATAGCAATAGCTTTGGGTTTTTAATTAAGGCTCTTGCAATGGCACATCTTTGCTGCTGACCGCCTGATAGCTGGGCAGGAAATTTATTCTGATGCTCCTTCAGTCCTAAATTATCAAGTAAATCATCCAAATCAAGCGGTTCTTTAGTCAAATACTCACATACTAAGATATTCTCACGTACCGTTAAATTCGGAACCAGATTATAAAATTGAAAGATGAAGCCAAGCTTCTCTCTTCTGTACATAGACAAAGCCTCCTGCTTTAAGCCGCATATTTCTTTGCCATCCACATTAATTGAACCAGAATCCAGTGTGTCTAATCCTCCTATCGTATTTAGGAAGGTGGATTTACCCGATCCGCTGGGGCCATAGATAACACACATCTGCCCTTTCTCAATTCCTGTAGTTATACCTTTTAGAACCTGTACATAACTGCCACCTTCTCCATAACTCTTTTTCATATCCTTTACTTCCAGATACATATTAACCTCCTTCTGCCGCCAAAACCTGCGAATTTGAGCAGCGCACAAATTTGCCGATCCAACCTACATCTGCCGCTTATGCGGCATTCAAATACTGAGCGAAAAGCACGCTTAGTGCTTTTTGCCGGTCGAGACGGCATAACACCGTTATGTTATAATTATTTTTTGGGGTAAGCTGCAAGGCATAAATTTATTGATCCTGCGGCTTACCCTGTTTATAAAAACTAAACCATCCACTTATCTGGTATTCTACCATAATTTTCACCTGCTCTAAGGCTTCTTCCCGATTAAGCCCATGCGTGATAAAATAGGCATAGGAGAATATCTGAATATGCGAAATCCAGTGGATGATTTCATCTTCCAGCCTTTTCGTATGATAAGCCTCCGAAAGCCTATCCGCCAGTATTCTATAATGCTGTTCAGTAATGGCAACAAATTCATCCATACAGTTTTCATATTTAGAACCCTGTGATTTCATA
This sequence comes from Bacillota bacterium, assembly GCA_023421505.1. Lineage (GTDB taxonomy): Bacteria > Bacillota > Clostridia > Lachnospirales > Lachnospiraceae > Mobilitalea. Next base: position 116,332 of record JAEZTJ010000093.1, read on the forward strand.
AGAAGTAATACAAATACATCATAATGGAGAAACATATATGCAACGACCTGCTGTGCTGCTTCCTTATCCTTCTCCAAATCTGCCTTAAGTTCACCAAGCTCTTCAAACTCGCTTTTGTAGTGCTCCTTCATCAACATATATACCTTCTCTAAAGGCTCCCTTACCAATGAACCAAATAAATCTTCCTTATCCTGAAAGAAGAAATATAATGCACCCGTTGTTACTTCTGCTTTCTTACAGATGTTCCTTAAGGAGGCAGTTGCATAACCCTTTTCCATAAATTCATCTTTCGCAGCCTGTAAAAGCTTTTCCCTGGTCTGGTTTTCTGGATTCAAAGATCACCAACCTCCTTGCTTCCTTGGATAACACTGTTATGTTAACATCACAATTTAGTTTTGTCAAATTAAAATTTTATACTAATATTATTCATTAGGTTTGAATATCATTAGCCTGCTTATTAAAGTTCTAATTCCTTTTCCTAAGCAGGTTAATAATTATTTTTTATTGATACATTTCTTTTCTATACATTCCGGGCATTCTCCTATAAATTCAAGATTGTGTCCCGTAATATGAAATCCTGTCTGTTCCACCAGCTTCTCTCCAATTTCCTTTAACGGACAATCTTCGATTGGTATGCGCTTACGACACTCCGAGCATATAAGGTAGTGACTGTGGTTATGATTATTAATCTGATAATAATACTTTCCATCCTCCCTGATGCTTTTGAGTACAATACTCTTCTCCGTAAGTACAGATAATATCCGGTATACCGTAGAAAAATTGAGCTCACTTTTCTTCCTGGCTTCTAAGTAAATCTCATCCGTAGTCATTGGCTCCTGTCCGCTTTCCAGTAGATCAAGTACCAAACGTCTGTTATCCGTAATTCTTAATCCATTTTCTTTTAATATTTTATCCTGCATCAAGCACGTCCTCCAATCTTATGCGCGATGAAATAACGGCCCCTTTTGATGATGATTACTATCAAAAGGACAACAACGGACACTACTGCTGTAAATCCTCCCGGAGCTACATTTATATAATACGAAAGAAATAGCCCAGTCAGAATATCAATAATACTGAATATAACTGACGCAATTAAAGTCGCTCTAAAGCCTTTCTCAAGCTGAATTGCCGTTGCAACCGGAAGGGCAATCATTGAGCTTAAAACCAGAACTCCTACTATTCTTACCGATGCAGCAATCGTAGATGCTACCAGAATTGAAAAAATATAATTAATCAATCGAACCTTAACGCCTGCTATCTTTGCCGCTTCTTCGTCAAAGGAGATATACAGAAGCTGATGATATAGAAATACTAGTACTAGCATGGATATGATGCTTAAGATAAAAATCGTAATCATATCGGACTTCGTTACAGTCAAAATGCTGCCAAACATATAAGATTCCGCATTAGTATTAAGCCTTCCTGAGCTGATGATGGAAATCGCAATCCCTATACTTAGGGATAATACTATTGATAAAATTAAATCGGTGTATTTCTTAAAATAATTTCGAAGAAATTCTATTAGAGCTCCACAGATAGAGGTAAATACAAAAGCGCCGAGAATAGGATTCTGCTTCAATAATAACCCTAAAGAAACTCCCGCCAAAGAAGAATGGGATAAGGTATCCCCAATCATGGAGTAACGCCTAACCACAAGAAAAACGCCGATGCAGGGACATAATATCGAAATCATAAAGGAGACGATAATCGCATTTTGCATGAAATCATATTGAAGCATACAAATTAATCCTTTCTAACTTATTTATACACAATTGTAAAAGAAACCATATAGTTTTATACATAGCATATACTATTCCTTCGCTCCAACGCTCTAGCTTAACTTCCGCTCCGGAATAGTATATGCTGTGTATACAATACTTACAATTACTAAATTTCGCAATTGTTTATTACTTATTTAAATATTCTGCTTTATACAAATCAGGACTGCACAGATGACCATGCCCGTTCTGCAAATGAAAAATCTGCGTTGAATTAGAAATAACTGCCTCCAGATTATGTTCCACTGCGATTATTGTAATCTTCTGTTTTCTGGATAGTTCTTTTAGCAGTCCATATATTTCCTTTTGGCTATCGACATCCACACCCGTAGAGGGCTCATCTAATATGAGCAGCTCCGGATAACCCATAAGTGCACGAGATATCATAATTTTCTGCAGCTGCCCGCCTGAAAGATTACCCATCAGAGAATTCTTATACTTCTCCATCCCTGTAAGCATTAAGGCCTCTGTGATCTCCGTTTTGTCTTTATGCCTTAATAGCCTTAGATAAGAATAGAGTACCTCATATACAGTGATTGGAAAATTACTGTTCGTAAAATCCTTTATCTGAGGAACATAACCAATCAGTCTTGTATCGATTGATATGCTTCCCTTTGTCGGCTTTAAAAATCCCAGTAATAACCGGATAAGTGTCGTTTTGCCACTCCCGTTATCTCCTAAGATAGACACATAGCTTCCCGCCTTAATCTCTAAATTGATCTCATTTAATACAAAAGGTGGCATTCCTGTATAAGAGAAGGATAAATGTTCAATATTAACCATAACTGTCTCCACTTCTATGATAAATGGTGTGAGAATTTTCATTTTATAGCAAATGCGAGAGGTTGAAGTGCTTCTCTCTTTGTCGATTGTAATCCACTTTATGAATTTTGTAAATAGCAAATGCAAATCATTTGCATAAAACTATTGACAGGCAATGCCATTTTGTTATAATATTGCAAATGCAAACCATTTGCATGAGTCAAGGAGGCTTAGAGAATGAAAAGAATAATTGGATTAATTTTAGCGGCAGCTACTATTGTATTTTTTACTTCCTGTAAAAACAATTCACAGGATACTGTTTCAGACGATAGCAAGCTTCAGATAGCGGTAACCTTCAATGCATTAGCTGAATTTGCTTCAGCAGTCGGAAAGGACAAAATAGAGGTATCCACAATCGTACCTGCCGGGGCGGAGCCTCATGATTTCGAACCTAAGGCGGCTGATATTGCGAGACTTAGTAAAGCTCAAATCTTTGTATATAATGGACTGGGTATGGAAGCGTGGGTAGAGGATGCCATCAAGGCTGCGGATAATGAAGCTTTAACTGTTGTAACGGCTACTGATGGTGCTGATCCGATTAATAACACCGAAGAAGCAATAAAGGAGCATGGGGAATATGATCCGCATCTGTGGCTGAGTATTCAGGGTGCGATCATAGAGGTTCAAAATATTGCTGACGCACTATGTGAGATTGATGTTGATAATAAAGATTACTATCAGACGAATGCCAGTGAATATATTGAACAGCTTGAAGGATTATTTACTGAGTATAGCGATAAGTTTACCACTTTGAATAATAAAAATTTTGTAACAGGTCATGCAGCCTTTAATTATTTTTGTAGGGATTTTGGTTTAGCACAGAATAGTGTAGAGGATGTATTTGCCGAAGGGGAACCCAGTACCAGGCAGCTTGCTAAGCTTGTTGACTATTGTAAGGAGAAGCAGGTTACCACTATATTCGCAGAAGAAATGGCTAGCAGTGAGATCTCAAAGACACTTGCGAGCGAGGTCGGAGCTGATATTGAAACCATCTATACAATGGAAGGCCCGGAGGATGACCTAAGTTATTTAGACCGTATACGCAGCAATTGCGAAAAAGTATATCAAAGTCTTGCTAAATAGCGAAAATTTGCGAATTCATTAACTACAAATTTGTATACACAATATATACTATTCTGGAGCGGAAGTTAAGCGCGAGGGAGCGTTGATGCGAAGGAATAGTATATATCGTGTATACAAACCTACAGTTAATGAGTTTCACAATCATCTGATCCTCTATATTTAATTAAGAGGATGTCCTAAAAGCTTAATTCGATTTGTTAAACAACAAAATACAGAAGGATTCGTCTAAATTTACTCCGCGTATTGTTCGTAAAACATAACCTTTTTACCATTTGGGATATCCTCTTTGTTTATAACTATTATAATTATTTTGCTAGCATAAATTTATCAATCAAGCCCTTTATCTCTAATACCAGATCGTCTACTTCTAAGCCTATCTGATGAATATTGGTCATTGCTGCTAAAACCTCTTCCGTAGTTGCTGAGGTCTCCTGTGTGCTGGCTGCATATTCCTCTGATATGGAGGAAACGTTGCTTCCAAAATCAGCTACACTAGCCCGGCTATGCTCCATATTCTTTGAAACAGCCTCTAGCGAATTTATTTCATTATTAATTTTTTCCAGTGTATTAACAATCGTAAGATACTTTTCCTTCGTATCATTTACACTGGTACTTTGTAATTTTACCGCCTCTTTCACCAAATTACTCTGTTCACTAGCTTTCCCAATGTTTTCCTTCAGTTCCCCAAGCATCTGGTCGATTACATTGGTTGAGTTTTTGGATTGCTCTGAGAGTTTACTGATTTCTTCCGCTACTACTGCAAAGCCTTTACCGGCTTCTCCTGCACTTGCAGCCTCAATTGAAGCATTCAGTGCCAAAAGCTTTGTTCGTTTTGCAATATCTGAAATCATTGCGCTTGCGTTACCAATCTTACCTGCGCTATCACTAGTTGCTTCAATAATTGTAAAGATAGACTCAAAAGCCCCCTGATTGTTAATTGTAATCTCTTCTAATTGATTGACTGTGCTAAGGCCTGTACTACTAGCTTGCATGATCTGCTGGCTTGCTGCGGATAATTTTTTGGCACTGTCTGAATTACTATCTATTGCCGTTCCAAGATGAATGATTTCTTGAACCAGCTGCTGCGCCTCCTCTGCCTGATTCGAAGCACCCTCTGCTATCTGGCCAATGGTTTTGGCAATCTCATGCATTGAAGTGGTTACTTCATCGGAATTAGTCCGCATCGCTTTTGAAGTATCTGCTAACCTTTCTGAAGTCACAGACATTTTCGTAATAATCTCACGAAGCGAATAAACAAGAGTCGAAATCGCTTTACTCAAGACTCCAAGCTCATCCTTACTCCCTGTTGAATGAGGTTCGAATGTTAGATCATTATTGGCTAAAGTGTTCATATCTTTAGTCAGCTTCTCGATATTCTTTTTTAAATAGGAAATCACATATACGGCAACCAAGGAGACGATAGCTATTACAATAATGATTATTACGATTAAGATTAAAATATATTCAGCTATGTCTTTCTGGGTTACATCAGTAATATAGCTGCTGTATTCGTCCAAAAGCTCTGTCATAAGATTTAATTCTTCTCTGGCTTCTTCAAATAGAGCATTTTTTTCATCTATATTTCCTTTTCCGGTAGCCGGGTCATATGCTGCCAGCCAGGTTCTAAATTTTGCATTAAATTCATCGTTTAACTGGGAAAGGGTAAATTGTGTTTTCTTATGCTTAAATTCTGTGAATAATTCCTTATTCTCCCCAAGATTATTCATTGCTTCATTTACTCTGTCAGAAACCTGTCCATAGTTTTCGATATACTCATTTAATAAGGTCTCTTTCTCCTGCTGATTAAGGGTATTTCCTGACAAGATAATTGTCTTTTCTGCCATTTCTGCCTGATATATATCTCGGTCTGCATTTAATATCAGCATTGAATTTTTATAAACCGTATCATAATAGACGTCTCTTGCTTCATTACTGATACGCTTAGACTGATAACTGATCTGGTAAATGAAAAAAATAGTTAAAAGAATAGTAGGAATTAATAAAAGCCATAATTTTAAAGCCACCTTCAAATTCTTTATCAATAACATAAACTTCCTCCTTTATTACAAATGCTTTTCGACATAAAGCAACATAATACATGCTATTTTACACAGATTGGTTATGATAATCTATAGGATATATGTATTAGTATCATTTGTTATCATTTTTACAATAAATATAGTGCCTCTATCCATATGAAAGGAGCGCACCTATTGAAAGTGCACTCCTTTTTCTCTTCTATATGATATTATTCATGGTATTTTCCAGACAAAGTGCACCATAGCCAAGCGTACGATTGGGATAGATGTTTTCGATTTTCAGCGGACGACAGCCATTTATTAAATATGCCTTCAGCTTCTCTCCATATACATAAAGATCATTCCCATCCACTATCCCCCACTCCATGAGAAGTGCAGCACTACCTGTTACAAAGGGTGTAGCCATAGAAGTTCCTGACCTTATTGCATATCCGCCTCCGGGAGCACAGGAATTAATATCTACGCCGGGAGCAACCAGATCCGGTTTTATTTCCATATCTCTTGTAAAGCCTCTTCCGGAGAAGGGTGCATAGCTGTCTGTAAAAGCATTATAAGCGCCTACACTGATGGCACTGAAAGCAGTTGAGGGTACGGTGAGTGTGGTAAATTCAGAGGGCAGTAAAAATCTTGTCTCTGGGCTTTTTACACCTCCCGCCGGAAGCCACATATCATAATTTCCAATGACTATTTTTCTTGGAACCAGTTCGAATCTCCAAATACCTGAATTTACATATCTACCAAGCGGTACAAATTCTATGTAGATTTCCTGCTGCATATTATAAGGCGTCGGATCCCCATAGTATAGTAATATCTGAGTCTGACCGATGTTAAATTGCTGTTTGCCCAGAATTCTCGGTATTGGCCCTACTCTGGTTCCGTTCGGTGCTACGATTGTAATATCAAAATGATCAAAGTAATTCTTCCAAATCTGAAGATTGAAGGAAAACTCATAATCACTAACCGCAATATCCACCACTTCATTGCTTCCCATTCTCAGAATACCCTGGGCATGGTTACCGGTAGCACCTTCATTACCGGTACCTATAACAATACTGGACTTCCAGATTAGCGATATATCATCGATATAACTTTCCAATAAGGATCTGCCCGTATGAGAACCATAGTTATTACCAAAGCTGATATTAATCGCGATCGGCATTCCGAGCCCGATCGCATGACGTATGACATAATCGATCCCCTGCATCAGCTGTGAGGTCTTAGGAAAGGAATCACTAATTGATACACCCAGCTTAACTATAACAAGCTCACTGAGCGAGGCTACTCCCTTATAGAGTCCATTACTTGCTCTGCCATTACCTGCTGCAATACCTGCAACATGGGTGCCATGACCGGATAAATCTGTACTCGGTACTATTTCCATCCTCTCAGGCATTGGTGTCCTTAATGCTTCATTTATCTGATTACTCGTATACAGGGTTCCGATATCATATCCAAGCGGCGGATTCCCTGGGATTGTCTGATCCCATATTGTGGATATTCTTGTTGTACCATCTTCATTTCTGAAATCCGGATGGGAATAGTCAATTCCTGAATCTATTATTGCTACCAGAACCCCTTCTCCAAAAAGGTTAAAGGTCGGCGTCTGAAGCGGATTGATACAGGATGCTGTCTTTCCCTGATTTACCTCATAAAATAGCCGTCTTGGTTTTTCTATAAACTCAATCTCTTCATAATCAGATAGCCTGTCGATCAGATTTTCTGGCACTGTTAATATAGCATATTGGTTAAAAAGCTCTACCGCAGATATTCCAAGCTCCTGCCGTACCCGCTCTAAATTCCCATTATATTTTACAATCAGTTCCCACATTTTAGTATCAGGGGTGTATCCTACATCCAGACTTGCTGTTTTCTCTCTGGTAGCTTCAGGAACTTGTAGGGAAAGACTCAGTTGATTATCAATTTTACCATTTGGCATGGTGCTGCCTTCCAACAAAATTAGGTTAGTTAATTATATGCCGCCCCATGATACATGATGTAAATCACTCCGGTTAAAGTTTACCTCTACACACTTTATATAAACAATTTAATAGAGCAGATTAATTAAATACTAGCGTTCCTACCAAAATAAAAGAATAAGCCAGCAAAAACCTGAGCGTAAATGCTAGCCTATTCTTCTGTAGTTATTCTATTTTATTGAACATTTCACGTATAATATTTTTACTCTGTTACAGTCACTGGCCCAAATATGATATCTGTATTATTTTTTGTATTATAAATACACAAATACTGTCCATTCATATCCGTAGTCATTGTTGTATTGTCCGTAATGGGCATGCCGTACCTATAGCTCAAATGCAGTTCTATGCCATATTGTGCAAACTGCTCATATCCAATATAGAGATCTGTTGTATTTTCAAGCTGGGTTGTATCCCTAAGCATTACGAGCAGTCCTGAAAGATCAATTGTTTCTCCTGCAGTATATGACATCTTTGCCGGTTTACTTGTTACCCATAGTGACTCATATCTGGGCGTCTGATCTATCGTTATATTAACCTGCTGGGTAATTACAAGGTGGCCATAAGGACTGGGGAATGCTTCCTTGTAGCCTTCCGGCAATATTATCTCCATGCTTAAAGTAGCATTTCCTATCGAGCCATCATAAAGCTTACCCGGCTCTTCCGGATAATTAACAGAATAGCCGTTCACCGAGCATAATAGCTGCTGCATCGAGCCATCCGCCAGCTCTGCATTCACCAGGATTTTATGACTGTTCTGATAATCAAATAATGCATTCATAAGCTGCGTTGCATTTGTTGCATATTTATCTTCCGAAAGTGTTAAAACGGTATTGATCGCAGATCCGGATACAACCTCTAATCTGTTATCTGTCTGGGGCAGGGTAAAATCTACTGTTAAAGCTGGTGCAGCAATCGTATATTGATAGCCAACCGGCAGAACAGGCATCGGTGATATCACCATCGAATTATCTGTCTGTTCCTGATAGCTCCAGCCACTAATGCTCAACTGTAAGGTCTCATCTTGATCATTATGTGCTGTTATGTAAGTAGGCAGGCTGCCAGCAAGTTCGGTATATAAGGTAGTAAAGTCATAGATACCCAAATCCTCTGATATCGTCATTGGTACAAGGGAATCATAGCTTGTTATCTGCTTATCACTTACCACATTAATCTGTACTTCAGCATATTTTGTTTTATCTACCACCGAGGTTGCACGTAAAGTATGGGTTCCGCTATAAGACGGGATAGCCAGTCCGGTGTTTTTATTCATATCCGATAAGCTGCTGTAAAGATCATAGGACCATACAACTCTTTGATCCGATGCTTTCTCTGAAGCTACAGTTACCTTAACGTAATCATTAAAATTAATAATTGTTCCCGCTATAATCTGCTCCGGTAAACCTTCAAAGGATACTTCTGTTACGACAGCCTTCTCTACTTCCGGTATGAATTCCGGCTGTGTTGTATCCGGTATTTCTATCCCACCCTCATTGTCATCGACAGGTGTCTGAGCAGTCTGAACAAATACTTTAACCGGCACAGAGAGAGCCTCCATATAATTCCATTTAACAATATTATAGTTCATATAATTTTCTTTGTAAATTGTTCCGCTTGGTAGCGGAACATAAAGATTAATCTTATAAATTCCCGGAACCGCTCCGTTAAATTGTTCACTATCTACATAATAACCCCTGGATTGCGATGTAACCTCAGAATTATCTGAAAGCTGCAGCGTAATCTGTTTGTCATTGAAAAATTTATTATATAATTCATTTATTTTTATAAGATGTTGATCCTCTGTTAATGTCAACGTCTCAACAGGGGTATAGCTTTTAACCTCTTTTCTTTGGTCAGACTGAGGTACGTCAACCTTTACTACAACAGAGGCATAAAGATCGTCAGGTCGTTCATAGCCTACAGGTACGTTAATATAGCTATAAACAAATTGATTACCTAATTTGGAGCCATCATATCCACCGCTCCAGTCACTATATGTATCTACAGATATCGTTTCAGTCTCTGTACCATTACCCGTTTCATAGATAAGATTTACTTGTACTGGTAATAATCCGGATTGCTCCAGCTCAGTAATACCGATTAAGGATTGGTCTGTGCTGAGTGTGATAGGGGCCAAAGGCTCATAGCCAATGAATTTCTTTCCTAATATTGTTACATCTACCGCTCCATATACATTTTCATTTAAATTAGAGGTTGCGACAATTCTAACAGTACCTGTGTTAAAAGGCTGCAGATTACCTGTTGCAGGGTCTATTACCGCATAGCCATCCTTATTATAAACCGACCAGGTAATATCCTCATAATCAGCGGTCATCAAAATATTAGAACCAGCCCAAATATTACCAGGATTATAAATTGTAATCTTTTCACCGGTTGACGGAATCGTAGGTGTCGGTGCTGTAGTCGGTGTAGCAGTAGGTGCTGTTGTAGGAGCCGCAGTAGGCGCCGTTGTTGGCGCTACCGTCGGAGCCGTTGTCGGTGCTGTTGTAGGTGCTGTTGTTGGCGCTACCGTCGGAGCTGTTGTTGGTGCTGTTGTAGGAGCTGCTGTCGGCGCTGTTGTTGGAGCTACTGTGGGGGCTGTTGTCGGGGCTGTTGTTGGGGCCGTTGTCGGTGCCATTGTTGGCGCTACCGTCGGCGCTGTTGTCGGTGCCGTTGTTGGTGCTATTGTCGGCGCTGTAGTTGGATTCGTCGGTGTTGTTGGTACTACTGGAACCGTCGGTGCTTTTGTCGGCACAGGGGAAGGGGTGACCGACTTCGTATTGGTACCTTTCTCGAGCTCTGTACCGTTTGATACCGTACCGGTTGCATTCTCGCCTACGCTTACACTCGTATTGGGGGTATTTACATTCGTATTATTACCTTCTACTTTAACCTCCTTTACGCTTCCTTTCCCTTCAATTACAGCTTTATCACCTGTTGAGGTTACATTTTCAATCGTTGATCCTAGAGCCACCTCAACCTTTGATGCATCGCCTTTCAATTCAACCGCCTTCACAGTCGAACCTGCGGCAACCTTCATGGATAATGCATCCCCTGAGGAAACCACATTTGCAATGCTGCTGTTAACTAGCAAATTAGTTGATGTCCCTTGATTAACCAGTTTTTCAATCGGCTTCTCAATCGTTACGGATGCCGATTTACTGTTTTTTGCTATCACTAATTCCTTAGCCGGTACATCTATATTAATGTCTGCATTGGTATTAACATTAATTTTCCCAATTTTGGAAGTACTTCCGTCAGTAGTATTATCCGATAAAGATAACTTCTGGCCTGCATTAGTTCCGCTGACTGTTGCCTCAGCTATATTACAGTTTTTAGTAGCAATTGAAATATCAGAATTTGATGTTGTATTAACAACAAGATTTCCACTGAAGCCTTCCAGATTAAGATTAACATTACCATCTATTGTTCTGTTAACTACAACTGTACCGATGGTTGCCTTTCCTTCCTGTTTCACAGAGACATTACCTCTGGCATCTAAGGTCACAACAAGTGTACCTGCCTCAGCAATAAAGGTTGGTGCTGCCTTTTGATCTGCTATTGCAAAGGAGGAGATTGTCTTTTTTTCCTCTTCGAGGGAAACTACCTTATCAATTTTGGAATTAACAGCTCTTACCGTATAGATGGCATTTGTCTCCATCTCCAGGGATGTATTAATGGTAACATTATTCAGTGTTATTACTGCATCACCTACGCTGCTGTCTATTATTAATCTATCATAGGTTGCATCTGTTACCTCAATTTTTCCACCAGTTACATCCTTTCCGGTTAAGGTTCTTATATTCTTTGAAGCAATCACCTTTAGTGTTACGGTATCTTTTTTACCGCTTAAGGTCTTCGCTGTAACGGTAACCGTACCTTCCTTTAATGCAGTAACAATACCATTACTGTCAGGTTTGGCAATTGATGGATCACTGCTGCTCCAGTAGGTCTTATCATTCGAGGTCTTCGGAGTCAGTGTTCTGTTAAAATTATATTTTTCACCTACTTTAAGTTCTTTAATCTTATTATTGATCTTAATTGAACTTGCAGGAGTGCGGACATTTACCGTACTTTTTAGCTGATAGGAATTCTTCTTAGGAGTGGTAATCGTACAAGTTACTACTGCTGTACCTTTATCCATTCCACTTACTAATCCATTCTTAGTAATTGATACTACGGAACTATTACTGGACTTCCATTTATAAGTGGAGTTTTTTATACTATTCTTAATAGTGTAGCTGTATTGCCCTCCAACTAATACATCCACTGATTTTTTTGAAATAGTGGGTTCTGCTGCAGCAGTTGCCGCATGTACAGGTGTGATATATATGCTTGATAGAACCAATAAGCATATTAATAGCTTTGACAGCAAACACCTGAGCTTTAGTAAACCTCTTCTGCCCGTCATAATCTCTTCTCCTTTGATGAATTTTACCACTATATTTTTCCATTATCTAGCGAAACAAATATAGTGATACTTCAATTATATGCCAATTGATACTATTAATCAATGGTAAAAGTACCATATGCAACTATTTTATGTATAAAATAACAAATGCTCCTGTATCGTTCTGACCATACAAAAATAGAGAGCTGTAAACTCCTACTATAGTTTTACAGCTCTCAGCCACACAAATAAATTTTATATTGTATAAAAATTGATACAATATTTAAACTTCTTGTTTTTCAAAGATCCTATTTGCTAATTTATACATTACAAAAGTCCAGGCAATCACAAAGAATGGCAGGGCACATAATAAAATACCTATGAGCTGGTCGGAAATAGTAATTTCAAGAGCCTTCAATACACTGCTTATAATGTACCATATCCCAAATGGTATAATGATGACTGATATTGAAAGTATTCTGGCTTTTTCTGCTCCAAATTTAATAAGTAAAGGAATTACCGTGCCTCCATTGAAGATTGCTATCAGAAAGCCTGCCAAGGTAAACCCCAGAAGTGTCAGCCATTCTATCGTGCTTCCCAAATTTATCTTATGAAGCAAAAGTCCTCCTATTATACCAATCATAAGTCCAAAGACCACTCCAATGCCTGAAAATATAAAAAGAACTGCATATTTACCAAGTACCACATCACGCTTTGATACCGGCATTATTAGTGCATAGCGTACCCACTTTGCCATATCATCAAAACTAAAGGTTGTTATCGTCATCATACTGCATAGAATTCCGCTGGTTATAATATAACTCTCCGGAGTACCTTGAGGAATGAAAATGAATGCAAATATAAGGAGCATAAACAGCATTGATTTTGCATTATGTCCGATATTATAAAGATCCTTTAAAACCATACTTTTCATTCAATGTTCCCCCTTTATAAATAATAGCATTATATCGTCAATGGAAGCTTGATCTATGATTACATCCTTATATTTTCTAGTTGCCTTCTCCTTATCAGAAACCAATACATCCCATTGATAATCACATTTACGGTAGGCAAGTATATCTGTTTTTTCAATTGCTTGAAACTGAGCAGAACCACAACGTATAATACCATAGTTATAGCGAAGTTCATCCTTAGGCTTACTAAGAATTACCCTTCCTTCATGTATAAAGGTAATATAGTCAGCTATTTTCTCTAAATCACTGGAGATATGTGACGATATTAAAATAGAATGATTCTCATCCTGAACAAAATCAAGAAATACATCTAAAATTTCGTCTCTCATTACTGGGTCTAGGCCGTTAGTTGCTTCATCAAGAATTAAGAACTTTGGATTATGGGATAAAGCTACAGAAATACACAGCTTCATTTTCATACCCTTTGAAAAGGTTTTAATTTCTTTATCAGACGGAAGCTTAAACCTTTTCATATACTGTTCAAATACCAACGTATCCCAATTCGTGTACGCTATGCGTGAGATTCTCTCAATCTTCGCAGGAGTCAAGGTCTCATAGAAATTAATATTGTCAAAAACAACACCAATATCCTCCCTCATCAACTTAGCTTCATTATTAAGCTCTTTTCCCCAAAATGTGATACAGCCGTTATCCTTCTGTATTAGGTTTAGAATAGCATTGATTGTTGTGCTTTTTCCTGCTCCGTTCTCTCCCACCAAGCCCATAATAGAACCCTTCTGTACATTAAATGTAATATGATCCAGCTTGAAATCCGGATACTGCTTGGTTAAATTCTTAACCTCTAATATATTATCCATAATCTCCTTTCCTGCACAGGCTGATTAACTTATTTTCGAGGCTGTGCACTTTATCATTTTTTTATTCATATAAAAGGTAAATCGGGATTTAGAAATACTTTTACAAGTCTTTGTTTTCATAAAATATTGTTAAAAGCTCAATTAGCTTCTCCAATTTAATACCGCTTGAACGACCAATATCAGCCGCCACCTGCAGGTGTTCCTCTGCTCTACGCTGTTGTTCTTCTTGAAAAAATATCTTATTCTGTACAGCTACAAAGCTTCCCCTCCCAATTGTAGTTTCAATAAAGCCGTCTCGCTGCAAATCTTCATAGGCCTTTTGTACAGTTATAACACTAACATGCAAAGATTTCGCTAAAGCCCGCATAGAGGGGATTGGTTCACCTTCTTTTAATTCCCCGCTCATAATTAGTGCTTTCATCTGCGAGGTGATCTGTTCATAAATAGGCTTACTTGTATTACTGCTTATGATTATTTCCATCCTTCCCCTCCCTTTAATGTCATTAGGTGTACTTACTGTACAAGTACACTATATCATATAAAGTACAATTGTCAATAGCCTATTGAATAAAATATTTATTAGTCAATCAATGCAATTTAATTGGAAGCCTTCTTTGCTACATCGTCTTTTCATATTAAAAATGCACATCCATCTTTATCTATTTATAATTGGACAAATTTTTGAGTAGTATAAGAAGAGGCTGGTCCTCCGACCAACCTCAATATCTTACATTTCTTATTTATATTTCAAAATACATATAATCTACATATAAATCATTAAAGTCCTTATCGTTTGACAGACTAATTTCAGTTGAGATGCTTATAATATATTCCATCCTATCCTGTGCAGTTTGATCCATCAGATATCTTATAGCACCACCTAAAGAACTGTTACCGATCGCTTTGATTTTACTTTCGAGTTCTCCAGGAAGCAATCCAGTATTGATTGCCTTACTAATATTCATCTTATAGCCAAAGCCACCGGCAAGATAAACCGTATCAATATCCTCATAATTAATTTCGTAGCGCTTAATCAAAAGCTCTATACCGGCACGTACTGCTGCCTTCGCAAGCTGTATCTCTCTAACATCGCGTTGTGTAAAGGTTATTGGGGTCCCCTCACTATCCTCTGCTAATAAATACCCCTCTTCAAAATACTCATCAACAAGTAGTCCTGTCTCATCCACCAGCTTTGTTCTTACTAGTTCTGATACTGTCTCAATCACTCCTGTGCCGCAGATACCGATTGGTGCGCTCTCTCCTATCGTCTTAAATACCGGTTTATTCTCAACAATATCTAGATTACAGATTGCACCTGCTATACTGCCTACACCGCTGGAAATATTACCACCCTCAAAAGCAGGACCGGCTGCAGTTGAAGTAACTATAATCCTATCCTTATTACCGATTGCCATCTCCCCATTCGTTCCTAAGTCAATTAGCAGACAGGGCTTCTCTTTCTGATCAAAATCGCAGGATAATAGCCCCGCTGAGATATCTCCTCCGACATAGGTAGATATTCCGGGAAGTAGCACTACCGGAGCCTTTAGGTAATCACTACCCAGAACTTCTTCAAATGGAAGTATAGTCTCAGCTATATTTACCGGCGTAAAAGGATAGACTCCCAAGGTTTCACAAGAGTAGCCCATCAACAAATGACCCATTGTTGTATTCCCGGCTATTGCAATTTTTTTAATTTTATCCTTTATCGTACCTGTCTTTTTTATTACGCATTGAATGCCTTCTAAAAGATCCTTTCGGATGCTTTCTCGTAAAGCCTCCTTCTTTCCGGCATTCGATGCCTGAATTCTGGCAATGACATCTGCACCATAAGCCCTTTGCTTATTCACTGTTGAATAAGTCCATAGCACACTTCCATTCTTTAAATCAATCAGACTTACCGCAATCGTAGTCGTCCCTATATCAATTGCAATCGCGCAGTCTTCTTTCCTATCCGCTTTTTCTGTGGAGGAGTTCTGATGTTCGGTTACAACCTCAAAATCTTCTTCGCTGCCGGATACTAATTTGATCGTGCAATCAGAAACCGGAAGCGCTTTACAGGAAAGGCGGTAACCTTCTTTCAATTCCTTTTCAGAAATTTTAGCTCTATCAAAGGAAGTAATTGCAAGCTCTCCGTAAAGCAGCATCAGCTTACACTTACCACAGGTTCCTCTTCCGCCACAGGCTGCACTCACATAAATTCCCTGTCTTACCAAAGCCTCCAGAATACTTTCATTTTCACCGCATTCTATTTGAGCTTCCCGCTCACGCCCAACAACAGTTATGTGATATGAAGCTTTGTCTTTTCGGTCCGTATCCGTTATTTTCTCTCTTTCATCCAATTGCTTTATCCTCAGCTTTCATTTACTAATATTCTTATATTTGTTATGTCCTGTTACAAATGGGAGTGTTTAAAGTATTATGTTTATTAATATCATTCTAATTCACCTGTGTCAATTCAATATTTTATCCTCTTTCTTCAAATTGTATCCACTACCCAAGTCAATATGTGCATAATTATCCACATTTCTGTACCACTTAATCGTTGCTTTGTGAGAGAATGTGTTATCCTGCAATTCGTAGTAAAAATGAAATATTCTTTCACAGGTTTTAATGTATTTTCATATACATGCCTTTTAGAAACGCTAATATACTACATTGTCAATTCATGCCATATTATGCTAACATGGCCTAGGCAGGAGGATAAATTCCTCCTAAAGAACAGGAGGAATTGGGGAGTTGAATAATGAAATGAAAGCTTTTATGCTAAAAATGGGACCTGCAAAATGCAGTGTGGATCTAAGTGTAGGTAGTGAAAGGGGTTCCTATGTTAATCAGGATTATATTCTTCATAAGCTTGGAAGACCACATAGAGCGATCAATTTAATGTATTGTTATTATCCGTTAGATAAGGGTTGGCCGGTTCGTGCAAGTATTGCTCATGCCAGTGACAGCGTTTCCTTTGCCTGGGATTATCCTTACGACGATTATTTTACCTATAAGGGTGGTTTAAATGGCAATCGACAGGAAGAGCCCTTTCCCTTTATGAGAGATGTAAGAAAGCATGGCCAGGATGTTCTTCTAACTCTTACCATAGATCCACATGTCACGGATGATCATTTGATTGCAATAGCAAAGGATTTATCCACCTTTGGACGTATGTTTCTACGAATTAATCACGAGGCTACCGGTAACTGGTTTTCCTTCAACAAGCGCTGCTCCTACCAAGAGGTTGCTGATTTCTTTGTCCGCTTCCATAAAATCATTAAGGAACATGCACCAAATGTTAAGACAATTCTATGTATTGGCGGCATTGAGGATTTAAATAAAGAAGAGATGGAAAAGGAACACGAATTTACCGAAGCAGTCCGTCATACAGATATCTGGTCTGTTGATAAATACATGGCACTGCATTGGGGTTGGCCATATGATGTAGCAGAAAGAGGCGGCAACAGCCACAAGAGGGATACAGTAAAACTAACCTATGATTTAACCAAGCGAAGCTATGAACGTTTTTCTTACCTTTGCGGAGGTATTAGTAAACCCATGGTTATGTCTGAATTTAATGCAGACGGAGACGTAACAGGCCCTTATGATCAGGTAAAAATGATTCGCGAATTCTGTAATATGCTAAAGAATGAGCCTGCTGCCTGGTTCTCAGGCTTTACCTTCTACCAGTTCAGGGATGATGGTCGTCTGGGGCTTGAAATCACAGACCCGAATAATAATGAGGTTGGTATTGAGCAACCGGCACTTAAAGCCTATAAAGAAATCATCCATGAGGACTACTTTAGTCCCAGTTTTGAGTTGGCAGATGAAGTAAGTCTTCCTATCACTTTAAGATGGGGCGGTTCAGAAGATTCAACCGGCTTATCCCTTCCGTTACATTTTGATAAAGATCCGGTATTTGCTGAAGTAAACTTTGATGATGAAATCAAGGATTTGAATTTAATGCTGGAGCTAAATGGGCATTGGTTCTATAAAGCTCCGGGTGTTAAAACAATTGATCTGATGCCTGCTTTCTTTGAGAAGCCCTTAACCGGAGCCTGTGATTTAAACCTTAAGCTTTTTGCACCACCGGCTAACGGGGAGAATGATCCCTCCCAGGGAGAGGACTGGACTGAAAATTATTATACCGTAATTAAGAAATTACCTCAGTTCCGTTTAAGATTTGAACCTATTATATTATAAACAAACAGGTACATAAGAGCTCCGCTCTTATGTACCTGTTTATCAAACCTCCGCCTCGTACTGTACTTGTATAAATGTACTTCCACGATTAATTACTCTTGTTTGTTCTGTCAATCGAAAATGATTTCTTTCATAAAATAATCGTGCTGCATGATTATTTTCCAAAGTCCACAAAATAATTTTATAACCTCTATACTTGTGTTTTATAAAATCAAGCAGTTCCTTACCATAACCTTTATGTTGATACTCTGAAAGTATATAAATGCTGTCAATTTCACAAACAGCTTCCGCACTCTTAAGTTTTGTTTTCATTATACCAATATTTATATTATTAACATTCGCTAAGTAATACTGACCACTTTGCCTATTAAGGGTATCTAAACATTCTTGCCTTCTTTTCTCAGCAGTATCCTGAATTACATACTCAATAGGTAACATATTCTCATACGCTTGTTTCCAGGCTATAGAATGGATCTCACCTACTATGTCTGCAAATGATTCATCGACCTCTATTATATTCATTCCGACTTAATTACCTTTCAATAAATCAACTCGCCTGTGATATATTGCTGTTTTGTAATAGCTCTGCTCTTTCGAGAGCGATGTCAATGTTATCGCAGATATTATCTTCTCCCACCTTTTTATCAAAGCCTGCTTTTTGCATCACATGCATAGGCTGCTCTTGAATATGGGATAAAATCAGAGTAATATGCCTTTTCTTACAAGCCTTTCGTACATTATTCAAAGCATGAAGAGCATTAACATCCATAGCCGGAACACTTCTCATTCTAAGAATAACTACCCTTACCTGAGAATCAAGCGAAATATTCATAAATTTATCTGCTGCACCAAAAAACATTGGACCATTTATTTCATAAACCAGTGTATGCTTAGGAACCTTTTTATACCTGATATTTTCAGAATCCTCTGACATATCATCATCTGTCAAATCGTCCTCTATGTACTTCCAGCTCTGAACATCTGCCACATCGGACATTCTTTTCATAAACAGCACAGCTGCCATAATAATTCCTACCTCTATCGCAACAACGAGATCAAAAGTTACTGTAAGGGCAAAGGTTAGTACCAATACAATAATATCACTCTTTGGTGATATCTTAATTAAATCAACAAATTCCTTCCATTCACTCATGTTATAGGCAACCATAAAGAGAATTGCTGCAATAGCGGGCATAGGAATAAGGGAAGCATAAGGCATCAGAATAACCAAAATAAGAAGCAGCATTACCGCATGAACCATACCAGCAATCGGTGTTCTACCACCGTTTTTAACATTAGCAGCTGTTCTTGCGATTGCTCCGGTTGCAGGTATTCCCCCAAATAAACTGGAAAATATATTGCCTGCCCCCTGTGCTACTAATTCCATATTGGATCTGTGCTTACTTCCTATCATACCATCGGCGACCACACAGGATAGTAAGGATTCAATACCAGCAAGGATTGCGATAGTAATTGCATCCGGCAGAAGTGTCCGAATGACTGTCAGATTAATTGTTGGAAATTGTAAGGTCGGTGGCTTAGATGAAATCTCATATAAGCTTCCTATTGTATTAACATCCATCTTTAATAGCTTAACCAGTGCTGCTGCTACAACAACTGCAATCAGCGAGCCTGGTATTTTAGCATTAATCTTTGGCCATATAATTAATATAGCAAGGGAAAGTGCACCAATGATAAGCGCCTGATCGTTAATTGTTGAGATATTTTCAAAGCAGGCTGCCAATTTTTCAAAGGTTTCAATTGGTTTTGTACGAAAAGTTATTCCAAGAAAATCTTTTATTTGCCCTATAAAAATCGTCACTGCTATACCAAGTGTAAATCCTGTTGTAATCGTATAAGGGATAAATCTTAAAAGTCTGCCAAATTTAAGAAGTCCCATTATAATCAGCAGTATTCCCGCCATTATGGTTGCTACTGCCAGACCTTCCATACCATTTTTCGCAACAATTCCTGCAACAATCGTCGCAAAAGCAGCTGTTGGCCCTGCTATCTGTACTCTGCTGCCGCCCAGAAAGGAGATAACAAAACCGGCTACTATTGCCGTATACAGACCTCTCTCCGGAGTAACTCCTGAAGCAAGAGCTAAGGCGATCGATAACGGTAATGCTATAATTGCTACAATTATTCCAGCTACGATATCCTTGGTACACTGCTCCTTCGTATAAGTTTTCATAACAGAAAACAACTTAGGCTTTAACTTATCCATTTCTCTTTTGCCTCCAAAAATCTAAATTAATCTAATCGTACTTCCTATTATTCAAATAGAAACCACAATTCACCATCATAGACTTGTTTTTTACATTTTTCAAGATAAAATATTAAATTTCTATAAATTTCTCATATCAATCATGCCAATCATAGCATAAGTTTATCCTTTGTTTTATGTTTAGAGGGAAAGGCCCTTCGAATAATTAGGGCTAGTTAAGTAGCTTATGATATTCCAGACTTTTGTTTCAAATATATTTAAGCACTTTCCAGTATTTCATTCTAGCTTATACGAATAAACACTGATACAATAGACTAGGAGCATATGTAAATCATTAACTTATATTGGAGGTAACGAATGAAACGAGTGATTTTGATTGTTCTGTCCTGCCTTACTCTTCTTGGAATCGGCCTGATAGGTAATCATTTTTTTAACATAGTGAAATGGCAGGGAAATTCATTGGTCATTAATAGCGGCAAAAAAGAGATGTCCTACCCCTCTTTTCTCAATGCAGTCAATCAGGGCCAAGTGGAGAAGGTAATCTTTAATGCAACGGGTGACAATTTTAAAGCAAAATTAGATAATAATGATAGCTTATATACTATTCCTCACCCTAAAACAGAGAATTTCACAGAATTCCTTCTACTGCATGATGTTACTGTAAGCTACGGTAAAGAAAGTGTCGGTGTAACCATATTGAAGATAGTCCTAGTGGGTGCTCTGGTCGGAGGTGTCTTCTGGTTTATCAGAAACGGCGGAAATACGAATAATTTAATTCAAAATGCAAATAAAAAGAAATGGAAGAAAGTCAACTTAGCTGGAAAAGCAAAGCAAACAGAACAAAAATCAATGATCACACTGGCAGAAGTAGCCGGTAATATAGAAGCAAAATCAATGGTTGAGGATATTATTACCTTCATCAAGCATCCTGAAAAATACAGTACCGTAGGCGCACGAATGCCAAAGGGATTACTTCTTTACGGCCCTCCTGGAACAGGAAAAACCTTAATGGCTAAAGCAATCGCCGGTGAAGCAGGTGTACCCTTTTATGCCATGAGCGGTTCTGATTTTGTTCAGATGTATGTTGGTGTAGGTGCGAGCAGAATAAGAAATTTATTTAACAAGGCAAAAAAGAGCGAAAAAGCTGTTATCTTTATTGATGAAATCGACGCGATCGGTAAAAAACGAGCAAGGAATGCCTCTGCCAGTAATGATGAACGTGATCAGACTTTAAACGCTCTTTTGACTGAAATGTCAGGCTTTAATGAAAATCAGGGAATCATTGTTATAGGTGCTACCAATCGACTTGATACTTTAGATGAAGCATTGCTTCGCCCAGGACGCTTTGATCGTCATATTGAAATCGGTTTACCGGATGTGAATGCAAGAAAGCACATTTTATCCCTTTATGCAAACAAAAAACCTCTTGCAGAGGATGTAAATATTGAGGAATTGGCTAAATCTACTGTATGCTTTAGCGGAGCGATGTTAGAAAATCTCATCAACGAAGCTGCAATTATCGCAGCCAATCATTTAGAACCTATCATTAGAAAAGAACATATAGAGAAAGCTTTCTATACTGTTATTGCAGGAGCTCCCAAATCCGATTTAAGCTTTATCTCAGACAAAGACCGGCAAATAACAGCCTACCATGAAGCCGGACATGCCCTTGCCACTACTCTACTTTTACCCGAGCATTTTATCTCTAAGGTAACCATCATTCCCAGCGTCAAGGGGGCAGGCGGTTTTAACCTAAGTATTCCTAAAGATACAATGTTCCAGAGCTTAAGACAGATGAAAGCAAGTATTCAGGTTCTACTAGCCGGTAGAGCAGCTGAGGAATTGATCTTCGGAGCGGAAGAAGTAACTACCGGAGCCAGTAACGATATTCTAAAAGCTTCCCGGATGATAGCAGATTTTCTAGATAAATACGGAATGGACTCTGAAATGGGGCTTTTTAGTGTGGAAGCGCTCGAGGAAGGCCGCGATAGCAAGTTGATTACGAAATGTCGTACATTAATGAATCAACAATACGAAGAAATTAAGTGTCTGCTTCAGGAAAATCTTCCTCTTCTTAAGATGATAACAGCCGAGCTCTTAGAGAAGGAATCTTTAAACGGAACTGATATTGAACGGATTTGTGCGTAAATATAATTCATTATGATTTAATGAAGGCTGCCTTATCAGCAAGTTAATTAATCAACGAACGAAAAATAAATCAAAATCCTATTTTTCTATCTTGATTAAAAAGCTTATAAGTCAGCCTATTTTATTGTTCATATAGCATCTTTAATTGGGTGCCTCATCAAAATAGAGAATTGTAATATCAACTCTTCGATTCTTCTGTCTTCCCTCTACGGTATCATTCGTAGCAATCGGATGATATTCTCCATATCCGATTGCAGATAGCCGCTTACCATCGACGTTCTCATCCTCCACCAAATACTCTACAACATTAACTGCTCGGGTAGACGATAACTGCCAATTTGAAGTAAACTTATTAGATGAGCTCACAGGTACATTATCCGTAAAGCCTTCAACAACCAGAGAGTTGCTTACATTATTAATCAATTTTGCAATTTTACCTAGACTCTTTTTCATATTATCTTTCAATTCTGCTTTTCCACTATCAAAAAAAGCATCGTTGGCTAGCGATATAGTTAGACCCCTCTCCGATACAACCATACCTATAGCTTCTTTAATATCCATATCTTCTAGTATCTTATTAATGATATTTTTTAAATTTTTCATATCAGCTTCCGTAGCCAGCGACTTACTTTCAGTAGGTGTTCCTGTTACTTCCGCTGCCGATGTCGGTACTGCCCCTGTACTCTCGTTGCCTGTAACGTCGATTGGTGCTTTACCACCGCCGTCCTGAATAACTCCACTATCTCCTTCAATGATACTCGTCTCATTACCTAATGACTTTCTTAAGGATGATGCAAGCTCCTCATACTTATCCTGATCTATATTACTCATAGCATATAGTAAGATAAAAAGTGCCAATAGCAGCGTAATCATATCTGCATATGTAAGGAGCCACCTCTCACTGTTCTCCTTCTTCTGCTTGACCTTCTTTTTCATTTTCCAAGTATCCTTTCAGCTGTTCTCTCATAAATGCAGGATTAGAGCCTCCGCGAAGTAATTGTATTCCTTCTAGCATCATGTTTTTTGCCATTACTTCATCAGCATTCAATTCCTTGAGCTTCGTAGCAATAGGAAGCCATAAAATATTGGCAGAACCCACACCATAAAGAGTAGCAATAAATGCGACACCGATTTTCTCACCGAGCGCTGCAGAGTCACCGCCACCCAGCTCACCAAGAACACTAATTAATCCCATTACCGTACCAACAACACCCATCGTAGGAGCATATCCACCGGCTGCTTCAAATAACGCGATCCCTTGCTCATGACGGTGTTCCATATTAATAATTCTGGTCTCCAGGATTTGGCTTACCACCTCTTCATCCGCTCCATCAATTACGAGTCTTAAACCGGTAGCGATAAAATCATCCATTTCCCGTTTTTCAAGCTCATGCTCCAATGCAAGTAAGCCTTCTTTTCTTGCAATATTAGCCAAAGCCATGAAAGTGTTAAGAATTTCTAAACGATCAATCTTCTTATTAAAAAATACTTTCATAAGTAACTTTGGTACTTTCTTTAATGTGGAAGCAGGAAAGGATACACCTACTACGCCAAACGTACCACCGAACACGATCATAGCCGCTGTTAACTGCAATAACTTATCAGGAGCTCCACCCTCTAATATAAAAGCTACAATTAATGCAGCAAAAGAAAATATCAGGCTTATCAGCATTACTATATCCATTATGTATTTCCTCCGGTAAAATATTTGTTTATCTGACATCATTATATACTTTATTACGATTCCTTACAACAAATATATCTATAATATTTAATATTAACTATAACCTATCGCGTATTATTTTAACACTAATATATCAAAAATCCTGTCTTCCAATGCCAATATGCACACCGGTCAGACAGGATATCCTTTATAGATTATACAATTTTACTAAATGCAAAAATTAATTTAACAAAAAATATTTCCCTTGTTTATTCTTCTTATCTAGAGCATTATTATAGCCGATATATTTGTAATTTTCAATCAGCTGATTATATTCATTCTCTTCCGAGAATCGATGAAGGTTATGGCTCTTGTCGATATAAAACAAAGCATTAATAGCCGGAATTTCATTATACATATCCATTAAAAACTGATTATAAGCTGTTCCCTTTAGACCAGCTGTTTGAAGAAGATAAGAGGACAGATAATTTGCACTGATTTCTTCGACATCATCTTTAGGAATATCATAATTTGCCCATAGGATAAAAGGGACGATATATTTGCGGCGCAGTGCTTCCGTCTGTGATAAACCCTCTTTAGCGGTTAAGCTGTCATGAATCCCGGAATAGGCGATCGGCTGATGGTCTCCGTAAAGCAGAATAATGGTATGCTCCTCCTGCTTAGCGAAATAATCGATCAGCAGCTTATAAGCTTCATCTGATTTTTTCAGAAGGCTTAAATACTGCTCCGCACTTTTATATCCGGGCAAAGCTTTTAGCCTAACCGTCTCAGAATCCGGAAATAATTGTGCACTTGAATAACCGCCATGATTTTGCATCGTGACATTGAAGATAAAAAGCGGGTTATCCTTTCCCTTATTCTCATATTGTTCAATTATCTTTTTATAGCTGTCTTCATCACTGATAAAGGAGCGTATTAATTTTGGATGATTAAAATCCTTGATTGAGAGAAATTCATCAAAGCCCAATAACGGGTATACTAAATCTCTCTTATAGCCGCTGGGCTCATAGGGATGTATTGCTATATTATAGTATCCCTGCTTCTTAAGCGTAGCTGCCAAAGAATCTGTCGGCTCTGTAACGAACTGCTGATAGGGCACACTGTTCTGTGGCATAACAGCCATACTGTTACCAGTCAAAAATTCGTATTCCGTATCACTCGTTGCACCACCAAACACAGAGACATATAAGCTTCCCTTAATGGTATTCTCCTGCATAGAATTCATAAAAGGAAGATACTCCATATTGGTACTAAAATCCCCAAGAAGGCTCAAATCCGAGAAAGCTTCGTTCATAATTACGATGATATTCGGCTTGTCCGAAGCAGAGCTTTCAGGTTCCGTGTTACTATACTCCTTAAGTAAATCCTCAACCTTAGTGGCAGAGTATCCTTCCGGTGCCTTTGTGCTCATCGCCTGAACATTAGCGACAAAGCCGAATGCCGTACCATAGGAGCAATAGGTGTATTTCGGTGCAAAGAAATCTAATACTCTTATCTTTGTTTTTATCAAATCCGTCTCAAAGAAAGCATTATAAACAAGAAAATAAAACAAAGCATAGCTGCCGATGATAATAAACCGATTAAGAACGGTAGGCTTTCTTTTAACCGTCTCCAGCTTAAATGCCATAACAAATATAATAAACATAATTAGCGTAGAAATCAGAAAGTTCAGTGTGAAACTTATATCATAATTGGAGGCTACACTCATTCCAGTCTGCCAGGCAAGTAAATCACTCGGTAAAATAGGATTCCCCCGAAATAGATATACGAAATAATTTAACATAGAAGCCAGGTAAATTGCACTATTACACAGGATAACAGTTATTTTACAATTTCTTACTAAAGCAAATACCAGATAGTAAATTACAATATACCAGATCAGGTTATAAAGGCTATAGGACCGAAACATGTCCCAATTGAAATTACTAACCATGGTCTCAACAATCAGAAAAGAGGTTATTGGGGAAAGAAGAAGTAACGCAGCGTTTATCCATTTTGCATTCCTAATACGAAAGCTTCTGCCTTTATCCATCTGTAGCAGGGCCAGGAAGGAAAAGATAAGCCAAAGTAATAGAATGATGTAGGTGGAGGGTCTGCTTATCCTCTGCGTAAAGTCCTGTTTTAAATACATTATAATAACAAACAGGAAATAAAGCATAAAAAAGTAAATCGGTATACTCTTTCGTTCCTTAAAGTTTATTTTCCAATTAAGCTTTTCCTTCTCCATTTCGATCATAACCTCATTTTCATCTGTCTATTTATACTTAATTTGCGTGCCACTATAAATTTATCATCTCAAAAACTCCTTATTGTTTAAAATATATAGAAAGATTATCAGAATGTCAATCCTGCAAATTTAACCGGTGTTACCTTACAAACCTTACGGTCATAGGTCAGAAGCCCATTTACCTCGTCCTCTACATCTGATAATTGTGTAAAGACCGCTGCCGACAGGCCACTTTTCATCAGCTCTTTGATGTCCTCTTCTAAAAGCTTGTGATAAGCCTTATTAAATTCCTCCTTCGTCCGATAAATACGATACCCGTATATCTGATGAGAAAAGGAATGCTGATTAATATAGCAGGCATAACCACCATACTCTGAGATTACAATTGCCCTGTTCTTCATCATTACTCTCATTGGATGAAAATAATTATGTATACTTTCAAAATCACCGCACTCTTGGTCAAACCAGCCGCTGGCATGATCTACTAATCTTGTTGTATCCAGTTCTCTAATCATATTATAGGCAGCCTTTGCATCAAACTGCCCCCAGCCTTCATTAAACGGTACCCATACAACAATAGAGGGGCAATTATAAAGATGTAGAATTGTCTCCCTACACTCCTTTGTCCACTCTTTTCTTCCCTCCACCTGGCCTCTTCCAAGCATTTTGTAGTGATTGTCAGAAAAACGGCTTGCTATCTTCGGAAACAGGGTAGGCAGATAACCCACTAAAAGCATATGATATTTCTCACCGCCGTTAATCATATCCTGCCAGACAAGCATTCCCAGACGGTCACAATGATAATACCAGCGCATTGGTTCTATTTTAATATGCTTTCGGAGCATATTAAATCCAAGATCCTTGGCTTTCTTAATGTCGTATATCATCGCTTCATCGCTCGGTGCAGTATAAAGTCCATCGGGCCAATAGCCCTGGTCAAGAAGACCGTTTTGAAAATAGCTTTGATTATTTAAATATAATCTTGGTAACCCTTTCGAATCCTTTTTTATTTCCAGCTTGCGCATGGCAAAGTAGCTCTCTACCCTATCTTCTCCAGCGGTTATTATAAGCTCATACAGATTAGGCTCCTCCGGACTCCAGTAAGTAAATTCTTCAAGTGAGATTGTAATAAACTGTATATGGCTATCCACCTTCTTAACTAATTTTTGCTTTTCATATATTTCTATCTGGAATATGGTTTCAATTGCTTTCTCTCGGTTAAAATCATCATTGACAAATATATCTATATGTACTAAACCGTCATCTACAATCGGTGTTATCCTGAGCGATGTAATATATAAATCGGGAACCCACTCTAGCCATACCGTCTGCCAGATGCCGCTTTGTGCCGTATAGAACATCCCGCCTCTTTTCAGCTTCTGCTTTCCTCTGCTATGATAGGAGGTATCACTGTCATCAGTTACCTTCACAATAAGTCTATTCTCACCTACCTTGATATAACCGGTGAGATCCACTGTAAAGGGAAGATAGCCGCCCATATGCTCTGATACCTTCTTCTGGTTAATAAATACTTCACAGTATTGGTCAACTGCACCAAAATGCAGCAGACATCTCTGATCAGCAGGAATATTCTCAACCTGTATGCTTCTTGCATACCACAGGATTTCACCCGGCTTAAGCTGTCTGTTCACGCCGGATAGTACACTCTCCGGGGAAAACGGAACTAAAATCCTGCCTTCATATTGCTGCGGAAAGTTAGAAGCTTGTGAAAAGCAGTAATCCCAATAGCCATTCAAGATGCAATAATTATCCCTCTTTAACTGAGGTCTGGGATATTCCTCAAGAATATGCTCCGGATTTAGCTGTTCGCCCCAGGTAGTATATAATTGATTGTTTTCCGGTAATTTTCCTTTATAACGAAGCGTACGAACTGCATCCTTAATATTCATGACTACCTCCCCTAATAAAACTTAGTAAAACGTTTATAGATACCTGTCTTATCATATCCGTTTTTTACTATCTTATCCCTATAATATTCCATATATCGGCCTTTTTCAAGACCAGTAATACTCCAAATTAATATATTATTTCTAACCAGACATAGAAAAACATATTCTATAATAACCGCAAATTCACTGCAATTTATTCTATCTGGTTTTTACAATTTATAGCTTTGTTACTGTTAAGGAGGATAACGATGATTAAAATCAAGCTATTATGTATCTTCATTATTACTATTGGAATTGCAGGCTTTATACTTACTTATCTTCTATTACCCGTTTCCTCACAATGCTATGCCTGGTGTCTGGGTTTAGCATCTGCCCTGATTATAATAGGACTGGGCTATTTGTTAAACCTCTTAATATTATCCGCGAATAATAAGAATATTATTTTACCTGCTTCTGCTGGGCTTAGGCTACAACATTTATCTGTAAAGGTGAAAGCCGGATATCTGGTTTGTAAGGTGATGAATGTTCTGCTATGCATCTATATCCTCATTTTACATGAAATGCATGTGAAAACAATTATCCTCCTTCCTGGTATTACATTACTAATCCTCCAGTATCTGATGGATTTGATTTTACAGCTCTATTATTCTTTAAAAAATAATGAAGATGCTAAATAATAGACTTCTGAAGTATTAATTTAAAAAAGACTTATGAAAGGCTTTCTCAAGGTCTTATTTTAACTACTCAAGTCTTCCTACTACAGGATATTTATTAAGAATTTCAAGCATCCCTCTATGACAACCCATAAAAGCATCACTCAAATCCTGACCCGCATACAGACCAAAGTGTGTACCGCCCGCCCATCTTATTGCATCCGACATATTATATACGATACCATTTACAGCCACATAGGCAGGCCTTCCGCTTGCTCCATCATTCGAAGCTAACTCTTCTCTTGTGACTACTTTTAGCTCTTGCTGCTCATCAGTCTGCGGTGAAGGCTGTGCTTCTGATGGCTGCTGACCTATGGTCTGTTGTTCCAAGGGCTGTTGTATAAACTGTTGCTGGGCGAAGGCCTGATTATATTCGTTCTGCTTCCTTCGCTCTTCTTTCAGGTTCATAAGGAATAAATTAATTAATTCATCAACCGCCTCATCTATCTGGTACTGAAAATACTTTTTCTGATAGGAGGATGTCGAGAATACCTGCATCTGGCTGTAATGACATATTTCCTTAATATAATCCGAGATTCTTCTGCTTATTTCAAATTCATCCAAATTCGAATACCTTCTTCCCATTATTCTAATTCAACGCTATATTTAATCTTCCTAATCTGCTCTAAAATTAAGTTTAACATATCCTCTGTTTTCTCCTTTAGCGGATTGCTTAAACCATATTGAAAATCTATATGATAAATCTGTATCAATATAGCCACTCCCTTCATCTTAGGATAATAAAGTTTAAGTAAATCAAAGAAGCTGATACAATGTGAAGTGTTCATTTTCCTGCAAGGCGTTAACTCTTCAAAAGAAAGCAGAGTAAGTTCACCCGGCTTTTTACCAAGCTCAGCAGCATCTATTAATATAATAAAGTCTTCCTCTTCCAGTTGTGTTAAGCAATAGCCGATATCTGTTTCACCAAAAATTACAGCAATTCCAAGCTCACGAAGCTTATCCTCCAGCATACTTGTAAGGTGAAGTGCAATACCATCGTCTCCCATTAGTACATTACCCATTGCTACGAGCTTCATCATACCGATACCTCTATTGTCTTTATTTCACCTTCCTTCGTGTAAAGATGTGTTGCGCAGGATACACAAGGATCAAAGGAACGGACGATGCGCCCAATCTCCACCGGACTTTGCTCATCCTTTAGGAGGGTGCCAATTAATGCTTTCTCAACTGTACCCGGAACGCCGTTTTCGTCCTTCGGTGATAGGTTCCAGTTAGATGGAGTGATAATCTCATAATGCTCGATTACTTTATTTCCGATTCTTATAAAGTGTCCAAGCGCCCCACGGGTTGTATCAACTAGGCCTGCTCCCTCTGAAGCCTCCGGTATGTTGAATTCTCTCTGACCATTCGGTAACAGCTCCAGACGATCTGCGAGTTTTCCAATAATTTCTAGTATTTTCTCGGTTTCCAGTGTTCGGGCAATAATCCTGTCCATGCAGGCATGGCCACCTGTATAATTACCTGAGATAAGCATTCTGGCTAGGGGGCCTACCTCCATAGGTAAATTGTTATATCTGGCTGCTTTAATAAAGCTATACGCATCCCTCTTTACGATATCCGTCTCATCATAGTTATCCTTTAAATACCAGGCATATCTGATCTGTTCGTTGATGTTATCCGGCTCTAATGCATACGGAATATTGTCAATGAGAACACCCGGATTAACATAAGAGATCTCCGGGTCTCCATTCACAAAGGCCCCATAACTCATAAAATTATTATAGGATTCTCCCATATCAAAATAATCCGGGTAGTAATATGCAATGGTCTCGGTATCCTCAATCATTACAGTTGATACAAAATGATATAATCGATTAATGATTGATTTGACTTTCTCAATCTTATATGCCGTTAAATTAGTGGTAACCCCGCCTGCAAAAATCCCATGATTATGCGGTGCTTTCCCAGCCAGAACAGCCTGGCCTTCATGTGCAAGCATACCAAATTCATAGCTGTTTGCGTAATGCTCCTCAAGTCTACGATTAATCTCCTCCGGAATTCTAAAATCACTAAATTGTGTAACATTTGCGACCGGAAGATTGGTTAGCTTCACAAAGCTCGGAAAAATCATTATATAGAAATGCCGTAAGTGATTTTGTATGTATTCAAATCCGTGTATTATCTCTCTTATGTATTTATCGTTCTGATTCGGACTGATTTGTAAAGCATCCTCTAGGGCTAAGGAGGAGGCATAGGAATGTGCCGCAGAGCATATACCACAAATTCTTTCCGTGAAGAACACCGCATCCAAAGGCGGTCTTCCTGACAGCATCTGCTCAAAGCCCCGGAATAAAAGCCCCCGTGCTTGTGCATCTGTAATCCTATTCTGCTGCGTCTCAGCCTTGATCTCAAGCATACCGCTCATTCTGGTGATTGGGTCGATGATAATCTCTGCCATTCTTGTCTCCGTTCCTCTTTTATTTATTGTAATTATTAATATCTTACAAATGGCTCCATACCATCCGGAAAATAATCCTGCCCACAGCCGATACAATTTGTATTATTACCGATTGGCCAATTTACATAACCATTCCACTTGCGTCTCGGACATTCTGTTTTAGTTACCGGCCCTCTGCAGCCCAAATGGAACATACAGCCCTCTTCCCCAAAGGCAGAAGCAAAAATGCCACTGTCAAAGAGGCCTCTTCTGGTACAGGTATCATGAATGGTAAATTCATAAAAGATAATTGGTCTATTCTCATTATCAAGCTCCGGTATTCCATATGCAGATAGATGTGCCACCGTTCCTATAATCCAGTCCGGATGACACGGACAGGTCGGTAGTTTAATCACCTGGCGGTTTAAGACTTCACCTACGCTCTTACATAACGTAGGGTTAGGGCTGGCAGCTGAAAGACCGCCGTAAGAGGCACAAGTACCCACTGCTATGATGTACTTTGCTCTTTCCCCTGCCATCCGAACTGCCTCATATGCCGTTATTCGCCTACCCTGATAATATGCAATAATGGTATAAACACCCTCATCCTTCGTTGCGATTGCCCCATCAACCAAAAGAATAAATTCTGTATTCAGTGTATCCAGAAATCTTTCATAGGCAGCTTCTCCTTCATCGCCCATTACACTGTTGCTGTAGGTGAGATTAATAATATTAGAAAACACCTCATAGGCATTTGGATTAGTACTGTTTAGAAATGAAATAATATTTCCAGAGCAGCCGGAAGTTTCTAGCCAGATTGCATTCAGCTTTAAAGTGCCTTGGTTCATCACCTTTACAATAGCCTCTTTTGTTATTCTCCTTGCAAGGTTCAATTTATTTGCATTTATTGAACATCCTGATTGCTTCTCCAATAGACACCTCCAAAACGTTCCATACACAGTACACACTATTCCTTCGCTCCAACGCTCCATCCGCTTAACTTCCGCTCCGGAATAGTGTGTACTGTGTATCCAATATTATCAATTAAAGAGTTTGGCAATTTCCTATCAATAATTTATATCTGAAAGGAAAGCATAATATTACTATTAAAATAAAAAGAGTCAGCTGTAAGAAAAACTTCTTCTCAGCTGACTGCTATTATGTATTCGCTTCTATCCTCTCGCGTACCATTCTTTTCTATCTGTTCGGTTCCTTTTCACTCGTCCTTCTGCATCCCTATGAAAGCCTATAGAATACTTTGTCCTTTAAGCAGTAATCACTGCCGCCAGATAAAACTCCTTATCCTTTACAGCATCCGTAATCATAATTTCAACCGTATGCTTTTCTGTAGCTTCCTTTATCATAATATCCTGTAGAAACAGCTTATCTCCCCAGGTTTCATCAAAGTTAGCGTCTAAAAGGACTGCCTTATCCACACCACCATCAATGATTACTTTCGCTATCGGGGCTGGATGTATAGCATATTTGCGATACTGTATCGCTATCCTGCTGGCTTCTACGGTAAAGCAAATGCTGCTGCCTGCTGCCTTTGCACGAAAGCCGTACCGAAATACATCCCATACCCCCTGCTTTTCTTCTTCATCCTTAACAAAGCCCTTTAATTCCGGGTTCGTATTACGATTATTCCTTCTAACTGAGGTGATAAATCGATTAAGGGTAAGTGGTTCTGTCTTCACAGCATAATCCTCTATCGCTGCCCCTTGCATAACAGTATCATAGATTTTGTCAAGAAGGTTCGTAATCACTTCCGCCAACAGCTTATGTCCGAGGTCATTCGGATGCAGATTATCTGCAGTTAAATCCGTGTTAGCCACTACACCGGTTTCTAAAAGGTGATATAAGCTTTCCTTCATACTAACAATCGGAAGATCATAATACATTCCGATTTTGTTATGTATTCTCTGTGCATTATGACCATCATCATAAAACACATTATTAAACATAAAGAGTGCAGGCTCAGCGCGGTTAAGTAATATTTTTCTTATAAGTCCTTCGAAGGTTTCTTCAAAAAGCTCATTATCCTCATCATTGACACTAAACTCTGCAAATACAACATCCGGTTCATAAAGAAGTACATCCTCCTCTACTCTGGCAACTCCGAACTTAGAGGTTGTCGCTCCGACACCGGCATTGATGTATTCTATTTTAGTATTCGGAAATCTTAACCTCCACCACTCAAATACTTTATAGACATAAGAAGTCTCCGGTGAGGTAGCAGCAGCTCCGGCTGTTATAGAACCTCCAATAAAACCAACCTTAACGAAAGCACCGGAAGCGGCCTTATTAATAACCCTTTTCATACGAGATAGATTTCCGATATTAATAATCCCTCTGTCATATACTTTTTTCCAATCAATTGCTTCAAATTTATTATCCATTGCTCTCTTCCCTACATAATTCCCTTCGTCATATCTTCATCATAGGTATAATTGTTCTCTTTGATGTAATTTATAATTTCCTCAATTGTGGTAAATGCCAGTCCAACATAGCTATCCGCCGCGCCATAGTAAATTGCAATTCTGCCAGTCTCAGCATCGGTGAGTGCAGCACAGGGGAATACAACATTAGGTACAAAGCCTCTTTCCTCATACCAGGTCTCCGGAGTTAGAATAAAGTTTCCGCATCTATATTTTACTATAGAAGGATTATCGATATCTAACATGCAGGCACCCATACTGTATACATAACCGTTACAGGTTCCGCTGACTCCATGATAGAAAAGCAGCCAGCCTTCACTGGTCTCAATCGGAGCTGCACCTCCGCCAATCTTTAGTGACTGCCACCACTGGTTATAGCCTTTACTCATCATATGTCTATGCTTTCCCCAATAAGTAAGATCAGGGCTTTCACTTACAAATACATCTCCAAAGGGTGTATGACCACTATCACTCGGTCTTGATAATAAGATAAAATTATTGTTTATCTTTCTTGGGAAAAATACACCATTTCTATTAAAAGGAAGAAATGGATTCTCAAGCCTTACAAATTTCTTAAAATCAGTCGTTTTAGCAAGGCCTAAAGCTGCACCGTAAAAATCAGTACACCAGATAATATAATAGGTGTCTTCGACTTTTATTAGTCGAGGATCATAAGCATACCGAGGCATATACGGTTCACCCTTTTCATTTTCAAAAGCTATTTTGTTATTATCGTAAGTCCAATGAATACCATCCTTGCTATAACCTAGATAGAGGTGCGGAACTCCGTTGGTCTGCTCCCCGCGAAATACACCAATAAATTCGCCCTGATAAGGTACTACTGCACTGTTGAAAATACGGGCAACACCAGGTAAGGGATTTCTGTTTATAATAGGGTTTTCCTTATATCTCCATACAGGACCTACGCTATCTGCAGGTTTTTCCTGCCAAGGTATGTTGGGTAAATTATCTGATAATATGTTTATTTTATTCATTATTTTTCTCCTTTATTTTTATTTTCCTGCCTTACTTCATTAAGCAAATCACATTAAGTAATTATCGTAGTTATAAAGCTGCTAATTATTATCATCCAATAGCTTACAGCCTGTCAATGAAAATATTGTCACTAAACTAATATATTACAATTTTTGTATTACTTTTTCTAACCGCCTCCGTTTTGAAAATGACATTTTTCCTTAAAATATTTTAAACATTTTTTACTGAATTGACAAACTTTATTTTTCTTAATATACTCAGATTAGTTCTACAAATAACCAGTAAAGGAAGTATGTACCATGAAGCCCGATATTGTGCTGAACAAGGATGATCTATTAGTTTCACCTGATCATGCCGGCTTAGTTTATTCCGGAAGAATAGATTTCTCAAATTCCGACGCTCCCTGTTTTATTTACGCAGGAAGCCAGGTTCATTTTCGTTTTAAAGGTACTGATTTAAAAATTATTGTTCGTAATTACCGCTCTTATTATGATAGTTACATCGGTTATATCATCGATAACAAGCTACAGGGTAAGCTTAAGCTTGATCCGACTGATACGGTTACCATCCTGCCGATTACACAGAAGCTTGAGGATTTGGAACATGATGTCATCATTTACAAGAGACAGGACGCAGCTCACTATTTTGACTTTCTTGGTATTGTTATAAATAAAACTTCTGTTATACTTGATGCTCCCGCAAAGCCCTTAAGACGTATGGAATGCTTTGGTGATTCTGTCTCTGCGGGTGAGGTATGTGAGGCAATTGAGTATGTTGGCAAGCCTGATCCGGAGCATAGTGGTGAATTCTCAAACTCCTGGTATTCTTACACTTCGATTACGGCAAGAAAGCTCGGTGCACAGTTACATAATAATGGTCAGGGAGGCCTTGCTCTTCTTGATCAGACAGGATACTTTCTTGGACCT
Source organism: Bacillota bacterium (assembly GCA_023421505.1). Taxonomy (GTDB): domain Bacteria; phylum Bacillota; class Clostridia; order Lachnospirales; family Lachnospiraceae; genus Mobilitalea. The sequence goes on from JAEZTJ010000093.1 coordinate 152,073, forward strand.
GACTATGTAGGCTTAGAAAGTACCTATGATAAGCTTCGTTATAATACTCAGCTTGGCCCTTACAGCTTATGGGATTTTAATCTGTATACACCTCATGTGGTTCTTGTCGCAATCGGACAAAATGATTCTCACCCTGAAAATTATATGGGTAAGGATAAACAAAAGAGTGATAATTGGAAATATCGTTATAAAGCTATGATACTTCAATTAAGGAAACTCTATCCTAAGGCTCTCATCATCCTTAAGACAACCATCCTAAATCACTCTAAGGAGTGGGATGATGCGATAGATGAGGTAACAAAGGCTTTGGCTGACCCTAAGATTGTACATTTTCTCTATACCAATAATGGCTGTGGTACCCCTGGTCACATTAGAATTCCTGAGGCCCAGCAAATGGCAGAAGAATTAACCGAATTTATCAATTCCTTCGGAGACAGTATCTGGGAATAACAAATACTATACAAATCAATTAATTAAAAGGCTGTAATGTCATATGTTTCTTATATGTAGAGACAATATCTGAAGAGTATACTTTTTACTCAACGGATTTCATGACACTACAGCCTTTATTCATGAAAGAAATAACAATACTCTCCTCAACAATTCATCTTTTAAAACACCTTGCCTTTGAATTAGTTTGTGCCGAGGATGATGCAGGCATAAACTACTAGATTGAATTGTGCACCTCAACAATTCATCTAATTAAAACACCTTGCCTTTGAATTAGTTTGTGCCGAGGATGACGCAGGCACAAACTACTAGATTGAATTGTGCACCTCAACAATTCATTTTAATCAGCACTGTACAGGATATCCAGTGCATTCTGCAAAGACGGCTTAGCAGATTCTACTGCCTGGGCCACTGTCTGGGTCTTGTCTACTGCAATCGGGAAAAATACTGTAGCACCAAAATCATAATAAGGTGTTAAGGATCCCCACATATCGAATTTTAAGTTTCTTCCGCATTCAAAAGCAAGCTCAACATCCTTATCGGACTGGAAGCAGCTTTCAAACCAGGTCGGATCATCTCTAAGTTCTGTATCTCCGGCATACCAGTTTAAGTATTCTTCAAAAATCTGAAGTACCTTGCCGGGCTCCTGCGTACCAACCGGAATCATATAATAGCTGCCGGAAGCCGGACTATACGGTGTTCCATCTCCACTCGGCCCTGTCGGGTAGGGAACAACATGATATTCAAAGGGTAATTCCGCTCCCGCTTTGATTGCATCATCTATTTCCTGTCTTAAGGACCAAGCCTGGGCATTCCAGAACATTACCTTGCCGTCGGACCAAGCTAATAGGTTATCATCCCAGCTGTCTACATTCCAGGTTCTTGCTGAATTATCCTTATTATATAGTCTATTCATAAATTCTAAAGCTTCGACTACCGGAGCAGAATCTAAGGTTTGGGTTGCTCCTGCCGCAATCTGGCCGCCATTATTCATAACTAATCCATTCACCATATCTGTGAAGATACCACCGTAGCCATAAATATCTGTAGTTCCGTCATTATCTGTATCCTGGTTGCCTGCCTTTGCCATTTCAGCAAATTTATCCCAGGTCCATTCACCCTTCTCATATAATTCCTGTGGATCTTCAAGACCCAAATCCTTAATCATAGTCGCATTGTAGCCTAAGAAAATACCTGAGATCGGTAATTCTGCCGGCTTAAAGAAGTAGGTTCCATCAAAAGCTTCTGTCTCAAGAGGCTTAACAACTGTCTGTTTTCCAAATAGATCATTATTTTCTAATGCAACTGACTTTAAATCCATACACAGGCCGTTTAAAGCTGCCGGAATACCGAACTGGAGGTCTGTCATATAGATATCACACTCAGGCGTACCTGCTGCAATCGAGGTATTAATACTGTTGATTACACCATTCCAGGTTAGATTTACATATTGGATCTTGCAGTTATATTTCTCTTCAATTCTTCTTACATTATCAAGCTTCATCTGCGCTGTCTCTGCATTGTCCAATTTAGGATCTTCGGAGATATCCTTGTGATCACTGGTATAGTAGTAATCCCACCATACCCCTACCTTAATTGTTCTTCCGCCGAAATCAAAGGCTTCATACTGTTCCGGTATAGATGTAGGTGTTGCTTCTGGAGCCTGCGTCGCCTGCGCCGTATCTGCACCCAAAGTAGGTGTAGCTTTAACATCTGTCTCTGCTGCCTTTTTGTTACCGCAGGCTGCAAGTGATACCATCATCGCCATAGCTAACATAACAGCAAAAAGTTTTTTACATGTCTTTAACATTCTTTCTCCTCCTATATTAATTATTATTTATTTTAAGCTGGTATAAGCGAAGCTAGCCTACAATGCCACTACGCTCTACACCCTCTATAAAATACTTTTGAAGTATTAAGTAAACCACTAATATTGGTAATATAACGAGTATTACTCCTGCATAGGTATATAACTGTACTACATTCGGATCTCTGATCTGATCCACAAAGGTCAGCGTTGCCTGTATCGTTGAAAGCTGAAGTGAAATACTGTGTCCAGCCGGTACCGAAAACAGCGTGTTGTAAAACATATCATTATACTGCCATACCATAGAAAATACAGTTACCGTAATAATAGCCGGTACCGCATTGACTAACATAATCCTAAGATAGGTATAAGCCATCCCGGCACCGTCAATAAAGGCTGCCTCCTCAATCTCCTTTGGAAGCCCTCTAAAGAACTGCCGGAATATGTAGATGAATAAGCCGGAACGTAAACCACAGCCTAAAAGCGACATCATAACAATCGGCGTTTCCTTTGACAAGAGATTAAGCTTATGGCCGAGTATCGCGTTAAATATTCCAAACACATCAAAGTTTCTAAAATGAGCATATAACGGGAGCATGATGGTATGGGTCGGTAAGACAATCGTTATAATCACAAAGGCAAATAATAGCTTCTTAAACGGGAAATCAAAACGGGCAAAGCCATAGCCGGCCATTGAAGTAATAAACACCTGTATAAATGTAATACTACTTACAAACAGCATTGTATAACCAAGTGTCTTAAAGTAATTTAACCGGATAAAGGATAGGCTGTAATTCTCCAAGGTAGGGTTAAGCGGTATTAAGTAAGCCGTAGGGTTATAAATATCCGTCGACGAGAAAAAAGAATGACTGATGATACTAATAACCGGTCCAAGTATGATATAGGAGATCCCCAGTAATATCACAAACTTGAATAGGGAAAAGAGGATTGCCTTTGTTTTATGTAGGTACCTGGATTTTTTATTAATGAGTACCGTATCCTGATTTAATTTTCTAATAAATATCTGTATATCCTTTGTCTTCAAAGCAGCTCCCCCTTCCTAGTTATAATAGAATGTGAATTTGGAAATTAGTCCTCCGACAGCGATTAGAATAAGGGATACAATCGCCGTACTAAGTACACTCATTGCGGAGCTTAGGCCATAATCATAGCTTCTGAAGGCAGTCTGATAGGCAATATCTACTACTCTACTGTTCATAAAGGAATCCACAATCGTATATACCACATTCGTTAAAATAAGCGGCGATACCATAGGAAGTGTTACCTTCCAGAAGGTCTCATAAGCAGTTGCTCCTTCTATCTTTGATACCTCGTAAAGTGACGGTGAGATGGATTGTAAGGCTGCTATAAAGATAATAATCTGGACACTACTAGCTCTTACTATTTCATAAATTCTGCCCACTAAGTCTATAATATAAGTTACAAACTTATCCGGAAGCCCTAGCTCCATGAAAATCCCTAGAAAGTAATCCACATTAACACCACTTGTTGGTGTCATCTCCGCAATTGTAGCAGTCGCTCCTCCCATGATGTTCTGCGTAGCCAGCTGCATCGTAGTTAAGATTGCACCTGAACCAAGTAATATAGGAAGAAAGAAAATCGCTCGTACCATAGTTCTTCCTTTGAATTTGGTGTTTAATAAAATTGCGATTAGAAGGCTGAAAAAAGTAATGAAAGGTACATCGATAACAATATTCCAGATTGAATCCACTAAGATCTGATTAAAGTTAGCATGCTCCAACAGAGCCTTCTTAAAATTATCAAGACCGATAAATTTCGTTGTATAACCGCCGGTATCGGCAAAATCAACAAGACTTAATGAAAACTTACCTGTTAAAAATAGGCTTCTCACATAATAGATAATAAATCCTAATAACCAGGGTGAGATAAAGAGGAGGCCAGTTATGGCCCTTTTTTGTTTTAAGGTCAACCGCTTTTTTTTCATTCTTTAACCCCCTCTACTACATAACTCATTGCCGGAATACTTATACTGCCTGTATTTACCTCTTTATCATTTGAATTAATATAAATGATTACTCCGTTGTCATAAGTTATCTTCCTCACTCCGTTCTCTATCAATTGAGAGTCAAGAATTTTGCTATTCACAACATGCTTTAGTACCTCGTTAGTCTTCTGATAAATCTCCACCGCATCGGCTAGCCACGTCTTATACTGTGTGGAATACATGGTATTTAAAGCAGAATATTTAATATCACTTGACTCCTCATAGGATAAGGTAAAATGCGGCGCTTCTCCAAATTCAATTAACCGCAGAATGATATTTTGCTTATGATAGCTGTCACTTAAATTGATTGCTCCTGAGGTATAATCAATACTTCCATGAATCACCATTTGATAGAAGGGGATCTCTTCGTCCACCAGATAAAACGGGTTATGACTGGCCGGTGTATTGATTAGATCTGTAGTGTAAGCCCAGGAATAAGCGTTGCCTCCATTCACCATCAGATGATCAATTTTTCCCTTTAAGCGTTCTAGCTGACTGTTCACCAGCTGCTTTGCTTCCTCTCTGTTAATGATATTGGTACGTCTCTTGTCAGAGGAAAGAACATCCCCCAAATCTCTTAAACTGACTCCGGACAGTTTAACCTTATCAAAGCCGTCTAAGAATTTTCCTACATAACGCGGCAGGTACTTAGGTGAGAGAATATTATACATACTTTCCGGATAACCAAGGCTGTCTGTCTTTCTGAGTCTTGCGGGATTCACCCGTCCGTAGAAAACCGGATAACCGGCATATCGCATTGCGCTTTCTATCTTGTAATTAAAATGATCTGACTCAAAGCTCGCCCTTTGAATTGCAACATCTCCGAATAATTTGGCTCCCGCTTCCTTTAACTTCTTATTTAATGCAGCAAGCTCCTTTTTACCGCCCAGCTTCTTCTCTACCTTTACCTTCTTCGGAACATCATGGTAATAGCCGCCATTAAACCATCCGAGATAATTCACTCTTAAATTAGTAATCTGATTGCCAAAAAATTCATCCACAATCATACCTGCTTCTTCAAAGGTGGTCATCGGATATACACTAAGATAAGGGGCGCCTAAAACACTCTGCTCCAGCTGTACACCACCGACGATGTCCAGATAAAAAGGCAGTGCCTCTTCCGATTCCTTTTCTGCCAGCTCTCCCCGCGTTATCAACTCATCGCGGTAATAATTCGCCATGCCGGAGTAACTTGCGTTCTTTTCCTCAAGAAAAGAATAAGCTACTGTCAAATTAACATCATAGATGTCCTTCTCTAAGGTAGGTAAATCTGCAGAATTACCTTCTACCCCAAAGATGGAAACCTTTAAAGAGCCCCTCAGCTCGAAAGAGGGATATACATAGTTATAGCTATTCGTACTTCCTGCTACTTCAGCTAAAATATTGGCTAGTGTGTCTCCGCTTGTAATTTCTGCAAACACAGCACTTTTCGCATGCTTTAAGCCATATACCGGCATTCTGGCAGTCTCTGTATCCTCTACCGCAGAGAAGGACTGCGCCGTCTCATCCATTCCATAGATATATTGATTATAACGTTCTGTCTTCTTACCGTTGTTAAAATAAATCAAAGAGCCGGAACCATTCGGTACAAACATATAGCCCTCTTCCTCGGAGCTACCTGCTCCGAAAAAGGATAGCAAATCAATATTACTAAGCCTGCCACTGCCTGTTTCCGTTATCTGATCAGCAGGAACATTTACAATCAGCTTATCTCCGATAAGGCGATATTCTAGCGGTATGGTAAAGGTAGTTCTCTCCGGTAACGTACCTCCTGCAGCAGCGGCAGCATCCTCATCAAAATCTGCCTGCGTGTAGCCTGCCTTCTCGACCATAGTAATTAATTTTTTTAGGCCTATCTTACTTGCCTGTGCTCCCGCAGTCAGCTCCAAAAATCCGGATACTGTCTTAGAATCCACATAGCTGCTTCGAAGCTTCTTTACCTCCTTCTCGGATAGCTTACTGAGTATTTTCTCTTGAAGCCGCGCCTCAGTAATAAACGGAGGAACAAGGCCGGTCGGGCTATCTAAATTACCGCATAAATACGTGTAGCGAATACCATTCTCAATGCTTTCCGCCTTAAATTGACCTCGTTCAACGCTGTAATCGTAATTATACATATTAACAGCTGTCATACTGGAATCATAATAGGTAAGCATGAACTGAGAATTAAGTCCAATCTTATTTCGACCATTAGCGATTGAATCCTTCGATCTGTCTAGAGGGTTAGAGTATGTAATCTCCCCCGATCTCTTATCATACACTGCAACTTCAGTAGTGGTGGTATTGGTGTAGAGCTTTAGTATGTCATTCTCTGCAACCAGTACCATATTATCTATCTTCGGAGCACTATCCTTTTGCTCTTTAAATTCTCTTCCTACTTCAAAGGGTTCCTTGGCGGGCAGATATTTTTTATATCCATCATATAGGAAGAAATTAAAACCCAAATATGCTGCATAGCCTGCAAGCCCGAGGATGATTGCTATTATTACAATAAGTCGAATTCTCTTTGCTTTTTTCACAATCACACCCCCTATGCTCTTAAAATCAGCTCAGTATATACGCTCTGGAAGAAATATACAATCTGCTGCATCAATGAGAATAACAACAAAATCATAAATATAATGAGTAACAGGGAAACAAAGGTTAAACCCATCGTTATTAAGGTTTTACCTAAGCTGAAATTATGTATTATCATAATTCCAATGAGCAGTAATATAACGAAGAATAGAACTGAAATGTTCATAAACAGGTAATAGATGCTTTCTTCGTCTGATGCTATAAACCAGGAAATTATTGTTGCCGGAATATAGGTCAGAACCATAGGAAGCATAGAATACCCTACAACTGTCAAGATATCTTTAAATCTCCCCTCACCGTTCATCAAGCAGGTTATGGACCAATTTGCAATCGAAAAAAGCAAAATTGCTAAAAATACGCCAATCACCTCTGTTTTCGTATTAACACTAAGCGGATTAACAAGATTTACAACAAAGCTTGCATATCTTCTGTTAATAGAAAAGGATAAACCAAATAAAAAAACGATGAATAAAGCAACAGGAACGCTCCCCTTTCCTCGGTGCCTCACTTCATAAAAACCATCAAAGGGGTGAGAAATAACATAAAACGGATATAATAATTTTTCCTTCTTACTCATCTTCTGCAGCTCCCTTCCTTTTTCTTCTCTTTATAGCTTTTGTAGTGATGATAAGTGCAAGTAAAAATACGCCTCCCGTTAAGATATAGGCAAGATTATCTTTTAAAATATCATCCCGATACCTTTTAAATGCGATAGAATAATACTCTCTGTCCATGCCGAGCTTTAAATACTCCATCGCTTTCTTATTCTCACCGGCTGCCAGATAGGATTTTCCGATACCCCGGTAAGCAAGCTCAAAATTGGCATCTAGATTAAGTACCTGTTTCCAAAGCTCAACCGCAGAGGCTTCATCACCGTCATACCGCAGTGATACGGCTTCATTAATTAGATTACCGTACTGAGTAGGCTTGAAGCACAGGATTTCGCCTCTAAAGGAATCGAGAGCTAGTATCTGCTCGCCCTTTCGCTCAATTGCAGCCGGGCTCTGAAAGGTTCCCTCCTGACTTCCGATACCGCCGAAGATATATAATAGATTGCCTTCATGATCATAGGTAAATACACGTCCTCTGATCGTATCAATCACGGAGTAAATCCCGTTATCGCGGTAGATGATATCAGCAATCCTTGAGGGGCCCGCATACTCGCCGCCATGTGACCAATATAGATCACCGCTTAGCTTTCCGTTACGTTTTTTCTTAATGACGTCCTGGCCCTTTGGATTTAACCTCCTGATAGACTGCGCTCCCTGTGCATCTACATTGGTTGCATAGACAAAGCCATCCGGTGCAATATCTAGGCCTGTAAATTCTGTCGGAATAAACTGTGCATCTCTTTCTCTCTGTTTTTTCGTCTTTAACATTCTCCAGAACTTATCATACGCACTTACCGATACCTTGATCGTACCGCAAAAACCAGTAAAATTAGTATTTTCATCAAACGCCATGATTCCCTGAAACATATTCTTAGCTATTACATATACTCTATCTGCATAATCCACTGCAACCTTAAGCGGTGCAAATTGAAAACCCTCTTCGAGTACTTCTGAGGTGGGATTTTCAATAATTTTCAGAAGCGTATTATCTTCTTTTAAGGCAACTACCCGGAAATTACCGGTATCTGCAATATATATTTCATTATCCTTTGTCACATAGATTCCTGAAGGAGCATTAAAGGTATCGCTTTTTCCTTCCTGATCAAAGCTGTTGATCACAGTTTGCAGCTTCCAATCGTTATCAAGTACCAATATACGGTTATTACCGGTATCACAGATATAGCTTCTACCATCCTCAGCTACATATAAATCCTGCGGGGTGACCAAATTGTCAATCCCAAGATCTGCTCCTGAGATATTCCTGTCAGGTATATAGGCTGCCGGCGTAAAATAAATATCATTCCAATAATCATAGTTATAGGTTTGATACGGTAGATTAGTACCAGCAGATACCTCTGCACTATTCACTAAAACAAGTATGATAATGATAGGGATTAATATTATTTTTTTTATTTTCATTATTACCTCCTATTCCTTCATACCTGATGTAGTCATTGTTTCAATGATACTGCTTTGACAGATGATAAAGAAGATAATCGGCACTGCTGCGATGATAAAGGTTACTACTGCTGCCGCACCCTGTCTTGCAGGACCGCCGTTAACAATCTGCTGCAGGGCATATTGTAAAGGCTTTAACTGTTCGTCTCGTAAAAAGGTACTGCCTGTATTTCCCCACACTGTCTGGAACTGTAATACTGCAAGTGTCAGCCAGGCCGGTTTCACATTCGGCATAATGATTTTCCAAAATACTCTATACTCACTTGCTCCGTCAAGTCTTGCCGATTCAATTAAGGAGTCAGGAATTTGCTCCATAAACTGCTTCATCAAGTAAAGACCAAGGCCATATGCACAGGCCGGAAGGATTACCGCCAGATAGGTGTTATTAATGCCAAGCTTTGAGATAATCAGATAATTTGGTATCTGGGTTACCTGATAGGTGAACATAATGGACAAGACAACAATAGCAAATAACAGCTTTTTGCCGGGAAAATTATGCTTAGCAAGCGGATATGCCGCTAAGGAAGCAATAATAACGTGCCCTACCGTACCGCCACCTGTGATGATGATCGTATTAAATATGTATCTGGAGAACGGCACCCAGGAATTTGACATCAAAATCATCAGGTCATAAAAATTATCTATACTGGGATTACGCACAAAAATGGTAGGTGGATAGCGGAATAATTCATCAAGGGGCTTAAATGCGTTATTGATCACATATACCAAAGGTAATACCATGAATATGGCGCATACCGCCATAAAGAAAAACATGATGGCATTACCGGCCCTTGATCGGTTTATAACCTTTGCCTTTCTTCTGAACAGACGTCTTCTCGGTATCCTATAATCTCTGGCCATATCAGTTACCTACCTTTCGAAGAAGTCTCTGTGTCAGTTTATTGGAACCTACCATCAACAGGAACAGAAGGCTGGCAATCGCAGACGCATAGCCCATTTCATATCGAATAGAACCGTAGTCCATTAAGTGGGTAACAATTGTCGTACCTGCATAATTAATACTTGGATTACCAGCTAGCTGTATAGAGATATCCGCAACGGCAAAGGCCTGCGTAATCTGCATAACCGCACCAAACATCAGCTGAGGCTTCATAGAGGGAAGTGTTACATACCATAACTCCTGCCAACGGTTTTTAATACCGTCCACTGCCGCTGCCTCATAAAGAGTCTTGTCAACCGTCTGAAGTCCAGCGATAAAGGCTAAAAAGCCGGTACCAAGACTTAACCACAGCTGTACGATAATGAGCATGGGCAATACATATTTTTCTGTCTTCATCCAGATAATTGCGTTATTAATCCAGCCATTATTCATTAAAAAGCCGTTTAAAAAGCCGTAACGGTCACCCTTTAAAATCAGTGTCCATACAACATAAGCATTTCCTGAGATAGAGGGTGCATAAAACACCAGGGTCAGCAGTGCTCTTAGCTTGCCCTTAAACTCGTTGATAATCCAAGCAAAAAGCAGACACATGATATAACTGATCGGACCTGTAATTACCGCAAAGATCAAGGTATTTTTAATTGCTATCTTGAATATATCATCATCAAGAAAAAGTCTGACATAATTATCCCATAATATAAATTTGGGCGGCTCCAATACGTTAAAGCTAGTAAAGCTTAGTGTTATAGACGTCAGTACCGGAAGTACCGTGAAGAAGAAGAAAAGAAAAAAGTATGGAAAAAGCATGATATAAGATGACTTATTTCTTCTTATTCTATAACCTAAGGTCCATTCCTTACTTTTGTTTAAGCTACTCGGCATTTTTTTCATCTGATTTCTCCCCCTAATAAATCCTCCGCTGTCGGCAAACCAAACTCCCGTCTCTTAAACGTTATCTCATCATTGATATATCTAACATATTCTGTTAACGCTTCTCTGGGCTGCATTTTATTCTTATCCTCGGCAACCACTACCTTATAAAATGCATTCTGCACATTACGCCAGGAATAATATCCTCCCGGCACCTGCGGAACACCCTTCACCCATTTAAACTGCTCCTTTAAGGCTTCAAAATCATCAGAAGGCCAAGGAAGCTTCTCAAAGGCTTCTATATTGGCGGAGGGATAGCGGGCAGCGGCACCCATTAAGGCTTCCATCTCACGTCCGTATTGTGTCTGTATATCCGAGGATACCCACCATTTCATAAATTTCCAGGCTGCTTCCTGTTCCTTAGACTGCTTCAGGATAATAGCAGCTGTTCCGGTATTTGAGACACTATAATCAACAGAACCATCTTCCTTTATCGTACCCGGAACCTTCGTAAAGCCCCAAAGTCCCTTGATATCCGGCGCAGATACCTGCAGCTGGTTATAAAGGGTAAAATCAGCTATGACAATCGGAGATTCACCGGTACGGAAGCGCTGATCAATTGACAATTCCCTTTCCAGCCTATAATCCGTATAATATTCACAGAATTCTTTAAAAGCAGTAACTGCTTTATCACTGCTCAGTGCTGACTTTGTTGCGTCTTCATTATAGTATTTACCGCCATTTTGATATAAAAGCATGGAGAATACCTGATCGGTACCTAGAGGTGCAATATTTGTAGTTGGCAGCATACCGATATCCATCTGATTCTTACTGAGAACAGATAATGCCACCTTCATCTCATCCCAGGTAGTCGGTACTTTAAGTCCCAGCTCATTTAATATATCCTTCCGATAGAACATCATCAGGCAGGTTTCCGTCTCCGGAAGTGCAAAGGTCTGTCCGTTAAATTCATAGGGAACCATCGCACTTTCTCGAAACTTTGTTTTCACTTCCTTTAGATCCTCAAACTCCGTCAAATCAACTACCGCGTCACGCAGCCCATAATTCATCGGTAAATCATTCGCAACCTGCAAAGCAACATCGGGCCCCTGCCCGGATAAGGTAGCCTGAAGCAGGGTATTTATATCTACCAGCTGTATATTAACATTGACATTCGTATTTGGTGTAAAGCTTTCATCTATCAGAGCTTTCACAACATTTGCCTGATCCCGTCCTGTTCCAATCCATACAGTAATTGATTTTGTTTTCTCCCCCTTCTTTGCTACATTACCGATTGTATTGTAATCGATAACAAAGGAGTAATATAGAGATTTGACGGTATGAACTACCTTATCCCAAAGGGAGTTATGTACCTTGGGGACATCACTGTTCGAGGAGTGGATGTAAATTGTATCAAGGGCTAAGGGCTGATCCAAAACCTGTGTTATCCAGGAGCCCATCGCACTTAAGTCTATCTTGAAGGCTTCTAACGTTTTTGCAAACCGTTCCACATCTTCGATATAGTTATCTAAGTTTCTCACCATCGTCTGTAGGACAGCTTCACGGTTGCTGCCTTTTCCGGCAACTGCCTTAAGACGGGCAATTACGTCTGTTAGCTTGCCCTTAGTCACAGTGAGCTCATCAGCAAGCCCCGGAATATTCTCCTCCAAATGATAGTCTCGATATTTATCCGGCTGTACCCCTGTTATTCTTATTACTTTACGATAAGTCGCGTTAATATCCTTTACGATATCCTGAACATCGCTTATGATATCTGAAAAATCACCCAGCACTACTTCCATCCGAAGCGTATGCTTACCGGCTTCAAGATAGAATTTATAAGCTTCGCCTTCCCTGCTTTGCAGGGTGGTCATATGCCAGTCATTTTTATATTTAAAACCGTAATCATTCATTTCACTAAAGGGTACTGCACCATCTATCGTAATTCTTCTTGAAGTATAAATACCTCTTACAAAGTTCTGCCTCGCATGAAGAGTTATATTATAATATCCGGTTTCCTCTACATTAAAATCCCACTCAAGCCACTGACCGACAATTCTCCAATTACTATTACTACCAATGGTATTATTTCTTAATTCCTTTGCACTATATGGGAATACCGCAGGTGAGGATTTATCCTGGGATGGATAAAGCATCTGAGAGGATTTTCTATTTGCTTCCTCTGCATTCACCTTATATAGCTTTCCGGAGGTATCCTTAATCCCCGCTGCATCCTGTGCTGCGATAACTTCTGAATAGTTCTTTACTGCCACTGAATTGCTTAACAGGATTCTACGTAGAAGCATCGGTTCTCTTCTGGAATAGATGGTAATCGTATGCGTACCGGCTGTTAAATATACAGAAAGTCTGTCTGTCTCATAGCCTTCACTGTCATATAAATAACTTGTAATCCAATCAGGTGCTTCCACCTGCTTCGGCTTTAAATCATTGCCCCTGTTATCCTGTTCCCAACTTGTTACTGCATTCCTCCAGATTCTTGAGAACTCAATTAAATCCAGCTGCTTATAAGGTAAAGCACCGTCAATAAAGAAGCTTCTCTGGATTGATGCACTCTTGCCTTCAACCGGGTAATATAACAGGGAGATATCATAAAACCCTTCTTCTTCAATATTAACCTCATATTCAATCAGGCCTTGCTCCTCCGTAAAGACAGAGACACCCTCCATGCCTTCATAATCTATGTATTTTTCAACCTTCATACCCTCGGTTCGAACATAATCACCAGCTTCTATAGCGTATTCCTTATCCGGTTTCTTCGAGGTATCAAACTGAGCAATATAATCTTCGTAATTTATTTCATCCGTACTTGTTACACTTAACAGCTTCTTATATTCTTCAAGAGAAGTGTCTGTCTTAGCACTAACCTTAAATCCGCTTACTGTTACACTGCCTAAGCTCAGTACAGTTATTAGTACCATAGCAATTAGTCTTCTAAGCCTCCTCATTATTTTCATGCTGTTATCCCCCCTCTTTGTATGGTGCATATTAGTGCATCTATTAATGCATTTTAATACTCTATGTGTGCATTGTAGCACGAATAATTCAAAAAAACAATACTTCATTTTGTGAAATATAAGCATTTAACAATGCATAAATATATATTTTCTATATAATATGCTGATTATGCTTGTTTTTTCCTAGGTGCAGTTATTTTACATTAATTTATCTTAATAGACAAAAAAAGAAAGCAGATGGAGGCTTCTGCTTTCTTTTTTGCTCACTTATTCAATTTATTAGTACAAACTAATTTGTAGGACATGCATGACTTATTACCGAATATTAATGTGCCTTATTCTTATTAGAAGATTGTCTCATTATAACCTCAACATTAATAAAGATTACTTCCTTCGGGAAATTCGGATTTTGTATTCTCCACATTAACTGCTGAACCAGTCTTCTGCCCAGTCTTTGGTTACCCACACGGACAGTTGTCAAAAACGGTTCCACCTGAGACATACTTTCTACATTATCATAACCGGTTACCGCTACATCCTGAGGTACGGAGAGTCCTCTTCCTTTTAAACATCTTATAACATCTAACGCGATATCATCATTCGCACATACAATGGCATCGGGGATACCGGAAAAACTATTAATTGCCCTATCCACCTCATCTGTCTTATAAAATCTATGAGTGTCATGGTAGTTTGCGATTATCGTGGTATCAATAGGGTAACCTGCACTGGTAAGAGCACTTAAATAACCCTGATAACGATCATTAATTGATTTACAGTAGGTAACATCACCAATAAAGCCAATTTTCTTTAAGCCCTGGGAGATAAGACTTGTCGTTAACTTCTTAATACTGTTGCTTCCTTCGCAAATCACAATATCACCGTATTGGGATATGCTGTCTATATCACTTGGTGCATCCAAAAAAACCACCGGTATATTCTGCTTCATAATCTGGTTAATATATTCTCTGGTAAATACACTTAAAATGATAATACCACTTACCTCTGCCTGAAGATCCAAAGGCATGATTAAGTTCTTCTCATCCTGATCACTAATAAAGTTAAACTGCAGCTTGCAGCCATATTTATTTAATTCATCCGAGATACCCATAATAATACTGTTCCAAAATACAGATATCTCCCTCCTTGTCAGTACAACAATCGTTTTAGTATCATCTATTTTATTACGCAGCTTAAATTCATTCAAAACAACAGGCGACAGCTTGGAATATCCCATCTCGTAAGCCTTTTCTATAACTACATATCTGGTTTCATAGGAAACCGTATCACTGTTATTTAGCGCCTTAGCAACTGTATTACGGGACAAGTTGAGTTCCTTTGCGACGTCCTGTATTGTTACTTTCTTCATATTGAATATCCTCTCTTTCCAATATCACACAGATATAAATCTCAAACCATTATGTCGTTTTTTGTCGTGCATACACATTACATCCTTCAAAAATATGTAATCATATTGCACCATTTCTTGCATATGGGAAGTGTACTACATTTATTCCATAATATCAAGCACTATTTTATATATAAGCTATAATTTGTCAACCTATGCATCATATATAAATTCAACCCATAAAGTGTAATCATTTTACTATCGCTTTACAAGTATAATGCCTACGATAAATATCTGCATAAGAAAAGGCTGTCTATATAGCTACGGATAACAATTGTCATCCTGTACTAAAATAGTATAGAAACAGCCCATTCATGAAACTATGAAGTTAACTATTTTGTTTTATGATTTCAAGATTCTTACGTATCAAGCTGCAGCGTTCCCTGACACAATCTACAGAGCGCAGGGGATCAACAGGGGTATGAAAGGTATAGTCAATCAAACGATCCAGAGTAGTTGAAGCCACATGCAGTCTTGTATCTGAGGAAGCATAATAGATATATACTTCTCCATTCTCTTTTACGATTGCACCATTGGTAAAAACAACATTCGATACATCCCCTACTCTCTCACTGCCAAGCGGAGCGATATAAAAACCAGAAGGCTCAGCTATAATCTTTGTGGGATCCTTTAAGTCTGTTGCAAATACATAGATGACATAACGAAGTCCGGCTGCCGTATTTCTTACACCATGAGCGATATGAAGAAAGCCCCTCTCCGTCTTAATCGGTACTGCACCTGCCCCGTTCTTTGCTTCGGTTATGGTATGATACTTTCTTTTACTTGTAATAATTTCTTCATCTATCATAGCATTTGTAATGTCATTGCAGAAGCCAACACCGATTCCACCACCGGAGCCGGTTTCGATAAAGCCATCCATCGGTCTTGTATAAAACATATACTTTCCGTTAACAAATTCCGGATGCAGTACTACATTTCTCTGCTGCGGGGAATTTAAAGTAGTCAGATTCTTAAGTCTCTCCCAGTTCTTTAGATCCTTTGTTCTTACAATACCTGCCTGTGCTACAGCAGCCGATAAGTCAGAGGAAGAGTTATCCTTACTTTCCGAACAGAATACACCATAGATATAACCGTCCTCGTGTTTTGTTAATCGCATATCGTATACATTTGTTTCCTCTTTATCCGTATCCGGCAGCTCTACCGGATAATCCCAGAACTGAAAGCCATCTACCGGGCTGTCGCTTTCTGCTACAGCAAAGAAGGATTTTCTGTCATTTCCTTCTACTCTTGCTACGAGATAATACTTACCGTTTAACTCAATTGCTCCTGAATTAAAGACAGCATTTACTCCCAGCCGTTCCATAAAATAGGGATTCGTCTTTTCGTCCAGATCATATTTCCAGAACAGAGGAATGTGCTCCCTAGTCAGC
This sequence comes from Bacillota bacterium, assembly GCA_023421505.1. Lineage (GTDB taxonomy): Bacteria > Bacillota > Clostridia > Lachnospirales > Lachnospiraceae > Mobilitalea. The sequence continues at coordinate 168,547 of JAEZTJ010000093.1, forward strand.
ACAGGATTTACATAACGATCATACCAACCGTTATAAACACTACTCTTCTCATTTTTTTTATTGATTAATTTCTGATACTTATCTAATTCTATATAATAATTTGGATGCATCTTCAACTCTCCTTTTCGGTTATGGGATTAAATAGCTATATTTCGGTTAATTACTTCAAAGCACATTCTGCCGTTATGATAGGGACATTTCCAAGGTCCTACAATCTCCTTGGTCGTAATCGGAGTACCGTCCTGATTTAACTCATTAAACCACTCGGAGCCTGCTCTGTGGTCAATCATATATTCCTTAATATAATCCCATATCTTACCTACCATTTCCAAATAGTCTTTTCTGGATCCATCCTTCTCATAACCATTCAAGAAGCCAAGCATCGCTTCTGCCTGAACCCACCAAACCTTCTTTGTATCAACCTTTCCATCCTCGCATTCATTCAATAAGGAGGCTTCATCTCGTGCCACCTCAAAGATATGAGCTGCAAGGTCTTTGGTGATCGGATAAATCTTATTCTCATATTTCTTGCTGCCAAGAACCTCGACACCTCTGTCTATCAGCCATGAGGCTTCAATATCGTGTCCGTAGGAATTTAATTCAATTAAGCTGTTCCAGTTTTTATCAAAGAAGACTTCTAATCTCCTTTTCTTTGGATTATATACCTTATCTGCAAAGGTATCTAACATTTCTTCCATTAATGCAGCGATTTTAGGATTGTTATCTACCCGGTAAAGTTCTGTATAAGCTTCAAACACATGTAATAGGGTATTCATTGTTCTTCCAGCCATCACACCATTTTCAGATAATTTCTCATTAGAAGCAGGTGTAAAGTTACGGTCAAAGGCCTCTAGATATCCCCCCTCGTCCTTGCAGACTGTTTCTACCTTATCAACAATTGCATAAGCAAGCTTAAGCGCCTCCTGATCCTTTGAAGCTCCATAATAGGAGGCAAGCGCATAGATAGCAAAGGCCTGATTGTAAGTATGCTTTGTATCATCTCTTGGTTTTCCGTCATAGGTTACAGACCAGAATACTCCGCCATTTTCTGTATCATAGAATGCATTTTTAAGGAATTCATAGGCATGTCTGGCGTTTTCAAGACAGGTCTTATCCTGTATTGTCAGATAAGCATTGGAAAAGAACCACAAGATCCTGCTGTTTAATATACAGCCCTTATCTGCCTTCTGATACAGCTTCAAATCATAATCCAGCTCTCCGTAAAAGCCGCCGAAGCTTTCATCCTTTAGATTACCCCAAAATGGAATAATGTCACTAATTAAATGCTCTTTAATTTCATTCACCCTCATTTTCAAAGCCTCCCCAAATATTTATTCATTATAATTAATTTAATTATTACCAGTACCTATCATTTCAGAGGTTATAATACATTACTATTATCTTTTCTATATTAATCAATGTAAATACGAAATCATTAATTCCATATTACCTCTTAGCTGATATTTACCGTAGCCGTAAGGCAGGATAAAACAATCCCCTTTTTTAATCGGGTTATCATCTATGCTTCCACTTCCTTCAAGCACGCTAAAGGTCTGAAACCCTTTATCTTGGAGAAATTCGGCCTCCTTGTGAAGCTCCAGCTTAATCACTGTATAATAACCGCAGCTAATCAGTTCCTTTAAGTTATAAGCTTCCTTTTCTATCACCTTCTGACCTGCTTTCACATCAATGTGAGGGCAGTTAATAACTGCAATGCTCTTATCTATATGTAATTCTCTTGGTTTTCCGTTATCCAGCCGGTCATAATCATACAGACGATAGGTGATATCACTATTTTGCTGTGTTTCAAGAATCAGAGTTCCTTTCTTGATCGCATGAACAGTTCCCGGTTCAATCTGAAAGAAGTCTCCCTTCTTAATCTTTCTTACACTGATTAACTCACTCCATCTGTTATTATGAATCATGTCGATCAGTTCCTGCTTGTCCTTTGCGTTATGTCCAATTACAATCTCTGCATCCTCTTCGCAGTCTAAAATATACCAGCATTCCGTTTTACCAAGTGATCCATTTTCATGCACTCTTGCATATTCATCATCCGGGTGCACTTGGATGCTTAAATCCGCTTTTGCATCAATGATTTTAACTAACAGAGGGAATACCTCGCCCTCTGTTCCTCCGAATACCTCTCGATGCTGCTCCCATAGCGAGCTTAAGGTTTTCCCTTTATATATTCCATTACTGATTACACAATCCCCATTCTTATGAGCACTGATTGCCCAGCACTCACCGGTATGATCGCTTGGTATTAAAAATCCAAATTCCGTACTAAGCTTTCTGCCGCCCCAGATCATAGACTTAAACACAGGTTCTAAGAAAATAATATCCTTCATAAAAAATAACTCCTTTTCAATAAATTAATGCATTCAGGAATTTAAGTTATCGTTAACTTTTTTTATTCTAAAATATTCCTGCTATTTTGTCAATCCTGTCCATTATATGATTTTATAATAACATCATTATATTTATACTAAAACGAACATAACATAACATTTTATAACATAACATTTTATAACATACCCGGCGCTGCCGCAGAATCTCTCAGTATAATGCGCCCACTGATAATTTTTCTGCCGTAGTCATTCGTCTGGCGCTTTATTCTTTTCACAATAGAATTCACTGCCGCCTCCGACATGGCCTCGACATTCACCTCTACCGTCGTAATTGCAGGGATACTGATTGCTGCATAGATATGATTATCATACCCAACTACTGATATATCCTCGGGTACCCGGTAACCGGATCTTTTTAATTTTTTGATAAAGCTATATGCGATCTCATCACAGTTACACACAAAGGCTGTAGGCATATTCGAAGGAAGTACGAAATTTAAGAATTTCCCGCTAGCATCCCTATCCTTTATAATCCAGTCCTCTTCATAAGTCAGCTGCTGCAAAAGCAGTGCCTTATAATAACCGATATACCTGTCCATGATGCTGGTGGTTGCATTGCGGTTTCCCACGAAACCGATCTTCTTATGTCCCAGCGAGATTAAGTAATTCGTCAGTTCAAAAGCTCCATAGAAGCTGTCACTGACTATGGTGTCTACTTGAAAATGATCGTCACTAAAATCCAAAAATATATAGGGAATTCCCGCTGCTTCGATATTTTCAATATAATTCCTACTCATCTGACCTAATATTATAATCCCATCCACCTTATTATTCTGCAGTACAAGCGGCAATACACCTCCCTCCTCACTAGCCTCAGCTACTACCTCCAGTAGTGCAAAATAGTTAAGCAGCATAAGGTCTTTATTCATAGCCTGATACATTTTTGAATAAAATGCATTGTCATGCATGAATCTTTCTGCAACCAGTATACCGATATTATAATTCACTCCTTCTTTCATGCTTTTTCCCATTGAATTATAACGATAACCCATCTCAGTTGCTTTTAGTTTGATCATATCTCTAACATTGTTGCTGACTCCTTCTCTGTCAGAAAGCGCCTTTGATACGGTAACAGTACTTACTCCAAGCTGTTTTGCGATATCCTTCATTGTAATTGTCTTTCCCATATCCTAATCCTTCCACTCATAAATTTGCATTAAGTAATTTGAATACATTCAATTAAAATTAGAGTGCCCTAAGTACATTACAAGCAAAACTAAGCAATATATAAACTACATAATACTTTTATATCTTGCTATTATAGCAGTAATGTTTACAAAATACTTTTGACAACTTAATTGAAAAATTATATATCCTTAAGTATTTTTATGGTTAGTTTCCACTAATTCTCATTATACATTATGCAGACTTACAATGTAATCCGGAATTTTTATAGTTAATATAGGTAATTATTAGTAAAAAAATGTGACAATCCGTATACTATTCTCATACAGACGTCACATCCTATTTTAGTTATTTTAATAACAGCTTAATTTTATATTTTACCAATCCAACTAACATGCCTACCCTTTAAATTAGTTACGATTTTGGTTTCCATCGGTATCGCGTTTGCATAAATGCTGATCGAACTTCTTATTATCAATTAAAATTTACTAATCAAGTCTATACAAAGTACATAGGTCTGACCCTCATTCCCCTGATAGGAGCAAGAAAGTGTCCTGCAAAGTCCTCCAGTAGCTGTCGAGATATATTCTAGGGAGGTATACCAGGTATCTTTCTTAAGGATAGCCTGACGGAAGTATTTTTTGTCTCCGTAATAATCTCCCGGCATGGCAGGCTTAAAATTCTCATCCTGTTCAATCATAATTTGGGGGTTTAGGACGGTATGGCTTAATTGACTGCCGCTACCGTCGATCACATATAAGCATTCAAAGTCCCCCTGATCCTTAATCGCAGCCTCAAGTATTTTATCTACCTCGCTTGTTTCAGAGCTCTTCTTAAGCTTTTCAAAAAGATTATTTAAAAACGCCTGATCTATTGTATCAAAACCATTATTGATGGCAACTGCTTTATTGCTTTGATTTTGTAAACGATATTTATCCATTACCCTTCTTAAGCTCGAGGAGAGGTCCATCAGGTTAGAAGCAACTGCATAATTCTCCTGTGCATAAGCTGCGTTATTTTGAACTACCCCTGATATCTCAGTAATAATAGTAGAGGTGTTTTTTAAGCTTTCTGCCTGAACCTCAGATACCTCAGCAATATTACTGCAAAGCTTTGATACACGCTCAATAGAGGTATTGATGCTCTGAAAGCTCTCCGAGGTTTTATTTGCAATCTGAACACTGTCTTTTGCCGTTTTTATACTGTGTCCAATTAGCTCCGTAGTACGGCTTACCGCATCCGCACTTTTCTTGGCAAGCTCACCCACTTCACTGGCAACTACACAAAAGCCTCTTCCTGCTTCACCGGCGCGGGCTGCTTCAATGGAAGCATTTAAGGCCAAAAGCTTGGTCTGCGCGGCCAAGCCACTGATGATTGTAATAATACCAGAGATATCCTCGGAAGAATCCTGTACCTTTTGAATGGACTCCATCATTTGCTCCATATATTGACCTCCGACCTCTGCCTCATTATGGATATCGTTAACACTTTTTGAAACCTTTTTTGCATTCTTGGCATTGTTCGTGGTCTGCTCTGTTATGTGATAGATTGTATCTGTAAGTTCATTTATTAAATTTGCCTGATCTGTTGCATTTGCCGCAATTTGGGAGGCACCTCCCTCTACCTGTTTGCTGAGTTTATCTACTTCATCGGATAATAGATTGATTTCTTCAAAGGATTTGTTTAAAGAACCTCTGATCTTATGAAGAGCGTTCTTAATCGGTATAAAGTCGCCATGATAAATGACGTCCTTTGTAAAGGTTACTGCCATATTACCAGCTGATAAATGAGAAAGAATATGAGCTATCTCATTAATATACCCATTAAAGGTCAAGCTGATTTGTTGAATATCCCCGGCTAAAGCCCCCAGAACAGAATAGTCAGTTGTGGCAATAGTAGTATCTAGATTACCCAAAACTAATTGATGTGTACTGTTTATAATGTTCTCTGCTTCCGTCCTTATTTTCCTAATCTCCTGCTGTCTCCTCATAAAATTCTCCTTTTTGTAGTAAATTATGATGAAAGATGACACGACACCTTTGTCATACGCAAAAAAGCAGCGGGTACTATAGCCTCGCTGCTTTTTCATTACTATATATTACTATTTTCCTATTGTCAATACATAATAAGAATAATTAGAAAATTTTATAAAAGGGTTACAACTAATGATAATATAAATGATTAGGGTTATTCGATAACCGCTGTTATTTCAACCTCACAAAGGACATCCTTGGGAAGCTTTTGTGCTGCTACACAGGATCTCGCCGGCTTTCCAGTAAAATAAGCGGCATATACTTCGTTAAATGCTGCAAAATCATCCATATTCATAAGAAAACAGGTGGTTTTAATCACGTTTTCAAAGGATACTCCAGCTGCCTCTAAGATTGCAGCGATATTCTTCATTACCTGCGTTGCTTGAATTTTAATATCTCCCTCGACAATCTGTCCGTTTGCGGGATCAATCGCAATTTGCCCTGAAGCAAATAAAAGGTTGCCATGAACAAGTGCCTGTGAATAAGGTCCAATTGCAGCTGGAGCTTTATCGGTTTGAATTACTTTAAACATATATTTTCCTCCGGTCCTTCATTTTTCCTTTCATTATAATAATTTTCCATTCTTATTTCAAGACCTTAGAAAAGATTAAATCAGAATGCTGCTCTCTTTAATTTACGTTCCAGATATCCGTGCTTCTGTTTAAAAGTACAAAATCTTCATATCCGGGAGAAACCTCCTCCAATTGATTGATTAGTTTTACCCAATACCTTTTATTTACCCCGTCTGTCGAATATTCATCCCAATACTCTACCTTAACTCCGGTATCGCTTACACCATTTACGCAGGATTTTGCAATTTCCTTATATAAGCTTACCAGTTTCTGAAACTCTTCAAAGCCTTCTTTCTGTACCTCTGTTAGAGGTTCTAAATCTTCCTCCGAAAGAGAAGTATATATTTTTTCAAAATACTTTGCCAGCTTTGTACTGGTTGAAATTGCTTTGTCAATTTGATTCCTCTTTATTTTACCAAGTCTTACCCCCGTCTCAAATAATTCACTTTCTCTTTCCATCATACCCTTTGAGTTTCGGTAAAGTACGGTTGCTTGTTCTTTAGATACTGTCTGATATTCTATTACCTCTGTCAGTGTTCTCTCTAACGTATTGATATTTGATACCAGTATACATACCTGTCCGGACAGAATATCGGATAGATATACCTCGTACTCACTTTTATCCTGATGTATATTCCATAGTAATAGGACCATTGCGATCAACACTAACGTGATTGTTGCCAGAAAGGCTGTCTTGATTTTATTCAAAAGCTTACTCTCCCTGCTCTCAATTTATTTATATAAAATTATGCAGGCTTTTTAAAAATAGTACAACCTTTCGTAAAACTAATTACGATACTCATGTGTTTATGAGGAATGATAAAGCTTCACCTGGAGCCTCTTCGAAAAAGTACTACTCCAATTGTTTTAAATAAAATTTTAACATCCATTTTAAAGGACCAGTTATCAATGTATTCTAAGTCTAATTTGACTACATCCTCAAAATCCGTGATATTATTTCTGCCGCTGACCTGCCATAGGCCTGTAATGCCTGCTTTTAATGTTAGTCTTCTTTTATGCCGACTTTCATAATGAATAAATTCTGCCTCTGTCGGAGGTCTCGTTCCCACAAGACTCATGTCACCCTTTAAGACATTGAAAAACTGCGGGAATTCATCTAGACTTGTTTTCCTTAAAAATTTTCCCACTCTGGTTACTCTCGGATCGTCCTTCATCTTGAACATAAATCCATTCATTTCATTCCTTGACATAAGCTCTTGCTTACGTTTCTCTGCATCTGCATACATAGAACGAAATTTATAGATCTTAAATCGTCTGCCGTTCTTTCCTATTCGAACCTGTGAAAAGAAAATTGGCCCCGGCGATTCAATTAATATTGCCGGAGCAATGAATACAATTAAAAGCATCGTAATTAGACAGCCGATTAAGCCACCAATTAAATCAATACCCCGTTTTAATATCATCTGACCTTCATCGAATAGTCTGGTGCTAAAGGTAAGTACATGATAGCCGCTCATTTCTCTTACCACCTTTTCATGTATCTTTAAACCGAAGGTATTGATACTTAAATCTACCGTGACCCCCATATTTTGAAATTCAAGTATCATATGTTCCAAATCATAATTGATTGTAATATCATTTGGAAGATTGATGAAGACCCCATCTAGCACCTCTCTTTTGGCCACCTCGAACAGGTTATCTAAATTTGCTTTTACTACGATACCATCAATTACTTTACCTATTATATCTACATCCAGAATACTTAAGTATGTTATCTGATATACCCAGTTATTTTCATTTTTAAAGCGGGCAAGTATCTGCTTCGCCTGATCAAAGGTAGTGATAATCATTATTTTCGCGCTGGAAGTGCTCCTCTTATAATAGGATAATAAAAGAATTTTGAAATACTGTCTGGCAACATACATGATCATACTGTTAAGTATGAAAAAGCAAAAGAAAAAAAGTCTTGAGAAGGCTTCTCCCTCTTGAAAAAGATATAATACTACTGTTACTGTAACCGCCAATAATAGATTAACCTTTACTACAACAAGCATCTCTTCTATGAAGCTCCTCCTAAAGATATTGCTGTAGGTATTATACAAATAATATACTGCAACATATAAAGATAAGATCATACTAAATGCAATTCCATATACATTTGAACCAAATAACGATATCGATATTTTTCCAAATCGTATCCAGGTAGTTAGAATAAAGGATAAAATCAGGCAACATACATCAGATAACAGAAGATATTTATTAGGCGAATCTTTCTTCGTCAATTCCATCATAGATCACTTCCTTGCCGAATAATTGATTTTTCTTTGCGATTATGATACTGATCAGGAACAAGGATAATAAAAGAAGCAGGATAATAATCAGTACATTGGTATGGAGTAGTAGCTGCGGTTTTGCTTGTGGCTTCTTTTCCATATCAAGACCACATAATTCATATATCTGTTTTAATAAACAGTCAGCTGCATTTTTACCCTCCAGGGACATATTGGTAACTTCTGCCTCTCCTTCATAAAGAATGATCTCCTGCAGCTCCTTCAGTTTACTTATCATCTCTTCAGCAGATTTCTTAGAAAGATTAATTCCAGGCTTACTAAAATATTCTTTTAAGGTCCAATAGTATATTGAATTATCTATTCTTCCAATATTTATTGATAACTTGAAAACCGAGTATAAAATGGATAAAGTCGTACTTTCTTCTTTACTTAGCTCAGTATTTTCCAATATATCAATTTCATTAGAAACAGAAGGTATACTTATTTCTTCATAGCTTTTATGTATTAATTCTCTTGCTACGACAATAAAGACGATTATTAGAATCAATAATCCCATCCTTAGAACTTTAGGCATAATACATTGTTTGCTCCATAATTTTATCTTAGTGTACAGACCTATATCCAAAATACACATTTTAACCCACCTTCATTACCAAACCATATCATATTATACAGTCACAAAATTTTTTGTTACAACCTTGAAGAAGCTTCTTTTCGTTATACTGCATAGTAGGAGTTCTCGTATTTTTTATATTTCTTTCCATAATACTGATATACTCCTTTTTTTACGTCAACCTTATTCAGTACCGCACCCAGTATTCTGCAGTTTCCTTTTTCTAATTGCTTTTTTACGCCTTTGATAAGTTTATAGCTGATGGCATTCGCTTCTATTACAAGGACAACACCATCACAATGCTCTGCTACTACAACACTATCTATAACACTGCCAAGGGGCGGTGTATCGATTATTATAAAGTCATACTCCTCTCTCATACAATCCAGTAAATTGATAAAAACATTACTACCTAGAAGCTCAACCGGATTAGGAGGCACCGGGCCAGTAAAAATCATATCCAGATTAGAGATATTGGTCTGATACAACACATCCTCCAAAGCCTTCATACCTGCAAGATAATGAGATAAACCAAGAACCTCTTGATTCGGCTTATACCGTCCTACAATTACCGATTTACGAAGGTCTGCATCAATAAACAGGACCTTTTTATCGCTCTCTGCCATGCAGACAGCGAGATTAAAGGATACATTGGACTTTCCTTCATTCGGTAAACTGCTTGTAATGCAGATAACCTTAATATTACTGCTGCATAATTGAATATTCGTTCTGATTTGCTTATAGGCTTCATTACTTCGAAAATCCAATTTCCAAATCTTTTCCAAATTAATTTGTAGCATACCGTCCTCCATCCTATCACTTCAGCCTTACCGCATACTGAATTCCTTTTTTTTCCAACATTTGAATTATATTATATGGTTTTCTCATAATCAACCTTATATTGTTAAATTAAGTAAAATCTTGTTTACAGTTTATTCTTTATTTATACAGCAATTTTTCCTATTTGCTATTTCTATATTCAAAGTGAGTTAAAACCAAATAATGCCTCCTCTAATAACCAAATATGTTACCATTTTCCGATTTATCCCCATTTTAATTCGTTTAGTCCTGTAGTTTCCTATATGCTTATAATCACATCTTTCTAAGTATTTCATATAATGAGACATAAAGGAGTGAAGTATATGTCTAAGGAATCTAACATTGGTATTTTCGGCGGTGATCAACGCCAGGTATATATGGCTTCAGAATTTTTACAAAAGGGCTACCGTGTATATACTTATCGGTTGGCCGAGACTATTCTCCATGAAAATTGTATAAAGCTGCATACTCTGAATGAATTATTTGATAAATGTAATTTACTCATCGGTCCAATTCCTTTGACAAGAGATCTGGTATCTGTTGCTTCAACTAGTACCTCTGAGCTTAGCGTTATGAGTCTCTCTAATCTTCTAACAAAAGACCATTTCCTCATCGGGGGGATGATTCCTACTTCGATCGCTGGGATTTGTACCTCTAAGGGTATTCCTTATTATGATCTTATGAAGAATGAGAAAATAACCATTTTGAATGCAATAGCCACTGCTGAAGGCTCCATTATGGAAGCAATTCAAAGCAGTGACAGGAATCTACATGGAAGTAACTGCCTTATTCTCGGTTATGGGCGCTGTGCAAAGGTTCTAGCTCAAAAATTAAAAGGTCTTGATACAAAAGTCACTGTAGCGGCAAGATCAAAAGAAGCGTTGGCATATGCAGAGGCTGCCGGACTTACAATTATTCCTTTATCTGATATGAAAACTCTTTTGTCCTCCTTTGATTTTATATTTAATACTATCCCATCCCTCATACTGGATAAGAGCAGTCTGGATCTGGTAAATTCGAATGTTACCATAATCGACATTGCTTCTGCTCCCGGCGGCGTTGATTATGAATATGCGATGCAAAAGAAATTAAGAGCCAAGTTATGTCTTGGACTGCCGGGTAAGGTTGCGCCCAAGACATCTGCCGATATCCTTGTAGATGAAATAATAGCGTTATTGAAAGAAAGAAGTGATTAAATGATCGTTCAAGGAAAAAATGTGGGCATTGCCCTAACCGGATCTTTTTGTACCTTTGATAAAGTCTTTCCTCAGATAGAACGTCTGGTTTCGGAAAATGCCAATGTCTATACAATCTTTTCAGATCGTTCTCAGATAACAGATACCAGATTTGGGAACGCAGACAGTTTTCTTCAAAAAGCCGGCGATATAACAGGTAAAAAACCTATTACAACCCTTGTGGAAGCGGAAAAGCTGGGACCGAATAACTTGTTAGATGTTATCGTAGTTGCCCCGTGTACAGGAAATACCCTTGCTAAGATGGCCAATGCAATTACCGATTCTACTGTGCTTATGGCCGCAAAAGGCTTATTAAGAAATAATAAGCCTGTAGTCATTGCCGTATCCACGAATGATGCGTTAAGTAATAATTTAAAAAATATTGGTTTATTAATTAATAATAAAAATATATTTTTTGTTCCCTTTGGTCAGGATAACTATAAAGGCAAGCCCAATTCCATGGTTGCCCATTTTGATCTAATCATACCAACGATAGAAGAAGCCTTAGAAGGAAGACAGCTGCAACCTGTCATTCTTACACCGCAGTAGTAATATAATATAAAAATAGAAAGCAAAGGGGCAGTCAGCCATAGTAATTCACAGATACTGCAGCAGACACATCAGCAGTTACCCTCCAGTATGAAACTTATGTGATACTATTAATATAACTGCCCCTTTTATTCATAGAAAGCTTTTTTAGCAGGCTGAACTGTAATTCGTACACCCATACAAGCTTTATATGCATAAATTGCCATAGTATCTTTTCTACTTGAATGCTTGTACCTGCTCTTTTTTCAGAAAAATCATACGGCAGGTAGAAATAGCTTGTAGTTTGCAATGCCGTTAACGGCAGAATGGAGGTTTTATATGTGTGGAATAGCCGGTTTTAGCAGTAGGAAGACCGATTATACCAAGGAAAACAGCAAATGGCTTAAAATTTTAGACAATATGAAGCAGTCAATGCAACACCGGGGTCCTGATGATGAAGGTGAATATCTTACACCGCAAGCGGGACTCGCACATAAAAGATTATCCATTATCGACTTAAGCCGTGGTAAGCAGCCAATGACCCGTGAGAAATGCGGTTGTACCTACACCATAGTATATAATGGTGAGCTTTATAATACCGCAGAGCTTCGTGATACTCTGATTAATATGGGGTATCTGTTCAAAACCCACTGTGACACCGAGGTTATCTTAATTGGATATATGGCTTTAGGGACTGAATTTATAAAACAGATGAATGGAATTTTCTCCTTCGCGATCTGGGATGATAACTCACATACACTTTGTCTGGTACGGGACAGATTAGGCGTAAAGCCCTTATTTTATACTTATTATGACGAAACACTGATATTTGGCTCAGAAATAAAGGTACTGTTTGAGTACCCCGGTTTCAAGCCGCGCATAGATTCCCAGGGACTTTGCGAGGTCTTTGGTCTGGGCCCTGCCAAATCCTATGGACTTGGTGTATTTAAGGATGTCTATGAAGTTTTACCCGGTAACGTACTTATTTTTAATCAAGCAGGCCTTCATGAAGAGCCTTACTGGAGTCTCATAAGCACACCGCATGAGGATACCTTTGAAGAAACTGTTGAAAAAACCTCTTTCCTACTTCGGGATGCAGTAAAGCGTCAGATGATCTCAGATATACCGATATGTACCTTTTTGTCTGGAGGCGTAGATTCGAGTCTGGTCACTGCAATCTGTGCAAACGAACTGAAAAAGGAAGGAAAACAAATCGAGACCTATTCCTTTGATTTTGTAGACAATGCAAAGCATTTCAAGTCAAACTCCTTCCAGCCTTCCCAGGATCGTCCCTATGTTGATATCATGAAGGAGCAGGTGAATAGTAAGCATACCTATCTGGAATGTGATAATCTTGATTTAGCTGATAACTTATACCACGCCGTTGATGCACGAGACTTGCCTAATATGGCTGATGTTGAATCCTCCTTATTATACTTCTGTAAAAAAGTAGCAGCACAGACAAAGGTTGCTCTAACCGGTGAATGTGCCGATGAAATATTTGGTGGCTACCCGTGGTTTCATAACCCTGAGATCATGTCTGCTAACGCTTTCCCCTGGTCAAGAAATTTAGATACAAGAAAGCAGCTTCTCTCTAGTGATTTGCTTTCCTCTATTGATATTGATGGTTATGTACAGTCCACCTATGAAAAATCAATTGCCGAGACGCCAAAGCTTGCGGGTGAAGGCAGGACTGAAGCCCGCAGAAGAGAAATCGCTTATCTTAATCTTAAGTGGTTTATGGTTACATTACTGGATCGTATGGACCGGTGCAGTATGTATTCTGGCCTAGAAGCCAGAGTACCCTTTGCCGATCATCGAATAATCGAATATGTATGGAATGTTCCATGGGAAATGAAATCACCGAATGGTGTTGTGAAAGGATTACTGCGAGAGGCCGGTAGGGGTCTGATACCTGACGAAATCCTGTATCGCAAAAAAAGTCCTTATCCAAAGACCTATCATCCGGAATATGAGAAGCTTTTAGGTAACCGACTACTAGATATCCTATCCGAACCAAATGCTCCAATTAAGCCGCTGGTGGATGAGAAAAAAATAAGAGCCTTTTTAGCTTCACCCTCGGATTACGGAAAGCCCTGGTATGGGCAGCTTATGGCCGGACCGCAGTTGATTGCCTATCTGCTGCAGATTAATTACTGGCTGGAGAAATATCATATACAGTTGATATGATGCTCCGAACAGTAATTAAGTTTATAAAATAGCGTGTGATTATTATCGAGCAGAGACGCCTTCACTCGGTTGGATAATAATCACACGCTATTCTTTTTGGTAATCTATGTGATAAAACTGAAAGCCCATAATAAATCCCGGAATGCGGTAAATCGGATTGGCTAGTACACGGTTATAGCTTTTTATTGTTTCCCGATAGATCATGTTGCTGGTCTCAAGCATTCTTTTTGCTGCTTGAGCATTCGGATTGCCCCTCTCTTGGTTATATAGTGTGCGATGCATTTGCGCCTGTACAGCTGCTGACGTCATCTCGTGTTTGCTATGGGAAAGCTTATTGAAAGCTATCCCAAACCATAGTAATAATAAAGCAGCTGTGCTTATTACTGCAATCGTGCAGGCTATTATTACAATCAATTTTTCACCTTCCTCTGCTTGGCATAAATTATTTACGCTATTCTATCTCGAATTTACTATGTCTCATCCTAGCAGAAAAAATGTTAAAATAATGCATAATGCTTGAAATGTCGCTATTTTACCCTCAAATGCAACTCAATATACATTGTGGATTGTTACCTTTTATGCTAAGATATAGTTGATTGAGAAAAACTATCGGAGGTTAAGCTATGCTTAAAATTGCTATTTGCGACGATAATTTGCAGGAGCTTGCCCGTATTACCAACTTGATCGGCAGCTACCAGGAAGAGAAAAAGATTTCTCTAAAATACGAGGTTTTTTCCAATGCTTTCGAGCTTATTGATACACTGCAGAGAGGTTTCTATGATATCCTGCTTTTGGATGTGATGATGCCCGGTTTTAATGGAATGCAGGCAGCACATGAAATTCGTACCTTCGACAGGCAAATCAAAATCGTATTTTTGACCAATTCTCCGGAATTCGCAGTAGAAAGCTATTCTGTTGATGCGTATTATTACTTGATTAAGCCTGCTACAGCAGAAAGGCTATTTCCAATATTAAATAGATTATCTGGGGAAATATTAAAATTGCATGAAACTTTACCAATTACATTATCCTCTGGGATGATGCGTATTCCCTTTTGTCAATTGGAATTTTTAGAGGTTATGAATAAAAAGCTGTTTTTTCATCTTACTGACGGAAGTGTAAAAGAGCTTTATGGCTCCCTTTCCGATTTTGAGACAGAGCTACTAAGTAGATCGGAATTTATTAAGGTACACCGTTCTTATATTGTTAATATGGGGTGTATTCAAGAACTTAATGCCAAAGGGCTTACCACTTATTCCAAGCAATGCATCCCTATATCAAGGCTTCTCTACGCACAGATTCGGAAGGCATATATGGAGAACCTGTTTGCTGAAAAGGGGGTACAATGATAACTTCTGCTCTCAGTTACCGTTAGAAGAAGGAGGGTGCCCTTAAAGCCTTTACGACTTCATTGCACCCCCCTAAGATAGGTAAGCCATTATTCATTTTTCTCCGATAGCAGTCCAATTTTATGCATTGCTTCTATAAATTTATCCGTTTTGATCGGCTTCGAGGCATAGGCCTCACAGCCGTACTGAAAAGCCTCCTGAACAAGCTCTGCTTCTGAAAGTGCGGTCGTCATGATGATTTTCACTCGCTTCTCCGGTAGAATGAATTTTTTCATCTCCATCTCCCTGATTGCTTTTAACACCTTTACTCCATCAATTTTGGGCATCATAATATCCAGACAAATCAGATCATAAGGCTTTTTTTCTCTCATGGATATCATATAGGCATCAATTGCTTCCATGCCGTCTACTACAATATCACATTCACCAAACTGTGACAAAAATGAGCTTAAGAACATTCGACTTGTTAAGTCATCCTCAGCAATTAATATTTTCAACATAAATTCTTCCTTTCCTGCGCTTCTTTTATGCCTCGCTAGCAAGGCTAGCGCATGATTCGTTTTGTTTTGGGGAATAAGCAGATACAATACGTTTTGAACTTTTTTATTTAATTCTTTCTTTTATAAATTCCAGGATGCTTTGTATAGATCAAATTTATTTTTCATTAACACAGAATTCTTTAGTATATCATAAAAATTACCTTTTCTTGCAGACAGCTCTATCTTAAACGCCATATCCTTTAATTCCTGGCTATCCATTTGATTAAAAAGCTCTTTAATTTTATGAATTAACTCCTCTACTCTGTAATAATCATTTAAGGTTATCATATTTAAAAGCTCGTTTAGAAGAACATCTAGCTGGTCAATGAGAGGCTTTAGTTCCTTTATTGACATTTCATTACTCTGACTGATAAATACTAACTCACCCTTATCGTTAATCACCGGTGTTTCCATAAAATCTTCATCTTTTTCAGGATATACCAACAGCTTATCCATCATAAATAGTAACTCATCGAGCTTAATTGGCTTTGAGATATATTCATCCATTCCCATTCCAATAAATTTTTCTCTGTCTCCGATCAAAGCAAAAGCAGTGAGTGCTATAATGGGTATATGGCCCCTGTTATGTTCTAGTGCACGGATATGCTTAAGTGCCTCAACTCCGTCCATTTCAGGCATCAATATATCCATCAGAATAAGATCAAAGTGTTTGTGCTTATAGGCTTTAACTGCCTCGGCGCCATTACTTACAACTACGACCCTGTGACCCTTTTTTGTCAGCATACTGGATAAAAAGGTCTGATTAATCATATCATCCTCAGCAAGCAAAATGTCGTAGCTTTTGATTGATTCATATTCCTTCTTTACTATCTTCTGCTCTTCTATTTTATCAGCAATCTTAAAAGGAATGTTAAAGTAAAAGGTACTGCCTTTTCCTTCCTCACTGTTAACTCCTATTTCCCCTCCCATCATTTCCACTAATTGCCTGCTGATGATTAGGCCCAAGCCTGAGCCCCCATATTTTCGGGTATAAGAACTATCCAGTTGACTGAAGCTTTTGAATAGTTTATTTAGATTCTCCTGTGAAATTCCTATTCCCGTATCTCTTACCGTAAATTTTAGGGTGACTTCATCTCCCATTCTTGTAACTTCATTGACTTCAATAAATATATCACCATGATTGGTAAACTTAATCGCGTTATTAATCAGATTATTAAGTACCTGCTGAAGTCTGCTGTAATCACTATGCAGATATTCCGGTATATGATCAGAGATAGTGCAATGCAGCTTTAAGCCCTTTTCTTTCGCACGAACCGAATGGATATTAATGACCTCTTCTAATTTGTCGTATATATTAAAGTCAGCCATGATTATTCTTAATTTTCCAGCTTCCATTTTAGAGAAATCCAAAATATCATTAATTATCCTAAGTAATGAATCTGCACAATTTTTTGCTGCGTTCAAATTCTCACTCTGCTCATTATTAAGCCTCGACATCAGGGTAAGATCAATCATACCAGTTATACCATTAATCGGAGTTCTTATTTCATGGCTCATATTGGCAAGAAATTCACTTTTTGCTCTATTCGCAGCTTCCGCCTCTTCCTTCGCCCTCATGAGAACTTCCTGACTTTTGATTAAGCTGAGCTGTGCTAACTTTCTATCTGTTATCTCTGATATAATAACCGCCATCAGGCCTTCAGAGGGGGTAAATGCAGATACGGAAAACCATCGATCGGAGACGGAGGATTTATATTCATATAATGGCAGCTTTTCAAATTTACCGTTTTTTTCAAATTCCTCTTTCCATTTTTTTAATAGATCCTGTAATAACTCAGGAAAAATCTTTGAATTATTCCTGTTATAATCCTTAAGCTTCATTTCAAACATTTCTTCAAATGAATGATTGCCTTCAATCAGTTCGAAATTAATCGGTTTTCCTTCCGCATCTTCAACAAAGCGCTGTAAAATAAAAGCATCAGACATATTTAAAAATAAGCTCTGATATTTCTTTTTACTTTCTTTGATTAACTCTTCGGCCTGCTTACGTTCGGCAATATCACGGCAAATAGATAAAATAACGTGCTTACCGTTCATCTCAAAAAAATGCCCGTTAACCTCTAGCGGAATCTCTTTTCCATCCCGTGACAAGAGTATTGTCTCATAGACATAATGCTCTCTTGTCATTAAGCATTTATACACATCAAGCATCTTACTCTTAATTCTATCCGGTCTTAAAACCTGAAGGGAGAGATTTTTTATCTCCTTCTTGTCGTAGCCAAGCTTCATACAAGTGGTTTCATTCGCATCTATGATTGTACTGTCACCCAAGCTATCATCATAATCATGCAAAAGCACCAGATCTGTTGCATTATCAAAAAGCTGCCGGTAATTTTCTTCACTAACTTTCAGCGCCTGTTCCGCAATCTTTCTGCCATGCATATCATATACAACCCCGATATATCCTGCATATTTCTCATCAAGATCATAGTAAGGCATACCCAAATTACATACCCAGCGATATTCTCCATCACTTCGTTTCATTCGATATTCTATCTCGTAAGGAGCTCGTTTCTTAATGGCAGCTCCAAGTTCCCTTCGGGCTTGTTCTGCATCCTCCTCATGGATAGACTTTATCCACCCATCGCCTAATCCCTCATCAAGTATTAAACCAGAATACTCAAGCCAGGTATGATTAAGGAAGTCACATTTGCCCTCTGCATCGGAGCGCCATATCATCATAGGGAAGCGATCTAACAGCTTAAAGGTAAAATCCTTCATTCGTATTAATTGTTTTTCACGCTCAATCAAATCTGTTATATTATCCACAACAATCATGACATGCTTCATCCCGTCAATCGTAACCGGGACAAAATTAATCTTTAACCACGGAGATATCTTCTTCCCGTTTTTGATAATAGAGTGCTGGATAATTACATCATTACAGGAGATTCCTTTGCCTAACACCTCTTTTACCTTTTGTCTTATTATACATAAACTGCAGTTCACACCGTAGCCACAGCCTTTTTCTATACTTCCAGTACAGATAAATCCATCTCCCAGCTTTTGCTCAGCAATTGTTGAAAGCTCAATGTTAAGAAGCTCAAGCAAGGATATATTTACCTGTTTAATCGTATAATATTTATCAATCAGTACCATACCTATGGGGATAGCCTCAAATAACAGCTTTAAGTTATTTCGTTCTTCCTTTATTTCTTCTTCCATATTACGAATTCTTGTTATATCACGGAAAACTACAACCACTCCGCATAATACCTCGTCTAAATCTTTGATTGGAGAATAACTGGCTGATACATAAAGTATGTTCATATATTTCGTAACCATGGCCGTATTACTCTTTAAACCAACCTTACTTCCTGTCTTCAGAGCTTCTTTTAAAGGATTCTCAACCGGTAACAGAGTATTGATATCCACTAAGGTAAATACGGTTTCAATCGGTTTTCCATCCACCTCGGTAAAGTGCCACTCTGTTAATTGCTCTGCAGAGTTGTTCATAAAGTTGATCTTACCTGCGAGGTCAGTTGTAATTACTCCATCCCCAATACAGGTCAATGCTGAAACTAAATAGTTGTTTACATTCTCTGTTTTGTTAGTTTTTTGAATGCACACCTTTGGTACCTTCTTTCCCTGTTGAAAATGTAATCCTAATTAACCAGCCCTGCGACATCCAGTATTAAACTGATACTGCCATCACCTAACAAGGTACAACCGGATATTCCATGAACTTTACGTATATTTTTAATATACTCCGGAAGTGCTTTTACAACTACCTGCTGCTGTCCCAGTAATTCATCTGCAAACAGACAGAAGGTTCGCTCGTCCTGTTCTACCATGATTAATATTCCATCTGCAAAATTTTTGATCTCTGTATTCACTTCATAGATTTGGTGCAGCCGAAGAATATTATAGCAATTGCCTCGAACCATGATCATTTCTTTTCCATCGGGATCTGTTATAATATCCGATTGTTTTGGCCTAAACGATTCCTTAACTGTTGTAATCGGTATCGTATATCTTGATTCCCCCACTCTGATATTCATTCCATCAATGATTGCAAGTGTTAATGGTATTTTAAGAGTAATATGAGTTCCCTCTCCCGATATGCTGTCAATCATTACACTGCCGCCTATTGCTTCAATATTTTTTGATACAACATCCATACCGACACCTCTGCCGCTATACTCACTAACCTTTTCTTTCGTCGAAAAGCCGGGCAGCAGGGTCAGATTATATATCTCACGTTCTGTCATTTCATTCTCAGCTCTGTTTAATAAGCCATGTTCTTTCGCCTTTAAGAGTATCTTCTCTTTGTTTAAGCCCTTACCATCATCCTTAATCTGTATCAGAACATCACTGCCTGAATTCTTTGCTTCTATGGTAACCTTTCCAACCTTATCTTTTCCTCGCAGCTCTCTTTCTTTTACGTCTTCTATTCCATGATCTATTGCATTGCGCACAAGATGCATGAGCGGATCTGAGATATGCTCTATGATATTTTTATCTACTTCTGTTTCCTCACCAATCAGAATTAACTCCGCCTCTTTGTTCAAATGTTTATTCATATCTCTTACAATTCGATGCATCTTATGAAAGGTAGCGGATAAGGGCACCATTCTAACCGACATGACAAGATCCTGAACCTCACTGATAATCTTATGATGCTGTCTTGCCGCCTTCAAGAAATTGTCAAGCTCCAATCCCTCAAGATCCGGATTCTGCGTTACAAGTGCTTCAGATATCACCATCTCACCTACCAGATCCATTAGTCTGTCAAGTTTAGCGACATTTACACTGATAATATTTTGACCGGAAGCAGAGGAATGCAACTCCTTTTCCTTATATTCATTCTCTATACTAGAGCCTATTTTTGGAGTCCGTAACACGTTCTGCTCAGCTTGATACTCTGTGCCTTCTACCGATTGCTTGTACTCCTTCTCCTCAAGCTGTAACAATTCGTAGTTCTTTATTAAAGCAATTTCATTAAAGAACTTATTCAGTTCCTTTATCGATTTGTTGCTCTTAAAGGTGATAAGGAAGCCTTTTTCGATGATTTCCTTCTTACTGTTTTCATTATCTATGATATCATTTGGCTTATATGTAATTTCATCCGTATCCTGCTTTAAATTATTGATAATAGAGTAGGCCCTGATATTCTCCATCTCACAGCCGGCTT
The DNA here is from genome assembly GCA_023421505.1 of Bacillota bacterium. Taxonomy (GTDB): domain Bacteria; phylum Bacillota; class Clostridia; order Lachnospirales; family Lachnospiraceae; genus Mobilitalea. Next base: position 189,368 of record JAEZTJ010000093.1, read on the forward strand.
CAAAATATATCTTCACTTTATAGCAGTTTCTATAAGGCTTATTAGCCGGTTCACCGGGCACAATATAATATTGAAGCTTTTCAGGGTATTTCGGAGTAACCTCTGGACTTAAGTTCCTATTACTTTCTTTTAAGTCAGATAGAAGCTGCTTAAGATTGTTTATTAAGCTCAAGCAATTTCCTTCATCAAAATTATGACATTTAATTTTTTCAAGTTCTAATTTAATAAAATCCACACCCTCCAATATAAGATCGGATAGTGCTTCCTTATTGATATTCTGCGGCTTTTGCTCTCTGATATAGTAAAAGAGATCTTCCATCGTATGAGCAAGATTAGCGATACTGTTAAAAAGCATCATTGCGGAAGAACCTTTTATCGTATGCATGATTCGAAATATTTCATTAATGACTTCCTGTGTATATCCACCGGACTTTTCAGTTTCTAATATATTATTTTCCAGCTGCTCTATATTTTGCAAAGTCTCAAATATATACATATCAAGCATTTGTTCATTATTATTAAAATCCGACATCCAATTCCTCCAAATCATTGGTATATTTTAGGTGAAATCGAAACTATATCGTTTTACTAATTGTATACACATTAGATACATATTCCTTCGCTCCAACGCTCCTCCGGGCATAAGTGTTTTAACACTTTACTTCCGCTTCGGAATAGTATATGATGTGTATACAAGACTTAAGTTTATGAGTTTCGCTAATGCATAATTCGAATATTTGTATGATAATCATTCATTCTTATTTTTTTAAAGAATTTAATATAATCAAAATTGCCTGCTTTGTTCTATCGGTTAAGGCAAACCCATATTCTGTCTTTCTCCATTTTACACACATCCCCCTAAAAACGGCATAGAGTATCTCTGCTATCAAATCAGGATCCGTGGTCTGTTCCATTTTACCCAATTCCTGCGCCTTTCTCACCAGTTGCTCTAATACATCGACGCGGTTTTGATAAATCTCATGTTGTTTTTCCTTTATCTCAGGAATCCCTGTCATATCCTCGAGTCCCTGAAATATCGCAATAATTTCTGGATAATTTTCATAATAAACCAGATACTTGGTGAGATAAAATATAATTGCTTCGAGAGGGTCCTCATACTTCTCAAAGGTTGTACGATACATATCGTTATCATACATTGAGAAATTATTAAGTACCGCAAGCATCAAATCACTCTTTTTAGGAAATATCTTAAATATCGAACCCTCCGAAATTCCGACTCTTTTGGCAATTTCTTTCGTAGATACATTATTCATCCCTTTTTCATTGATTAAATCTATTGCTGCAATCACTATATATTCTTTTTTATGATTAATGTTACCTTCCATTTTTTAACTCCTATAAAAGCTTTTTATTTTCATCAGAGAAATGTTAAAATTTTTAACGTTGTCAAAGATGTAACTATTATAGGTTTATTGTCTAATATAGTCAATTAATGTATTATACCTAATTTATCAGCCGGGAGTGCTTCTCCCAGCTGATATGAAAGCCAATACGGCATGATTAGTACTTGCCAAATTCCTGATCACTTAATATAATTCTCTTCGAATTCTCGGTATGATTATTTCCATTAGAATTGCCCATATGATTAAGCAGTTTTCTAACCTCTGGACGAAGTTTTTCTACACTGTTAGGCACATTACCCGGTCTTAATTTAAATCGGATAACCTGATCCTTTAATAGCTCTGCCTGACTGGAAAGCTCTTCACTTGCAGCTGCACTTTCCTCTGAGGTTGAAGAATTGAGCTGTACAACATCGGAAACCTGTAAAATTCCTTGATTTACCTGAGAAATTCCTGCTGCCTGCTCATTTGATGCATTGGCGATATCCCCAACTAGTGAAGCTACCTTGGTGATATTTTCCACAATCTGCACTAATGCATCTGCCGTCTGATTTGCTATCTTGGTTCCGCCTTCCACCTTCTTTATGGAGCCTTCAATCATATTGGTTGTTTCCTTTGCAGCTTTGGCTGACCGTGCCGCAAGATTTCGAACCTCCTCGGCTACCACCGCAAAGCCCTTACCGTGTTGACCTGCTCTGGCAGCCTCAACTGCTGCATTCAGTGCAAGTATATTCGTCTGGAAGGCAATATCATCTATTACCTTTATGATCTTTGATATATTGCTTGAGGAATCATTAATTTCATCCATTGCCTTTAGCATTTCCTTCATCTGAGTATTTCCAGTATTGGCATTCCCCTTCGCTGCTTCAGCAAGATGATTTGCTTTATTGGCATTCTCGGCATTCTGCTTGGTTTGAACTGATATCTCTTCTAGCGAAGAGGATAGTTCCTCCACTGAACTTGCCTGCTCTGTTGCACCCTGTGAAAGAGCAGTACTCGAATCAGATACCTGTTTTGCACCGGATGCCACCTGCTCGGCTGCGGTACTGATATTAGTCATCACATCATTTAAATTATCTGCCATCTTACGGAAGGAAGCTGCCAAAGCTCCAACCTCATCCTTGGAATAGATATCAAGACTAACATCTAAATCACCCTCAGCAATCTTTTCTGCTGCCTTTGCAACCTTTTTAATCGGAATACCGATAAGACGGCTGATGCCTATGCCTAATATTATAGCAATTATCATACCGGCAGCAATTACACCAGACATTAAGAGAATCGCATTTCTGGATGTAACAGCATTTTGATCTGCTTGTTTTTTTGCTGCATCGACCTTTAACTGAACCAGCTTTTCAATCGCAGCCTGCTCATTTTTTGCCGATTCACCCATTTCATTTTCTATAAATGCATATGCTTCCTGATCCTTATTCTGTAAGCATAGCTGTAATAATGCTTCAAGATTAGATCGGTATGCCACTCTGGCAGTATCAAAAGCATCATATGCTTTTTGTATCTCGTCAGATAAGACTGTAAGTTTGAACTTCTCTGAGCTTTTATTCATATCACTAACAACATTCTGTATTTCCTGATACTTTGAATTAATAGCATTTTCCTCATTTTCGAGAATCATGTCTCTGGTGATAACACGAACCTGTTGGAAGAACTTTGCCATCTCCGAGGTATAGGTTAACGGTACGGTCATATTTTTATATAAGACATCACTCTTGCTATTCAAATTATTTATATTAATAATTCCGATTAAACCGACTACTCCGGCAATTATTGCAACAACAATAAAACTGACTATCAACTTGGAACCAATCCTCATATTATTAAACCATTTCATATAGATCTCCTCCTTAGTTAATTAATTAAATAAGCATTTGTGAAAGTATTAACGATAAGTTTCGAATATATAGTAGTAAATATTCAGAGACAGAAGTTAATCTCTTAAGAGCATTGGAGCTTATGAATCATGCAGAAATCTTATCCAATTCATCCGAATTTAGAAGCCTGGAACAATCGAGCAGTAGTTTTACTTCACTTCCTACCTTTCCAATTCCTTTTATGTACCTGTTGCTAACCATGTGATTTTCCGTTGGTACTACAATTTCGGTGTCCGGTATGGATATTACCTCCTCCACGCTGTCAACGATCAAACCCATGACAGAATTCATAATATCAATTACAATTACACAGGTTCTGTCATTATATTCTCTGAATTGCTTCTTAAATCTTAGCCGTACATCCATAATCGGAATAATCTTACCCCTAAGATTAATGATACCTCGTAAGTATTCTGGTAATTCAGGAACAACTGTAATAGGCTGCAGTCCAATAATTTCCGTCACATATTTAATCTCAATACCGTATAGCTCATTACTTAAAGCAAAGGTCAGATACCTTCCCTTTTGGGTATCTTCCTCCTCAAGTACTGCAAGGTCTGCCGTTTTATCCATGAGTACATCTCCTTTCCTTGTATTAGTAACACGAATTACATAATTTTACATGTCGGTGAGTTCTGGCTCATCTCTATGGAAATAATTATATAGATATCATGAAAAATGTCAACAATTATATTATTATGTCGTTTTAGTGTATACATTTTATATATTACAGTATTATTTCACAATAATTTAAGCATTTAACTGTATAAAGGTACGATTCCTTTAAACTTAAGCACAAAAAGAGGTGAGCTAAGTCTCTCAACAAATGAGACTAGTCCACCTCTTTCAATCCATTATTCATTATTTCTATTTGTTGCTGAATATAAGCTCTACCTTACGCGTTCTTCTCAGCTGCAGGCTTCTCGAGCTCAGTAATAGCACTCTTCTTCATTGGTATTCTGCAATTCTTATTATTACCGAATTCAACTATTACTACATCCTCCATCATGTCAATTACCACACCGTAGAAGCCGCTGGATGTAACTACACTATCACCTACTGCAAGAGTAGATAGCAATGACTGCATCTGTCTCTGCTGTTTCTTCTGCGGACGAATTAATAAAAAGTACATGATAACGCCGAGAAATGCTAACTCACCAACAAGAATTAGCCATGAGCCACCGCCGCCTGCTCCTGTTGATCCTGAAGCTGCAAGTAATGTAAAATTATTCATAAATAAATTACCTCCTGATTATTTTGTATCTATACAGATGTTATTCGCACTAATCCTCGCTCCTAACAAATCCTTCCAATTTTTGTTTCTTATATTCCTTGTATCGTTTGCCTCGTATCGCTTCCCTGATTTCCTCCATCATATGATTATAGAAATAAAGATTATGGAGCACCATCAGTCTCATACCAAGCATCTCTTTTGCCTTTAATAAATGTCTGATATAAGCTCTGCTATAATGCCTGCAAGCAGGGCAGCCACAGCCCTCCTCAATCGGTCTGTCATCCAGTTCGTATTTTGCATTCATCAGATTAAGCTTACCGTTATCTGTATAAGCATGTCCATGTCTACCGTTACGCGTAGGATAAACACAGTCAAAGAAATCTACACCTCTGTCTACACCCTCTAATATATTGGCAGGTGTCCCTACTCCCATTAAGTAAACTGGCTTATTAAGCGGAAGATAAGGTACTGTTTGCTCAATAATATCATACATCTCTTCATGACTCTCTCCGACTGCCAATCCGCCCAGGGCATAACCGTCAAGCTCAAGCTCGGAGATTCTTTTCGCATGTTCAATCCGGATATCTGCATAAGTACCTCCTTGATTGATACCAAAAAGCATCTGCTGCTTATTAATGGTATCCTCAAGACTATTCAACCGATCCATCTCCTTTTTACAGCGATGAAGCCACCTGGTTGTTCGATCTACAGAATCTTGCATATATTCTCTCTCAGCAGGATGAGGCGGACATTCATCAAAGGCCATTGCGATGGTGGAAGCCAGATTAGACTGAATCTGCATGCTTTCCTCCGGACCCATGAATATCTTTCGTCCATCTATATGTGAATTAAAATATACGCCCTCTTCCTTAATCTTTCGAAGTCCAGCAAGAGAGAATACCTGAAAGCCTCCGGAATCAGTCAGGATCGGCTTATCCCAAACCATGAATTTATGGAGGCCACCCAGCTGTTTTATTATTTTATCACCCGGTCTTACATGAAGATGATAGGTATTAGATAGTTCAACTAAAGTCCCTATCTCATTAAGGTCCCTTGTAGATACAGCTCCTTTAATCGCTGCTACCGTTCCTACATTCATAAATACCGGGGTCTGTATTGTTCCATGGACAGTTACAAATTCACTGCTCTTTGCGTTGCCATCCCGCTCAATTATTCTGTACATATACGGTTCCTGCCTACTTTCCGATTACCCAATCTTATAGCATTACAAGTATACCCTTAATACCCACTATTTTCAACAAAAATATCTGCATTTTATAAATAATTCATAAAACTTGTTACTGTTCACAGCCAATGTGAAATGCTAGGGTGGCGACGTTGCTAATACTTCTGAAGAGGAGTATTTACATTCGTCGGTACATAAGGTTCTGTACTTTAGAACCTTATGTACCGCTACGCAATGCAATTAAGCAAGAGCGGCTCCTATACAGAAGTATTGGTGATATCGCCACAATCGTTACCTATATGGCTGTGAACAGCAACTAAAACTTTTATCCATTCATGAAAGAACATCTATGATCTCATTATTTGTTTTTCGTAATCAGTTTATTACTAAGATAAAACTTCATTGCATAAAAATCTTTCTGAATTAATTCTTCTAAAAGTATTATTTAATTATCTTGGATTTTAATAAACTAACCTGGACTATTTAATAATAGGATTTCTCTTTTGTTGATTTTTAACATACACATGAAAATATTATTCCTTATTTTATTATTTTATTGCAATAAAGCGTCATTATTGGTAAAATGTAAATTATTACATATCGAAAAAAATACATTGAGCTCGTTGGGGAGGTGCCTTGTATGTCGATAAAAAAATCCTTACGTATTCTATTGATATTATCATCTATGATACCTGTTATCGTATTAACAGTGGTGGCTGATGCGTTACTTACTCAAAAATTTATCTCCGATAATTCCCACAAACTGAAGAACGTTGCTATTGCAAATAGGAACGGCCTGAATGCCATGATAGATACCAAGATAACAGAGGTATCCTTATTAGCACTTCAGAAAGAGCTGTATGAGGCTGTAACACAGAATAACATTACAAATAATCCCGTGCCCAAGGAAGTCAATACCTTTTTGGCGGAAAGAAAACGCCTTTCTAAAAATTGTATACGTATCGCGCTTTATAATGCAGAAAAAAGGCTTATTGCCTGTTCAAACCCTGCATCAACCCAGGATACCGCCAATTATACAGATCTTCTGGAAGATATATTTACTGCTAAAGACTCAGCAGCTATTGTAGGACGACTGCAATCTATTATTGTTTCTGATAAAACCATACATACTTTTGGTATTGGCTCTCCGATACTTAATCCACAAACCAAAGAAATTCTGGGTTATGTGATCAGCTCCATCGCAACCGCTTATTTTCAGGAATATTTTGATTCTATAACCGTTGGAAAGACAGGTTATGGAATATTACTGGATGAGGATGGTACGATATTACTTCACAAGAATTTAGACATAATCGGACAGAATATACAGTCGGACAAACTTTCTCAAATAGTTTCAGACTACAAAGATGGTATTGCTCCTATAAGCGGTGAGTTTAAGTATTGCTACCAGAATATTAATCAGTCTTATGGCTACTGCGTACTTCCTAATCTTAATTGGATTTTGCTTGTAAAGCAAAACGTATCAGAGATAGGCTCTGTTGTAAGCATCATGTTTCCGCTGCTATCCATCACCTGCATAATAGCCCTGATTATTGTAAGCTTTTTTGCTAATGTACTGGCAAAAAAATACTCTACCCCTATCATTGCCTTAAGAGACGCCATGCGCACAGCATCGGACGGTAACTTAACCGTACAATCCAATATCAAAAGTAATAATGAGCTTGGTGAATTATCTAAAAATTTTAATAAGATGCTACATATTATTAAAACAAACTATGAAGATTTAGAATCCATGCATGAAGAACTTCTGTCAAATGAAGAGCAGCTGCGCTCTAACTATGACCATATTGAATTTTTAGCTTACCACGATACTCTTACTAACCTACCGAATAAATTGGCTTTCCTTGACTATATGAATGCTGTTTTATGCTCCTCTTTGCCTGATTTTTCAATCCATGCGGTATATTTTGTTGATCTTGATAATTTTAAAACAGTAAATGATACCCTTGGACATGAATATGGTGATGCACTTTTGGTAAAAACAGCGCAAATCTTAACCTCTCTAATCGGTGTCAGTGGTATGCTAGCTAGAGCCGGGGGCGATGAATTCCTATTATTTAAGGAGAATCTTACATCTAAAAAGGCAGCGATGAATTTTGCCTCACAGATTATAGACTATTTTAAGAACCCACTCGTTTTGGAAGGTAAAATCGTATATGTATCCATGAGTATAGGTATTGCAGTTTATCCTGAGAATGGTTTATCCTCTAATGTATTAATCAAAAACTCAGATATTGCGATGTACAAGTCCAAGGATACCGGTAAAAATAAGCTAACCTTATTTGACTCTAAGATGGAGGAGGAACTAAGTCGAAACACTTTAATATTGGAAGCTTTAAGAAACGCGATAGAGAGCCAGGATATTTATATCCAGTATCAACCCTTGCTTGAACTTTCAACAAATAATATTATCGGCTTTGAAGCATTAATGAGAATTAAGAATAAGCGTCTTGGCAGCTTGTCCCCCATTGAATTTATACCGATTGCCGAGGAAAGCGGGCTAATTATTGAACTAAGCTCCTGGTTAATCCGGGAGGCCTGCCGTTTTAACAAAAGTCTCCTAGATCTTGGTGCAACGCCGCGGCATGTTTCTGTTAACATATCCTCTATCCAGATTAACCGTCCAGGCTTTGTTGCCTTACTTTCAGAAATACTGAACGAAACAGGGCTGCCACCGGAGTACCTGGAACTAGAGATAACAGAAAGCACCCTGGTTTCTTCCATTATGGATGCAGCGAAGCTTTTAAGTAATCTTCAAAGCTTGGGAGTCAGAGTTTCCTTAGACGATTTCGGAACAGGCTATTCCTCCCTCAATTATTTAACAAAGCTTCCGATTAACACTTTAAAAATTGATAAATCCTTTATTGATAATATCTGTAATAATGATAAAGATTCCTCCATTGCTGAGGCTATAATAAAGCTTGCACATAGTTTGGATATCAAAGTGGTAGCCGAAGGAGTGGAGCAGGAAGAGCAGCTTAGATTATTGAAAGCGCAAGGCTGTGATATTATACAGGGCTATATCTACAGTCCTCCCCTGCATCCGAGTGAGCTATCTGATTTGATCCGGGAGGATGATATGATTACGCAGTATACTTTCTTCTAGAGAAATGTAATAAATATAGGATTAATATAAATGTTATTGAAGATATCAAAAAGGGAAGTCAACAAATGTATGTAACATCCTGCCCTCTTTCAAGGCAACTGATACGCATCATTATGTTGACTTCCCTTTTATATATTACTGACTATCATGATTAAAATTATTTTGAAGCAGCTCCGGAGCATCCAAGTACGTTCACGAGCTTATGCTTAACAAGTGCTTTGATATTATTTCTTGCTGGTGTTAAGTATTGTCTAGGATCAAAATGACTTGGATTATTCGCAAAATATTCTCTGATGCCTGCGGTAAATGCTAATCTTAAGTCAGAATCAATATTAATTTTACAAACTGCCATCTTTGCAGCTTGTCTTAACATATCTTCCGGTATACCAATCGCATCCTCCATTTTTCCGCCGTACTTTTTAATAATCTCAACATATTCCTGCGATACGGAGGAGGCTCCATGCAATACGATTGGGAAATTAGGAAGTCTCTTACCAACTTCTTCCAAAATATCAAATCGAAGCTGAGGCTTCTGGCCTGGTTTGAATTTAAACGCTCCATGGCTGGTACCTATAGCAATTGCAAGCGAATCTACGCCGGTACGGGTTACAAATTCCTCTACTTCTTCCGGTCTTGTGTAGGAAGCATCTTTTGCAGCAACTTTGACATCATCCTCTACACCTGCCAGTTTACCCAACTCACCTTCTACTACAACACCATGAGCGTGTGCATATTCAACGACCTTTTTCGTGAGTATAATATTGTCTTCGAAGCTATGTTTGGAACCATCGATCATAACGGATGTGAAACCACCATCAATACAGGCTTTACAAATCTCAAAATCATCACCATGATCCAAGTGAAGTGCAATCGGAAGATCTGTATCAATTAATGCAGCTTCCACTAATTTTACAAGATATGCATGCTTTGCATACTTTCTGGCTCCGGCTGAAACCTGTAGAATGAGTGGCGCATTCTCTTCTTTTGCAGCTTCTGTGATGCCTTGTACGATTTCCATATTGTTTACGTTAAAAGCACCAATTGCATAGCCTCCGTCATATGCTTTTTGAAACATTTCTTTCGTTGTTACCAATGCCATTATAATCCATCCTTTCCGTTCATAAATTTTTTGCAATTTCAAAGTTACAATTTTTTCTAAACGATTATATTATACCATAAAATTGTAATTAGATAAGCTGTTTTTCAAATATTTTATAAATTTTACCATGACCAGATTCTTACGGTTGAATATATTCGTTATACTAAAAAAATACCTTTTTCAATATAATTATGAAATGGAATGCCTCTGTTTGTATAAGAAGGAAGATATCTTTTGCCGTACGTTGTTATTTTGCACACAAAAATGCGGATTCTTAAGAATCCGCATGAATGTTATGAAATATTGTAATTTTAATTCCAGCGAAGGATAGCATTATGCTTTTCCAACAGAACCGAATAATTCCATCTTTTCTTTTACAGTAGCCTTAATTGCTTCAGCACCCGGTGCTAAGAGCTTACGAGGATCAAAGCCTTTTCCTGATAAGTCTTTTCCTTCTTCAATGTATTTACGGGTTGCAGCCTGGAAGGACAACTGACATTCTGTGTTAACATTGATTTTGGCTACACCAAGGGAGATAGCCTTTTTAATCATATCTTCCGGAATACCGGTACCACCGTGAAGTACTAAAGGCATCTCGCCTGTTTTCTGCTGAACAGCCTCCAGAGTCTCAAAGCTAAGTCCAGGCCAGTTAGCCGGATACTTACCATGAATATTGCCAATACCAGCTGCCAGCATAGTAACGTCAAGATCTGCAATTGCTTTACATTCATCAGGATCAGCACATTCCCCTGCTCCGACAACTCCATCCTCTTCTCCGCCAATGGAACCAACCTCAGCTTCGATAGAAAGACCTTTTTCTTCGCAGATGGCTACTAATTCTTTTGTTTTCTCAATGTTCTCAGCGATAGGATAATGGGATCCATCAAACATAACAGAAGAAAAACCAGCTGCAATACAAGCCTTCGCGCCTTCATAGCTGCCGTGATCTAAGTGAAGTGCAACAGGAACTGTTATCTTTAATTCCTCTAACATTCCATTAACCATACCAACTATTGTTTTATAGCCACACATATATTTTCCGGCGCCTTCAGAAACTCCAAGAATAACCGGTGATTTCATTTCTTCTGCTGCTAATAATACTGATTTTGTCCACTCTAAGTTGTTAATGTTAAACTGACCTACTGCATATTTTCCTTGTTTTGCCTTTGTAAGCATTTCTTTTGCTGATACTAATGCCATATTGATACCCTCCGTTATATATTCTTTATTAAAATAAGCAACATAAACCTTTCGTCATATAGCCCAGCCCCATTATAATCGTTATTTAAGAATTTGTCAAAACGAAAGTTAAATATTTAACTAATATTTATCTATCGCGTCTACCTCCTTATATCGCTCTTTTTGCCTTACTCTTCTCATCTTCTTCTGTCTATTTATAATTTTTAGTTTCCTTCCGCAAAAAATGTTGATTATCAATATATTATGTCATCTCATATAATATATTATCCAATTCATTTTCTTATATAATCTTTAGTGAGTTGGTAACATACCAAAATAAATGATTATAAATCTAAATTAAGGAGATTTTTCAATGGGTTATTATAATGATAAATATGACCGCAAAGACTTTCGTGATGGCTGGCGTGACAGACCATATCACAGACGTCCTGGTACCAAACCTTGGTATCCTGACCGTGAGCCTAGACCCTGGTATCCAGAGCCTTGGTGTTGCCCGGATCGCAGGCGTAAATTTTACTAATGCATAATTTTCACACTTGGAAGTTTGTGCTTGCGTATTACTCGGCACAAACTAATTCAAAGGGCAGACATGTTATGTTAATATGAAACCAGGGAACATTATCTGACTTCTTGATAATGTTCCTTGCTGTTTCATAAAAATGGGTATAAAATAGGTTTCATTCAGAAAGTATAATGATAAAATAACGAAAAGGAGTAGAATGTGGAACCAAAACACGTCACTGATTCATTAACAGAACAGGTGCAGATAATAATGCCCTCACACAGCAATGGGGTAGACAGGCTTTTTGGCGGTCAGCTGGTCGAATGGATTGATGTAGTGGCCTCCGTTGTTGCCCGCCGCCATTCCGGCTGTAATGTTACTACTGCTGCTATCGACAATTTACAATTTAAAGCAGGTGCTTACATCAATAACACTCTAGTCCTGATTGGTCGCATCACCTTTGTTGGTAAGACCTCTATGGAAATTAGAGTTGATACTTATGTAGAGGATTTATACGGTTTTCGTAAGGTAGTAAACCGTGCCTATCTGGTTATGGTTGCTTTAGATGATAGTGGACAACCGACTGAGGTTCCTAAGCTTTTGTTGGAAACCGAATCAGAACGCGCAGAGTGGGAAGCAGGCAAGAAACGCCATGCCCTTCGATGCAGACGCCGTAAAGAAGGGTACTAGAAAACGTAAAAGGATTTGTCTTTTATCAGATATTCACCAACTTTCGACATATCGAATATATTAGTAATATATTCTTATGATTAAGTATTGCGAAACCATATAGTTTTTATTAATTGTATACACAGCACATGCTATTCCAACGATCCTATGAGCATAAGGGTTTTAACATCATAATTCCGCTGCAAAACAGTCTATACTGTGCATACAATACTTACAATTACTGAGTTTCGTAGTTACCTGATTCCATTGATTGAAGAAAGGAACTGATATTATGGCAAAAATAAAAATAGCAGTTGATGCTGGCCACGGCAGCTTTACAGCAGGAAAACGTACCCCACCCTTTAAGAAGAGCGTAGACATAAATAGTGATAGTAAGATTGATATAAAAAAAGGAAAACAGTACAGGGAGCATTATGCGAATGTTGGTGTAGCCGATTATCTATATAAAACACTATCAACACGGGGCTATGAAGTGATTAAAACCGGTTGGGATAACGCTAATTCAAAGAACGATTTTGAAGCTTCTTTAACCTCCCGCCAGAAAAAAATCAAAAAGGCAGGTTGTGATTATTCCATATCCATTCATTTTAATGCATATGGGGATGGTGACAGCTTCAATGAAGCAAATGGCGTCGGAGTATATATTCATAGCACCTATCCAAGAGATTCTAAACGTCTTGCCGAATATGTTATTAATGAGCTTATAAAAGGCACTCCTCAGAAGAACAGAGGTATTAACAATGCTGCTTTTGCAATGTGCAATTGTAAATCGCTTGGAACAGAAGCATCTATCATCTGTGAACTAGCTTTTATGACAAATGAGCACGAGGCAACTGATTTAATGGCCAACAGTAAATTCTGGGAGGAAAGTGCTCTGCAGATAGCTGATGCCTTAGACGAGTATTGCAAAGAAGCCAGAAAACAATGATAATAAAAAAGCAGAGGCAGCTGCACAAAGCTACCTCTGTTTTTATTGTATTATTTTAGCTGATCTAGCTGCTCTTTTCTGTGCTCTTGTTTTGACTTAGCATTATTAAACGTTTTTTGATCCATGTGATCTGCATTATGATTTAGATAACCCTCCGTATATAGAAGCCTTTTTTCTGTATTTTCCTTATAATCATTATTACAGTTTTCTCCATGTGATAAAATATTTTTTAAGTTTTCAATCTCAGATTGACGTTCTTCATTTACTCTTTTGGCATGCTCAATATTCTCTTTTGAAGATGATATATCGGAATGCTCTTCAAGATGACGTTCTGTACGAGTCTGTTTTTCTACCAGATTAATTAAATGATCCACTCTGCGCTCTTTTTTAAATTCCTCACTATCTCTGTTAATACTCATATTTTCCCGCCTTTCATAAAATATAACTTAAGATTATTGCTCTTTTTATTTTCTCCGAAACGGCTTCTTGTTATGCTAAACTTCATATGATAAAAGCTTACCATTATGGAATAATATGATTTTCGTAACAGTGAATAATAATAGAATTAATAAATTATTAAAAAGTACACCACTAAAAGGCCTTATAATATACTAAAAAACTATTTGATTTTATATAGTTTCTTACCTAAAGTCCTTTAGTATTCCTATCAAATATCATTTTTAAATATTTATTTTTATATGTATTTCATATAACAGGCTATAAAACACCTTTTAAATGTCTCATATAATAAAACATGTATTGCTGCACAATACCCGCATAACCCAAATATTTTGATTTATCAAATTGATTGTTATAGATTTCCTTAAGCACTCTTAAGATCCATACATCGATAGGAAAGCCTTCTATATGATGTAGCCCATATAGGGAAATACAGTTTGCTACCTTATCACCAATTCCGTAAACACCCTTTAATATCGTAACTGCCTCTTCATAGCTGCACTCCTTAAGATAAGAAAAATCCAGAAATTCTTCTGTAACAGCTTGCGCTGCTTTTTTTATATATTCATCCCGATAACCTGTTTTTAGGGCTCTTAATTCCTCTCCTACTGCTTCTGCCAGAACTTTTGCAGTTGGAAAAGCCGTATATGTTACCCTACACTCTGAATTATACCTTTTCTCTCCATAGCGTTCACAGATTCCTTCAATACAATTTTTTATGGCTGGAATATTCTTATTTTGTGAAATTATGAAACTAATCATCGCTTCAAAGGGCTCCTGCTTTAAGATCCTGATGCCCCTTCCATAAAAAGCAGCTTCCTTTAGAAATCTATCCTCTCCGTTAATCAGAGTATCTACGATTTTACCGTAATCATATTTTAAGTCAAAATAATCCTCCCAGAATTGATCATACTCCTCTTTAGAGCAACTAAGTTCAATCGTATCCTCACTCACCTGACTTAATTCGAGGTATTTTCCATATGCAACCAGACTGTAACTGTTCGGTTTATGATCCGTTTCTAGTCTCTTCATGCGAAAGCATTGTCCTGAATCTGCAATTTGCACGATATCAAAATTCTGATTATGTATTTTCATCCTTCCTCCATGATGCTGCTTCCCGGCAGCAAACCACCTACTGTGCTTGCAATATATGTAAAGTTCTCATAGCTTTTATTATAATATAAAGAGCTTTTATTCACAAGGCGCTCAAAAGCAATAACTTCAGCCATTCTAACCTATAAATACCAAAATAAAATGCTCAACCAAGTATACGATATGGTATAATATAGATCTGGTATTTATTTATAATTTTTCATGAAGGAGGAGTTTTCGTGGAAGCAAGGCCTTATATCCCCTGGAAATTAGTTGGAGATTTTATGACTGCCGTATTTGAGAAATTAGGTGTACCTCATGAAGACGCACTGATTTGTTCCGATGTTTTAATGGAAAGTGACAAAAGAGGTATTGAAAGCCATGGCTGTAACCGATTTAAGGCAATTTATATTGACCGCATACTGGAAGGCATCCAAAAACCAGTAACAGTATTTGAAATTGTCAGAGAAGCTAAAACAACTGCTGTTGTTGATGGCCACGACGGAATGGGCATGATTGTAGGGTACAAAGCAATGCAAATGGCAATTGATAAGGCAAAGCAGTATGGAATGGGAATGGTAGCTGCCCGTAACTCCACGCACTATGGCATAGCTGGCTATTATGCCACTATGGCAACAAAGCAGGGCTTGATCGGTATTACCGGAACAAATGCCCGACCCTCTATTGCACCTACCTTCGGAGTCGAGAATATGTTAGGAACCAATCCTCTGACAATTGGTATGCCTACCGATGAAGATTTTCCATTTATTCTAGATTGTGCAACCAGTATTACCCAGAGAGGACGGCTTGAATATTATGCCCGTACCGGTAAAGATACACCTAAAGGTATGGTAATCGGTCAGGATGGGTCTGCCTTAACTGATAGCAAGCAAATATTGTCCGACTTAACAAAGGGAACCGCTGCTTTGGCTCCACTTGGAGGAATCGGAGAAGAGCTGGGAGGCTATAAGGGTTATGGCTATGCTACTGTTGTTGAGATACTTTCTGCTGCTTTGCAGTCTGGCAGTTATTTAAAGCAGCTTTCCGGTATCGGAGAAAATGGCGAAAAGATGCCGTATCATTTGGGACACTTTTTTATTGCTATTGATCCGGATGCCTTTCTTGGACTTGACAGCTTTAAAAAAACCACCGGAGAGATTCTTCGTGCTCTAAGGGCATCTAAGCTTGCCCCTAACGAGGAACGTATTTATACTGCGGGAGAAAAGGAATATCTATGTTGGCTGGAACGTAAGGACAAGGGCGTACCGATCACAGAAGCCGTACAGAAGGAATTTATCTCAATTAGAGACCGGTTTGAGCTGCCGTTTCATTTTCCCTTCGAGTAACCGGTTTAGAAGATTATAATTTGGCAATTTATATATTTATTTGATGATTTTATATTCTTATTTGATAATTCTGTAGGTTGACATTAGCTGTAAAGTCAGATATAATTACAGCTGACAAGACAGCTATCATGTCTTCAATACTTATAAGAATAATTAATCAGAAAGGAATATGACATATGACATCATCAAACAAAGTTAAAATCATGACTACTGCAGCTCTTCTCTGTGCAATTGGTATCGCAATCCCTATGTATTCACCCTTTAAAATAACGATAGAGCCGGCATCCTTTACCTTAGCCAGCCACGTTGCAGTAATTATTGCTATGTTTATCTCTCCGGTTGTAGGTATCTTTGTTGCACTGGGTACCAGCTTTGGATTTTTACTAGGCCCTTTCCCTCCGGTTGTTGTACTGAGAGCATTAACTCATGTAATTTTTATAGGACTTGGTGCTTTACTTCTTAAGAAGAAACCTGACATCCTGCTTTCCTACAAGACAATGATCCCGTTCGCATTATTAATCACTATAGTACATGCAGTTTGCGAGGTAATTGTATCAAGTTTCTTTTATTTTAACGGCACAGTAACCAACAGCTATTTGGTATCCGTAATCGGTCTTGTTGGTGTCGGAACACTGGTTCATGGAATGTTTGATTTCTTTATTGCGGTATTTGTATGGAAGCCTATACAGCATGTACTCAGTATACCTGCCAATGCAAAAATCAAAGTAAGAGCATAAGAATTAAGCTCCGCGAAGTGCTACAGCAGGCGGAGCTTTTGATTTATATTTATAATTTGATAGGCTCCAATAAATTTACAGTATAAATAAAAGGCTTTTGCAGAATAGGGTTAATCTGTAAAAGCCTTTTAAACTTATGGTAATTCACTATTCATTTCTATTTCAGATTCAGTAATAGTAATCGATAACACCTTCATCATATCGATCTCAAAAGGAGTAATTTCCTTCCCATACTGATCAACAATAACCCTTACGATCGGTCGCAAAGGAAAATTCTTATTCTGCGCTTTAATAATACCAATACAGTTATCAGAAAGCTTAACCATAGATCCATTAGGATAAATGGCAATTTGTTTTATTAAAACTGACACCAGCTTTGTGTCGAACTTAGTCTCTGCATTCTCGATCAGGAAATTTACTGCCTGATTAGAACTCCACTTTCTGCGATAGCACCGGTCGGATATTAACGCATCATAGGTATCAGCAACTGCCACTATCCTAATAAATTCATGAAGCTCACCAGCCATAGCACCCGTCGGATATCCAGTGCCATCCATTCTCTCATGATGATATAAGGAAACAATTCGGGATAGCTCCGTCAAGCTGACGCATTTTTTCAGTACATCATAGCCTAGGGTTGGATGCAGTCTTATATGATCGGCTTCTTCCCTGTTTAAAGTTCCTTCTTTATTTAATATCTTTTTGTCTAATAGGATTTTACCGATATCATGAAATAATGCTCCAGCAGCCAGCTTCTCAAGCATGGCATTATTATAACCGAGCTGTCTTGCAATTAATAATGAATATACCGTGGTACTTACAGAGTGTGAAAAGGTATATTCGTCAGAAGCACTGATATCATTTAAGCTTACCTGCATTTCCTCATTAGCCAGAATATCATCAATAATACTATGGATAGTTTCTGACAAATTTGATAAATCTACAACTGTTTTATTCTCAAAATCATCTATAGTCTGACGCAGTATACGTTTACAGTTAACTCTGGTTTCCTCCGAAATAGCATCCGGTATATCAATTCCGTCACTTTTAGAGTCCTCTACATAGACACAATCTATACCCATATTATTAAGACTTCTTGCATATCGCTCTAAGTCTGTCTGACCTGCTTTTAACACCAGGCAGTCTCTGTAGTAGATTGATTTAGCTAAAACCATGTCCGGCTTAAGCATTGTTAAAGAAACCAGCCTCATATGTATCTCCCTTTACATTGGTTTTCCCATTCAATAGTATAATGATACGTTATTCTGACTGAAGTGTCAAGGTATACATATGGTGCATTGTCTCAATTTATGTAAATTTTTTGTTTAATTTGACCTTTTTTGTAAGCACTTATTATAGTGCATTGTCTTTAATATATTGAATTAATTCATCTACCTGTGTAAAGGCAAGCGCTACAACGGTATCCGCCGCTCCATAATAAATAGCTATTCTTCCTGTCTGTGCATCATGTAAGGTTGCACATGGGAAAGTTACATTAGGAACATCTCCGACACATTCATAAATTTCAGTTGGATGGAATATATAAGGTTTACATCTGTATTTCACCTTCCAAGGCTCGTCAATATCAAGAATAGCAGCGCCCATAGAATAAATCATACCGTTACAGGTCGTTCCTACACCATGGAAAATTAGTAACCAGCCTTCTTCAGTCTCTATCGGGATTGGCCCTGCACCAAGCTTTGTATATGCCCAGCCACTTGCCTTCATTACAAAGCGATGATAACCCCAATGCTCTAAATCAAAGCTTTGACTTAGATACATGTCACCAAACGGAGTATGTCCGTTATCACTCGGACGTGAAAACATCATATATTTTCCATTAATCTTTCTTGGAAATAATACCCCGTTACGGTTAAAGGGTAAAAATGCATTCTCAAGCTGATAGAATTTCTTAAAGTCATAGGAATATGCCACACCGATTGTCGGCCCATGATAGTTATTGCACCAGGTAACAATATAGCGATCCTCAATCAGACATACTCTGGGATCATAGCCTGTAGCACTACCAATACATTCTTCCTTTTCGTTATAGAGCGGCAAGGGATTGTGTTCTATCTCCCAGTTAATCGCATCTTGGCTCTTTCCCAAAAATAACTGCTGCTCCATTGCTGTATTATCACTTCTGAATATTCCAACAAAAGCGCCATCCTTTGCAATTACTGCGCTGTTAAAAATACTATTCGCTCCCGGTATTTGATTACGCTTTACAATCGGATTATTGCTATAACGCCATACAATTTCCTGGCTACCTTCCGGACGGTTCTGCCAAGGCATATTTGGTAAATTCTCACCTATAATCATAGTTCCTCCCTCTAAGTGCTGTTGTCCAGCAAATATCAATTATTTAATGTTTCCACTATGGTGCATATATAGTGCATTCACAGTGCATTAACAATTCATATTATATCAATAACCATTCTTTTTGTCTATCACAACATGCAATTTGTATAAAAGATTTTCACCCAAACTGCTATTTATTACTAATATATGGTTAAGATTTCTTCGATTTGGAACTACAGTGCATTAATTAGCAAAAATCATGCAACCTTATGCAAATCAGTTTGTAAACCCTAAAGAGTTATTTTCTATAAGCAAACTCTGCGTATACGTACAGCAATATATTCTTTCCCCGGTAAATTGATTTTAAATTTACCTCTGAATACGCCCCTATTCTCAATTGTCATTTCCCAAGTATCAATCACTTCTACCTCAAAGCTGCTGTCATCATCATAATAGTACTCTCTGAAGGAGGGTCGC
This sequence comes from Bacillota bacterium, assembly GCA_023421505.1. Lineage (GTDB taxonomy): Bacteria > Bacillota > Clostridia > Lachnospirales > Lachnospiraceae > Mobilitalea. The sequence continues at coordinate 208,996 of JAEZTJ010000093.1, forward strand.
ATGAAGCTATAATAATATAAATAATAATCATGTACTTTCTTCCAGGATTCCGTAGTATCATCCACTATCGCAACCACTTCATCCCAGGAAGCCTTAAGGGGCATGAGACCTGTCCCAGGGGTTTCGCTTAATATCTTAGATAAGAATTTCAAACGTTTCGGGCTATCACCATGCAGCTTACCACCATGCGACCACCAAAGTACATTTTCTGGATTAAGATATGTTTCACCGTGTCCGGCATAGCCTCCGCGGCAGGTAGCTTCCCAAAATCTGCGAACCATTTCTTTACCGCTTATATTACCCCACCCATGCTGGATATTACCTTCATATGCGATTTCATCCAAAACAATTGGCTTTTGATATCGTTCCCTCCATTCAGCAACAAGCTCGGCGGATTTATATAATTCCTGTCTTTGAATGCTGCAATGAGTCACCCACGGCATTGAGTAATCATAAAACGCATTACAATTATGAATGGATTTAAGATGACAATAAGGATCCTGTTCACAGATGATTTTTGCAAATCGCTGCCAGTCTCCAAACGATTTTTGCGGCATCAGGTCATATTCATTCGCAAGCGACCACCATATATTACGATAGGACGCAAATCTCGCCACTACATATTTGAGATATAAATCGTCCTCCTTAGGCTTCATATTACTAAACCCCCATCTGTCATAGGGATGCATCAGTATTAAATCAGCTTCAATAGATAACTCCTGCAGTTTTCTAATACAATTTTCTATATGCTGAAAATGTTCTACATTAAAGCATGTAAAGTCCCATTCATTTCCTTTTGTGTTGTAGTTATACTTATCAAAATTTTCCTTTGTAAGCACCAAACTGTCACAAGGTGTTCCAACATATGGGTAAGAGCGCGGTTCTGTTAAGTTATAATCATAATGCTTTGGGAAAATACAAAAGCGTATCTTATTAAAAGCATTTTCTTTTAAGGTCTCAAGTGTTTTCTCCTGAAGCTCCTCCGATTGCAGCTCCCAGACATAACAGGTCGTGCCGATGGAATAGTATGGGGTTCCATCCTCATAAGAAAAATGAAATTTCTTTACTACCCTTACCGGCCCATGATTGTTTCCGCTGGCAGGTGTTACAATGAAACTACCCGAATATTCTTTATCACTAAAATTGCCGATAATCTGAAAACTGTATTCTTCTTCAAAAGATGGCATAAAACGGACTTTGTAGCAGCCATCTCCATCATAAAACCCCTCTACGGTAACATTCTCGTTTTTACTCTTAAATATTCCTTTTATAGAATAATCAACAAAAGGATTTCCATCTGTATAACCCTTACAGGATACCTCTTGTATGCACCATACCTCAACCTGCTTTAAATAAGTAAATTTCTCCAAATTAAATACTCATTCCTTTCTCTATCTCAGGTACAAATCGCTTTATTTTCTACCTGATTTGTAAACTACACATAGTTATGGGTTTTTTTTATATATCATTGATTATTTAGAACCAAATCCGCATTCATAACCTCAGTCATATATGGGATTGATGAGGTAGCTCCAGCCCTTGATACGGCGATTGCAGAAGCCTTCGAGGATAGAGTAAGTGCTTCCTTAATCGGTAATCCATGGAGCATAGCGTAAAGAAAATATCCTGTAAAGGTATCTCCTGCCGCTGTTGTGTCTATCGCCTTCACCTTATATACCCCATGTGATATTTGTGTTGTCTTATTACGATAAAGCACGCCCTGAGAGCCAAGCGTTAATACAATCTGTGCTTCTTTATACTGCTTTGCCATAACATCAAGAATTTCTTCCGGCTTCTGCTTTCCTGTTATTTGCTCTCCTTCTATCTCATTGAGCAGGAAAAGTGAAACTTTAGTCAAATCACATTCATGAATATGCTGATTAAACGGAGATGGATTTAACGCAATCTTTAAGCCCTTCTCGTATGCCCGATCAATAATATAGTTTAAATGATTGACTTCATTTTGCAGCAGGATAAAATCTCCCTTTTCAAAGGATCGAAGTACACTGTCTATATATTCTTTCGTAAAGCTTTGATTACTGCCTCCATAAAGGAGAATGCAGTTTTGCCCCTCCTCATCTACCTGTATAATAGTATGACCACTTTTCCCTTCCACTGTTTTAATAAAACTAGTATCGATGTTATTATCACAGCAAGTAAGCAGCAGTGAATCTCCATCTGTGCCAATTAGGCCTGCATGATAAACCTTCTCTCCGGCTCGTGCAATCGCAACAGACTGGTTTAGTCCTTTCCCACCGCAGAAGGTCTCCATCCCCTTGGATAACAAGGTCTCACCAGGCTTTAGGATATATTTAACGGAATAAACGTAATCATAATTCAAGGAACCCATATTCAATATCTTCATGACATAACCAAACCCTTCTCTATTATCATGCCTTCTTTCTTATGCAGGAAAGGCAACACCTGCCCTCAGAATTATATTAGGATAAGGAGTGAATTCTCCTGTACGAATAGCAAATTTTACATTCTTCGTCATTTCTTTAAACTCTGTATGAGGTATCATTGTAAAATTCGTATCTGGAAGCGTTTCTTTTATATATTTTAACAGGCGCTCATTCTTTCCCTTGATTTCCTCTGCCAGATAATAATATTCTACAACAGCTTCTCCCATAACGGCATCAAATACCTGCTCAAAGGTAGGAACTCCTCCGCATAAAGCAAGATCCACAATAGGAACGCCATGTGGTATCGGAAGGCCGGCATCACCAATCAAAAATAAATCCATGTGTCCTAAGCCTGCTATTAATCCTGCCAATTGCATATTCAATATTCCTTGTTTTTTCATAGTCCTCGCTCCATAAGCACAGCCATAGTAAGTCAGTAGCGATATGATACCTTTAATAATGAAATGAGTTATTTCAAAATATCTGTTTACCTACGATATCAGTTCAGTGCCTCATTATACCATTAAGCTCTGACAGAAAAATTTTTAAGCGGCTGCCTGCTTATTCTTCTTATTATTTATTAAAATTAGCTTTCTCTAGCCTGAAGAGCAATTTTGGCCTGAAGATTACGCTGGAATTGATCAATAATAACAGCTAAGATGATCACTACTCCCTTGATTACCATCTGCCAGAATTCAGATACACCTAACATAACCAGTCCATCATTGATAACACCGATAACAAAGGCACCTATGATGGTTCCGCCTATGGTACCGACACCTCCTGACATAGAGGTTCCGCCAAGTACCGTAGCAGCTATGGCATTCATTTCCCAGGTCTCACCGGAGGCAGGATGCGCTGCAACCAGCTGGGAAGCCGTGATGATACCTACAATGGCCGCACAGACACCAGAAAACATATAGACAAAAATCTTTGCTTTGTTAACCTTAACGCCGGATAATTTTGCTGCCTTCTGATTACCGCCGATTGCTAAGATGTGCCATCCAAAGGGAGTCTTTTTCAAGATTATTCCCGCTATCAAAGCAATCACAAGCAGAATGATCGCTCCTACAGGAATTGCTCCTACATTTCTACCAAAAAACTCTATACCGGTATTACCAAGACCCGGCTTACCTGTGATGTTGGAGAAGGTTGCTCCTTTGGAGCGGAGCATAGCAAAACCACGTGCCATATACATCATACCCAGTGTAGCAATAAAAGGTGCCACATTGAATTTTGTGATAATCCATCCATTAATTAGTCCAATTAAGGCACCAACTATCATAGCAATGATTACTATGGTTGGTATATTAAAGTATATCGTAACTCCAAACATCTTAAGGGTCAAGCCTTCATTAATCAGACCACCGGCTATAATACCTGAAAGTCCGACAATGGAACCCACCGAAAGATCAATACCTCCTGTAATAATGACATAGGTCATACCTATACCAAGAATACCATATAAAGCCACGTGTTTAGCGATTAGCAGCAAGCTGCTTGCTGTTAAAAATGTTGGGCTGGCAAGTCCGAAATAAACAATTAAAATAACTAATACAATTAAGGTCCTGCCCTTTAATAAAGTCATAATGAGAGCGTTCTTACTTCGCATATCTTGAATTCTCCTTTTTCTAATAGCAATATTAATAGATGATTGCGAAACTATATAGTTTTATTAATTGTATACACACGAGATACATATTCCTTCGCTCCAACGCTCCTTCGGGCTTAACTTCCGCTTCGGAATAGTATCTAATGTGTATACACAGTAATGATACAGTTTCGCAACTTACAATGTTAGTGTGTATGGTGACCATGATAGGAGGCCAGAACCAGACTGTCTTCCTTAATTTCGTCGCCCGTGAATTCACCTGTTTTAATGCCATTCGACAGTACAATTACCCGATCAGCTATTGCCACTATCTCCTTTAGCTCAGAGGATATTACGATAATGGATAAACCTCGTTCGGCATACTGGTTAATAATATCAAATACCTCTGTTTTCGCACCGATATCAATGCCTCTACTCGGTTCATCCATAAGTAGGATTTTCGGATTAGTCAGCATACCCTTACCGATTACAACCTTCTGCTGATTTCCGCCTGATAAAGATAGAATGGGGAGATTTTTATCGGCTACCTTGATATGAATATCCTTAATCTGCTCCTCAATGTGTTTCTCCTCTTCTTTTCTATTTAAGAAAATACCCTTTAAATAATTCTTTAAGCTTGCTAAGGATATATTCTTTCCGATATCCAGAGTTTGAACCATGCCCTCCCGCTGCCTGTCCTCCGGTACAATAGCAAAGCCTCTCTCTATTTGCTCCGATATATTCTTAATATTCAGTACTTTATTTTCCAAAATCACGGTTCCGGTATGTTCCGGTCTAAGTCCCATAATACATTCAAATACTTCAGTACGTCCTGCACCCATAAGACCATAGATTCCTAATATCTCACCCTTTTTCAAATCAAAGCTTACTCGGTCTAGCAGGTAGCCCCCACCGCTCTTAGGCAAAGTCAGATCCTTTACTTCAAGTACAGAATCACGTTTTTTCCAATCAATATTTCTTTCTCTTTTGGGATAGGATTTTCCCTCACCAACCATTTGATGCACTATCCATGGAACATTAATATCCTTAACATCTGCATCGGCTACGAATTTACCGTCTCTGAAGATCGTGACATGATCTCCAATTCTCATGATTTCCTCTAAGCGGTGTGAAATGTATACAATTGATATTCCCTCTGCTGTCAGCTCCCTCATCAGCTTAAATAAGACATCTACTTCCTGTTGACTAAGAGAGGAGGTGGGTTCGTCCATAATCAGGATCTTTAAATCCTCCTGAATTAGATTTCTGGCGATTTCAATCATTTGCTGCTGACCAACTCTTAAATCACCGATTAATGTATTGACATTGATCGGATGCTCTAATTTTTCAAGTATTTTATTTGCCGCTGTCATATGCGTTTGATTATCAAGGCTGAATTTTCCCTTAGTTTTTTCCTTTGCCATAAATATATTCTGGTATACATTTAAGTTAGGGAACAGACTTAACTCCTGATGGATAATACCAATTCCATGCTTTCTGGCATCAGTAGGATCCTTAAAGGAAACCTCTTCCTCACCCATATAGATTTTACCGGAGGAGGGTTGCTCAATTCCGGCAATAATCTTCATCAGTGTTGATTTACCGGCACCATTTTCTCCAATAAGTACATTTACTTTACCTGTAAGTACATCGAATGAAACCTCGTCGAGTGCCTTTGTTCCAGGATATATTTTGCTGATTTTTTCTGCATGGAGGCTAACATCATTTTTACTTTTTTCAATACTGCTCATGTGATCGCCTCCTCTTCTATTTCACTGTTAATGCAACCGGTGTGATTAATATCTCGTCTTCTTTATCAACGGTGAAGCAGCCGATAAAATCAATCTGTTTTCCTACCAGATTACTAAGCTCCAGCTTATCAATAACCGTACTCTGAATAATATTATGAATGCTTTGCGATACTGCCGCATAATCAACCTGATTCTTATAATCCTCAAATTTTATAATATCTAGCGAATCTCTAACCGCTGTTCCCTTATAAACAGTACCGATTTGTATTTTTAAGGTAATTGGACCCGTATAGCCCTCCAGAGAAACCGTCATATAGCCCGCTTTTTTTTCTGTATTCACTTCTTTTACTGTAACTGTACCCATAACTGTATAATTTAATGTGCCCGAGGTGCCCATGGAATACTTACCATATTTATCCGCAAGTGATTTTAGATTGCCATTTGCTTCTGTTAAAAATGCACCCAGCTCCGTAGCTTTCGTTGTCAACTCAGGAAGCGCTGCCGAATCCCATATAGCAGCAACATCATCTCCTGCGTTAAATTCTACTTCCCCGGTGTATTTTCCTTCTTCTCCGATTTTAATTATTTTCATACATCCGGACATCGATGCTACTGATACTACAGCTGCCATTAGTAATATTAGAAACCGTTTTTTCATTTTTACCTCCATACTGCCATAGGGCAGCTTAAAATATTATATATTTCAGGTAAATCTAAATTTAGCGATTTATCATCATATATAATCAGAAAAGAAATTCTATTTATTCTAAAAAATCGTATATTTAACTATCGGGGTAACCGCAAAACACATTATCTAATTGCTTTGCAGCACCCCGATCTCATTAGCCTCACCTGTACTTACATTGATTAATCAAACGATTATTCTGTATAAGTGAATGCCTTTAATTTGCTTGCGTTATCCTTTGTAATGATTACACAGTCAACAAGCTGTTTTTCGTCTAAGCCTGTTGTTCCGTTCTTCAAATAATTATCTGCCTGTTCTACTGACATCTGCGCGATTAGTGCAGCCTGCTGAAGAGCCGTTGCTGTAATATTGCCTGCGATAATCTCATCTCTGACATCATCACTGCCGTCAACACCAATGATAGCTACATTCTTTAAACCGGCTGCTTTAATTGCTGCTGCGGCACCCATAGCCATAGTGTCATTACCACAGATAACACCAGTTATGTCAGGGTTAGTCTGAAGTATAGTTTCCATCTTAGAATAAGCTTCCGTCTGATCCCAGTTTGCTGTTTGTTGTGCAACCATCTTCATATCAGTATACTGGTCAATTACCTCATGGAAAGCACTTGATCTTACACCCGCATTGGTATCTGACTCTTTACCTAATAATTCTGCATAATTACCTTTTTCACCCATTGCTTCAACAAATACTTCAGCAACGCCCTTTGCACCCTGATAGTTATTTGCTACGATTTGAGAAATTGCAACTCCTGTTTCATTAATCTCTCTGTCGATTAAGAAGGTAGGTATGTTATTGTCTCTTGCCTTTTGTACTGCTGCTACAGTAGCATCAGAACCTGCATTATCACATATAATTGCTGCTGCCTTCTCTGAAATAGCAGTATCAAATAACTCAGCCTGCTTCGTTGCGTCATCGTCATGCGATACAACTTTTACATCATAGTCCAATTCCTTTGCTTTCTTTTCTGCAGCTTCTGCTTCTGTCTTAAAGAAAGGATTAGAATGGGACGGAGTAATGATATAAATAATATTAGAGCCACCACCGGTAAGAGCATTTTGTGCTGCCTGTGTCGGTGCTGTTGTCGCTGCTGTTGTTGGAGCTTGTGTCGCTGCTGCCGTAGTCGGAGTTGTGTTATTTTCCTCATTTGTATTATCTTTCTTACCACAGCCGGCAAATAGTGTGCTGATGAGTAATAAAACTGTTAAAATTGATAAAATCTTGTTTCTTTTCATTTTCGTCTCCTTCAAAATATTATTAAATTTATAGATACAACGAAGTTACCTTCGCTAAATCTCAATTTTATTTAACCATTTGATTTATTTATCTCTGGTCTTGAAGAACGGATTTCACAGCTTTTTGCCATCCTTTATAAAGTTCCTCCCGGATACCTTCCTTCATGGCAGGCTCATATTTACTCCTATTAATACTTTCAAATATGGTATCCCGGTCATAGCAGCCAAGTGCTATGCCTGCAAGGTAGCCGGCTCCGATGCCTGACAGTTCCTCTAAATCGGGTACTTGTACAGGTATGTTAAGCAAATCGCTTTGGAACTGCATAAGATATCTGTTTCTTGTTGGACCTCCATCTACCCTCAGTTCACCAATCATAACATCCGCTTCTTCACTCATTACCTTTACAATATCCGTGATCTGATAAGCAATACATTCCACTGTCGCCTTTACAATTTCGGCTTTTCCTGTAGTGCGGGTCATTCCTCTAAGTGTAGCCATTGCACTACTGTCCCAGTACGGTGCCCCAAGCCCTGAAAATGCGGGAACCAAATAAGTCTTGTCTTCTTTATTGGCACCTGCTGCCAGAGCTTCGCTCTCTGCTGCTGAGCTAATTAAACCTACCTCTTCAATCAGCCACTTTATTACAGCACCGGTATAGTTAATATTTCCTTCCAGTACATAGTTCACTTCATTATTAATTCCCCAAGCGAGCGAGGTTACTACACCCTTCTTACTAATTACTGGCTTTTTCCCGATATTCATCATGATAGATGAGCCGGTACCATAAGTAGCCTTAATCATTCCTTTCTCTAAGCAGCCCTGACCAAATAGTGCTCCATGAGAATCACCCATTACGGCCTGAATTGGTATCTTCTGATTAAGATAGCCTTCAAAGTCAGTTTCTCCAAAAAAACCATCTGAATAACAGACCTCCGGCAGCATAGCTACCGGTATGTCAAAGAGCCTGCAAACCTCCTCATCCCACTTTAGGGTCATGATATTAAAAAGCTGTGTCCTTGAAGCATTCGAAAAATCCGTCTTAAAGGCTTTGCCTCCGGTTAGTTTAAAAACCAGAAAACTATCTATTGTTCCGGCACATAATTCATTCCTAGTAAGCTTTTCTTTCAGCCCTTTTACATTCTTAAGTACCCAGCTTATCTTCGCTGCTGAAAAGTACGGAGAGAGTGGTAAGCCAGTTCGGCTTTTTATGAAATCGTTGTGACCTAAAGCAGATATCTGATTACATATTTCTGCTCCTCTGGCACATTGCCAGACAATTGCAGGATAGACCGCTTTACCTGTTGCTCTCTCCCAAACTACAGAGGTTTCCCGCTGATTACTGATACCAACACCGATCATATCATTTTTATCAATTCCGGCTTGCACTACTACTGCTTTAACCACTTCTAAGGTATTGCGATAAATTTGCTCCGGGTTATGCTCTACCCATCCTTTATCCGATATCATCTGGTCGTGCGGCAGGTCTTTTCTTGCAAGCAGCCGCCCTGCCTTATCAAATAAAATTGCTTTTGTTCCTGAGGTACTCTGATCGATTGCTAATATATACTTATCCGACATTTTTCATCAACTCCAATGCAGCCTTTATTATGCCGCTTTCATTTAATTCATAATAATCAAAGACCTCTTTTGAATTACCTGTTACGACCGGCTCATCCGGTAATGCCATATTGATTACTCTTTTTGGTTCCACAGCCGCTACGATCTGACTGACCATTGAACCCAGTCCACCAATATAAGAGTGCTCCTCTACTGTGATGATCCCCTTCGTCTCCTTTGCTGCCGCTTCTACCGCTGCCTTATCAATCGGTTTAATACAATACATATCGAGAACTCTTGCATGAATTCCCTGCTCCTCAAGCTTAAGTGCTGCGTCCTTCGCCGGCTTTACCATCTCACCGCAGGCAATAATGGTTAGATCCCTTCCTTCATGAACTATTGTTGCTTTATCAAATTCAAACGGTACATATTCTTCAAAATATACGTCTTCAACAGGGTTACGACCTACACGGATATAAGCAGGTTTTGTATCAGTTAATAAACTCTCAAATAATACCTTGGTCTGAAAACGGTCACTGGGTATATATACTCTCATATTAGGGATAGATCCCATCGTAGCAATATCCTGCGCAGAGTGATGTGTCATGCCTAATGCACCATAACTGATACCACCGCTGATACCAATTAATTTCACGTTCGTATTCGAATATGCAACATCTACCTTAGCCTGCTCCATACTTCTGGTGGATAAAAAGCATGCCGGTGAGGCAACATAGGATTTCTTACCGCAGCTCGCTAAGCCTGCTGCAATTGAAATAATATTCTGCTCTGCAATACCGGTCTCTACAAATTGTTCCGGAAATGCTGAGGCAAACGGAGAAAGAGAGGCAGATCCACGCGAATCACTGCATAACACAGTGATATCCTTATCCTTAATAGCTTTATCCATTAATACCTCGCATATCACCTGACGATTTGATATCTTATTCATTTTCCGCCAACCTCCTTTTCTCTAATTCCAGGATTGCCTTATCATACTCCTCCTGATTAGGTATCTTATGATGCCAGGGAGCGGAGTTTTCTATAAAGGAAACCCCATAACCTTTTATGGTGTCTGCGATGATTACCGTGGGCTTTCCCTTAGTCTCTTTAGCAGCTATAATGGCTTCGTCCAAAGCATCAATATCATTACCCTTTGCATGGATCACGTTCCAGCCAAAGCTCAGCCACCGCTCCTCCTGACTGTCCTGTGACATTACCTCTTCCGTACCTCCTGAGATCTGCAGACGGTTGCGGTCTATAAAGGCTGTCAGATTGTCAAGCTTATAGTGTCCTGCTGCCATAGCGCCTTCCCATACAGAGCCTTCTGCAAGCTCTCCATCTCCCATTACGGTGTATACTCGATAGGCAGCCTTGTCCATCTTACCGGCAAGCGCCATTCCCACTGCAACAGATAATCCATGTCCAAGTGAACCTGAATTCATCTCAATACCATTTATCTTATTATTCGGATGACCGATATACTTTGATTTGAACTGCGAGTAGGTCTCTAAATCTGATTTCGGAAAGAAGCCCTTTTTCGCAAGAACACTGTATAAAGCTTCCACAGAATGACCTTTACTGAGTATAAATCTGTCCCTGTTTGGATCTTCAGTATTTTCAGGATTAATATTCATATGCTTATAATAAAGTGTAATCAGAATGTCCAGCACGCTGAAATCTCCGCCTATATGACCGGTTTTGGCTTTATAAATCATATCAATGATATCTTTTCGAAGCTCAAAGGATAATGCTTTCAAATTTTCCATATATTTTTGCCTTTCTTTTATTTATATCCATTAATTTACATTGCATACATATTGCCCTATAAAACCTAAGCAGGATATCAGATTATTCCCCTCTGATAAAGGCTTTCACCTCTTCCTCAACCGGGTCATATAAATCAGGAGCAACCTTAATATACTTGCAGGCTTCATATAAAACAGGTACGACATTCGCATGGATACCTACACAGTGATGAATATATGGGCCGGTAACCAGCTTTTCTTCCAGTCTTTTTAAATTTTGTACCTCAACCCACAGATAGGTGCCCTTCGTATAAGGTCCTTCAATCGCCTTAGCATTACCCAGCAGTAAGGAATATTCACCGTTATCTCCATCAAAGCGCACTAAGGATATATCTCCATGCTTCGCTTCTGCTTCCACAGCACCCGGATGCTCAAAAGCTAAGGGGTATCCAAGTGTTGGCTTATCCTTCGCAACAGAGATAGGCCACGGTCCGCAGTGCTGCAATAACTCTCCGTTATCATTATCGGGATGACGAACTGTCCAATCAGCAAAGAAGGATCTGGTACGCCCCATACCTGCCGCCTCCACAAGCAGTGATGTGATGGCACCGTGGATATCTGTTTCACAGACAACCGGAATTCCAAGATCGTTCATCAAGGAATTGGCTGCACAGGGCATAATTCCAATCTCAGCCTGCAGAAAGTTCCAGCACTGAATAGCAACTGCATTACAATCGTATTTTTTTGCCAGGTTATGCATTGCAATTTTAAGAGCTGCTACACTTTCAAGCTCCTTCTCCTTAATGCATACATTCATATTTTCATTGATAAAGTCTACTACCTTACCTATTTCCTCTTTCTCTTCCTTTGCCTTTTTAACAGCCTGTGTTAACTCCGGCATCGGTATCGGCGCTAATTGAATATTGAATTTCTCTAATAATTCACCTTCATTACACATGGTTGTAAGGAAATCAAAGGGTCTTGTAGAAATCTGTAAAATTCTTATATTTCTAAAGGTTTTTACTACATTACACACTGCGAGGAAATTCATTAAGCCTCTTTCAAATTCTGCGTCATCCAGTCTGCAGTTCGTAATATAGGTAAAAGGCACCTGATATCTTCTGAGCACCTTTCCAGTTGCAAATAATCCGCACTGGCTGTCTCTTAAACGGATTCCCTTCTCATCGGGACGTTCATCTCTGGGGCCCCAAAGTAAAACTGGCACATTTAACTCCTTAGCAAGTCTTGCACAGATATATTCTGTTCCAAAATTACAATGGGGAATGAATAATCCATCTATCTTCTCGGCTTTAAATTTTTCAGCAATCTTCTTCATATCCTCATCATTATAAAGAAGGCCTTCCTCATTAATATCTGTTATGTCTACATAATCAACACCTAGTTCCTTCAGCTTGTCTCTTGTTAAATTACCGAATTTTATTGCATCCGGTGCACTAAAAATACTTCTTCTGGTTGGTGCAAAACCAATTTTCACATTATCCATGTTATTTACCTCCATATATTTTCTTTTGACAAATCCTTTACACTGTCCCGTTCAATAAATTCGGTACAGATTTGAATCTTACTTTTTATACCGTTACCATCCTTCATGACATCCTTTAGTCTTCTTACTGCCAATTGACCCATTTCTTGTTTAAATACTCTGATTGTAGTAAGTCTCGGCGTTGAGATTTCACAGGAATCCAAATCATCAAAACCAATTAATGAGATATCCTCAGGAATACGATAGCCTTTCTCAATGAGTGCCTTCATTGCACCTAGTGCAATCATGTCATTATCAGCAAAAAAAGCTGTCGGAAGCTTTGACTTTTGGTTAAGAAAAAGAAGCATATCCTTATAAGCACCGTCCATCGTCGTACTGAGTGTTACGATATATTGATCATTCATCGCTATTCCATGCTTATATAAAGCTCTTGCATATCCGGTAGCCCTTGCATTAAAAGCTTTGATTCTAAATCTTCCTTTTAGGTATCCGATTTCCTTGTGGCCCTTCTTAATTAAGTATTCCACAGCATTCTTTGCCGAATCTGAATTATTAATTAGTATTCCGTTGAAATTCATTGATGTACTCCAGCTGTCCAGAATAACGATAGGACATTTGGCATGCAGAAAGCTCTCAAAATCTTCATCCGTTGCTTCTGTTCCAAGCATAATAACAGCAGTAGTTCTGTCATTTAAAATTTCATCAAGACGCTGTTCATAAAAATCACTTCTCCGGTCCAAATTCGAGATAATCAATTCATATCCATATTCTCGGCATTCGGTTTCAACACCTTCCAACAGATTACTGAAAAAAGGAGAGTTTTCAATAATAGAGCCATTTCTTTTATATATAACAAATCTGATTTTTGATATCTTTGTTTCATTGGAGTAACCTATCTCACTGGCAACTTTTAAGATTTCTTCAGCAGTTTCTTTGTTAACTCCTTTTTTTCTATTTAAAGCATTTGATACAGTTGCTGGTGAATATCCAGTCAACTTGCTAATCATTCTTATATTAGGCTTCAATTTGTCTCACTCCCTATAAAAAATTATATAACTATTTTATACTATTTTATATAATAATTTATATAATTTTATATGTTTGTAGATTTCGCTGTATATTTAATAATTAATTTGTTAATTATGCACCATATATTTTACTATTATAGTATTATATTGCCAAATATAACTATTAAAATCATTAGGTGCTTTATATTGTAATGTAAACATTTATATGAACATTTTATATTTATACATATACATTTTATAAAAGCAGCGAGTATAAGTTTACATAGCTGATATAGTATTGGCAGATAAATATTAAGTTTATTCCCTGCAACATAAAATTAATAACTTTAAGCTTTTCTTTGATGATAATAAATCTAATAAATTGTTTAAATTTGTTTAGTTTACAACTTGGTCCTTTTGTGATATAACAGAAGCTTCGATAATCGGAGATTTTCAGACAAAATTATTAATTTTCTGATCTTAACTAGAACATTTTTACAGCAATCTTAATATGATATTACAGAATAGTTGATAAAATCCCTCAATAAAACATTTCAAATGATTCCAAAACTCATCAATCAATCATCTCAATCGTTTTGCTTTTACCTATAGAACCAATATCATAAGGAGGTTATTCTATGTTTCAATATCAGACCCCTACGAAGTTTTCCGGTTGCTTTGACAGTAAATTTTGTAACAACGTACAAATACCAAGTCTTCCTCTTAAAGGCCCTAAAGCCTTTGATCAAATACTTCACTATATTCACAAAGCAATTGAAGATGAAGCTAACGCTGCGGATTTTTACTGTAGATTATTAAAGGACGCTCCGAATAAGCTTCATCAGGAATTTATACAGCATGCATACCGGGATGAAACAGAGCATCTCCAGATCTTTATTAAACTTTACTGCTATTATACGGATACCGATCCAAAATATTGTGTAACTCCTATTCCGATTCCCTGTTATAAGGACGCCCTGATGCAGGCTTTGATTGGTGAATTGGAAGCAGTAGAGTTTTATAGAAATGTCCAATTATCTACGATGGATCAGGTAATTATTGATACTTTTTACATGGTAATGGTTGATGAATTGGAGCATGCCACGATGTTCAGTACCTTATATGGAACCTGTAAATAGCAAAAGGCACTCTAATCCTATTTTGTGAAATAGATTGCTTTTTCATAATTTTAAAATAGGAATACTTTTTATCACATCATCAAATACTATTTTTAGAAGCATGCAAAGAAGTTTATGTAAGTACTCTTATATGCAAGTTACGAAAGGAGATTTTTATGAATAATACTAAGAATAGTAAAGGAACACCCTCTAAAGATACCGGTGCTAAAAACAACAATTCCGATAATGATGTTGATTACAAGAATACTACCAAAGCAGATAACACCTGTTCAACCTCTACCTCAAATAAGTCCTCTTCAAAAGGAACAAGATAGAATAAAAAACAGTACAATAAGAAATACTCCTTAATGGAGGTGATTATGTGGGACCATTAGAAATATTCCCAGGCGGTCAACCGATTCCGGTGCTACAACCGACTGGTACTTTTGCTCCGGGCATTGCTTCAGATCCGAAAGATGAAGATGAATATCTGGCATCTCTTGATTCTGATACAAGAGATTATGTGCTTAAACATACCAGTGAAACACGCTCACAACAGGATATCGTAGATTGTATAAACAAGCTGCATAACGGACGTTGAGCTGTAGTTTCTATAATAACTCTAAATATAAATAATGAGCGGCTGCCTGAAAATTTTTCAACAGTACAGCCGCTCATTATTTTGTTAGATACGCCTATTGGCTTTGAACTTCAATTTTATCACATTACCTTAATTAGTACGTCTCCACACCGCTCATTCCCATGATATCTCCTAGCACACCACTTTCTAAGCAGATTTTTTCTGTTTCGAATATTGTAATCTCCAATTCCGGCTTTTGATATGTCTTTTTAATATTTTGATCCTCCAAACTCTTTATTACCACTATTCATTTCCCCCTCAAGAATTATGATATCGCTTTACTTTCAGTATTCGAACTGTAGACTATATGAATTTCATTGGTAGTAGAATTTAAGTAAATCATATATGCCCGCGCATAATAGGTTGTACCGGCAGTTAAACCATTTTTTCTTACGAAAAACTGATTTGTAAAGGCACCTTTCATTTTCGCTATACTAATCCCTGCGGTATCTAAAGTTAATTCATCACTTAAGCCTGCGGTACCATTTTTTAATAAAAATCCGCATTCTATTAATGTACAGCCGGATGGAACGTTATCCCTGCTCGCTATGAATAAGACCGATTGATTATCAATGCCTAGTATCGACGTTGGAAACAACGCAACAAGAGGTTTCTCTGGTGAAGAAGCAGAGGCATCTTCATATACGGCTGTTAATGTCATTTCTTCCATAATAGTAAAGAATAATAAGCTAGGATTTCGACTGATGATCATACCATTCAAGCTCCAATATGCAAATTTCTGACCATCGGGTGGATTATCTGCTTTCAAAGATATACGCGTATCATATTTAAAATCCCCGCTGCTTGTTCCCGAATCTTCTATTTTTCCATTCATTACATTTAAATGATAGGTAGCAGGAAGTCTTGTAAACTGTGCCGTAAGGACTGTATTTGCAGTAATATTCTTTAAGCTCTTATCCCAGCCGATGAATTCATATCCAATGATATATGGGTTAGCTGGTGCTACTGCATTTTCACCATTTTTTACAGACTGACAATCTATTAATTTGCCAAGTGGATCTATAATTAAAACCTGATAACTTCCTTCTACCGAAGGCCGGAATACAGCTCTCACATTAGTATCCGTCCCTGCAATAAAAGAATAGCTTGCTTTAATAGAAAGAATACTATTCGAATTAACATCAACCCAATAGGCGAAATTGTACCCAGAATCCGCTACAGCCGTAAGTGTAATTATGCTTCCCATCGGAAATTCTGATTGATAAGGAATAGAAACGGACTCACCAGAAGTGAATATAGCTCCTAAACCTGATCTTGTTATCATAACTTTGTTGGCCTTTGCCTTAATTGTAACACCTGTATCCGAGGTAAGAGTGCCGCCTCCGGTGGAGTCTAAGTATTCCACCGCGGTACAGGAAACCGTTATATTCTTACGATCGTTTGTTGAATAGTTAGTTGAATTTCCGGAAAGTGTAATATGAACTGTTGTCTCATTCACTTTTGCTACTGCACCCTTTGTAACCCCTGTCGGCAGATTCGCTACAGTCCAGTTATCTGCATTCAATGTATCTGCAAAGGTTCCTCCGGTGAGAGTAACTGTAATTATCTCTCCATTCTCTGCGCCTGAAATAATACCGTCATCTGTAATTGCTAATAATTCGGCATCCTTATTCGCAGTAATCGTCAGGGTATCAGACAGGGCTTCTCCTGTCGATATTTCATTACCTGCGACTGTGATACCCAGATTATGAATATCCTCATCAAAATCCTTACCGTTATATGATAAATTAACAGTGCAGACACCACTTACATCAGTAACACTTTCTATTGATAATCCGGAAGGAGCATTACTTAAGGTGAAATTACTGATATCATAGCTTGAATCAAGAAAACTTGTCCCAAATACCGATAGACTTATGCTTGCATCCATTAATGTAGCTTCCGTTAAACCACTTGCTGATGCTACTATATGGGGAAGAGTTACACTTCTGCTTTTCGTAGTGTAGCCGCTAGCGGAGGCCCCCTCCAGCCAGGAAGAAACTAATGTATGCTTGAATACTTCTATCGTAGGTGGATTGGTATAATTATCAATTGTTGTTATGCTGATATAGTCATTAGAACCATCATACAGATTAGTTAATGAAGAACCATCATATTTTGATACATAGGTCATGCTGGGTGAACCTTTTAAGTATACTATATATAGTCTGTTATTGTAGGTAACAACATCATATTTTCCGGCCATAACACCGCTAGTTGTTAAGTCTTCGACCGCGCTCCAGCTACCGGTTACAGAATTGTAGCTCCTTGTCCTGACTACTATAGCTTCAGTCCACGTAGCATATAAGGTACCCTTCAGGATAAAGAATTTAGGTGTATTTGCCGCACTAGTAGGCGTTCTATTCAATCCTGTTTCTGCGTCTCCACTGACAGAATTCCAACTATAAGCACCAGAAGCATTATCTATCATACAGCTTTTGACCATAATTTGTTTTTTATTGCTTGAATTTGTTTCCTCCCAGGCAGCATACAGCGAGCCATTGTACGAGATCAGGGAGGGATTTACTGCCGAATGAGCGGAGGATTGGTTAAGCCCTGATTCACTTCCATTATCCACTGATCTCCACGTATTAGTACTATCACTATACTCCTTTACATGAATTTGATATGGTATACCGGTATACCCTTCATCCCAGGCTGCATATAGACGATCTCCATGCACCGATAGATAGATACTTCCGGTATTCCAAGACGAGCTATAGCTTATTCCCGATACTCCTCCTTCATCAACGCGTGTCCACGATGAACCGCCATTATATTTCATCATATAACAACCATATCTGGAATCCGTTGCATTTACATATTGTTCCCTCCATGCACAATACAAGCTGCCATGATAAATAACCAAAAATGGATCAGATGCATTATAATTGGATATATTTAAGCCTCCTCCGTCAATCAATTGCCACGTTGTACCATTATATTTTTTTATTCTTATTACCGTACGCGTACCTTTTAATTCAGCATAGGCAGCATACAGATTGTTATCATCTGCTTCAAAGGACGGCTGTATCTTACTCAGATTGGTTGAAGTTATGGAACTATCATTCATAACTGTAACCTCTGACCAGTCAACCGACAGATTAGAAGATGCTTCTGCCAGTACCGGAGGTAAACAGCAAAAGCCCGCCACACAAATAATTGCTAATAATAAGCTTTTTATTACCTTATTCAATTAATGTCACCTCAGTTTCATAATATTAAACATGAAAAAATTTATGTACTATAATATATTAGTGCAAGTACAACCGGTATGTTAAACTTTTACCGGTTGTACTTCTACCTTTTACATATGTATTAATTAACTATTTCATTGCAATTCTATCTGATAAGTGATTTTCGGAGAAGTATTTTCAACATATAGTGAAATCACCATACCGTCAGTACCCGTATTGATTTTATTAGAAGTCTGACCACTTATAACCGTCATATTATTTACACTTACAAGAGCATTGGCAGTCTGAGCATAAGGAGTTACAGTAACAGCAGTAACACCTTCATTCAAATAAGCAAGATAGGAGGTTACATCCGGACTAAACATCTCTGACAATATAGCACCGTTTACAATAACGTTCTCCAGATACGGAGATGCATTCTTAGTTACACTGATTGTATAGGTTTCATTCAGTGTCGTATTAGGAATTGCTACAACAACTGAAATGTTTGTTGTACCCTCATACAGTGTTATGTTCTGTGACCGAGTAGCATTTGTTACCGTTGTGCCATTCACTGTTATCGTTGCATTCGATGCAGTTGTCGTAGGAATAACATATAGCTCTGTTACCTCCTGCGCAACATTAACAGTATAATTAAAGTTCTGCTTATAAAATACAGGGCTTAATGTTCCGGCGGATACTACCAGATTACTTAGATAAGGTGGGTTACCATACTCCTCCAATTCCATATCTAAAATAGAAGCCACCCCACTATTTACCCCAAGTCCATTTGTTATATATGTTCTAAAATAACGAGACCTTGTCGGATTAAGCGGTATCTGCGTGGTGCTGCTTGTATTACCTGTTATCACACTGATATCAGACCATTGATTCATATCATTACTTGCTTGCAGCTTATAATCCTTCATTATATTATTATCCCAACCGGATATCACTGCTTCATTTTTCACTGTCCACTTATTAATCCAGTACGGATATCCCAGATCAACACAAAGCCATCCGGGTACTGTTCCTACCCAGCGGTCAATTGCCGAAGCCACTCCAGTAAATGCCTTGGCGGGAGTAAAAGGAGCTACCGACATATTTGAACTAGCTTTTTTATTCAAAGCGACATTACCCAATATTACACTTCCTCTCTGTATCATTTTTAAGGCAGATGCAAAACTAATTGCAATTGCCTGTCATTTAATTCACGTAACTATAAACTCATTATAAAACTATATAGCTTTTTAAATCTCTATGTAGCTTCTCCTATGGTCTTGATGGATAAAGACCCTCAACTGCTATATAATATTGCATACCAGGATCAGGCGCTGCACCCATTAAATCAGGTAGTTTAAAGATTTGCTGACCATCACCACCAAATTTAAAGCCTATTAACGAAAATAAGGCCGAATTTTGATATACTATTAATTCGGCTCCGTTACACAGTGACCAGCCCCTCGGTGCATAATTATACGGAAATGCTTGAATCATACCTATAAAGGGATCCAAAATCTCACCTTCTTTCATTTTTATCAGAATTGGGATTCCAATTCTTAATTTTCTAATTAATCTTGAGTAGGGTATATTCCTTGGGTTGCAATATAATAGCACATACAATCAGAATCAACATTAAGGGGTCTGCTGCCGTTTAATTTTGGCAGAGCAAAGGTAGTTGAGCCATTACCCCCAAATTTATAACCAATCAAACTAAATAAAGCCTGATTATTCGTAATGCTTAACATAGCCCCATCGCACAATTGATAACCCATAGGTGCATATCCAAAAGCAAATAGTTGTATTTGACCAATATATGGTGTAAGCAATTTTCTTCCAACCTTCTTTCCTTTAAATTAATGATTATCACTGGTGCACTGGCCAATAACCTTCAACCGCAATAAAATAGTTCATATAGGGATGCGGTTCCGTACCCTGCAGATTAGGCAGCATATAATTATTAATTCCATCTCCGCCATACGTACCTTTAATTAAGCTATATAAATTCGGGTATTGGTTTGCATTTAACAAAGCCCCATTACATAGCGCCCAGCCATACGGTGCAAAATCATACGGAAACAGTGCGATTGTTCCTAGCATAATTTCATCCATTCTGTATACCTCCTTCCTCGTTTTATTAATTATGTAATAATAGATCGACTTTCCTTTGTAAACTTACTGATTATGGTTTATCAAATATCTTTGAATTGTGTTGTTCTTCGTACTTAATAATAAGCCCTGTGAAAAGTCTCCTCACAGGGCATGGTATAATAGCATATAATGTATATACACAAAATTATAACACCCGGCTTCTGTATGGAAAATGCGTTATACCGTTAAAATAATAGGTCAAACTATTAATGTAATATCCGGGTGAGATTTATTGTTTATATATAATATCATAGCAAAATAGTATCACCATAATTTGTTTTAACATAACACATATTACCAAATAAGTCAATCCATGGAAGTACTACTGGTATATATTTCCCAGTACTTCATTCACACATATTAAATTTGTTTCAAAATCTGATACTTAATTTACAACAATTAATAATCTTCGTTAACATCCAATTATCTTATTAAGGGATCAAATCTACTAACATTCTTTTCAAGTATCTTATTCACATCCTCGTCGAATTATGGATAATCATCATTTTTTTTGCTAACACTAATATAAGCATAGGAAAGGAGCATAAAATTATGGATAGCAGTAAAAACACATCCTCGAAAAAGCAGGGAAAGAGTAGCGTAACTGACAATACCTCCGACTATAAATATAGTCCAAGGGTTGAAAATCCCAATCCAAAAGCAGCAAAAAACAAAGCACCATCAGCAGGTAATATAAGAGGCATCTAACTAACAAAGTGATGCAAAATATGGTTTGGCGAGCAACTGTTATGAAGTCGTTGGTACAGCGAAGGTTATCCCATATGAAAGGACGTGCTGCAACTAACTATATAAAGTCTCTTTGCAGCACGTCCATCTATTTGGATTAAAACTCTCCGGTTTGAATTCTCCATTGCTTCGCATACAGTTGATTATTATCAATTAATTCCTCATGTGTCCCTTCTTCAAGGATTTCCCCATCTTCCAGTACAATAATCTTATCCGATTTACGTATAGTGGAAAGCCTGTGTGCAATAACAATCAAAGTTTTTTTCTTGCAAAGCTTATCAATTGATCTTTGTATTGAGGCTTCTGTCTCATTATCAAGAGCAGAGGTTGCTTCATCCAATACGATAACCGGTGAATTTTTCATAACAGCTCTTGCAATCGATATTCGCTGTCGCTGGCCTCCGGAAAGGTTTTGACCTTTCTCTCCGATTTTTGTATGATAGCCATCCGGCAGTTTCATAATGAAATCATGGATTTCAGCTATTTTTGCTGCATTGATGATATCCTCCTCTCTCTTTGCACAGCTTCCATAGCAGATATTCTCCTTAATGGTATCCGGAAATATAAAGATATCCTGACTGATATATGCTATCGCTGAACGCAGCTCCTTTAGTTTATAATCTTTTATATTCACATTATCAATAAAAATCTCCCCAGCCGTAACATCATAAAAACGCAATAGAAGCTTTACCAACGTACTCTTACCGGAACCGGTGGTTCCTACTATACCAATCGTATCTCCTGCCTTTATATTAAGACTGATATTCTTAAGTACAGGCTTTGAGGTATTATATTGAAAAGAAATGCTGCGTAACGAAATATTTCCCAAAAGGCCATTGATATGTAAATTGGTTCCTCCATCGCTTATCTTTTGCTTCGCAGCAAAAATTTGTGATATTCTCTTTACACATGCTTTTGCCTGCTGATAGGAATCAAATAAATGTCCAGCCGATACCAAGGGCCAGAATATTCTTTCGGACATATACATCAGCGTTGCGAAAACACCTGCATTCATACGATTTGATAATGCCAGGTAACCGCTGGTGACAAGAACAATAATATACCCAATTGCAATCAGCATTCTTATAATAGGAATGAAGGCTGCACTGGATTTAATTGCTCTCCGATTATAATTTAAATAATTTTTACTTAACTCTTCTATTCTGTTATTTTCAATTTCTTCCGTAGCATAGCTTTTTATCGTTGATATGCCATCAAAATTGTTAAAAAGTTGAGCATTTATGGCTGCCGAGGCCTCTCTGACACTGGAATATTTGGGTTCAATTATCTTTTGATACCAGTTCGATACTAGTACGATGAAGGGCATTGGTAAAATGATGATCCATACCATACTTTTTATTGTCATGAAATAAATAATTCCAACAATCAGGAAATTTGTAATCAGCTGAATAATCTGATGAAAGCCCGTATCAAGAAAAACCTGTAATTGGTTGATATCACTATTAATTATGTTTGCAACATTACCAATTTTACGGTCTTCATAATACTCCATATCCAAAGTCTGTATATGAGCATAGGTTTCTGTTCTCAGTACATGCTGCAAAACCTGTGAAATATTCCTCCACATAACATTGGATACAAAATCACTTAAGGATTCTATACCGTATATGAAGATTGTCAGTAAAGAAAGAAAGATAAGCTGTTCCTTTAAAGTATTAAAACCCAGATTGCCTATAAAGGAATTCTGTCTAGATGTAACTAGATCAACAATCATGCCAATAATAACAGGTGGCCCCAGGTCCGCTAATTTGTTAATCACAGAACAGAGTGTTGCAAGTAATATTTTCATCCTAATAAATCTGAGACGTCTCATAAATGACCATAGGGTCTCTTTCTTTTCCATATGAAATAATACCTCCTTTTCGTATATATGCTGCTACTTGTACACTCAACATATGCACAATATTAATATTTACAGCGTGTATTGTAAGTAGTATTATATCTTATGGTAGAGATTTTTCATTAACATTGTTGCGGTATGTTAGCACAATATTGATAGGGGGTTTTCATATTTTAGAGAATTTATCAACCTATAAGCAAATCGATATTTATACAGATGGTCTTCCTATATTAATTACAAAATGTATTTACAAAGAAACTGGACCTATAATGAATTTTCACTGGCATAACCATATCCAGTTTTATTATTTTAAGAGCGGAAAAGGAGAAATTCATCTTCAAAATAAAACAATTCCTGGGTCTGCAAATGATATTATATTGATTAACAATAATGAAATGCATTACTTAAATAACCTGTGTAATAACCTTCAGATCTTTATCGTCAGAATTGACTTTTCTGCTTTGAGTACCTATGATAACGACGCCTGCCAGATAAAATATATTTCTCCTATTAATCATAATATGGTTCAATTTGCAAATAAAATTAATGACCCGATTGCTCTTGATTGTATAAAGAATTTGATTGTGGAATATGATCAAAGAAAGGAAGCCTATGAGCTTGTATTTAATGGCAATGCTTATCTACTGCTGTCAATTTTATACAGAAAATTTTGTTATAAAACCTTAAGCTTAAAGGAATCAACAGAAAAAACCAGAAGGCTGAAAGAATTTCAAGAAGTATTTGCATTTATTGAAACGCATTATAATGAGCAAATCACACTGGAACAGCTGGCAGAGATGCTTCACATCAGCCGGCATCATTTTTGCAGATTATTCAAAAGTCTCACCGGAAGATCTGCTATTGATTATATTAACCGAATCAGAATAGAAAAGGCCTGCCTTCTGCTAGAGCAAGGCAGGCTTAATGTAACAGAAGTAGCAATCTCCACAGGTTTTGATAGTGTGAATTACTTCAGCCGATTATTCAAATCCTATAAAAACCTGTCGCCTTCTCAAGTGCTAAAAGGTCCTATATCATCATAGGTTATCATAGAAGTTCATTCGCTGTTATGAATGAATATTCTTAAGGCTCTGATGAATATCATTAAGAATGTCCTCGATGTTCTCAAGACCAACAGAAAAACGAATCATTCCAGGGTCGATTCCTGCTGCCAGAAGCTGTTCCTCGGTCAGCTGACGGTGAGTCTCGCTGGCTGGATGGAGCACGCAGGTTCTAATATCTGCAACATGGACCTCATTCGAGGCAAGCTTTAAACCATCCATAAATTTGACTGCATTTGCCTTACCACCTTTGATGATGATAGTTACCACGCCACTTGCCCCAATTAGATATTTGTGGGCTTTCTCATACTGAGAATCCTGCTCCAGATAAGGATAATATACCGTTTCTATCTTACCTGAGGCAGCAAAGTACTTTGCGACTGTCAAAGCATTATCGCAGTACTGCTTCATTCTGATTGCCAGGGTTTCAAGTCCGAGATTTAGATAAAACGCAGAGGTAGCCGCAGGATATGCTCCAATATCCCGCATCAGCTGCATCCTGGCCTTTACAATATAGGCAAGCTTACCAAAATCACGGGTATATATCACTCCATGATAGGATTCATCCGGCTCTGTAAATTCCGGAAAGTTACCACTTGTCCAGTCGAATCGGCCGCTGTCCACGATAACTCCGCCACCAACGATTGCATGCCCATCCATATATTTGGTAGTAGAATGGATGACAATATCTGCCCCATACTCGATGGGTTTGCAAAGGATCGGTGTCGCGAAGGTATTGTCGATAATGAACGGAACTCCTTTTTGATGGGCAATTACTGCCAGCCGCTCAATATCGCAGACCTTAAGTGCAGGATTAGCTATCGTTTCACTGAAGAAGGCTCTGGTATTCTTCTTAAAGGCCTTAAGGATATTATCATCCGTGTCATCACCATCTACAAAGATACACTCTATTCCAAGCTTTTTTAAAGTAACCGCAAATAAGTTGATGCTGCCTCCATAGATCGTAGTTGTACTGATGAAGCTGTCTCCTGAATTACATAGATTTAATATCGCTAGGAATGTCGCTGCCTGACCTGAGGTAGTACATAAAGCACCCACCCCTCCTTCAAGAGCAGCAATCTTCTTCTCCACGGCATCCACGGTTGGATTCGCAAACCTCGAATACATAAATTCGGTCGGCATATCAAATAATCTGCCCAGATGCTCTGTAGAATCAAAGCGGTAGGTCGTACTCTGTACAATCGGTATTACACTTGGTGCACCATTCTCCGGTTGATAGCCGGAATGCAGACATTTTGTTTCGTCTCTCATGATATAAAATCCCCCTATTAATATAGATATCGGAAGCTGGCAGGCTCTCTGATCAGTCAGCCTTGTACTTCCTGCATTAGGTATCAAGGTATGTAAATACAGGCCAAACCTCAATTCTTTTATATCATCCATTTTATATTATAGCTAATATCAAAATATAATAGCGTGTAATAGTTTAATCCTATTACACGCTATCTTTATATTGCTTTCTTCTCGATTTATCCTGTTTCTTGGGACACAAGCACACGCTTTTTGATATAAATTATACGTTTCAGTAATTCACACGATCCATATATTTTATCATTTCATTAATATATACTTTTCCTATTTCGCTCATGATAGAATTCTTCCGTGTGATATAGCCAATTTTCATAATTTCTGCAGTCTTTAGCGGAAGTGCTATAAAATCCTGCCCGTTAAGCTCCTCGCAGATGATGCCGGAACAGAGTGTAAAACCGTTTAAGCCCACCATCAGGTTCAAAATTGTTGCCCGGTCATTTACCCTGATTAACCGTTTATACTGGTAGTCACTAAGAAGCTCCTCAGCAAAATAAAACGAATTGTTGTTCCCCTGATCAAAAGCTAGACACGGATAAGGCTCAAGCTCCTCCATGGAAAGACTTTCCCGTTTAGCAAGAGGATTTCCCTTCCAAAGATAGACATAGGCATTGCACTGTAATAACTCGGTAAATTCCAAGTTGTTCTCCAGCAGCAACTTATTCAATACCTTTTCATTAAAATCATTCAGATAGATTATCCCTATTTCGCTTTTTGAAAATTTAATATCTTCAATCACCTCGTAGGTCTTAGTTTCCTTCATTGTGAATTCATATTCATCCATACCAAACTGTCTGACTGTTTCTACAAAAGCCTTAATCGCAAAGGAATAATGCTGGGACGAAACACTGAATCTTTTCTTTCTCTTCTCTGTTCTTAAATATTTATCCTCCACCAGAGAGAACTGCTCCGATACCTGACGGATATAACCAAAGAATTCTTTGCCTTCCGGAGTAACTTCAACCCCTTTTCTACTCCTTATAAAGATGGAGAAACCAACCTCCTCCTCCAGTTCCCTGATTGCTACAGACAGACTGGGCTGGGCAATAAAAAGCTGCTTTGCTGCTTCATTCATAGAACCGGTATCTGCTACTGCAATTGCGTATCTGATTTGTTGTAAGGTCATTATCAACCACCTCCTAATATACCTGACATTAGGTAAACAAAACTATATCATACTAACAGTGAATGAGTATCATACTAGCATAACATGCCTTACCCTATGAATTAGTTTATGCCGAGGATAACGCAGGCATAAACTTCCAAGTGTGAATTATGCTTTTTAATAATTCACACTATACCCACCATAATATACCTTTCCGCTTCTGTCAAGCCTCACTCTTTATCGGTCTTTCCTGCTTTTTATGACCTCTATTTTTCCTAATTACCAATATATTACCTTTGTAAAATCTTATCGTATTTAAAGTTGCTCTTAAAAACTCATCCATAAAAAGAGTCAGATAGATTGCAAATGCTCCTACTTTAAATACATGGATCAGGCCATAGGAGAAAGCTACAACAAAAATCGAACCTATTAGCTGTGTATACAGCATCCATTTTACATCACCTCTTGCCCGAATACCACTGCCTACAACAACATTCAAAGTTTTCGGGAACATAGTAACCGCTCTGGCAATCAGGTAAAATACCGACATTTCGATCAGCTCTTTATCATTCGTAAATATTGCTAATATCGGTTTTGGTATAATCGCAAATATAATACAGAAAATAGTAACAAAGACAAAAGAGTATCGGATAGAAGAATTCATAATATTATTAGTAGCCTTTACATTCCCTGCTCCGATACAATTGCCTACTAAGGTCAATGTAGCTTTGGCAATCCCATTAAAAATCTTGTAAACAAATAATTCAATTGCAAAAGTTACAGTAAATATCGCAACTACAGTCACACCTTGCTTATTCAGCAGACTGATTAATATTAAATTACTGATATTCCAAAGCGTAAATTCTATACAGGTCGGAAGTCCTAATCGGATGATTTCTTTGTACAGACTCCATCTAAAACGGAGAATTTCCTTAAGCTTTAGGTTCGCTGAAAGCTCCTTAGAGACTATAAAATATGTAAGAAGTAATATCGTACCTACGACATTAGATATCGTTGTAGCCCAAGCAGCTCCTTTGATATACATTGCCGGTAAACCAAATTTACCAAAGATTAAAATCCAATCCAGTAGAATGTTTAAGCCTATTTTTATTAAACCGACATACATAATTTGCTTTGTTTTCCCCATTCCCTGGAGGGTCTCCTGGAGCGATATATCGATACCGAATAATAAAAAGAAGTACGATAATATACGAACATAATCATTACAATGATGAACCAATGTATCATCAACATTCATTAGCGAAAATATCGTATCCGGAAACAGAAACCACAAGGCAAAAAGCAGCAAGGAAAATATCATATTAAATGCAATCGAAGCATTCACACTCTCATGGATTTCTTTTAATTTGGAGGCTCCAAATTTATGAGCTACAACAATTGTCAATCCGGTACAGATTGCCATCAGGGCATCGGTTGAAGTAAAAAACGGAAATTGAGCAACTCCGACAGCGGATAGATAATTTGTATCAAGCTTACCAAGAAATGATTTATTCACTACTGCTTGTAGCTGAAAAACCAAACCTTGAATAATAATAGGTAAGGCCAGCCTCATAATCATAATAAAATATCCTGTACTTCGGGATTGGTTTTTCTTAACGTATTGCATTATTCTTTCCTCCCTATAGAGCATAATTTAGATTGTTCAATTCTAATATAGAGAGTTATCAATCACAATTAAAAATCTTATTTTAAATATCAATATATTATGATAAAATATTACATAACTTTCCTGGAAGTAATTTAGCAGAGCCTATAATTCATTAAATTATATACGTTTAGTAAGTCTTAGTTTTTGGGAGGTATAATGGTGATCGATTTAATATACGAAAATCTTACGGTATCCAGAATAAATCCGGTAGTACTTTTTTGTCACAGCTTTAACGGGAGCATAAAATACGCGAAAGGCGAGTCGCTTCCCGGAAGACGTGTAAGAGATTATGAATTAGAGTTTTTCACCAGCAGTGAAGGCAGTATGTACATAGACGATGAAGTAATTCCTATTCAAAAAGGAGATATCGTTTTTCGCAGGCCCGGTCAATATACACAGGGTATCATGCCTTACTCCTGCTATTTTATAGCCCTGGATATGGCCAATACCCTCTCTTCTAGTATTGATTGGTACAGAAGTAATCTATGGGAGCGAGACGAAGTAAAATTTCAGACTTATTATACAAATAATATATTAGATAATATTCCGACTATTTTTCATGTTCAGAATGAAGATAAATATTATTCTTTATTTGATATGGTTTTTAAAGAATATTTAAATCCGACCCTGGGAAGCGAAATACTTATGAAGTCTTCTGTTCTTAACATACTGTATCATCTTTATCAGGATTCTTGTAACCCGGCTATCACGATGCTTCAATCACCTTATGGAAAGGTAATTAAGAAAACATTGGACTATATTCACGAGAACTTAAATCAAAAGCTGCTATTAAAGCAGCTTTCAGTTATCGCAGAGTTAAGTCCTAATTATTTCCACAGAATATTCACAGAGACCATGCAAATAACACCGAATGACTATATCACTTCAGCCAGACTAAACAAAGCCAAGGATTTACTGTTAAGAACCGATCTGCAGATCTACAATATCGCTGATCAGTGTGGTTATGATAATGTTTCCTACTTTAGTTTTCTGTTTAAAAAGTCCTTTCATGTAACGCCGGTTGAATATAGAAGCCGACATAATTATGTCAATATGTCTTATTAGGTACGTTTGTCAATATTCCTCCTTACGCAGCACCCACCAACGCAATGTCCATAAACCGGTCGCTGTTAATCTTGCCGCAAAAATAATCCAAAAAGTAGCCTGTAAAGCTTTTAAATCAGCTCCAAGCTGTGTGTAAATCGTCACTCCGATTAAAGGCATGAACGCATTGGAAAGTGTAATCAGCACTGTGTAGATAGAAATATTCAATGTCTTGTTTTTTTCCGGTAGTATCTGGAGCAGACATTGCAGAATATTAAGCGTTATAACAGCCATAGTCATACTCGCAAAAGTATGCATAATCACGAGAATAATTCTTCCTTGCATAAGCGGAGCACTGGTAGCCGTTATCATACCGATAGGAAATACGGAAAGTCCCAGAGCGCCAAAAATAATTCCAAATCTTACTCCTTGTTTTACATTAAGGTGGCTCCAGAAGCCTATTGTAAGGAACTGTGCTACTGCATTGCCTATGCTGATATAGCTAAGCCATGCCTCATTCATTTTTAAATATTTTACCTGACCTACAAAATATAACGTCCAATCCATCTGCCAGGACATATAGAAAAACAGTGCTACACTTACGAAGCCGAGAAACTTTTTATTATGTATTAATTCCAGGAAGGCAGAACCCAGCATCTTAATAGCTATCCCTGATACAGCATGCTCCTGACTGCTTTTTATCTGTTTTAGTACAAATATCTGTAGTAATAGTAAAACCGCACCAATCCAAAAATAAGCCTGATGGATATGAATTTTCGCTCCTAACGAACCCGCGGAGGACAGTACGGCGCCGCTGGTAAAGGGTACAATAATTCCTATAAAAAAGGTCAAGGAAGTACGATATGTTAAAATGCTGTTTCTTGCTTCAATATTAACTATATCGGAAAAATAAGCCTGCCAGGATACATTGTAAATCGTCATTGGACCTGTGGAAATCGCAATTAGTACCAGGAATAATATCAATCTATAGGAACCAAAAAACGGTACAAACCCTATTAATACATATAACATTGTTATTAAGGATAACGATGCTATTACCATACTCCGTTTATTTTTCATTCGATCAGTGAGTATTCCTCCAGGTATTAACACCAGCATACCGATTAGCTGCGGTAAGGTAGTAACCAGGCTAAGTTCATAATCACTTGCACCTAACCTTGTAGCATATAAATTATTATTATTCGCCACCAAATTATTCACAAGAGTGATCAAAATCCCCTCCAAGGTAAAAAGTAAGGGGATTCGGTTTCGGGAAGAGGTAATGATATGTATTAATAAATGCATTCTATTATACTTTCTGGTATTCTTAAAGTTTTTCATATTCTGTATTCTGCACACTTTCCATTCTGTTTTTCTATTCATCCGGTAAATGTAAATTCGGCTCGAATATATTATATGATAAGTAAACTAATTTTCAATCATTATTTTCGAAAATACTTAATCTTTTCGATAATGCTTAATTTTTTTCGATAATACTTGATTTATTCGATAATGCATAATTTTTTCATAGTAATTAAATTTGTTCTATTATATTTTTCTTAAAATTCAGTATATATCTCTTCAGATTGCTATAAATAGCTCCTACACTATACATCTATAAGGATAACCGTAATCCCATAAGAATTATTTCATTAAAACTTGTCACATAACCAGATAACCTAAAGCTAAAACCCTAACATAATAAGTCACATATATCACCTTGACTAGCACCTCTTTCCTGTATTATCTTTTACTCCCTGTATTGCCAGGAAACCTATATGGAAATATTCTTTCTACGCATGTAGAATAGGTAGGGCGTAGTAGTTACTGAATTGTTCAACACACAGAAGGAGGTTTCTATGAAACTATTTAAGAAAATAACCATTATCACATTTTGTTTCCTATTATTGTTCCCCGCGACTTCAGCTAGTGCAGCTGCGTATAAGGTAACTTCAAAGGACACACTCAATTCACTCAGTAAATTATTTGATACCAGTGTTACTTTCTTACGGTTTTCTAATAATTTTGAGGTAAACAGCTTTTCCTCCGGAGATGTAATCTTCGTCCCAGCTCATGTATATAAAGTAAAAAGTGGTGACTCCTTGTTCAAAATAGCAGCGAAGTACAAGGTACCCGTATTGAATATTAAAAAAGCAAATAAGAAAACAAGCAGCTCTATCGTACCAGGTGAAAAATTATTAATACCCGGTATCAAACCTTATAAAAAGTATGACAGCGTCATTCCCTATTCCGATGGCGAAGTCGGCTTACTTGCGAAACTCATTGAAGCTGAAGCTGCCGGAGAGTCTATGCAGGCGAAAATAGCTGTCGGAGCTGTTGTAGTTAACCGCGTTCAAAGCGGAGATTGGGCTCCAACCATAACCAAGGTAATCAAGCAGAAATTTGGTGAATACTACCAATTTACACCAGTTAAAATCGGCACAATTAATAATACACCTTCTTATGACTCTAAACGAGCAGCTTGGATTGCCATGTTTGGCAGTGATCCGAGCAATGGCGCTATCTACTATTTTGACCAGACTTCAAACAATGAATGGCTACGCTCGAAGTCTCTTACAACTCAGATCGATCACATGATATTTGTGAAATAGGATGGATTAGCACGTATTCTAAATTAGATAATAGCGAAACTAAGTAATTATCTAATTTTCAAAATTCATGAAAGGAACGCCTTAAGATAGCCAACTCTATCCTAAGGCGTTCCTTTATATACTGAATGGGCATCCTACAAAGCCCCATTATTATGCGTAATCAATATTTTCTTAGCTCATCTTCCCCATTATCCTCAAGCTTTTCGATTTTTCGTATTATGACATCAAAGGTAAAGTCTTTTCCGCCAGCACTTCCTTCCACTGTAACTTTATCATCAACTTTTTTCTTAAGTAACGCTTTACCGAGCGGAGAATCGATGCTAATTCTTCCTTTTAAGGAATTTGATCTGACTGTCGTCACAATCTTTACTATCTCTTCCTCATTCTCCTCTGGATAATAGATCGTGACCTTATCATTTAATCCTACTTCATCTTCATTAGAAGCTTCCGTTATAATCTGAGCTGTTTTTATCATCCGTTCTAAATATCTTATCCTGCTCTCATTTTGATTTTTAAACTGTTTTGCTGCCTTATATTCAAAGTTTTCACTTAAATCTCCATGGGCTCTGGCAGTTTTCACGTCTTCAAGAGCTTCTTTTCTAACAACAAGCTTACGGTATTCAATCTCTTCTTCCATTCTTTTTATATCTTTATGTGTTATTTTATCGTACATAATTTACCTCATTTTTGCGTTGCATAATAGTTCACTTTGCGAAATTTTGCGCATAAACAGGTTTGTGGTTGTAGCATAGACACAAACTTATTTAAATACACCTCAGGTAATTTTGTATACAAATTTCTTATTGTTTTGCTTCTTTAGAACAGCAAACATAGATTTTTACAACGAGACGCAATTTGGCTAATATTTTTAATTTACCTAATGCTAACATATTTTTTTACATAAAACAAGTCCTCCTAGCAGCTCATTTTAATCAAGCATTATGCATTTCCTTCCTAATATAACCATTGCATTATTTTCAAGGTAATGGTCGTATTTACTATAGTTTGCCAGGATGTCCTATTGTAATGTATAACACAAAAAGCCTTGAAATCATTAATTTTCAAGACTTTTTAATAATTGTGGGGTTAAAAAACACAGCCTGATTATTACATCAAATATAGAATTCAACAAGTGGAACGGAATCTATTATGATGACCAACTTACCATAGCACTAATTGACTGCTTCGTGAGCATAGTCATTTGATAGATTTGGCTTTTATACTATAACATTATATACGATTGATAAGAAATTTCATCTTCACGTATTGTTCAATCAGATCCACGCACATCTCTCTGCCAACGCGAGCACTGTTCAGTGTTAGATCATAATTTGCCATGTCTGTCCATTTTTTTCCTTCTGTATAACAGCGATAATAATCGCTTCGGTATTTATCCGTCTTCTCAATCAAGCTGTGAGCCTCTTTCTCTGTCACATCTAGCTTATTCACAATCGATTGAACACAGGCCTCTCTCGGCGCATCAATATAGATTCGGACCACATTTTTGAAATCCCGTAAAACATAGTCAGCACATTTTCCGATAATAATACAAGATTCCTGATCTGCTAGCTGCCTGATAATCTTGCTCTGTATATTGAATAAGTTAACATCCGAAATAAACCGTTTCGTATTCGGTTGTGCTTCCTCCGAAAATGGTATCTTCTTCATATATCCGAGGATTGTGCCATATAGATGCACCTTTTCATCAGCTTGAATAAACAATGCCTCGTTGATACCACTATCCTCTGAGGCCATTTTTAAAATCTGTGATTCATAGCAATGGATTCCTAATCTTTTTGCCAGTTTACTACCAATCTCTTTTCCACCACTGCCAAATCCCCTCGCAATTGTAATAACATAATTTCCCATAGGCCTTCCACCTGCCTTTCTAAATGCACTACCGAATCTAAATTCTACTAAATTTTTTGCTTTTTATTATATTTAATAGCTTCTATATAAGCTTTCTGCATATTCATACAAATACTCTCCGCCATTTCCCATCAATCGTACCATATAGCCTTCATAGGCTTGTGTTACGGTTGCTTCCACATCCTCTGATTTCATAAGACGCGGCTTTTCATATCCATATAAGTAAATCATTCCGATATGAGTTTTTCCTTCAAAGCCTCCCATACCTTCCAGTTTCCACTTCTTAGGCTCCAGATATAAATTATCTAAAAATACCATTCTACCTTTCTTATTCCATACTACAGTTCTACTATGATATTGGCGAAATGCGAATTTCTCGCCCATACCTACCCTGCCACAGGCGATAATATCGGTGTAAAATAATTTAGAGTTTTCGCCAAGCAGAATTCTTGTATTGGATTTAAAACTACTGTCGGCAAAGGGAATCACCGGCTTCATCATCCATACCAACTCAGCATTATCCTCTAAAAGAATATCCTGCTCCTGCCTGGCAAAACCATCCCTGGTATTAAAAATCTTCGTATAGGATTGATTTGTAAATTCCGTTTTTGTCCCAGCTCCGGCATGAACTCGTATATTGTAAAAATCATCTTGCATAATACCTGCTGTCGCTGTCATCACCATAATCTGTGTCTTATCTTTATTATAAAAAGGCTTGCATACCTTAAAGGGCTGTGTAAAACTGCATTCTGACAGACAGGTCTGCCCGTTACGATCAATCGTGGAGAGATGTAAGCTGCTCATTATTTCAAATCCTTAAATAAAACATTTCTATTAATCCACTGGATAACATGATCGACTCCGCTCATGTCCTTCAGGTTGGTAAAGAGGAAGGGTCTTCCCTCACGAACCAGCTCGGAATCCGAAGCCATAATACTTAAATCCGCTCCAACAAGTGGTGCAAGATCCGTTTTATTTATAATCAAGAGATCTGATCGGATCACCCCAAGACCACGTTTCCTGGGTATTTTCTCTCCCTGTGCCACATCAATTACATAGATGGTTGCATCAACAAGGTCCGGACTGAACGTTGCAGAAAGATTATCTCCACCGCTTTCTACAAAGATTATCTCCACGTCCGGATATTTCATAGCCAGCTCTTCCACTGCCTCAAGATTCATTGAACAATCTTCACGGATTGCAGTATGCGGGCAGCCACCCGTTTCTACTCCGAGGATTCTTCCCTCCTCCAGAACTGAATTACGAATCAGAAACTGTGCATCTTCCTTGGTATAAATATCATTTGTCACAACGCAGATGCTGTATTCCTTCGCCATGCTTCGTACCAAACGCTCAATCAGTGCTGTTTTTCCGGAACCAACCGGACCTCCTACACCTATTTTTACATAACTCATGCTTCTTCCTCTTTTCGTTTCAATTATTAGGATTAGACAATTACGAAAACATCAATTATCTATTTAAATTATGACAAATACATTCTGGCTTCCAAATACTCATGCTCCATTGAACGAAAATCAAAGCCTGGCCCGGTTACTCCTAGCAGCTCCAGCTTGCAGTTCATTGCATGATTTACTACCTCTGGAATTACTTCTGCTGCTTGCTTTAAGGCACGTTGTCCTTCGAGCTGTCGTAAGGGAATCAGCTTCACTGCATGGTTTACCATGGATGAAATCTGATTGTAGGCAAATAGCTGTAATCCTTCTCTTATATCCACCTTTAAATCCTGTATGAGTAGCCCCACCGCAATGCAATAATGCCCATCGCAGCTACTTTCTTTTATAGTTCTCCAATACTCTTCAAGAGCCGGATAATCACCCATATATTTAAGAGCCTTTTGAAATCTCGAGTAGAGCTTCATACTGCCTTCCCGAAGCTCCCGCGGTGATCTCGAGGCTCCGCAAAGATGATCTAACAGAGTGATGTCTTCACCAGTAGCAGCGTGCGCCGCAAATCCTATCTCACTATAGCTTAGTGCGTGCAGATATTGTTGCAGAAACTCCGATAGGGAGCTCTCATCCTTGACGATTTTCTTCTGCACATAAGTCTCCATACCATTAGACATGGTATATGCTCCGATTGGGAAGAGCGCATCCATCGTTTGATATAAGGTCAACCAGCTCATAGGTCAAAGTTGGGAATGCCCATGTGTGTGCTCGTGAGCCTTGCATCCAATATAATCTGTATATTTTCCAAGGATTGTTTGGAGCTTAAATCCTTGGTTTTGTAGATAAGCATATATAAATGCATCATATGGAATGGTTACGGTATTTTCCCTGATTTCTAAGGTCATGTGTCGGTTACCAAGTTCAAAACACAATCTTCCCATTTCCTGCATGGAAGCTACAGAAATCTGTATTAGCTCACTAGGCGCGTATTTTACTACGATCACTCTATTGTCATCCTCATATAAAATATCATTTTCCTTGAGCCCTGTTTCGACAGCAATTCCAATCTCTTCCCCATCTTTTGATACCTTACGCATGCGTTTTTTGTCGCGCTCGTACCATTCCAATGTTATTTCATCTACTGCCTTTTTAGTATGCTGCAGCTGGCCTGTGATTTTTTCCACTATCATAAGTTACCTCCTAACCTTTCATTCTTGTTCTATCATTTGGGCATTTGTCGCAATCACCTATTGTTTATCACATAATATTTTAAAACAAAAAGTATCTCTGAGCCATCGGAAGCTCATACGCTGCTTCACAGGTGATTGTTTCTCCATCCACAGTCACTTCATAGGTTTCCGGATTTACCTGTATGTCGCCCATCCGATCATTTAATTTCATATTTGCCTTAGTGATACTTCGACAATCCTTCACCGGTAATACCTTCCTTTGCAGTTTAAGTTCCTCCTGAATTCCGTTCTCAAAGGCATACTTAGATACAAAGGTGATACAGCTTCTCACTCTGGCTAGTCCATATCCTCCAAACATTTTTGTGTAGATCACCGGCTGTGGGGTAGGAATGGATGCATTGGCATCTCCCATTCTGGAAGCTATAACAAACCCATTTTTAATAATTAGCTCTGGCTTTACTCCAAAGAGCGCCGGCTTCCACAAAACCAAATCGGCATATTTTCCTGGCTCTACCGACCCGACATACTCTGAAATTCCGTGCGTGATTGCAGGATTAATAGTGTATTTTGCAATATAACGTTTGACACGGTAATTATCGTTTCCTTCTGTATCCTCCGGTAGTGCTCCCCTTTGTTTTTTCATCTTATCAGCCGTCTGCCAGGTTCGAATGATGACTTCACCCACACGACCCATAGCTTGGGAATCAGAGCTCATCATAGAGAAGATACCCAAGTCATGCAGTACATCTTCTGCTGCAATGGTCTCCGGACGAATTCTGGAATCAGCAAAGGCTACATCCTCCGGAATCTTACTGTCAAGATGGTGGCATACCATCAGCATATCCAGATGCTCGTCAATTGTATTAGCTGTAAAGGGCATCGTGGGATTGGTCGAAGATGGAAGTATGTTAGGGAGCGCCGCCGCCCGTATGATATCCGGAGCATGACCACCGCCGGCACCCTCTGTATGATACGTATGAATTACCCTCCCACCAATAGCTGACAGGGTATCCTCCACGAAACCGCCTTCATTTAGCGTATCGGTATGAATGGAAACCTGAACATCATACCGATCTGCAACACACAGACACTCATCTATCGCTGCCGGTGTGCTACCCCAGTCCTCGTGCAGCTTTAATCCTGCCGCGCCTGCTTCTACCTGCTCTTCTAGTGCTCTCGGATTAGAACAATTTCCTTTGCCCAAAAATGCAAAATTCATTGGCAATTCCTCTGCTGCCTCCAGCATCCGATGGAGATTAAATTTACCCGGAGTACAGGTTGTGGCATTGGTTCCGTCAGTAGGTCCGGTTCCTCCTCCGATCATTGTGGTAATTCCACTATATAGCGCCGTTTCCACCTGCGTAGGGGAAATAAAGTGGATATGGGTATCCAATCCACCTGCGGTTAGAATGAGTCCTTCTCCGGCGATTACCTCCGTCGATGCACCGATCACCATACCATCACTCACGCCTTCCATAATATCAGGATTTCCCGATTTTCCAATCCCAGAGATCTTACCGTCTATAATTCCAACGTCCGCTTTTACTATGCCGGTATAGTCAACTATCAATACATTGGTTATCACCAGATCCAGACATTCCTCACAAAGAGCCAGGCAGGACTGACCCATACCATCCCGTATGGATTTACCTCCGCCAAACTTTGCTTCTTCTCCATATACGTTGAAGTCCTTTTCCACTTCTATCATCAGACCGGTATCGGCAAGTCGTATTTTATCTCCGACGGTTGGTCCAAACATATCTGCATAGGCTTTTCTACTCATCTTACTCAACCGAATCACCTCCTATATATCCCAGACGTTTCGCCTTTTTGATCGCTGCTGCCTTTACCGTATCGTCATCCATATTACCATTTACCAGTCCGCCCAGACCATATCCACCCCGGGTGCCACCAATTTCCACTATCACGACCTTTTTTTCTTCTCCGGGCTCAAAACGAACCGCTGTTCCCGCCGGAATATCAAGACGCATCCCATATGCTGACATACGATCAAAGCGAAGTGCTTTGTTTACTTCAAACAGATGAAAATGCGACCCGATTTGAATTGCCCTGTCGCCTGTATTCACCACAGTCAGACCAATACTTCGTCTGCCCTGATTTAATGTAATCTCACCGGGTACTGTTACCACCTCTCCAGGGATTAATTTTCCGCCTGCCGGTATCGGATTATGTACGGTAACCAGCTTGGTTCCATCAGGAAAAGTTGCCTCAAATTGTATTTCATGAATCATCTCGGCCACTCCATCCATCACATCCTCAGTAGAAAGTAATTTTGTTCCCTCCATCATAAGCTGTGTGACACTTTTCCCTCTTCTGGCAAGCTCCAATAATTCCGAGGTAATGTACGCAATACTCTCTGTATAATTGAGCTTTACACCATCCTTTTTTCTTTGCTTTGCCAATTCACCTGCACTGTGTATCATTAGACGTTCCATTTCCCTGGGTACAAGATGCATGCTTTTTCCTCCTTCTCCCTAATATAGCCCCGCTCCATTCATTATTTATAGATAATATCGAGCTTATATTGAGCTTCACAATTTCCTGTTCTCTATTTATCCAAAGGTAACAGGAATTTTACGCAAGTTCCTATGTTAAGCTGCGATGTAATTTCCACATCTCCACCATGGCGAACAAGAATTCTTTTTACACTTGCAAGTCCTATTCCATCCCCTTCATACTTAGGATCATTATGAAGCTTGCGAAATACATGAAATAATTCACCTGCATTTCGTTCATCGAAACCAATCCCATTATCTTGAACAAAAAATGCAGCCATATTACCGACACCCGCTGTCGTCAAACGGATGCGGGTTATCTCCCGCTGTCGGCTAAATTTCAAAGCATTCCCTAATATATTCTGAACCACCAACCGTAACAAAGCTTCATCTCCTTGAACAGCCGGTAATTTCTCCTTTTCAAATTCTATCTTTCTATCCTTTTCCAATAGCTTCAGCTCCTCCATCACCTCTTCAAACAACAGGTTCATATCTACCCGGCTGCAGGTCATCGTTTCACTGAACACTTTGGAGAAGCGGTGCAGACCTTCGATCATGGTTGCTGCCTGCCCTGATTTTTCCGTTAACATCAGGCATATTTTCTCTGCTTCTGCAAGATTACCTTCCTCTAACTCAGCTTCCAGCAGACCTGTCAATTGTTTGATGACCTGCAGTGGTGATCGAATATCATGGGATACACAATAGCAGAACTTATCCAGTTCTTCATATGCCTTTTTTAACTGTCTTTCCTGCTGTGATAACTTAATTCTTACTTTTACCCGTTCCAAAAGCTCCTCCCTGATGAAGGGCTTCACTACATAATCACTTCCGCCCACGGCAAAGCTTCGTCCAATGTTTTCTACATCATTATACGCAGTCGCAAAAATTACCGGTATATCCATCCATTTTTTCTCATGCTTTATCCTACTGCAGAAGGTAAAACCATCCATACCCGGCATAAAAATATCAAGGATCAGCAAATCCGGAATGTGACGTTCTAAGATTGGAAATGCATCTTCACAAGAGATTGCGGCGTATATTTTACACCCCTCCGATTTTAATATTTCACTGATGAATCGAATTTGCTCAGGATTATCATCTATGACCAGTACGGTTATTGTTGATGAAAACATGCTGCTCACCACTTCCTTAGATTTTCAAGTTAAGAAGCTATACGCTTAGATATCACTATTCTACAAATTATCTCCTAATCCGTCAAAACTCTTTGTACTTTTTCGGAAGATAGATCTTTCGTATTGCCTTGAAGAGTGATATTACCTTTCTCCATCACATAAAGATAATCCGATATTCCAAGGACAAATTCCAGATATTGCTCCACGATGAATACTGTTATTTGTAGTTCCTGATTTACCTTGCGGATTGTATTTCCAATATCCTCAATGATGGAGGGTTGAATTCCTTCTGTGGGTTCGTCCAGAATGAGAAGCTTAGGCTTCACAACCAGTGCGCGGGCAATCGCTAATTGCTGCTGTTGTCCACCGGACAGATCTCCTCCCCTGCGCTTCGCAAATTTAGGCAGAATCGGAAATAGCTCATAAATATAATCCGGTATTTTCCCCTTTTCTCCCTGGGCTGTAAGACCCAACTGCAGATTTTCCTGAACCGTCATTTGCGGAAAAATATCCCGCCCCTGAGGTACGTATCCTATCCCGAGCTTCACTCGGTCATAGGTTGGAAGATTGATCATTTCTGTGCCATAAAACTGTAAGCTTCCCTCCGGGGTCTTCACCAAACCCAGGATGCTTTTTAATGTTGTACTTTTTCCTACCCCGTTGCGTCCGATCAGGCACGTAATCTTCTCCTTAGGAATTTCAAGCTTTAGTTGATGAATTACATTGCTCTCCCCATAGTAGGCACTTAATTGATCAATTTTAAGCACTGCGCTCTCCTCCTCTTCCCAAGTAAACCGATTGCACGGTCTGATCTGCAAGTATCTCTAAAATATTTCCCTGCATGAGTACCTTACCCTCATGTAATACGGTCACCGTATCAGCAATCTGCTTCACAAAATCCATATCATGCTCTACCACAATTATGGTGCATTCCTTTTTTATTTTTTGAAGCAGCTCTCCGGTACGGAAGGTTTCCGGTTTTCCCATACCAGCTGCCGGTTCATCTAGCATAATAATTTCCGGTTTTTGAACCAGCTGCATCGCGATTTCTAACCATTGCTTTTCCCCATGCGCCAGAGAACCGGCCTTCACATTGATTTTATCCTGTAGTCCTACCTTTTCCAAGGTTTCCAGAGTGGTTTTTTTATCTTCCTCTGACATCTTATAAAAGATAGAATCCCATACCCCTTTTCTTCCCTTTAGGGAAAGCATCATATTATCCATTACGGTAAGATTAACAAACACGGATGGAACCTGGAATTTTCGCCCAATTCCTTCTTTTACAATTTTATACTCCTCCATACCGGTCAAACGAATTTTCGATCTGTTTTCGGGATAAAACTGAACGGTACCTGAAGTTGGCTTTGTCTTTGCACATATGATATCTAAAAGAGTTGTTTTCCCTGCTCCATTCGGACCAATAAAAAAATGAATGTTATGTCGTTCTACTTGTACATCCACATCAGTAAGTGCTTTAAAGCCGTCAAATACCACCGAGATATTTTTTATTTTAAGAACTGTATCCTTCTTATCATTCAAATCTGACCGCCTCCTTTTTTGCCATTCTTTTTCGAATTTGAGCGGGTATTTGCTGCGATAACAGGCCCACGATACCACCTTTGAAAAAGAGAATTGTGATACAGAATATGGCACCAATGATATATTGCCATATTTCCACCAAAGAACCTGAGCTTAAATTGTATTCACATAGATTGATGAAAAAGGTACCAAAAATTGCTCCGATCAGGGTTCCTCTTCCTCCGATTGCCACCCAGATTACCATAGTGATAGAAAATGTAATGGTCATTTTGGATGGGGTAATGCTTCCATTAAAATTAACAAACAACGCTCCACCGATCCCTGCTAATATTGCAGATAGCGTATAGATAAAATTTTTAATATTATTCACGCAGTATCCTGAAAAATAGGTGCGATTTTCACCGTCACGTATTGCAATCAGTAATTTACCAAATTTACTGTTTACTAGAAAGGATGCCAGGATATATACCAAAATAAGGGATATTAAAGCTACAAAAAATAGCAGCAATAAATTACCGCGATTCGCAGCTCCTCTGGTATTTCCTACAATAGGAGTGAAATCTGTAATTCCATTGTTACCACCGGTATATTTAGAATTAGCTATGAAAATGGAGTATGCCGCCCAGGTCAGAGCCTGCGTTATGATGGAAAAATATACTCCTTTGATTCGGGAACGAAATACGAAATAACCCAAGATTCCAGCCAGTACTGCGGGAACCACACCAATCAGCAGCATGGTCACCGGTAAAGATAAGAACGGCTTCCAAAAAAACGGTAATTTCGTCAGTCCTCCTGTCTGCATAAATTCAGTGATACTCCCTCCATTTTCCCGAAGCCTTAAATACATTGCCATAGCATATCCACCTAAACAGAAGTAAATTCCATGTCCCAGGCTTAGCATCCCGGTGTAGCCCCAAATCAAATCAAGGGATATCGCCACGATGGAGTAGCAAATACACTTGCCGAGAAACTGAATCATGGAGGAGGAAGAAACCATGAATGGCGAAACAGCCAGTATTGCTATGATAAGTATAAAACTAATATAGTTCCCCATATTCTTTCTTTTTAAAAAATGCTCCTTCATGCTTACCTCCTATTCCTCATCCAAGCTTCTACTGCGTATAACAAAGATACCCTTAGGCTTAAATTGCAAAAACACTATAATAATAAGAAGAACAATTGCTCTGGCAATGGATGCACTTTGATATGCTTCGACAAAAATACTGGAAAATCCAATGACCATGGCACCAATTACTGTTCCAAGCAGATTGCCTACACCGCCTAGAACAATGGACATAAACGAATATACGATATAGTTCTGACCGACTGTAGAATCTACGGAACCAAGTAGAGCAATGGA
Source organism: Bacillota bacterium (assembly GCA_023421505.1). Taxonomy (GTDB): domain Bacteria; phylum Bacillota; class Clostridia; order Lachnospirales; family Lachnospiraceae; genus Mobilitalea. Next base: position 252,027 of record JAEZTJ010000093.1, read on the forward strand.
ACATCCTGCTACACCTGCAAGACCTGAACCTAGTCCAAAGGTAAGGGAATCCACTCGTTTTGTATTGATGCCCATACATTGCGCCATGGGACGATTTTGCATCGTAGCCCGCATCTGCGCTCCAAAGCCTGATTTATTCATTAACAGCCATACCGCTGCCAGACACATAATAACAAGTGCGATAATAAAGATACGATTGTATGCAAATCTAGATTCCCCAAGGGTCATACCGCTTTTTAAAAAATCAGGAGAATTCACATTCACCCCCTGTGACCCAAAGATGGTTCTGGCTGCCTGCTGTAATATCAGACTAATTCCCCAGGTTGCCAGCAAGCTGTCTATTTTTCTGCCATAGATCCTTGTAATTAATATTTTTTCCAGTATACATCCCAAAGTAAATGTAACGAAGAATGCTACAAATATTGCAGCCAAATAATATAGATTACCTTCCTTCGGGAGGATCTTATGTAAAACTTCCTGCGTAACAAATGTCATATAAGCGCCTATCATTACAAATTCGCCATGTGCCATATTGATAACGCCCATTAAGCCAAATGTGATGGACAAGCCCAGGGCAACCAACAAATAGATGGAACCCAGACTCAATCCATTGAATAGGGTATTGATTAAATCTGGCAAAGAAAACACCTCCCATAATTCTATTTCATCAGATCATTATAAAACTTATTCCCACATCTATTCAGAAACAGCAGAAATGGAATTCTAAATTCTGCTTCTGCTGCTTCCAAAATAATGACTTTAGAATTTATTCAGATGTGCTATTCAAGTGGCTTGATTCCTGCCGCAACTGCCCAATCATATGTTTCAAGATATGGATCCGGATCTACCGGAGCATCGGTTGCAGATACTTCATATATCAAACCGTCCTCCTTAATCTGCCCAATACGTACCGGCTTTGCTAAGTGATGATTTGATCCATTAATCTCAACCGTTCCTTCCGGTGCAGCAAAGGAAATACCGCCCTCTTCGATTGTCTTTAGAACATCATCAACTTTAAAGCTCTTCGCTTTCTCACAGGCTGCTGCCCAAAGATATACTGCATCGTATGCTGCTTCAGCAGGATCGGAGGTCACACGGTCTGCGCCGAATTCTTTTTTGTATGCTTCTACAAAGGCTTTATTCTTATCTGTTTCTGTTGTTTGATAATAATTCCAGGATACCATATGACCCTTTAAAATATCAGAACCGATTGCTGCTACTTCCTCCTCAGCAATGGAGAAGGACATTGTCATATATTCCTCGCTGGTATAGTTCTTTTCTGACATCTGCTTGAAGAAGGATACATTTCCGGTACCATTAAGGGTATTTACGATTACGTCCGGCTTTGCCTCTTCAATCTTTGCGATAATTGCAGAGAAATCGGTTTGATCCATATCTGCATATTCTTCTCCAACCACCTCTAAGTCCGCTGCCTCCACCTGCGCCTTGATAATCATATTCGCGGTACGCGGAAATACATAATCAGAACCTAGTAAGAAGAATTTTGTATATCCCTGCTCAATCAGGTATTCAATGGCAGGCACGATCTGCTGGTTCGGAGCAGCTCCGGTGTAGACTATATTAGAAGATGACTCCATTCCTTCATACTGAACCGGGTAAAATAATAATGCATTGTAATCTTCAAAAATGGATTTTACCGCTTTCCGTGAGGAGGATGTCCAACATCCAAACACAGTTGAAATTCCTTCCTGGTCAATTAATTTTTCTGCTTTTGTAGCAAAGGTTGCCGGATCAGAAGCTCCATCTTCCTCCTGATATACAATGTCAGCTCCTAAAACTCCACCAGCTGCATTAATCTCTTTAATCGCTAATTTTTCCGCATCTAAAACTGCTTTTTCTGAAATTGCCATTGCACCTGTCATAGAATGCAATAATCCTACTTTTACGGTGTCTCCGCCTTCATCTTTTTTACCGCATCCCACTAATGAGATTACCAAAACTGCAGCTAACGCTACTGTAGTAAGTTTTTTCCATATATTTTTCATAAATCACCTATCCCTTTCGATTCGTATCAACACTAGTCCATTCATTTTATTTACCATTACAGCCATCGATTTTTTGCTGCCTGATCTGCCCTCGGATAGTGTAAGACCAATTATGAAGCTTTCGTGGTCTCACCAGACATTCAGATATGCTGCGCGATATAGATATCGTAGTTCGCTTTCGATCTGCAATGGCTCTTTCCTGTATTACGTTAAACTCCCACTACCAAAGAGAGAAGCGTTAACAAAGAAAGATATTAGGAATCAAAAAAGGCGTCATTATCGATAGATAACGACTCCTTTGCCATTCCATATATGCATCAGTGAATGAATGTATATCTGATGTTGGGATACAATTTATCATAGAAAAATATGATTTAAAACCTATAAAAGCAGAGATTTTACAATAAAAATCAGATTTTTTATTGTTTTTTAAACTCTGCCGGCGTCATTCCCGTCGTATTTTTAAAAAGCTGTGTAAAATAATCCGCCGAAGCATATCCCAGTAATTCACTGATCTCATATATCTTATATTGTCCACTGCGTATCAGCTTTTTCGCATATTCCATCTTGATCTGATTGTATAGATTTCGAAAGCTCTGTCCCGTTTTATTCTTTACCAGCTTCCCAAAATAATCCTTATTAAGCTTCAGAGCATCCGCCACATCGACCATCGAAATATTACGCTGCATATTCACAGACAGATACTCGCACATATTTTTAAGCAAAGGATCCTCCATACTGCATAGCTTTATCCCCGGAAGATCCGACAATAACGGAGTGATCGTATCAGATTTCCGAGCATCTAGCATCTCTTTCGCTCGTTGCAGCACCTTTTCCAAATCTGATTCTGTCAGGGGCTTCACAACATAATCAACCGCTCCAAGACGCAGGCCTTCTCTGGCATATTCAAACTCATTATAGGAACTGATTAGAACAAATAACACATTAGGAAATTCCTTATTCATCGTCTTCATTAAGGATATCCCATCCATCAAGGGCATCTGAATATCTGTGAAAATAATATCCACCGGATTAGCTCTCATCGCATCCATGGCACGCATACCATTTGCTGCCTCTTGTTCAATGAAAAAACCATATTTTGTCCATAGCTTCATCTTCGAATACACATATCGAATCGCGTTATCATCTTCAACTAACATCACCCGGTACATCGCACTTCACCATTCCCTTCAGGCAAAAATTGCTTCATTATATTACCAATTTTTCCAAATTCAAAACGAATACAATAATCTAAAATCTTCTCCATAAGCTCCTCCCCACAAATGAGCGACAGACTGTGTGCATTTTCTTCCAGCAAAGAGATCGCCTCAATATCGTGCTCCAGACATAGCGCGCGAATGTGTTTCCACAAAGCTTCTTCCTCTCCAACAGGGCCCGACCTTGCGAGAGATTCCCGAAGCTTAAGATAAGTGGCTTTAAGACTTTGAATAGTGTTCTTCCAAACCTCTTGAAAAACAGGATAATGCTGGTATTCCTCCCGATCCATCTCATTCAATCCGTTCTCACATACACTAGACAAGGGATAACAGCACATATTTCCGGCAATTCCCTTTAACATATGTAAAAGCTGCAATACCTTATCATATTCCTTTTTATGAAGATAACTCCGGATTAATTCTTCATCCTCTTGATGCAGTTCAAGAAAAGTATGCAATATACCGTAGAGTGCTTCCTGATTGCCGCCAAGCTTTCTAAGACATTGCTGTTCATCAAACAAAGCTTTAGGTTCGGGGACAAGTCCTTCAGCCGAAGATATATCCTCCAGAAATGTAACTGTAGCTTCCAAATCCCATGCTCTCTCCCTATTGGCTGCACCAAGAAAATGATCCAGCAGTCGAAAGAGCTGCTTTTGTTCAATGGGCTTTAATAGACAGGCATTCATACCAACTTCACTGGTACGTTTTTGAACCTCCTTCACGGCATCCGCAGTTAACGCTAGGATAGGTACCTTCTCATAGCCTCTGATCGCCCGGATTCGGCAGGTTGTCTCAAACCCATCCATTACAGGCATACGTATATCCATCAGAATCAAATCAATATCCTTTTGCATTTCTAAAATCTGAAGCGCCTCCATGCCACTGGATGCTGTAACTACCTCCAGTCCACATAATGCCAGCATTTCGCTCTGCATCTTTATATTTACTTCATCATCCTCCGTCATCAGAACCTTTTTATTAACATATCTGTGAGGTGCCTCAGATTGTGCGCGCTTCGTAAGTAGCTGAGCATTTGATATTTCAAAATCCAAATTAAAAAAGAAGGTAGATCCCTTACCCAATACGCTCTCCAATTGCAATTCGCTCTGTCCGCCGGAGGCCAGTGAAATGATTTGATTACAAATCGGAATCCCAAGACCGGTTCCTCCGTATTTTCGCGTTACAGAAGCATCGCTTTGCATAAACGGCTGAAATATTTTTTGTCTCGCCTCTGCTTCAATACCAATACCGGTGTCCTGAACCTGAAAATGAATGCTGCATTCGCGTTCATCCCTCTTCAACAATTGCAATTCGATTAAAATCATGCCTTTCTCTGTAAATTTAACAGCATTCCCGACTAAATTCATCAATACCTGCCGAAGCCTTAGGGCATCCCCAATTACTACCGGCGGTATTTGTTCATCAATTCGGGTAGTTAGCTCCAAACCTTTCTTTTTGGCCTGATGGATGAAAATTGATTTAATCTCCAAAATCAACTCCAACAAATTGAAATCCTGCCGTTCCAATTCCATGCGTCCTGCTTCAATCTTCGAAAAATCCAGTATTTGATTGATTAGTTCCAGTAGGCCGTTAGAGGAGTACTGAATACTATCAACATAGCTTCGCTGTTTTTCTGTTAAATCTGTCTGTTCCAACAAATATGCATACCCATTTACTGCATTGAGTGGTGTCCGAAGCTCATGGCTCATTTGTGCCAAAAAGATATTTTTAGCCTGATTTGCTAATTCTGCCTCGTTCCTCGCCCTTCTCATACTTTCCTCGGCATTTTTACGATTGCGCAGCTCTGTGAAAAACAGATCAATCATATGATTGAAAGCCTCCGCAAAATGAATTAATTCCATAGCACCGCAAGGAATGATCTTCACCTCAAGAGCCTGCGTATCCTCCTGCTTCGATTCCGACTCTTTATTTGAAGGGCGGCCAACATCCTGAATTTCCCGAGTAAAGCCTTTGAGTGGTTTTATGTACAAATAATTCATAATAAAGATGAGAAAACCGATTCCTGCTACCGAGACTGCCGCTAAAACTATCTGAATCATCGTTGCAAGTCGAGTACCTTCTTTTCTCTGTTCTACCTCTTCATCCAAGCGTTGATTCATGGTGTTCTTAAACTCATCAATCGGTGTCATAATCAAGGTTTTGTAGTTTTCATAGTTTTCATCATACAAAATATCGATTGCCTTCTGTCTCATTTCCTGCGTCGAAATATTACTCATATCCTCCGGACATTCATACGCCATGACATGCCGTATATACCCTAATAATTTCTGATCGTAGGTGTAATCAGAAGCCGTCTTCTTCATAGAGGTCAAGACCAATTTCATGGAATATGTTTCTGTTTCAACCAACATATCTGAATATTTCTTCGCTTTCTCCAGTAATTTCTGTTCATTTTCCGGAGTATAGTTACCCTCGAAGGTCTGAATCGCTTCTTCCCGCTGACGATTATCATAGATTTCATACCAATAATTATACAGATGCTCAATATCCCCCGATACTGCAAAGAGTCTTACCTCAGCCGTAAGATAATCGGATGCATCCGCAAGATCCTCTCCCAGCTGCTTATATTCTGCTCTTCTTGTCTGTGATTTTTCTTCTTCCCTGATACACAGATTCATATAATACGTACTGTAGATCATTGAAATCGCAACCATCAAAAAGATAATCATCGAAATAATAGAAATATTTCGACTGCTGCGTAAATTAACATTTATTTTCTTCATGCTTCTCCTCAAATGCGAAAACAATACCTCAGTTATACTTATTACGTAACACAGATAAAAGACGCTGCATTCCGTGACTACAGTTATGATACAATCTAAAGTATCTGAAATAAAGTCTAATAAGGCAATCGACTTAATTATTCCTTACTTATTTTATCGTTGCATACCCCTTCCCGTATCTCAGCGGAATCGAAACCTTGCGATTGAAGAACGCGATAATCGGCCCCATAAAGAATGCCGTGACAAGTGTTCCCACACCTACTGTTGCCCCCAGTAAAAACCCGATTGCCGTACAGAGGATATCTGATCCAATTCTGCAATACTGAAAACGTGCCACTTTTTTCTCAGATAATACAAGCGCTACCGCATCGTAGGTGGATACTCCCAGATCTCCGGTAAAATACAAGGAAGATCCAAAGCTTATGATGATAATCGCAACAAGTAAGAATGTAATCTTGAGTCCTAATGACGGATTGGGAATGTATGTATCAAACAGCCAGGAAGAAAACTGAACCACATAGCCTAACAGGAATATGTTAATTACCGTCCCAAGTCCGATCTTTCGCTTGTCCACGATAAATATAACGATCAGCATAAGTAAATTCAATATGGTATAGAAATCACCATAGCCCATAGGTATATGCTTCCAGACTCCGTGTGCAAATACCTGAAATGGGTCCATACCAAAGGATGAAAAGTTAAACATTCCTACACTAAAGCCTGCGATTAGTACACCAAATACTGTCATAATGATTCTTCTAGCTTTTTCTCTCATGATAAACTCCATTCTTGTAAACAATTGATGTGTATTTTATTTTGATTTTTTTCCAGCTTATATCCGATTAGTCTCCTTTTCGGTTATTCTTCGAAAATTTTAAAAAACTCCTTTTTTCTTTTAAAGCACCCTCTGCTGTCATATAGTACTTTTTCTTTTTAGAATATCCTATTTGTTTAGAAGCTGTTTTCTGAGAGACTTTTTGCGAGGAAGCTTTTCTTTGTGATGAGGTTGCTTTAGTCGGAGTTTTCTCAAGCTTGTCAAGTTGTGATGCTGTAGTTCTTGATGCACTCTTTCGTGGCTGTGTGGTCTTTATCGCCGGAAAATTGTTAATTAGTGGATATGGGTGATCGTTTACTACTTCTATTTGTTTACCGATCAAATTTTCTATATCTGCAAGCTGTTCTTTTTCATCGAAATCGCAAAAAGATATTGCTACTCCGCGAAGACCAGCTCGGCCTGTTCTTCCAATTCGATGAACATAGGTCTCAGGTACATTTGGTAGATCATAATTTATAACATGAGATAATTCATCAATATCAATTCCTCTTGCAGCAATATCCGTTGCAACCAATATACGTAAATTTTTGTTTTTAAAATTATTTAAAGCACTTTGACGCGCTCCTTGAGATTTATCACCATGGATCGCTTGTGCTGTCACTTTTTCCTTTGACAATTGCCGAACAATACGATCCGCTCCATGCTTTGTACGAGTAAATACTAAAGCAGATACTATGGTTTTATCTTTTAGGATGTGAAGCAGTAAATCCTTCTTATTAATTTTATCAACAAAGTAAAGATATTGTTCTATCATATCTACCGTTGAAGATACCGGTGTTATTTCAATTTTCACTGGATTAATAAGCAATTTATCAGACAGCCTAGCTATGTCAGGTGGCATAGTAGCTGAAAAAAGTAAAGTTTGCTTCTTTACTGGAGTTTTAGCTAATATTTGTTTTACATCTCTAATAAATCCCATGTCCAACATGCGATCCGCTTCATCTAATATACATATTTTTATATATTTTAGATCAATTAATTTTTGATTTATAAAGTCATTTAATCTACCTGGAGTCGCTACAAGAATATCCACACCTTCTTGTAATTTCTCCTCTTGCTGTTTTTGAGATATTCCACCATAGATAACAGAACACTTTAGATTTGTATATCTACCATAAGTACAAAAGCTTTCATAGATTTGAAGTGCGAGTTCTCTGGTCGGAGTTATAATGAGAGCCCTAATATTTGATTTTACAGTATGTGATATATTTTCTTCACAAAGTAATTGCAGAGTAGGTATTGCAAATGCAGCTGTTTTTCCTGTACCGGTTTGTGCACAACCAAGTAAATCTCTTCCGCCTAATATTACAGGGATTGCCTCTTCCTGTATCGGTGTAGGAATTTCATAATTTTCCTTTTCTAAAGCCTTTCGAATATCAGGAATTATATCTAAATCTTTAAATTGCATAATGACTCCTTGCTTAATATTCTATTTGTTTCTATATCTAATTGCCAAACCCTTAAGAAAATTTCGTGGATATCGATCCCCACATTCCTTATAATTGCGTTGTCCTTCTCTTCGTAATACAGAACTCAACTCACTGTTTGACAAATTCACTCCGGCTACCTTTAAAATATCAAGCATGTCCTCACTTGTAAGCGAAAGCGCAATCTTTAATTTCTTAAGCAGCACGTTATTTACATCCTTATTATCTTTTATCATAAATACTTGCCTTTCTGATTCACCTGGTTTTAATTCCTGTCTTCCTCTTTTGAGTAGAATAAAACCATTTAGAAAGGACTCCAGCATGTAATTATTACATTTCTTCATATCATCATTAGCAATGAATACATCATCATCTGAATTTATGTCACTACCCTTTTTTGGCTTCAATAGCATTCGCTGCAGTTCTTCTCGCGTTAGGGTTATCCCCCCCAATTTGAATATCTCAATCATCTCTGTATCTTTCATGTCTAGTGCATATCTTAATCTGATCAATATATCGTTATTATTCATTTTGCCCCTTCTCAAAAATAGTATTTTAAATATTCGATACTCATTATACCACGTTTTAAATAATTATTTCATATTCTTTTATTTATCGTATATTTAATTTGTATTGCATAATCACTAAAAGCCAAAACTAATAGAGTTGCTTTAATAAATTGTATCTGCTATTATAGCAATTGTAACAATAGAACATAAACATTTTATAGAACGAGGGAAACGAATGAGTCCAGATAACACCTTGAATGAGAATGAGCCAAAACATCAACGACGTATTCGATATAATGGCACTCATCCAAAGACTTTTAAAGAAAAATACAAAGAACAACAACCAGAGAAATATGCTGATACTGTGAAAAAGGTTATTCAGAAGGGATGTACTCCTGCCGGTATGCATCTTCCGATTTGTGTGAAAGAAATATTGGAAATCCTACAAATCACACCGGGACAAACCGGATTAGATGCGACACTAGGTTATGGTGGCCATACTTTAGAGATGCTTAAGTGCTTAGATTCAAAGGGGCATTTGTATGCAATTGATGTAGATCCAATCGAATTACCGCGTACCAAAGATCGTTTGGAGCGTTTGGGTTATGGCCCGGAGATTTTAGATATCATGCATATGAACTTTTCCAAAATAGATGAAATTTCAACCAAAACAGGACCTTTTAATTTTGTATTAGCCGATTTGGGTGTTTCTTCTATGCAAATAGACAATTCAGAAAGAGGATTTTCCTTTAAGTTCGAAGGACCCTTAGACTTACGGCTTAATCCACAAATAGGAAATTCCGCAGCAAATCGTTTAAAGAATATGTCTTTTGATGAATTACAAGGTATGTTAATTGAAAATGCTGATGAGCCATATTCCGCAATAATTGCCCGTGCCATTGTTTCCAAAACAAAAAAAAGAATTGATATATCTACTACGACGGAGCTTCGAAACATCATCACCGATGCCCTGAAAACGATACCACAAATCAAGGAAGCTGATATTAAAAAGTCCTGTCAACGATGCTTTCAGGCATTACGAATAGATATCAATGATGAGTTTGAAGTGCTAGATGAATTTTTAGAGAAGCTTCCTGGCGTCCTTGCAGAGGGTGGCCGCGTTGCCATACTTACGTTTCATTCAGGAGAAGATCGTCGCGTAAAAAAATCCTTTAAACACTTTTTTAAGGAAGGAATCTATCGCGAAATAGCACCCGATCCTATTCGTCCATCAGCAGAAGAATGTTACAACAATGGTCGTGCGCGTTGCGCTAAGCTGCGTTGGGCAGTCAAAGCATAAGGTATCTATTCCCTTTTGTTTCTGTTTTTTCTTCTCTTATATGCAAGATATGAAATTTTAAGTGAAGAAAAGACACCAACTGCCGCATTCCCATAAAAAAATCCCATAAAAATCCCCGCACCCAAGGCTCCCCTATGTGCGAAAAAGATTGATATTATTAGCCCTGTAATCGTAGCCACCGTGGGAATAAATGGTCTTGGTATCGGCAGTAACACTTTAATTATTTCAGTAAGGATAAGCACAACAGGAACAGCTATTACTGCATCCCAAAAATTTGTATGAATAACCGGAAATTCTTCCATACCATACCTCCCTAGTGTTAATGAAATTAGATAATTCGAAACTATATCGTTTTATTCATTATTTGCAAACTTAAAATTACTGAGTTGCACTATTACTTAAATAACAAAATTATTGTTAGTAAAATGGTACTGGATTATACATTTCTGGTAATGCATTGTTATCCTTGTCTGGGTTTCCAATGGCTCAGCATAATATTTCTATATTAATAAAAGCGCAGAACTTCTGCACTTAAGAATGTTTTTAACTCATTCGTTACTTTTGATTTTTAAATAAATAATGCTACTATCAATAGCTGCTCCATTTTTTTCAGTATAAGCCAACTTCCCTCCAGATGAACTCCAACTAATAGTAAGATTATGAACATCAACAGCAATCTGACTGGACTCTCCGGTTAACATATCATATACATATAAAGATCTTACTGCTGCATTACTCCCAATTTCCTTCAGGTTATAGGCAATCAACCGCTGATTCGGTGACCAGGATATCCCAGATATCGCATTCGCCTCAAAATCTTCTACAATACTCATTTTTTCGCCACTTTCAAGATCATAAACCAGCTATAAACATTGACATTCCCACTGAAAGCAGTATAATTGGAGAAAAATCCTGGTATTAAAATGTTATCAAGTATTTATACAATAAGTGGGCTTTAGTTAGCCTAGAAATGATTATTCATAAAATAACTCTAGTGTAAAAGACAAATTTACATCATGAAAGTGAGATAAGTATGTTAAGAAAAAAGTTCATTAAATATTTTTTAGTTTTCTTTCTTATTTCGAGTACGATTACTTTACCAATAAATATTACGACTCTCGCTTCTTCCAGCGATAAAGCATTGAGTGCCATAACGAATGTACTATTGAATAACACGAAATTCTTCGATACCGATGACGGCAAAAATGTATCTTTGAAGGACTTTCTATCAAACTTCTATGATGAGACTGACTTAACTGCAGAAGCAACAGAATTTGCAGTAGCTGACTTGGACGGAGATGGTACGCCCGAAGTTGTTATGGAAATGCAACTTGGTAACGTTGGATTTTATGAAGTTTTTCGCTATACACAGGGTAATGTGCTTGGTTACAACCTCGTTTACAGAGCAATGGAAAATCTTCAAAAAGCTGGCTCATTTATCAGCTCAAGTGGTGCGGCGGATAACGATATCTCTAAGCTGCGTTTTCTTGGAGACACCTACGACACGGAGGAACTGATATGGAGTGAATCTGAATTAAACGGTTCTGTATTATTTTTTGATCACGATGTGCCAATTGATGATAATACATTTTCATCACAGATCGACAGTTTAAATAATAATGTTGATTGGTATCATTTTACCAGTAAGAATATCAAAAAATGGATTGCAAATCGTCCTGTTACTTTAATAACAAAGCCGCTTATGCCAACTGCCAATATCTCAGAAAGACAAAAATATCTTGATTCACTTTCCTATCTACTTACTGATTCTTATAAGGATACTTACACCGAGAATAGGAAATTGGCAAACGATAGAGCGTTAAAAAGATATAAGAGTTGGGACAGCGAGCTTAATAAAATTTATCAATTGTTGAAGAAAAAATTACCTGCCACAGATATGCAAAAATTACGTACCGAAGAGCTGCAGTGGATCAAAATCCGCGACCAACGAGCTAAACAAGTATTTAGTGAGTGGAGCAATGATAAATATGGAAAAGAGTATGCTGATGAAATGCGTAACAATACACGTAGTGACATAACCAGACGGCGAACTTATCAGCTTATAGATCTCTATTATGGTTGCACATTTTATAATTAAGGTGACCGAGATACCAAGCAACATCCACTAAGTCAAAAAAATCGCTTACATACGTAAGCGATTTTTTTGATCATGGACATGTAGGAAAACTCAGCTTGCTGAGTTTGAACCATATTAAAAATCATCAATTTCTTCACTAAAAAACCATAATCACATCTCATATACCGCTAAAATTCGAGTGCAAACTTCACCCATCTTCCGTAGGATTCCTGCAATGTGCGCTCTGAATTCATGAGTGCGGAATTTGTTCATCGGAGGAAAAAAATCACCGTGATACGCCCAGATTTCATCCTTATAGTCCTTGATCATCTTGAAAAGCGGCAACAGACGTTTAGCGATTTCCAGATCCGAATATAGTTTGGTTATTCTTTCAACATAACCATAAGCATCACTTGTGCAGACCATGCAATAGGGTGCACAGTGCAGCTCCCAACATATGCCGCCAAGCTCCTCATCTGTTTTATTCTCAAAGTTAGAATCGTCTTCTAAAACCTCTGCCCACATATCAAATGCCTGTCTACCGAAATAATACATCCCTTTACCGCTATCAACAGTTACCTGACCGTCATGGTTTGATTTGAAATTCCAGTTTTCGTCTGCTGGGGCAAGTGATAGAAACACAGGTATATTCTTTATAGCATCTGTGCAAACATCTCTAAAATCGATTTTCTCTGTCTTTTCACCTACGAAAAACAGTCCGTACACAGTGTTAAGCCCATTGATAACAGCAGTATAACCGTCCTTATCGACAGTCATTCGCTCCGGTCCTAGATAAAGATTGACCTGCAGAACATCCCCATCATCATAACCGCCGATTAAAGAGCCTTCCGGAAGGGGATCATAATGGGAACCGTCTCCCATCGTTACATTTCCCATTCCCCAAGAAAGTACGGGGATTCCTTTATCAACAGATGCTTTAATGGCATTCATTACCGTTCGGAAATTATTCCGTATATACTCATTCGAAAGATATATACAGCCATATCCAAATGCCGCAAAGCATTTTTTTATAACCTGTGGCACGAAAAAATAATTGGTAATACCGCTATCCGAAGGAGCATCTTTACTATAAAGGTAGGCAAACATATCACCGGTGATTGCAGAGAAAAATTCTTTATTAAATATAGTTTCATCCTCACCCACCGCTTTGGCCATGGAGCATAATGCGGAACAAAGAAAAAAGTTTTCCCAATTCTGTATTCTACGATACTCTAGAATCCTGTTTGATGTCTTTGGGGGCTCTCCACCGTTAAAAGGATCGGTGATTTCATCAGAAGGAAACCTATCACCCTTTACTGACAGTTCTATAATCAGTGGCTTCTTAGGACTATAGCTTTCTGGAAATTGACTCGATTTTTTTACTGCATCGTTCATATTGATACATTCCTTTCGTTTTTTACTATTGTACTGTATAAAAACGCTGCTGTATTATCAAATCCTAACAATTTTCAATAGGGCAATATAACTTCATTTCTGGATTTTCATAACTTCTATCGGTATCATATACCGCAAAGGGTTCGCCCGATGCCACGAAATTGTTTTCTGAAATCCATGCGATAAGCATTTCCACCGAACGCGTATAATCTCCGATTCCGCTAAAATACAATACGGCAAAGCCCTGCTCTTTATAATCCACAATATGTATATCTCCGCCAGTCTGTATGTGTGCGTTTATCTTCACTCCGCAGGTGAAGCAATCGTCCTTTCGTCGGAAAAAGAACTCCTTTGAATTCATAATTATGTAGGGATAGTTCTTAGCAAGGTATTCCACAACATCACGGCTGGCTTTCTTTTCAGCGTTAAAGCCACTGTGGCTTGATATGAGAAAGCGCATCGATGGTATTTTCTCTACTGAAATTTTCAAAAGCTCCTTTTTACGTACAATTGGAATAAAGAGCTTCAGCCTCTGCGGAAGGGATTTTTTACAATAATACTCCTCAAAATATTTGCTCTCAAAGCTGCTATCCTTCTGTCCTGTATAATCGAACATACTGCCGGGCAGCCACGAGGAATACAGATAATCCCACGCGGCGTTGATTTCTACTTCAATATTCTTCACTCTTGTCTGTGCGAAAATCATTTCATATTCTGAATGCTTACCGCCAGGCTCAAAACCGTCGGTGTTCAGGCCATTTGTATCTTCCACATACAGCTCATAGCAAAGCATATTGCCTTGTTGCTTTCCATTTCTTCCGAATATTCGTTTGCTGTAGTCGGGATTATGGTGCAAAAACAGGCTGATTGCGTCGTTTTCGATTCCCTGAAGAACGTGACTGAAATAACGCAAACACATCAAAGCAGGTATGTTGACTTTTGAAACTTCTACCTGAAACGGTGCTTCTTCCTTTAGTGCCGAGAGGAAATAGTAATTCATACTTTCCTTATATTCTATGGCAGTAGTGCCGAGAATCGTCTTAATCTCACGGCAAAGAGCCTGTTGTGAGCTGTAACCACAGCAATAGGCAATATCCGAAAGCACCCTGTCCGAACTTTTGATCAGGCAAAGTGCATTTGAAAGCCGAAGCCGCCTCATATACTCATTAACACTGTAACCCGTGACATTGTAAAAATCCCGCTGAAGCTGCATAACGGAGGTGTAACAGTTTTTAGCAAGAGTATCTATATTCTGTTTTTCCTCCGCTGTATTGATGGCGGTTATCAACGCTTTCAAGTTTGGCTTCATCGATTACTCCTTGAATACTTTTAATAATTACAATAAATCAATGATTTCAGACCAATTTAACAAAGTCAAAGGGATACAATATTGTAATGGTTCATTTCTATTTATAATTATTATAGACATTCCATGGATGTTTTACAATAACCGATTATTCTATATGAGAATTTATAATCAATAGGCGCTAGAATGCTTCCTATTTGTATTACTACTCGATGCCTGATTACACTTTTAGGTGCACTCTCTATATTATCCCTCGAACTCAACTACAAATGGCGTAAGTTTTATGTTTCCGGTTACATATGGAGGTATTTCCATAAACGGACCATATTTTTTACCTTTGATCGTAATAATCCATCCACAAAAATTTCCTTCCCCCGAAACGCTTGCTATCGAAAGACTGGTTTTCTTCCCTGCCGTATATTTTTTAATTGCATTGGAGGGTATCTTCACCCCTTTTACAGAAGCATAGCTTATCTTATAGGTTGTGGGTTTTACCCACTGAGCATAAAGAGTCACATTACCTTTTGAATTAGATATGTAGGATCCCTGCGTTCCAACCTCATAAAAATTGCTATCATCCGTTGCAACCTTTATCGTACTCCAGCCTATAAACTTATACCCTGATTTATTGAATTCATTCTTTGGCAGTTTATAATCATCACTAATGACTCCATTTTTCATTTTACCCTTACCGCCATTGGCATCAAAGATGATACTCGATCCCCATTTTGCTGTAAATTTCAATCTAGGACCCATACCCGGTTCATACTTGGTATATTTCATGCCGTTGGCGTGGTACCAGCCTAAAAATACAAATCCCTTTTTCGTCGGGGCAGGTAATTTAAATTCCTTGGTAGAGGCATCGATCTTATTCGCTTCTACAGCACTACCGCCGTCTGAATTATAGGTTATATAATACTCCTTTGTTGAATCGAATACGGCTATTCCATAAGTAGCTGTGACCCCTTTGTATTTCAGCTCAACCGCTTTCCAACCCTCCTGTGTAAAAGCTCTTCCCTCCGCAAGCTCTACTCCGGAAAAAGAAGTAATTTGGGCATTATCTACCGTTTCTTTTTTTCCATCTGACATCGTAGCCACTACCACCATACCCTTGGTAGAATAGCCCTCACCGATATTGTAAGCACATTTATCAGGCATAGTTTTAATCTCTATTGATTTGACCTTTGCTTCTGCCGCTACTACTCTGGTATTAATACCTCCTAATGATGTTAAGATTAAACACATACACAATAATGAAATTACCTTTTTCATGCTTTATCCATCCTCTCTCTTTAGCTTCATCCAACAATGATAAACTTCTTTGTCCCGAAAGGGCCTATAACCTTTGGCTTCCTTCCACTCTCCTCTCTCTAGGATTTAAGCAATAAACCGCCTAATATGGCTTTTACCATAGAGTGTCACCAATTTCTCTTTTAAATTCGCTATCACTCATAATTAGAATATCAGATTTTAGTCTAAAAAACCGTTTACCGCGCGAATTGTGGTTCCTACCGCGCGAACGGTAAATGCCAATTCTTGAAGCAACTTTTGCTTTATGTTATAATATACTTGGGTAGTTATACATAATCGGAGGAGAAGAAAATGCATATTGCAGTTTGCGATGACAATATAGATGAGCTTTCTCATATTTCCTCTCTGCTGGAGGATTATAGCAGGGAACGAGATAGTTCGGTTACATATGAAGCCTTTCACAGTGCTACAGAGCTTATAGAGACTATACGTAAAAGACGGTTTGATTTGCTGCTTTTGGACATCCTTATGCCGAGTGTTACAGGATTGGATGCTGCCAAGGAGATTCGCCAATCGGATTACGAAATTCCCATTATTTTTCTGACCTCCTCCCGTGAGTATGCTGTAGAGAGCTATCGCGTAAGCGCCGAGGATTACATCTTAAAGCCCGCGCGAAAGGATGAGATATTTCCTGCCCTTGACAAGCAGCTTAAAAGGTTTACACGGGAGGAAGCGTATCTGACTCTAAAAACCGGAAGTGGTATCGCAAAGCTGCCCTTATCGCAAATTGTATATGTGGAAGTCATAAATCGTACGGTACAGTTTGTCCTTGCAAACGGCGAGGTGCGGGAAGTCTACGGCTACCTTACCGATTACGAAGGAGCTTTGCTGTCAGATCCTCATTTTTATAAGCCACACCGTTCTTATGTGGTAAATCTGCGACAAGTGACCAAGCTTGATAAAAATGGACTTTCTACCAAAGTAGGCAAAACGGTGCCGGTGGCAAGGGATGCTTTTTCGCAGGCGAAAGCAGCCTATATGAAATATCTGCTATCTCCAAGCGAGAGGAGGGATACACCGTGATAGTTAGCATTTTAGTTATACTTCGCTCCTGTATCGTTTTGGCCTTCGGTATGTCAGTTTGCCTACTTTTTGCCGGTGTGCAAAGTACACGGGCAGGCAGATTGGCTAATACCATTTTCTATTTACTTGTACTTTTCATTCAAATAATTTGCTGGCAGATATTAGGATTGAAAACGACTTTGCAAATATATCCTTTCCTTTCACATTTGCCGTTGCTTCTATTCCTCGTCCTTTATTTCAAGCGTCCGTGGCTAATTTCAATCAGTAGTCTCTTGGCATCCTATCTTTGCTGCCAGATACCTCGCTGGATTGGCTCAGTAGCGGCGACGGTTTCGGGCAGCCGCTTTGCCGATCATATCGGTTACTTTGTCACCATGTGTATTGTATATTATTTTCTCAAAAAATATGTGGCTGGCTCAGTTAGGCAATTGATCGAGCGGTCTTCCCGCTCCTGTCTGCTTTTTGGTGCGGTACCTCTTTTGTATTATTTTTTTGACTATACCACTACCTTCTATACAAATTTATTGTATTCAGGCGCCCGTGGTGTAGTACAGTTTACTCCCTCGCTAATTTGTACCTTTTACTTCGTATTTATTCTCCTATACTACAAAGAATCCGAAAAGCAGGCCATGGCTCAACGGGAGAGGGACATCTTATTTTCCCAACTCCAGCAAGCTAAGCTAGAACTTGACACGATGCGTCAGATGCAAAGCAGCACTGTGATCTATCGCCACGATATGCGTCATCACCTGTCACTGATTGGCGGTTTTGCTGCCGACGGTGATCTCCAGAAAATAAAAGAATATCTTTCCAGCACAGAAGCCGATATTAATGCTCTGACCCCGGTACGTTATTGCGAAAATGAAACAGTCAATTTAATCTTATCCACCTTTGAAACACGGGCCAAAAAGAAACGCGTTGTTCTACGAGCAAATGTCAAACTACCAGAAGAACTTGGTGTAAACGACACAGAACTATGTGCCCTGTTGTCTAATGCACTGGAGAATGCTATTACCGCAGCAGCACAGGTGGAGGATGAAAAGCTTCGCAAGGTCTATATCCATGCTGTTATCAATGGTGACAGGCTGGTTATTTCCACAGAAAATGCTTATGTGGGAAAGATTTATACAGAGGACGAATTGCCCAAATCGAATAAGAACGAAGCCGGACATGGCTTCGGAATCAAGAGTATGGTTGCCATTGTGAAACGCTATGGCGGATTATATTCCTTTGAGATGGAGGGTGGGGTGTTCATTCTGCAGTTTTTGCTACCGCTCAATAAGAAAGCTTAAAGCAGGCAGCAAAAAACTAGCAGGCAGGACTAATAGAATGGCAGTAGATGATGGTTAATCTATATAGTTTGATTATTTCTCCATGTATCAAATACGCTAAGTACTTCACTTCCTTCTTTCACAAATGCAATAAACTCTGTTAATGCTGCACATACCGTCAGCTTTTGGTTGCCTTTATAAGTACGTTTGTCCATAACATATACCCAATTGCCCTTTGGGAGATATACCTCACGTTCTTCACACCCTTGCGCTGTTATCGGTGCAAATAAAATATCTTCGCCAAACATATATTGATCTTCCAAAGTATAGCAGCTTTCATCATCATAATAGTCAAAAAACATCGGGCGCATGATTGGTATTCCTGTCTCACTTGTGACATCCATATACTTACAAATATATGGCTTTAAGCTTTCTCTAAGTTCCACCAGACCCTTCAAGACTATGTAATTCCTGTCGCCAAAGCTCCAGATTTCATTATCTCCACCACTTATCTCCTTGACGTCTGAATGGCGTGGCACATAATTCTTTGGCTTTAGACGTGCTCCATGAAGTCTCATAACCGGACAAAATAATCCAAACTGGAACCATCGTACAATCAGTTCCTGAAAAAGTTCACTTTCTATATCACCACCGAAGAAACCGCCAATATCACTGTTCCACCAAGGAATGCCAGACATAGCCATTGACAAACCACTTTTCACACTCATACGTAAAGCGTCAAATGAGGATGGGATATCACCATTCCACACTACTGAGCCAAATTTCTGGCTACCGGGATAAGCACAACGAGTAAGAGATAATACATCCTCTTCTCCAATAGACTTTAAGCCTTCATAAAACATTTTCGTATAATAATATGGATACAGCATGGCTACCTCGGCACCATTTCCAATATAAAAATGCAGATTATTAAAATTCTGTGGATGTACTTCTGGCTCTGCTTCATCAAGCCAGAAGGTCTTAATGCCATAATCATAATAGTTTTTCTTAACTTTCTCCCAGACAAAAGTTTGTGTCTTTGGATTAGTACAATCAATGAAGGTTTGTTGCCCATAGAATTCAAAAGTGCCATATTGGCCATTTTCGGTTCGAATTAACATATTACCTTCACTCATTTCAAGGTAGTTCTCACTGGCTGGGTTAATGGTTGGCCAAATGGATACAATCGGTTCAACCCCCATCTGATGTAGTTCCTCACACATTGCTTTGGGATCCGGCCAATACTCCCGGTCGAATTTCCATTCTCCCTGCTCCGTCCAATGGAAATAATCTATAACAATCGCTGCAAGGGGAATTCCACGCTTCTTATATTCACGAGCTACTTGAAGCAAATCCTCTTGACTTTCATAACGGAGCTTGCACTGCCAAAAGCCTGCTGCCCATTTTGGAAATTTGGGTGCATAGCCAGTCAAATTGCAATAAATCTTCATGACATCTGACGGGGTATCACCGACATAGACCAGATAATCCGCTTGATATGCAGCTTCCGAGCACCATAGAATGTGATTCTTTGTTGTTTCGCAGCGTCCGGGTGATGGATTGTTCCAGAAAAATCCGTATCCTAAGGAAGAGTAATATACTGGCATTGCCGATTTTGTATTGTAATGGAGCATATTGCAGGAACTTCCCTTGCGATCAAATTGATCTTCCTGCTCCTGACCCAGACCGTATATATGCTCGCCTTCATTAGCCTCAAAAATTATTTTAACCTTATAGAGGTTGCCCGTCTGATGTGTATTTCTTGTTGAATAATCTCCCTCATATTTTGTATGAAGAATCTGTTTTCCTTTGCGGTAATATGAAATGATGCCTCCATACCAAATTTCGCCCACTTCAATTTTACAAGAGATATCCCCGTTCGTTATTGTTGCAACCTTTTCATCTCCTTCTGTGAAGCAAATGTCATCTGCTACCGGTGGAAGAAGTGTCCATCCTTCATCCGAAATGCTGCTATTTCTGGTAGTTCTACAGCGCAGACAGTTCGCACCATAAGGTTCAATTACTGTCAATTCATCTTTTCTTTCAAATATTAACTTATTTTCATATAATGTAATTTTACCCATATAAATTACCTCTTTTCTTAGTTAGTAAATCTAAATTGGTTACTTCATTATAAATTAGCAGGCTTTGAAATTCCTCTCTTATAAAGTACAAATATAATACTATATTGACTTTTTATCATGAATAATATAGATTAATGTCTATACAATATGTACTCTGTTGACTATATAAGTTATCAGGTATTATCACATAAGTTATCACATCAAACACAACTACAATGAAGTATAACTATAAGTATTGATGCGGTACTGCTAATTTCTTGAAGGGAGTTAGGTTGAAAAATCAAAGATTTTTCAATCGGCAAATTTGTGCGCTGCCCAAATTCGCAGGTTTTGGCGGCAGATGGAGGTTACTATGAACTACACAGATCATAAGCTGAAAGAGCGGATTATTCACGGAACAGTAGCACAGCCTTACTCCTATCACCATACCACAATAGATGCTACTATTGATCTCGTACTATATAATCACTGGCATGAGGAGATGGAGCTGGTCTACATGGCTAAAGGAGAGGCAACCTTCTACGTGGAAAACCGCGAATTTCATCTTGCCACAAATGAAGCACTATTTATTCCCTCGGCAAATCTTCACTACGCTGAGAATACCTATCATAACGCTTGTGAATTTTATGCCCTCGTCTTTCGTCCGGAATTCATCTCGATACCGGAACAGGCTTCTCTATATTCACGTTATGTATTACCTTTTCTAACTGCAAATGCATTATCAGCCTATCATTTTTCTTCCAATGTATATTGGGAAAATAATGTCTGCGCTACCCTGTCACAAATGACCCACTTCTATTCGGAGTATACAGGTGAGAACGAACTGGCAATCAAAGGACTTCTACTGGTGATCTGGCAGCTTTTCTTTACGAATTATCCGTCGGAAAATCAATTAACTTTTATGAAATCAGAAATTATGGAACGCCTTAGAACTGTCTTAGAATATATTGAGGTTCATTTAATTGAGGATATTACGTTGAAAGAGCTTTCGTGCGTCGCTAATGTTGGTAAAGAGCAACTATGTCGTATTTTCAAAAGAGCAATGGGTACAACACCGTTTATCTGGATTAATCGCAAGCGCCTGCAAAAAGCCTGTCTTCTTCTGACATCGTCAAATAAAAAAATAACCGATATTGCAACCCTTTCCGGATTTAATAATATCAGTTATTTTAATCGTTCTTTTCGAAAACAACTAGATTGTACGCCTCATGAATATCGCCTTCGTATGAGATAAATATAAATCTGTTTCAATCAGCTTATAAGATAATGCATCCACACTATACAATATTTTGAACACCGGCAATCATAAACAGGAGCTAATACCTAAACAATTAATATTCATGCATCCAGACACGCATTTGATTTAAACCCCGATTTCCCCATGCATAATATGGTATTGCAGTTAAATCCTCCTCCTTCTGCATGAATTCACCTTCAAAATATAATTCGTTATTTGCGAATATTTTTAAACCTTTTGCTTTCAATGGTACAATTCCTTTGAGAATATCCGGCTCATAGCTTCCAACCTCTACCCTCTCATTTTTTCTAATCCAGAGTTCCTGAATATTCGGTCCATTATCCTTTTCTTCAAAGCAATAAACAATTGGTCCTCTTACTAATGCTACACACCCGATATTCTCCCTTACTAGTGTATTGGTGTGTACTCTTTTTACCGGCATCTCATAAAACAATTTTAGTGTATCCTGAGCTTCCCACACTCTTTTGATATAGCAATATCCTTCTCTGATATCAAGTTTTCCATCCAATTTATTACCATTTAAATAGAATACCGCATTTTCAGCATAGGACGGAATTCGTATAGAAAGTGTAAACTCCTTAGTTGTGACTTTGGGATCAATTATGTAAGTCACATTGCCTTCCCAGGGAGCTTTTGATTCCACAGAAACTGTTGCGTCTGTACATTCCACCCTTCCTCCGATATGCAAATGGGAATAGATAGTATCCTTATCTTCTGACCACGCATACTGTCCTAGGGAAGTTAAGAGTCTCGCTACATTTGGAGGACAGCAGGCACATTGATACCAGGTAGGTCTTTCCGGCAGAACATGCTTAAAGCCAAATAATTTGCCCGATATTTGAGGATTAACCTCTAATGGATTAACATAAAAGAAACGCTTTCCGTCAAGCTGCATTCCGCTGATCACTCCATTATAAAGAGCACGTTCCATAATGTCTGAATATCTATTGGACGGTTGAATATCAAGCATTTTCTTGGCAAAGAAAATCAATCCCACACTGGCACAGGTTTCCGCATAGACCGAATCATTAGGCAAGTCATAATCAATGGTAAACGCTTCACCCTCTGCACTAGAGCCTATTCCACCGGTGATATACATCCTTTTATTAACCATATTGTCCCAGATAGCCCGGCATGCTTTATAAAGACCGTCATCCCCTGTAACCTTTGCCATATCAGCCATTGCCGTATACATATAAACCGCTCTGACACTATGTCCTTCTGCGGTTCTCTGTTCTCTTACCGGTGTAAAGCTCTGATTATATTTGGTATTATAAGGGTCCATGATTTCATGCTTCCAGCCTCTGCCATCATTTTCTCGGATAAAAAAATCGGGATTTTTTCCTCTTTCATTAATAAAGTGCAATGCAAGCTGTAAGAATTTTTCTTTACCAGTGACATGATAAAGCTTCATTAAGCCTATTTCTATCTCCTGATGTCCCGGAATACCTTCCCTCTTCTCGGTTATAAAACGTTTTTCAATGTGATCCGACATACGTTCCATAACTTGTAGAAGCACATCTTTACCTGTAACTTTATAATATTCAGCAGCCGCTTCCATCATATGTCCTGCACAGTATAGTTCATGGCATTCATGCAGATTGGTCCATCTTTTTTCAGGCTCTTTGATCGTGAAATATGTATTCAGATATCCATCTGGTTGCTGGGCTTTCGCTATGGTATCGATAATCTCATCCGCTCTTCTTTCTAGATCAGCATCCGGTTTTATACTTAATGAATATGCAACTGCCTCCAGCCATTTTGCAACATCACTATCCTGAAATACCATCCCATAAAACTCTCCCTGTTCCAAACCTGCCGCAATTCGAAAGTTTGCAAAAGCATGACTTTTCTCTACACCAGGAGCCTTATCATTTAAGATACTTTCCTGATAAGGGATCACGACATCCGTGATCAGCTCCTGTCTGCTTGACCAAAATGAATCTTTAATCTTTATCTTATTTAAATCAATTGCCCTAATGTTGCTTT
Organism: Bacillota bacterium; assembly: GCA_023421505.1. GTDB lineage: Bacteria > Bacillota > Clostridia > Lachnospirales > Lachnospiraceae > Mobilitalea. Next base: position 275,779 of record JAEZTJ010000093.1, read on the forward strand.
CTCTCATTGTGCTGTCATCTCCTAATCTAACACTTTTCAAACACTGGTATCGACTCTAGGGAAAGCTTTATCCTGATTGTTTCTCCTCCACAGTATATTTTTTCCGTCTCTATTTCTTTCCACTTAAAACCTAAGGGAAGATAAATACTTCGTTCCATTAAGCCTGCGTATAGAATTGGCGCTACAAGATACCGGTCACCATACATATATTCATCTACAATTTCCCAGCATTTCTCATCCTCAGGAAATTCATAAAACAAGGTTCTCATGACAGGTGTACCATTTTCATGGGCTTCTTTCATAAGCTCTCTTGTATAATCTCTTAATTTTTCTCTGATATTGATATATTTTACACAAATGTCATATACTTCTTCACCGTAGCTCCATATCTCATTCGCAGCTCCGGAACAGCAGGTCGCACCTCCACTGGTTCCATACTGAGGCTGTCTGGGCTCCCTGTCACCGTGAAGCCGCATAACCGGGCAGTACGCGGCCCATTGGAACCATCTGACAAATAATTCTCTGAAGCTTTCATCGTTTGGATCACCGCCATGGAAGCCGCCGATATCTGTCGTCCACCATGGAATACCTGCAATCCCCATATTAAGTCCTGCGGTTAATTGATTACGCAGACTTTCAAAGCTGGATGCAATATCTCCTGACCAGACAAGGGCTCCATATTTCTGACTACCTGCCCAGGCACATCTTAACAGGTTCACAATATTTTCCTGTCCTTCTTTTTCCATTCCTTCATAGAAGGTTTGTGCATGCATTTTAGGATATAGGTTTCCTATCCTAAGATTGCTGCCAGCATAATATCTGTAATTATCAAAATCATAAACCGTATATTCTGGCTCTGCTTCATCCAACCAAAAAATCTTTATTCCCAAATCATAATAATTTTTCTTGACCTTTTCCCATAAATACTCTCTGGCCTTTTTATTCGTTGCATCGTAATGGATGGTGGCTCCCTGAAAATCAAGTCCGACCCGGAAGCCTCGTTCCGTCCGAATGAGATATCCTTTTTCCAGCATTTCCTCGTAATTTTCACAGGTTTTGTCAACGGTCGGCCAGATGGAAACCATCAGTTCAATACCTAACGCCTTTAATTCCTTCACCATTGCTTTGGGATCCGGCCAGTATATGGGATCAAATTTCCAATCCCCCTGTTTTGGCCAATGAAAGAAATCTACGACAATAACATCTATTGGAATACCACGTCTTTTATATTCCCTTGCAACCTCCAGTAATTCCTCCTGCGTTTGATACCTAAGCTTACATTGCCAAAAGCCCAAACCATATTCCGGCATCATCGGTACGGTTCCGGTAACCCTCGCATAGGCTTCTTCGATTTCAGTCGGTGTGTCCCCTGCAACTATCCAGCAATCAAGCGTCTCGGTTGAATAAGCTTCTAAGCTCATAATGTTCTTACCAAATACTGCTCTTCCTACTCCCGGGTTATTCCACAAAAGTCCATAACCTTTCGAAGATAATGCAAATGGAACACTTGCCTGTGAATTTCTGTGCGCGAGTTCCAAATCCAAGCCTTTTAAATCTAGGTAAGGCTGTTGATACTGACCCATACCATATATTTTTTCGTCGCTATGTAAGGACTCCAAACGCCAGGTCAGATGAAAGTCACCGCCAATAATCGGCTTAAATTCTCTTGCTTCAACCTCAATTGCGCTGCATTTACTGTCCAAAACATCTCTTCGGTTTCGGTTGTATTCCTCCAGTAAAAGCTCTCCTTTTTGGTTATAGATCATTATTTTACCAAACTTCGTAATAATCGCTTTCACCTTTCCATTTTGAATACAGGCTATGTCTTCCTTAAGTTCAATCGTCACTTCTTCTTTTGGCACTTTCAGTAGTGCCCAATTTTCTTCCGACATAACATTATTTTTGGTCGCTCTGATCCGAAGTGCATTTTTACCCCAGGGTTCAATCCATACCTCTTCCGCATCATAATGATAGATCAATTTATAATCAACCTTAGTAAACATACTCTACCTCCACCATTTTATCCTTTTACTGCACCACTGGTCATACCACTGATAATATATTTCTGCATAAAAATAAAAATTAAAGCAACCGGAATAATTGTTACAACTGCAAATGCCGTTAGGAAGCTCCATTTCGTACCATATTGCCCCAGAAAGTTAAAAATTCCGGCGGTAATAGGTCTTCTTTCCTGATCGAGAAGGAAGGTCATACCATAAGCCAAGTCACCCCAGCCATATAAGAATGAGAATATTCCACAGACAATAACACCCGGCTTTGCAATCGGTATCAGTACTTTAATGAATCCTGTGAACTTATTGCAGCCATCAATATAAGCCGCCTCTTCAATTTCCTTAGGTATCGTAGCAAAGAAATTCTTTAAAATTAAAACTGAAAAAGGAATTCCGATGGTTGAATCAGCAATGATTGTAGACCACCAGGTATTATATAAGTGCATTTTCTGAAACATAATAAATAAGGGGGTCAGCAAAACAGAAACAGGAAGCATCTGTGTTACCAAAAAGCCCAGTATAATAGCCTTTTTTCCTCTAAAATGATACTTAGCAATTCCATAGGAAGCAGGCACAGCTAAAACAATTGCAATGAACATTGCCCCTAACGATATAATCATACTATTTCCAAAGGAACGGAACATATTAAAATCACCGGTTTGTACTTGCGCCAGATAAGATTTTGTATTAAGTACCTTGGGCCAGAAGGTAGGAGGTATCTGGAATACTTCCTTTTCTGTCTTTATCGATGTTACAAAAATCCAATATAGCGGAAACAGTAGAGCACATAGTAGAAAAACGGATATCAAGGAGTATAAGACATTCTTTTTCCAAGTCATTTTTAAGTCAGTGTCCATTATTCATCCCCCTCCTTGTATACAAATTTCAGATAAATCAAACTTACGATAAATAAAATCACAAAAAGGATATTGGCAACCGCTGCTCCCTCGCTATATTTAAACATTACAAAGGATAATTTATAAGAATATGTAGATAACAGCTGCGTAGAATTCACCGGTCCTCCACTGGTCATTACATAAACCAGATCATAAACCTTAAATGTATAAATAAATCCTAAAATCAATACAGACTCCATCGTGGGTTTCAATAGAGGTATTGTAATTTTCTTAAAGGTTTGAAACTTATTTGCTCCATCAATGGCAGCACTCTCATATAATTCCTTTGGTATTGTTGTAAGACCTGTTGCAATTAAAATCATATTAAATGGAATTCCGATCCAAAAATTCGCAAAGATAACTGCAGGCATTGCCGTTGCAGGATTAGTTAGCCAGTCAATATTTTGATGAATAATTCCTAAATTACGCAGAATAAAGTTAATGATACCAACATCCGTACTAAACATAAATTTGAAAATCAGACCGGTAATTGTCATAGGGATCATCCAGGGCATGAGGAGAAGTCCTCTCACCGGTTTTGATAATTTGAAATTTTTATTAAAGAAAACTGCAAGAGCGAATCCGACAATAAACTGAAATACAATGCATATCACTGTAAAATATAAAGTGTTCCACGTTGATGTCGTTAAAATATTATCCTGCTTAAAGAGATTAATATAATTATCAAAAGCTACAAATTCTTTGACATTACTTCGTAAAGTTCTTACTGTTACATCCTGAAAGCTTAAAATAAAATTGTAAACGATAGGATATCCCACAAAAACCATCATATAGATAAACGCCGGTAAAACAAATAAGATACCTACATTATCATATTTGAAGTATTTTTTAATACCTTTCATGTCATTCCTCCATTTGAGTTAGATGATTTCGAAACGATATAGTCTTATTAATTGCTGAGTTTCGCAATTGCCAACTCCATTTTAGTTAAAGAAAGGAGCAGGTACCTCACTTTCCGTGTATTTCCTGCCCCTCTCATACCATCCTATATTACTTATTCATAATTCCGTCAATAGTTGTCTGTGCCGCTGTTGCCGCATCTTCAGGTGCTTTTGCACCCGTCATAACCTCATTGAATGCCAGTGAGATTGCATTTGAAATCTCTGGCCATTCAGCGAGAGGACCTCTTGCGTTCGCATACTGCATTTCTTCAACAAATGCTTCATATACTTCATCTCCGGCAAACTGATCCTTTGCTATTGTAGAATCTGAAGAAATATATCCCATGGCATTCATCATAAATAAGCACTGTTCCTTCTGTGTAGCATATTCTAAGAATTTAATCGCCGCTGCTTCATTGCCGCCTGCAATAACAGAGTAGTTCTCACCGCCAAGACCGGAGGCCTGCTGTTTATCCATAGGGATAGGAGCTACACCCCAATTTAAGTCAGGAACCTGTTCACGCATTGTCGGTACCTGCCAGGTGCCGTTAATCATCATTGCAAGGTTTCCGGAAATAAATTGATTCATTGTGTCACCCTGTGTCCAGTTAATCGCTTCTTTTGGCATAGAACCTGAATCAATTAGATTTTTCACTATATTTAACGCTTTAACACCACCTTCGGTATTCATCTCGTACGCAGTAGCTCCTGTTGACCACACCCAGGTAAGGAAATTGAAGGTTCCTTCTTCGTTCTGTACACTACTGTGTGCGAAACCATATACGTTATCCTTTGTACATTTCTTAGCTGTATCTAACAGTTCATCCCAGGTTGTGGGTACGGTACAGCCTGCAGCATCTAACATATCCTTATTATAATAAAGCAGTAAGTCGTTGCTGCCAAAAGGAACACCATATAATTTCCCGTCTAATGTACAGGAATTAACAGGTCCCGGATAATATGTACTTACATCAAACTTGCCTGAAAGATCTGCAAATATTCCCATTGATGCGTATGCAGCAGTGTCAGGATTATCCTGAATAACAATATCCGGAAGCTCATCTGCAGATGCACCAATCGATAACTGTTTCTTAAAGTCTGCAAAAGGAACATATTTTGCTTCAACCACAATGTCACTCTGTGAATCGTTGAAATCCTTAACCAACTGGCTTAAGGCTTTCTGATGGCCTTCTGTTTCCCAATAATACCAGATTGTAACGCTGCCTGAAGCGTCGCTTGCTTGAGAAGCCTCCTTATCAGATGTATTGGCATCTTGCTCTGCTGCTTTTGTTACATTTGTATTGCTCGTGTTTTCTGTGGTAGTATCGTCCTTCTTTGAACTACATCCTACAAGAAACGTTGTAAACATCATGAAAACCATGAGAATTGATAAAAACTTTTTCATAATAAATATCCTCCTCTTTTATTTGGTAAGCTCATTATATAAAATAAGAGTAAGCAAAAAAACTCGACAAAGCTTTGAAAGGTGGAAAAAACTAATGTTATTTATTTGTCTTTCTATACTCCGCCGGTAGCTGTCCGGTATTTTCACGAAATACTTTACTAAAATATTTGGCATCAAAATAACCTACCCTTTCAGCCACCTCACATACCTTCAACTTACTTCCGATTAACAATTCTTTTGCCTTCATAATTCTAAATTCTCTTATAAACGTACTAAACTTAACACCCTTCTCCAAGTGAAACTGGTTACTTAAGTATTCTGGTGTTAAATTTAGCTTCTCCGCTATCTCTTCTAGCGTGATTCCTGTTTTATAATATTCAAGGATCATATTCTCAGCCTTCTTAACATTTAAGCTAAGTTCAGCTTTCTCCGCATACTGATCGTCCTTGATGCATAGAAAAACCTCTTCCATCACATCTTTCAGCTCTTCTTTATTCATTGACCCCATTATTTTCTCAAGAAGCTTTTTTTGTTCTATCTGATCATAATTTAAAATATTAATTTCCTTTGCAACATTTATGACTGCCCATATAAATCTGACATAACACTCTTTGATATTTTTCGGATCATAAACATTACCGGTGTCGAAATGTTCCACAAATTGCTCCAGGCATTTATAAACCTTATTGCGATTATAGGAACATAATGCCGCCTTAAGGCGATTCTCGATATCGATCGGATAGATACAGAGTGTCGTCTGCACATTCATTATCTTTGGGTATGAGATTATTATCTGATTTCCAAAGGTAATATTCCAATCCATATTTTGTAATAACTTATGATAATTTACTCTTAATTCTTTCATTCCCACCGTGTTAATCCATCCAAAATTACAGTCTGCTACACCTATGCCACGATTTTGAGATATTACTCCCATTTGAAACCATCTCTCAATTTCCTGTTCCTCCTTATAGCCGTACAAAATAGCTAACACCAGCTTATCCTTAGGTATTTCTAGAAGGTAATAGCTTAAATTTTTTCTTTCTGAAAGAAAGGTAGCCAAATTACGCTTTGTTGCCTCAAGCTTTGTATCATACTGTTTTCCCAAGTAAATCTGTACTTCACTGAACTTAGTATCCTGTTCGATTCCATACTTGTTTTTAACAAAAGTAATCAGACCTTCATCCACCTCAATACCACCGAATATTATACCAAGCAATATATTATCGAATCTTTCTAGTGTCTTTGAATTCTGTTTCTGAAGCTCCTCGAGCTGTATTTCTGTATTTTTAATTGCCTGTACAAATTCATTTACCACTAACGGTTTTACCAGATATTCACTTACTCCCCATCGAATTGCCTGCTGGGCATAGGTAAATTCCATATATGCACTTAATACAATCGCTTTACATTTTATCTTTTTTTCATGAAGAACAGAAAGCATCGTCAGCCCATCCATAATTGGCATCTTAACATCCGTAATAACTAAATCCGGAGACTGCTCAAGTATCAGCTCAAGTCCTTCTTTACCATTCGTAGCACTCCCCGCCACTTCATGCTGCGGGAACATCTTAACCAATAAATTACATATTCCCTCCCGAATTCTTATCTCATCTTCAACAACAACTATCCGCATATCTATATCCTCCGTGGAATTAAAAGAATAACTTCAGTTTCTTCTCCTAATATACTGTTAACCCTTACACTTGCTTCTTTTCCATAATACATATGCATCCTAGAGATTACATTTTCCATACCTATATGACTACCTCTATTGATACTGCGAAACACATTATTGTTAATCTCATTGACTAATGCCGGCTCTATCCCTTTCCCATTATCTTTGATTGTTATGCAGATGAAAGCATTCTGAGCTTCTAGCCTGACTAATAAGTAATGTTCTCTGGTCAGGCCTTCAAATCCATGTATAACTGCATTTTCAATAAAGGGCTGTAAAATAAGTTTATGAATTTTGCAATTTAAAAGCTCGGGATCTGCATCCACCTGATATCGGAATGAATTCTTAAGTCTGATTTGCTGCAGGTTCACATAATTCTTTAACCATTCTAATTCCTGTCTAACCTCAACCATCGCATTACTGTTCGTAATCGCATATCGAAGAATTTGAGCGAGGGAACTGATTGCATTACTGATATCATAATTTTCCTTGTCGATTGCCATCCAATTAATAGTATCCAGAGTATTATAAAGAAAGTGAGGATTTATCTGAGCCTCCAAAGCCTTTATTTCTGCCTCAAGCTGTCGCTCTCCCGCCTCCTTTTCACTCTTCATGGCAGCATCAAGACTGCCAATCATTTCATTAAATTGTAGCGCGATATACTCTACCTCAATCGGCATCTTTTTTTCAATTTCCACTCTGGAATTTAAGTCACCTGTACTGACTACATGCATTGTTGAAACTACTTTTTTTACTGATGATACCAATCTTTTTGATAGTAAAACCGTAAGAAGGATAGCTACTAGCAAAGAAAGCACACTAACTAAAATAAGAAATCTCTGCTGTAGGCTTAATGTGCTGATGGCATCCTGCTGATTGGTGACATTAATAATATCCCAGTTAAGCAAATCGTTATGATAAACATATACAGATAGATAGTCTTTTTTTATTTTCCTATCCTTAGAGACAAAATTCAGATATGCCTTCTTTCTTTCATCGATAGAGGAATAGGAAGCTGTCACTTTATCTGCAAGCTTATCCTGATCGATATAAGAAATAACCCTGCCGTTCTCATCAACAATAAAATTAAAACTGCTCATGCTATCATCGGTATCAGATGTCGACAGGCAAGCTTCTCTCAGTAATTTTTCATCGATACTGACTATAACAACAGCATTTTTTTTATTTAAATTCTTATAATCAATTACACTATGCGCTAAATGAAATAAATAATAATCTTTATTGGCAAAACTTTTTCCATATTCAGTAGGATATGTATGCGTTGTACTATCGGCTATAACTTCTTTATATAGTTCAACCTGAGAAAGACTGAACTGTTCAATCCAAGATTGTTCATTAGATACAGCGGACATTTGATCATAGGATATTAGCATCCCACCTGCTGTTATTATTGTGATGGATCTTATATACTTCTTCGTATATAAAACACCTTGCAAAATTCTTCTTAACTGGTTTTTTGATACAGCGACATCCTTACCCACATTTAGTTTATCAACTAAGGTAACTACATCATCATTCGTATACAACTGATAAAGTATGTCTTCGTAAGATTCCAGCCATATATTAAGACTTTTACTGGTTTGCTCCAGATTATTGAGTATTAATACATCTGTGTTATTTTTTAAGGTATACGATACGTTATAATAAGAAAAAAAGCTGATAAATAGAATCGGTATGGCAGAAGCAATTAGAAACAACCGTATCAGCTTCGTCTGTAAGCTGACTTTATTTTTACTGCGAACACTTATTTTTTTCATATCATATTCCTTTCATAATTTATAAAAGTATAGATAAATGCGAAACTCAATAATTGTAAGTATTGTATACACAGCATATACTATTCCGGAGCGGAATTAAAGTGTTAAAACACTTTAGCTCATAGGAGCGTTGGAGCGAAGGAATAGTATATGTTGTGTATACAATTATTAAAACTTTATAGTTTCGCAATTATCTATTCATAAAAGTAACCAATTGCGAAACACGTCCACTATAATACCCCTTTCCTTCATTATAATTGACACTAATATTAATAACAATAAATTTATCCATCGTTAATTATTTGCTTATCCATCCATGCCGAACGAATCAAAAAAGTCTTGAAATCATTAGATTTCAAGACTTTTTCTTTACGACGTAATCCATAATCGCTGATAGAAAGAGCATTTCTACCGCATAGGCTCTGATAAGGAATCATCCGCCATAGTTATTTGCTATATCCATAGCAATCTTTTCCCATTTTAGCAGGTTTTCAGGATGATAAGCAACACTGCTGACATCCTTAAGCACGAGATCAAAGGCAACTCCGTTGCGATAACAAGCATCAAAGATATGTGTTATTTCCTTCCGCAGTAAAGCTTCGTCCATATTTGCTATGGCAAGTGCTGCTGGATTCGCTTTCGCTGCCATTACATATTGCTTATTGATGCATTCCGCTGCAATGTCATAATTAGCCCACGGGGTAACCGAAATCTTTCTTAAATTCGGAAGTTTTGATACAATATCTATTTGGTTGTGCAGAGGTTCGCAGCAGCCATAGTATACCAGACCAAAGGGCTCCATAGCTCTCCTCATATAGGTGATATCAAATTCATCCCTCTGTGCCGGTGATGCTGATGAGAATACCTGCGCCGCACCTCTTCCCCAGACATCCTTGGCTTTAAAATGTTCTCCGTCAAAATTCTTTAAAGGTAAATCGTCCGTATAGGCTGTGGTACAGTGCACAGTATCTTGATATCCCTCAAACAAATTGAGCTCTTCGTATTGTCGTACTTTATCTAGAAATATAGAAGTCAATTTCTCAGCTATCTCATGCATATATTCCGGACGTATTAATAAATCAATCAGCGTATTTTCTACTCCATGCAATTGTGCCACATCATCCCAAAGCGTATCAAAAACCCAGCGGCTGCCAGTCAGCTTAACCGGCATGATATCTCCGACCATATTGGCGAGGAGTTGATACCTGCGCTCGGATTCCTCTTTGTCATAAGTGATAACTTCGTTATGAAGAAGCTCCAGACAGGACTCATCGTCCATTTGATCGATGAATTTATGAGACTTGATATGATTATTCACATCAGTAGAAATTGTCTCTTCCTTCAGATCCAAACCGATACCAGTAGAGTGAATCACCTTTCCCACACTTAAAAACGGCGGTATCACCATATCGGCAGGGAAGTGTCTCCAGCGATATAAGGTCTGCCTGATGTGTGACTCCACTTGCCTTAAGTAAGGATCCGTACAAAGAGGTGTCAATTCCCCCATCTGATTTAATTCATTCCACGGTAGCTCGTCGATTAGAATGACCGGTCTTATCATATGCAAATCTACAACTGCCTTATGAAGTTCCTTACGTTTGACATTCACTTCGTCACTTGCTGCTTCTGCCAATTCACGAGTAAGTCCTCTTAATATTTTCTCATCGTTTGTCATAACTTACAAAAACCTCCTGTTTATCTACTATTCGGCTGAAGCCGTTAATATTAAGATAGTTTTTGAATCCTTATTCTCCAAACTTATCTGAAGCATTACACTTCCATCCGTCCTTCGTTCCCATAAGTCAGAACCTATTACCTGAAGCTTAAGTTCAGGAGCGATTTGCTTTGTTATATAAGTATAGGTGCCAGCTGCATTTGTAAAGAAGGCTATCAGACCTATGCCTTCCTTATAGTTTATCTTTTCATAGATTTCCGGGCTGGAACCAAGGAAACCTGTGGTTTCAGGGTAACATCGTGTTACTACTCCAGCAACTTGCTTATAAGAATTAATAAATTCATTCCACTTCGTTATTTCCTGGTCGGTTAAGCTAAGAAGGTCACCCCAGATCCCATTACCTCCAAGGCTCATAGCTGCCATAGCGTTTCTCTTAATTTTCTCAGACCCATCAGGAAAGAAATGTGATAAAAACAGAATAGAGGGAGCAATAAAATCATACTTGACATTCTGCCTACAGATTCTGGATCTCATTACTGTTGGGAAACTGAAGATGTTCATAAAGGGTTCCATAAATACTTCCTGCTCATTCCCAAAAAGCTTTAGCTGCTGCGGTAGTTCAAAATCCTTCGCATATGGTCCATTATTCGTAAGAAAGTACTTGCCAACGGATAAAAAGCCTAAGCCTACAAACCGTTTTTCTTCCGTAATGTCAAAATCAACTATGATTTCAGGACATTGCCTGGCTACCTCTTCAACTATTCTTATCATTTGTATACCCATTTGATAACTGTAGCATTCTAATCGCTCTTTGATGGAGTTATTTTCATCTCCATGATGGTGCTTAGCACTCTGACACCCATATTGCCCTATCCCATCCCATTTGAAATAGCTGACTCCCATTTCTCTATGCAGCTTTAGCATAGTATCAATCAGATACTCCGAGTAATCAGAAGCGAAACACATCTCATAGCTCTCTTCTGTCTCCCATATCCTGCCCAGGCTTTTCATTCCATCTTTGTCCTCAACCGAATATTCCGGATGTTCCCTAAAAATTGTTGATGTCTCAGCGGCTGCAAGTGGATTCATCCAAAGACCGAATTTCATTCGGTAAGCTTCCAGCTTCTCCCGTATATGCTTAAATCCTCCGGGAAATCGTAGCTGATCTACTTCCCAATCTCCTGTTTTCTGATACCATCCGGTATCAATTACAAATACGTCAACTCCCAATCGATAGGCAATATCTATTTCCTTTAGCATCTGTTCTTCTGTCATTTCAGATAAATAAGGTAAATTCTTGAAGTTTCGGTTACGTTCCTGATTATTCCAGGTATTATAATAGATATAGGGTTCTCTGGAAGCATGATTTAAGCTGATATAGTCTAGAATAAACTCCCGATAATAACGGAACATATTCTCCTGTCCACCCTCACAGACTGCTACTTCAAACCAACAGGATTGGAAGGGCTTTTCCCTTGTTATTCTCTGACCGGAATAATAGTTCCCTTTTTTAGCCTGCAGCGTTATCGTCATAGTATCATGTTCTTGTATTTTGAAATCCAAAAATCCATCCGGGTACATCGCTCCATGTTCATACGCCAGTAACACACAATCACTTTCATTGCTTGTAATTACTGCCGGTCCGATTACTGATATTCCCTGCTTCCTGCGTTCTGGGATAACAGCCTCAAGGTTGGGGCAATAACTGTGTAGATAGGGATCATATTGAGCAAATTGCAATTCTGTACAAGCCTCTATTTTCCCTTCAATTTGGAGCTTAGTATAGCATATTTCATCCCTTCCGTTACTTTTGGTCATAATGGCAGTTCCGTCACTGCTAAACTGATATCTGAATTTAATAAACGGTGAATTAGGAAATATCCGCAGCTGTACTTTCAACTGCAAAGTGTCACTACATTGATAGGTTGCTACGATCTCTCTGCCACCGTTGCTTAGCAGCATTTCTTCCTGTATTCCAGTAAAACAAAACTGATTACCAATTATATTCCCGTCAATTTCAATGTTAGGAAACTCCAAGCAGTAAGTACGATTACTCTTGCTTACTATCTCAAAAAGAGATTCCTCCTGACCAAGAATTACCTTGTTACTGTAGCCTGGAATTTCATATGCTTTTCTCATATTAATCCTCCATGATGTCGTTTCACGGCATCGCTAATAGTGATGAAGAAGCTTGGAATGAGTACAGCGTGCTCATTCTATGGTATATGATAACAGTTTACTATGTCAAATACTCATGTGTCATAACCAGGAAGGCACTAGAGGTCCAGGTATATGCTTTGTCACGTAAGCCCTCCCCTGTTAATGCATCAAAGTTCTCAGCACAACCGCTTTTTTGAATCATCATGGCAAATTTATCAGCTACATTTTTTACCAGTTCTTCTTCACCGCACTGGTACAGACCATCTAGTAAAATCATGGTGCTCGGAGCCCAGATAGGCCCACGCCAATAACCGTCAGACACATAATACTTGCTTACCGTACTTTCTGTAGCATAGCCAAAATCTGTTAGAAATTTATCACTCTTTAAGACTCGGATCATATTCTCTCTGATATCCGCCGGTAAACGCTTTCCTAATACAATGGACTCAAATAGAATTAAGCTGTCTGTTTCTATCACTTCATGAGTCACATTCTTAACAGCCTTTGGCATGCCGTCTTCAAAGCAATGCTCCAGCATCAGCTTTAGCATGTTTTCCGATTTTTGCTGCCACAGTAAAGCGTCCTGCTCTCTTTTTAGCTGCATTGCCAGACTTGACAAAACCTCCATTTGTATAATTAAGTAGGCTTGCAATTCCGGCAACTCTACCGGAGGCTGAATTCGAAAAGCGGTAGAATTGTCCCAGCCAGAATCATTACCATGATTATATTCACAGATTCCGTCATGATCATGATCACGGTATAGAAGCCACCAGTTCGTCCATTTTGATAACTTGATATAAGCCTCTTCCGTCTGTTCGTCGGTAAGCTGCATGTTTTTCAACATTCTTGACAATGCCCAGCCATGAATAGGAGGCTTACTATAATTCCATACAATATGAACATCATTTATACTGTCCGGTAATAATCCCGTCTTATCTTGAAAATCAAACATTACGATAAACTGGTCCCATGCCTTTTCAGGGTTTTGATAGGAAAGGGCTATCGCGTTAAAGCAGTGATCCCAGCTCCAGACATTACACATCCAGTTCTTGGACATATACATGGAATCCCTTGTGAGGAATCCATCCTTTCTTACATAACAGGACCAATTCAAGTAAGAAGCCAGTTCTCTCTCCTGTTCATACTTTGCCGGAACTGTAGGCATTGAATGATAAAATTCCTGAAACTCCTCTGCTGTGTTTGCTTGAGAGGTATCATAATCGTAGGTTTCAATGCTACCGTCCCACTCTATCTCTATTTCCTTTAGGACAACCAATAGGTTCCCTTCCTTTGAAGTAAATTGCATCCTACTATACTCAGCTGTAGCTTCTTTCCAGGCCTGATCCAGTGATGTATCACCCTTAATTGCCCAGGTTAAATATCTGCAGTTGTTCTTAAAGCAGTTCGACATATAGCGCACCTGGTCTTCACAGGGAATTTCATAAATATAATCATAAGGTCCGCCCGCAGTCAAATAGTCAAAGGTAATTCCTGCTTTATCTCCAACCCCTTTAAATAAAATGGTAGTATCGTCGTGAAAGCATACTTTTATCTGACTATTCTTCATCTTAATGATTAGTTGGTCAGGTTCTGCTTCACAATGATATTCTGTAATTCTTCCGTTCTCCGTCGGTATCAGCTTGGCAACAAAAGGTGTTTTCGAAAAGCCATGGATCGTTCTTAAATATAATCCGGGTGCGTTACCCATTCCATGAAAATCAGCATCATTATCTGATATTACCATATAGGCTCCTGCTTTACTGAAAGGAATTTCCTTTAAATTAAACATGCTTCTATTTCTCCTTCTTACTAATTCTGTTTATTTTATATATTCTATCCCTTCAAACCTGAAAATGTAATTCCTTCTATAAAATATCTTTGTGCAAAGAAAAAGATAAATACCATCGGAATAATCGCTAAAGAAGAGGCTGCCATTAATAAGTTCCAGGATCCGGTATATTGTCCGATGAAAGTCTGCAGACCAAGTGATACTGTCTTCAGTTTTTCATCCTCCAGATATAATAAGGGTCCCAGGAAATCATTCCAAGTGCTCATAAAGGTAAATACACCTACTGAGCATAATACCGGTTTTGACATAGGGATGATAACTTTAAAATAAATCTTAAGATAATTAGCACCATCTACCAAGGCGGCTTCATCATAAGCTTTGGGAATTCCGCGATAAAACTGATTTACCAGGAACATATTAAATGCACTACCGAAAAAAGCGGGAAGCATAAGAGGTATATAAGTATTATACATGCCAATCATTTGCCACATCATAAACTGCGGTATCATGACAACCGTATAGGGTATCATCATAGTAGAAAGCATTACTCCAAATAAAAAGTTTTTTCCTTTAAAACGAAATCTCGCAAATCCGTAGGCGATAAAACTGGAGCTCACCACTTGCGCGATTACATTCACCGCAACAAGTAATATTGAGTTTAAGAAATATCTTAAAAAAGGTGCCCTCTCAAAGATAAGCCCATAGTTTTCATAACGCATTCTCTCTGGTATCCATTTAATAGGCATTGACATAATTTCTCTATCTGACATAAATGCACTTCGAACCAACCAAAAAAAGGGGAAAAGCATTATAACAGATATAAGGATTAAGGTTACCATACTTGTTTTATTGATTTTCGATTTCATACTTCTCATTACTTATCTCCTCCCGACTCATAATAAACCCATTTTTTTGATGAAGAAAAGATGAGTAAAGTCAATATTCCGACTAATACGAATAAGATCCAGGAAAGTGCTGCAGCATAACCCATTTTTCCGTATTTAAATGCATTACGATAAATCAATAATGAGAAGAATAAACTAGAATTAGCCGGACCACCGTCCGTCATTATGTAGGACTGGGTAAATGTCTGAAGACAGCCAATCGTCGTTGTTATTATATTAAAAAATATAATAGGCGTAATAAGGGGTACTGTAATTGATTTAAATATCTGCCTGCCCTTCGCACCGTCTATTTTAGCTGCTTCATACAATTCGTTAGAAATGCCTTGCAGACCAGCCAAATAGACAATTACAGTATTACCGGCAGCCCATACTGCCATAATAGCCAGACAGGGTATAACTCCTTTTATACTATAAATAAAGTTACTGGTGGGTAAGTTAAGATTACGCAATACACCATTGAGTAATCCATAGGTTGGATTATAAATAAACATCCACATTGCTGCACTTGCTACCGCAGGTACAATAGAAGGGATATAAAATATCGTTCTGAATATCGAAATACCTTTTACTTTCGTATTTAAAAGCATAGCTACTAATAACGAAATTATTGTAATTAAAGGTACTGTCAATAAGGTATAGTAAGCGGTAACAAATAAGGATTTCCCTGTTAAGGGATCGCTAAATGCAGTTTTATAATTAACAAATCCTACAAATTTCATAGGTGTAATAATGTTCCAGTCAGTCATGCTGACGAATAGGCTAAAAATCATGGGAATAAGATTAAACAACAGAAATCCGATAATTCCCGGCATAATGAAAAAATAACCCCACCTTGCCTGTGATTTTTCAATACTTTTACTAATAGGTTTTGTTGTAGTTTTTTTCAATATATTCCACCACCTTGTCGGTCATTCCATTTAATAGTATTCTGGCCACCCAGCTGTAGTAGAATACTTTCAGAACATGAGTGGCCATTATAATACATCCTTTTACATTTATTTATTACCAAGTTCCCTGAAGATCTGATTTCAACTGTTCTTCTATTGCAGAGATTGCTTCTTTTGCGGTCTTAGAACCAAGCCATACTTCATCAAGTGCAGGTACTAAACGTTCGTACATAATGACCGAAAAATTCTTTAATGTAACATTCTCCCCTACACGGGAAGCATTTGCAAGGATTCCGCTTGTAACCTCTGCCATAGCCGGGCTATAAGCTTTTGTCCAATTCTCATATTCTTTGCTTGTCTCATCTAGAGTATCCTTTGTACAAGGAAGACTGCCTAAGCTCAACTTATCATTTTCAAGTACCACATCAACCGAATGATTGAAATCAGCCATATAATTAAGGAATAATGCTGCTTCCTCCGGATGCTTTGACTTAGCTGACATGGAATAAGCAGCTGACCAAACCATGTTACTTGCAGGAGCGCCATTCATGGTAGGGATTTGTGCAATACCCACATCATAATTTTCTTTCGTAAAGTTACCAAGAAGGAAGGTACCGCCAACAAACATACCCAACTGATTATTCATAAGCATAGCGGAAGTATCAGAGAATACGCTGTCGGTTACACCAACAGATGGAGCACATTGTTTAACTTTACTAAGATCCGCAATATTCTGAATTGCTGTTAAAGCTGGTTCAGAATTAATCAGTAACGTATCTCCTGCATCATTCGCAATGGAACTGCCTGCTGCATAAACAAGCGGCAACCAGTAAATCCAAGTACTGGACATTGTTGTTCCGAATTGAGTACAGCTGTTAATATCAAAGCCTGCATCCAGGGGACCTTTTCCCTTCATATCTTTTGTCATGGCAACTGCTGCATCTACATATTGATCCCAAGTCCAAGGCTTTGACGCATCCTTACCAGGAGCTTCGATACCAGCATTTTTTAACATCTCTTTGTTATAGTAAAGTACGATTGAAGTAGAACCATAATTGATTCCATAGATGGAATTATTACTTTTATATAATGCTGTGTCAATCCATGTTTTATTGTAATCTACACCTATCTTATCAAACAAAGGAACCAGATCTGCTGAAACTCCTGCGTTACCCCATTCATTTACAAGAAATTCATTCAGATAATATACATCCGGCATACTATCTGCTGCAACTAAAGCGTTTAATTTACTGAGATAATCTGCTTCAGAAATATAGGTTGCATTAACTTTGATATTCGGATTTTCTTTCTCAAAGGATTCGATTAAAGCATTACCCATCTCCTGCTCTGCGTCCGCCCACCAGGAATAGAATGAAATTTCTACCGGTTCATCGGAGGACTTCCCAGTGTCTGTGTCTGTAGCCTTTTTACTGCTGCAGGCTGTCAACGAAAATGACAGAATCATTACCAACAGTATACTAAGAGATTTTTTTAACATTTTGTGCATAATTACTCTCCCTTCATATGGATTATACATCCATATATTGTTTTTGTACAATCAGTATACCATTTACCCTCAGTAACCATTAGTAATATTTATCACATCTAATAGTAAAATCATGCTTTCTATATCTATTTTTAATAGAAAGCATGATTTTACTATTAGACCTTTATTCTTGGATTAAATCATTGTTTTACGGTAATCGCTGGGAGATATTTGTAATTCTTTTCTGAATACTTTAGTAAAGTAATTACTGTCAGGATATCCTACTTGATCGGCAATATCAGCAATTGACAATTGAGTATTTTTCAAAAGCTCCTTTGCTTTATTTAGTCGAATCTCCTGCAGATATTGAACAACACTTAAATTCTTTTTACTCTTGAAATAATGCGACAAATAACTGGGTGAGATAAAAAAATACTGCGCCAGATCATTTAAGGTGATACTCTCACTGAAGTGATTTTGAAGATAGATACATACTTTACTGATCAAATCCAAAGATTGGTTTTTTTTGCGTATATTCTCTATAAGTTCCGTCCCCATATCAAGCAAGGAGTACTCTATTTGTTTGTATTCGTTAAATTTTCCAAGAGCAAATGGTATTAGCTCCCTCCTCACATACTCCGGATCGTTCATATTATTCTCGCTATACTTATTGATCAACAGCAGAATAACCTGATAATAATAGGAATTTAGTTGAAGATAATTTCGTTCCTGTGCTATCCTCTCAAGCTTATTGGCAATCTGATTACGAAAGGTCTGCGCATCCCCTTGATCAATGGCATATTTTAGCAACTCTAGATTATACAAATAATTGGTACAATCGTTCTCACTCTGATTCAATAACAGAAAATTAAAGTTATGAAAAAAGCGTCTGTTCAGTGCTGCCTGAATACTATTCAAAGCCAGTTCAAAATCATCGTCATTCAAATAAGTACTAATTAGAATTTTTGATAAATCCTGGTTAATATTCCTGTTTATTTTTCTTAGTTCCTCAAAAGGAATTATTCTGTCCTGCAAAAAGAATAAACAGATTGATTTCACATTTCTTAATAATATTGTCTTCATGTTGCCAAATTCGCTTAGATTCAAATACAGTTCGGCAGCTTCGTAACTTTCAGCAAATTTTTCATTGCTTCTGTCATATATGCACAGGATGGTACCCTGCAATTTTTGCCCTGCTATCTCACTCAGATATTCATCATAATAAACATAATCCTTAGAAAGCAGAAATTTTTCCGATTTTTCACGCTCAAGCAGCTGAATTGCCCGATTTATCACATCCTCCAGTTCCTCCTGTATTATCGGTTTTTTTACATAATCAAATACGGAATATTGGATGGCTTGTCGCATATAGGTAAAATCACTGTACCCACTTATAATGATAAATATAGTTTTATTGTTCGGATCTGCTTTCGCTTTATCAATAAAATAGAAACCGTTGCTTTCCGGCATATTGATATCTACGAGGAATATATCCGGATTGTATTTGTAATAAAGATCCAATGCCTGTTCTCCGTTTGAAGCAAACCCTTTCATATCGATATCGAAGGGCATCATCATAATTCTTGTATGTAAGCTCTTTTGTACATAATACTCATCTTCAGCAATGCATAGCTTATACATTCATATCTCTCCTTACAGGAATACGGATTTCTACATTCGTCCCATAGTTTTGTTTCGTCTTTATATGAAATTCCAAATCATTGCCATATTGCAGAAATAATCTGTAATATGTATTGATAATTCCAATATGTCCAGAATATTCTGCTTTTTGCATATTCCGAACCTGCTGCATTTGATTTATGATATTACTTAGTACTTCCTCTGGAATTCCATTCCCATTATCCGTGACATTAACGTAAAGCAGATCATCATTCAGACTTATTGCTATCGTCAAGTGACAATCAACAGCCTTTTTTCGAAAGCCATGCTTAATTGCATTTTCTACAATCGGTTGTAGCATGAATTTTAAAATCGGCAAATCCAAAACTTCATCCTCTATCTCGTATGAAACGGATAAGTTTTTATTTTTGTATTGAAGAATGTTTAAATAATTCCTGATATACGAAAGTTCTTTCTTAACAAATACTATCTTTTCGTTCTCCGTATCATATTGATAAAGTCTTCCTAGCATCTCACATAATTTGATTGCTTGTTGTTCATGACCCGATAATATCATACCATTTATGATTTCCAGCGTATTACATAGAAAATGCGGTTTAATTTGCTTTTGCAGTGCCTTTATTTCAGCTTCCTGCTTCAATTTGTCCATAATTCTGTTCTGTTCAATTAGATTAAGCAGCTGCCCTGACATATCATTAAAGCCCTTAATCATATCTCCGATTTCATCCTTATACCTGTTCGGAATCACAATACCGAATTTATTATTTCTTATTTCATTCATCGCATTGGTACATAAAACAATCGGAGTGGTCAGATGTCGAACATATACCAAGGATAATGCCATAAAAATCATAACCACCGGAATAAGAATTACAAAGGTATATAGATATATACTGAAGGTATCAATTAGCGTGTGGTTCTCCTTTATAATCCATACATTCCAATGATCGTCCATCAGTGTATTAGAATATACAACATATTCCAATTCGTTTGTTGCTTTACCCTTATCACCTGTCTTCAGCAGGGCTTCCATTTCGGTCGTAACTTCCCTATTTGATAAGACAAAATTCCCTGCTTCATCTGTTATTATAATTGTTGCATCATCGGAAACAGCTTCTTCTAGAAAATCAAAGTGACGGTACTCCAAGTTAACCGCATAATATCCCATAAGGCTAAAATTATAGATATTATTAGCTGTATAGAAGATAACAACCGATGGCTCGTCCTTACCATTCGAAAAAAGATCTTCACCCATATAGTCTATGTATTTACCTTCATTAAGCAATGCCTGATGCCAGGGTTGCTGTTCCAGTCTGTAGCCATAGCCCTTACCAAAGACATAGGAAATATTATTCTGAAATACATGATTATCCTTTGTAATTAAGACACATTCCATATCTCTGTTCATCGATGAGATACTACTTAAAAAATGTACCGCATTTTTTTTATAAAGCTGAAGCTCTGCTTCTGTAGAAAACATATTCTTGCTGAGAAGCTGCTGCGCCCAATTACTGAAGGTTACCGTATAAGCATTCATATGCTGGCTGTTGATATACTCGTCCAACTGATTTTCCATTCTTTGAAAATCATCCTCCAGCATGTCCTTAATATTTTTAAGTTCACGAAGATTAAAAATATATGTTACTACCGTTATGCTAATTAAAAATATAGTTAAAAAGGAAGCTAACATCGTAAGTGTTGTTTTGCTCCTAAGGTTTAGTTTATGTAGCTTCTCTTTGATACTTCTTATCATAATTCACTAAGACCTCCGTTACAAACACTTCATTTTTCCAACGTATTTAATTTCATAATTCGACTATACAATAAATCTGCTACTCATATTAACTCCATTCGAACGTTATTCTATAAGTGAATTATAAATTATTAAATTTATAAAAGTTAGGTAATTTCTTTTGCTATTTATAATTTAATTTAGAAGTATCAAAGTTTACCATTTAACTTTGATACACTTATCTGTCTACACTAGTAAAAAGCCCTACAACCATTGAGTTGTAAGGCTTTCCCATTCTATCGTTACCTTTCTCTTTCTACATAGACCATTTTCGTCAAAATCGCAATTCGTAGTGTAGTAATACTCCTTCCTCCTCTGACACCCAATGGACTACATTCCCCTCCAAGACGGGGTCTTCGTTGTCATGTAAGCGAATGTTACCGAGTGACGTTCTGTCGACAAGCTTCTTTCCATTATCGTCAAGCACCATATAGTACGCTGTAACCGTTTTACCGTGTTCTTCCCACAGCACTACGAACTTTCCATTACCAATACTCACCAGTTGTGGTTCAACAACAGCATTGTCTGTGAGCCAGCTTATTTTAATACTACCGCTCTTAGTTGGGTCGAATACGGTAACAAACAGTTGCTGTTTCGCGTCCTGCGCTCCGTTCTTGCCTGCCGCACCGACAACCATCACGCCGCTCGCCGTTTCAGCCACACCACCGAGTTGTGCGTTGGTCATGTTATCACCGTTTTCGCCTTTGAATGTGAGAATTGTATTGCGCGTAGCTTTGAGGCTGTTTATGTTAAGCAAGTCTGCCACAAAGGAGCGCGGGTAGGCGTCACCTTGGTCAACGAACAGCCATGATTTTGCTTTAGAGTACCATATAACCCGTTGGTCAAACGAGTGGCTTACCCACGGGGTAGACGATAGGTTATCATAAGCCTTTGACATATTACTCGTCTTAACCGCGATAACATCCTTTCCTTGATGTCCGTTGTACATTTGCCTTGCATAGGAGCAGACCAATACGCCGTTGTTTATCGCAATAGAGCAGTTGCCGTAACAAAATGGATTTTGTGTACGGGTGCCAGCCACAGAGGATAAATTACCGACAAAACCTGTCGTCTTGACGAGATCACCTTCGCTTGTGTATTTGGATATAAACACGGTATTAGTGCTCATATCGTATTTACCGCTCACGTCAGCATTATTGGAATTGACTGCGCCGTTCCTCTTGCCCGTCACGGTATAGTAGTAGCCATCAGAATCCTGTGTCACCGCCCCTAACTGCGGCGCAGCTTTTTGGAGGATTATGGACGTGCCGTCCGCTTTATTAATGTAGATTTCATCACCATCCTCACCGAGGTCATAAGCGAATGCGAATTTTCCCTGCGGGTCAACAAATTGAGAAACAGGGGAAAGAAATCCATAGTTACCGGCATTGGGATTGGGACCAAACATATTGTCTTCGTCTGATTTTTCCTCATCCTTCGGGTCGCCCCAGATTATATACGTAGATAGTGTTGCCTCACCGACTTTCTTTGAAGCAATCGGGAGTTGAGGTGCGGGCGAAGGTGTGGGCTTTGCGCTTGCTTCCTCCACTGTTACCGTGTACTCCGCTATCTTTTTGTCCTCATATCTTAACTCAACCACCTTTGTTCCGGCGATAGTGAACGAACGATTTTTCGTCAGTTGTACCGTACCGGCAGTATGAAAAGTGATTTTGTTCGAAACATCGACTTCTTCTTGGTCGACACGAGTCTTTACGAGAATGCCGTGAGGGTTAAAGCATTCGCCAACTTCATACTTTGTTTTTATGGGAAGTGAAACAACGTACACTTTACCGTCAGACGGTGCTGTACCGCCATTTTTGTATTCCTGCCACCACTGCGGGATTAGTTCACCAGGTGCACTGACTACGGTAAATTTCGCCCTGAAATTAATATTCACCGCTTTGGTTAATTTCAGCGTACTGTCCTTAGTTGCTGTGCAGGATTCTATTCCAGTCGAAATATCAAAGCCGTGATCTGCCTCGGGGGCAATGCTATACTCTATAAATCCGCCCGCGTTATAAGCATACACTACCCATTTGCAAGCCGTTTTACTAACGACGATTCCGGCAGATTCTGCAGGTTTTTTGCCTGCATAATTGCCTTCAAAGGCAAGATAATTACCGTTCGGGTCGTAAATATAATATTTATCACTACCCAAATGCTCAAAATAGAAAACTTCTTTTGCCCTTCTCGAAGGTACTACCGTACTGCCATCGATGCGGAAAGTACCCATATCGTGGGAATAGATTATGTACCAGCCTGATTTAATTTTGCCGTTGGCTAAGTTTTTGTCACTTGGATTAAACGGCCAACTGTCAGCTGTCACCGACATCGGCAGTAAGGTCAGCACCATAGCCAGCAAAAGCATTAAGTTCATTACTCGTTTTTTCATAGGATTACTCCTCCTTGTATTCCCATCAACTGCTACCTTTTTGGCATCGAATTAGTCCTCTTGGTATGGTTGGCTCACTTTCTCCATAAAAGCAGGCATTGCATCAAGCATCTGTTGGTATCCTGCGATTACCTCGTCCATTAACACATATTAGTGTGAGTGTCAGAAGTGCAGTTGCATTAAGTAGTTTTTTCATTTTGAATTATCCCATTTCTGATTGATTTGTGAACTATTTAGCATAGAAAACTTTGATTTTAGCATAATCCAGTGCAAAACCTGTGGACGGCCAAACGATGTAGACTTGCCACTCAACTCTGCCATTAGCGACCCAATCATTAAAGCCATCGACTTTTTCCTCGCTGAATACGGTGGTTACTTTTTTCATACTTTACCCCCCTCACAGGCGTAAATTATATTCCATGTTCCCTTCCGGCAGGGTGAAACCCCATAATATATGCGGGTATGCGATTCATCGGTTTTTTTAACATGGCGTTATAGTTCTTCTCCACCTCCCTATAAACCATAAGCTTATTCTCTAATATTTTTTGTGCTGCTGCATCATTTTCGCCACCGCGTTCCTGCATATGTAATCTACGGTGCATTTGCACCTGCTCCCTGATGGTATCAAGACTCTTCTGCTTTGCGGATAATTCCTTGAAACTTATACTAAACCACAATGTAACAAATGCTGCCACACAGATTCCTGCAATAAACCAGCCAAGCGTGGCTGCTGTCATAGAATATCTCCCCCCTATTACATTAAAAATAGGTAATTGCGAAACTCATTAATTGTAAGTATAGTTTCGTAATTATCTAACATTAAAATCTCTATAGCTCTACATAATAATATCAAATTTCACCCTATAAAACCGTTTACCGCATGAGCTGTATCTCCTACCGCACGAATCGTATCTCTTTCGGAATAAAACGTATTGGCGGCATAACTTCCTTTTTATAGATGTCTTTTCAAATAAATCATATCCACTAACTGTTCTCCATTTTCATACATAGGGTGGTCGTAATTGTCTATAAAAAAGTTTTTAACAATATGTGATTTTTGAAATCCGCATTTCTCGTAGAAATGAAGTATCATAGGGCTATCGCCTGTTCCAACATATAACTCGTTGCCGGATTTTTTGTAGTAGTTAACAATAAATGAGATAAGATGTTGTCCATATCCTTTCCGTTGATATTCAGGAACGGTAACAATATTCTTTAATTCATAAACGCCGGATTGTTCTTGTGTAACAATGCAAATTGCTTTAACATCATCATCACACAAGGCGAACATATCACCACGATACAAATACTTCTCTATCATACTTACCTGTTCATCTGCAATAAGTAGTAATTCCATGTACTTTGTTTTATCGCTATCAATAATTTTCACAATTTCCATTTGATATTTTCCCTTTCGTTCTCTTAGTTATTTTTACAGATCCATTATACCCTTTTCAATTTCAGATAGAGGAACATACATTGTTGTAAAAAATAGATGTGCCACTTAGTAAAGTGGCACATCTACTCATAATATATGTGTATTCCGTATAATACGTTGAATACTTTTAGGGGTTAAAAAATATTTCTCTGACAGTTCAAAAACAGTCGTCCCGTTTTTATAACTACTAGATATTTCATAATTTCTTTCTTTGAAATATTCTTTCGTATCTGTCTTTTCTCCCCACTTACATCTGTTTGATTTTATTTTTGGAATGTATATAACTTGCCCGTTAACATATTCTTGAATTTCTTCAATCAATTCTTCGGGTAGAATTTCCAAAGCTTGAACATAGCCCATTGTGCCCTCCTTAAAATTATTCTTTAGGATAGCGAAGGCTATTGATATTCTGTTTGAGTGATATGCAATAGCCCTTGCTATGCACAATGTTTCCTGCTTTTCTTTATAGTTCATCCCCCCTATCTTCTATATTATAGCTAAGACATGTTTCATAATCAAGTCACTTTTATGAATATACAATAATCACTACCATATGACAAAGTAAAAAGACTATGATAGAATCATACCTCCTTAATATTTTTATCCTCATAAGCGCCCGATGTTTTTACTATGTTGTTTAGGATACTAACTTCAATTTGGTAACCGGTAGTTAGCCGGCATCAGCTTGCTCCACAAGATACTCTCTTTGCCGAAAGCCCAGCATCCCGGCAATCATGGAGACCGGGAGCATTCGGATTTCACGGTTCAGCTTCGTTACACTGTCGTTGTAGATCAGTCGGCTGGTGCGCACCATGTTTTCAAAGATCTGCACCGCGTCCATGGTTTTGATATACGTTTGGTTTGCTTTTAATTCGGGGTATTGCTCCGTTACCATGGCAACCCTGCCCAAGGCTTCGGAAATAATCCCTTCTTGACGCATCACATCATCCGGGGTTGATTTTGCCGTAATGAAGCTTCTTCTTGATTTGATTGTTTCAATCAGTGTTTCGCTTTCGTGCTTGGCATAGCCCTTCATCAAATCCAAAAGGGCCGTCAGAGCGTCAAAGCGGCTGGAAAGCTGCACCCCGATCTGGCTCATGGCATTGCTGATATTCTCATCCATCACTACCAGTCTGCGCTGGGTTGAGATAATCCATAGAACAATAGCCGCAACAATTACGGTGATTGTGATGAAAGTTGGCAGCATAATAAAGTCTCCTTTTTTATTTTTGATGGGCAGACAGACAACGATTTTGTCCGCCTGCCCATTTTGATTTAAGTTCTATACTAGTCCTCATGCCTGGTTGATGCTCGGTATATTTTGTACCATTGCTGTGATACCATCCTAAGAAGGTAGCTCCCATTTTCGTCGGTTCAGGCAGTTTAAGTTCCTTCATGGTTGTTGTTTTTATATTGAACCGATACCTCCGAACACTACTTCACGTTCACCTGATAAGTCAGTAACTCTGTGCCCTTATAGCTTACGTCTATGGATTTCTGTCCGGCGGTCTGAAACGGACGTCCCGGGGTCAACGTTACTCCCGATGTAGTAAAGGTGAGCTTGTCATTGAGGTTTGTTTCTTTCCCATAAGGACCGGTTACCACAAGAAGCCCGGTGATGTCAAATTTCTCGCCAACCTTGTACTCGGTTTTTGTGGGACTTTCCAGTAAGCGTTCTTTATTAGCCACGCCCACAGCATCAAACCAATCTATGACTTCGTGGCTGAGACGTTTAATTTCCTCTTTTTTAGGGTTGGCGTTCGCACGCGTGTCGCTGATGCCCGCCCTCTTTTCCGCAATGGCAAGGAAGTTGTTTTTGGAAGACTTATAAGCATTATGGACTGCAGAACCGGGTTCCGGGCCGCCATACTCCCAATTCCAGGTTACAGTTTTCATCAAGTAATCCTTAAATTGTCCATAGGTTACTTTCTCTAAGGGGTCAAAATTGTCAAGGGATAAAACACCCCAGCAACGCATACGATAAACATAATACCCCCACTTGTAGCCTGGCGGCATGGCGCCTCCTTCTCCGACCGTCGACTGAGTTTTTTCAACAGCGGGGCCTCTCGCAGGATAGCCGAACTTAAACACCCAGTCGCCGGCGTATGTATGTATTATGTCTGACGCAATCGCAAGCACCATGTCTTCCTTGGTGAAAAACTTAGGTTGCTTGTTAAACTTCAGTGGCTGATACGGCTTAAAACCGCCACCTGCCACGTTGATCCACATAGCGGGGCGGACACCGTGTTTTACGTCAATGCTTCTATTGGACACCTCGCCGTCAGGGCTAATACAGACGACTTTACGGTCTTCACTCCGTGCAGGAGTCCTAAGCCACCAATACCACGTCGTGTAATTCTGATATATACCATCATAAGGGTTAGCGGTCATATCATTTATCGACGAGAATAATAATGCAGGTGTTCTGCGGTCTGCGTATGCGGTGCGGGCTTTGTCATTGCCAAAGTATCGGTCTACTTCTTCGATGCTCAGCAGAAAAACCTTGTCTTTGGTATCGGTTCCGATTGTAGTGCTATACAGGGGATTAATGTTATTCACAAGAGTTGTGGAAACGATACGCTTTTTCTCGCTTTTGGTGAATGTTTTATTGTAGAAATCGCCGTTAAGGTAGGCACGCAAAGGGCTGTCCACCCATGCGTTCAAGAGGGAGGTATCCTTTTGAAAGGACCTGTCTTCCAGTATTAAATCGCTCAGTACCAGGGCTTTCCCGTCTTGCACGTCCAGCACACGCCAATTAACCCCGCCCATTTTGATGACCTGACCTACAGGTTCGACAGTCAAAGGCTTCGGCGCAATAACCAGGGTTCCGCCTGCCAGTCCGCTTGCCGCGTTCCAAGCGGGAGGTTCTGCGGCCACGTCAAAGGTTACGCGGTAGGATCCTGCCTTCGTAGGCAGGGTAGTTGAGCCATTGTACATAACCGTTACTGCGCCGGGGGAATTCTTCCCCTTCCCCTCTATCCTTACGGGTGTAACCGAACCTTGCGTCTGTGTCAAATTGGCAAAGGAATAATCGGTGGCAACCGGAGTTTTGACGGAAGCGGCTACGGGT
Source organism: Bacillota bacterium (assembly GCA_023421505.1). Taxonomy (GTDB): domain Bacteria; phylum Bacillota; class Clostridia; order Lachnospirales; family Lachnospiraceae; genus Mobilitalea. Next base: position 303,685 of record JAEZTJ010000093.1, read on the forward strand.
TCAAACTTAAACTCGCCATGTTTTGCGGCATTCATACTGGTATTTGTCCACAATATAATTTTAGTTCTTGGCTCATTGCTTCCCCCTGAAGCGCCGGCAAACATTTTGGTATCAGAAGGCGGGCGCAGGCTGAAAACAAGATCAGTATCGTGTTCGGCGTAGGTATTCCAAAGGAAAGGGTCGTCAACCAGCTTTAACGCTACGCCGTTTTTTATAGAACTATCTATTCCCACATACGTATACCCCGTGGAGCTATTTGGGTCCTCAACTTTCAGGGTTATTTGATTGTTCCCCTTATTTTCCACATAGAAGACTACAGGGGTGGAGTCGGGGAAGGCCAATTGCACACTGCGTAAAGATGGATATGTGTCAACAGTGACATATCTGCCTGACAAACAGTAGATATGATACCCGCCGTCCGCAAGCCTGCCGTGTGCCGGGGCCGCTGTATCTGTGCCAGCTGAAGTGGATGTGGTGGCGGCAGATGTCATCGGCAGCAGGGTCAATGCCATGCACATAATAAGCAGGATGTTCATAAATCGCTTTATCATATTGGTTTTCCTCCTCTAGAAATTTCATTTCATATCTTTAAGCTATCAGAAAAATCCCGAAAAAACCGCATTTTGCATGAAACATGATTTTTTCGACATGAATCATATTTCAGGAATTTGATTTATATGGTAAACTTGTCTTGGTGACATAAAATAATAATGAAATGGAGGACCACTTATGCTGCAGATTGCAGTCTGTGATGATAATATTGATGAGTTGTCCAATATGGTACAGCTGATAGATTTGTACCGAATATCAAAACATCTAAGCTGTGAATACACCGCCTTTTCAAACGGATTTGAGCTGGTTTCGGCCTTGGAAAAAGGTAAGCGGTTTGATCTATATTGTCTGGATATTATTATGCCGGGCTTTACGGGCATTGATGTCGCAAAGGAAATCCGTACATTTGACAAAACTGCACCGATTTTATTTTTTACCTCATCGCCCGAATTTGCCTTGGAAAGCTATTCGGTGAAAGCCATCAACTATGTATTAAAGCCAGTCTCAAAGGAAAAACTGTTCTTCACGCTTGACGATGTGCTGGAGCAGAGCAAATTGAAAAAAGATGAGGATGCGGTTATCGTAAAGAGTACTGAGGGCATACAAAAAATACTGATCTCCAACTTGGTTTTCGCCGAAGTCATCGGTAGAAATGTGCTCTATCATCTGCGCTCCGGCAAGGTCATCGAATGTAGTGAAGCCTTTTCCTCTGTCTGCGATAACCTTCTGAAATATGGGTGCCTTATCAAACCCCATCGTTCCTATCTTGTGAATTTGCAGTATGTAGATACCATCGAAAACCATCAGATAACCTTACAGACTCTTTCCTCTGTTCCTGTTGCACAGGGCAAGGCAAAGGAGATTAAGCAGCAATATCTGAATTATCAAATGGATGAGGAATAATCAAAGGGAGGAAGGTGCCTTAAAATGGTAGTAACAGTGATAGGACTCATACGCTTTGGGGTTTCTCTGGTCTTTGGAATAACGGTGTCAGTTCTCATTGCGGGAGTAGAACCCACAAGAAAAAACCGGCTCGTCACTGGCTTGCTCTGTGTAATTTTTCTTTTCGCTCAGACCGCCAGTTGGTGGTACTTGGGCTTGGATTTGACATCAAAGCTGTATCCGCTGATTATTCACCTGCCGCTGATAGTGATATTCTCCCTATACTATAAACGTCCGTGGCTCATATCCGCTGTTGGCGTGCTTTCTGGCTATCTTTGCTGTCAAGCACCGCGCTTGGTCGGTTTCCTTGCGGGAGCTGCCATAGACAGTGGACTTGCAGACCATATTTTTTATATTGCAACGGTGTTTCTGTTTTACTATTTCCTGAAAAGGTATGTGGCCGGGTCCGTCCGGCGGCTTATGGAGGTGTCCGCTAAATCTTGCTTGTTTTTAGGAGGGGTGCCGCTTTTTTATTATATGTTCGACTACACTACCACCATCTACACCGATGTGCTTTATCGCGGCACGAAATGGGCGGTGCATTTCATACCCTCAACTGTTTCTGTTTTCTATTTTGTGTTTGTTATCCTTTACTATGCTGAGACGCAAAAACAAGCAATCCTCCAAAGAGAGCGGGATATGCTTGATTCACAGTTCCGACTGGCGCAGACAGAGTTCGCCACTCTGCGGCAGCTACAGCAGAATGCCGCATCTTATCGACATGATATGCGCCACCATTTTGCGCTTTTGCAGGGGTTAGCCTCCAAGGAACATATAGAAGAGATCAAAGAATACCTACGAACTGCCCAGTCCGATATGGACGCCATCACACCCATACGCTTTAGCAAAAATGAAACCGTCAATCTGATTTTGTCTGCTTTCGCCGCCAAAGCGAAACAATCGGAAATCCTGTTGACGATAGATGTGAAGATGCCTGAAGCACTACCCTTTAGTGACACGGAACTTTGCTCGCTCTTATCAAACGCTTTGGAAAATGCTATTCATGCGTGTGAACAGATACCCGACAGCAACAAACGCATTATTCTGCTGCGTATGTATTCCAAAAATAATAAGTTGTGTATTGACCTGCGCAACAGTTATCAGACAGAACCGATATTCCAGCAGGGGCTTCCGATATCAAAAGAACAAGGGCATGGCTTTGGCACAAAGAGCATGGTACATATCGTGGAAAAACATGGAGGTGTATTCCAGTTTTCAGTCAAGGATGACTGGTTTATATTTCAGGCTACTGCATAAGAGACTACGGAGATTTCTTTCATCTGGGTTTCGGTTTGCTTTATTCTTGTGGAAAAGAGTAGCTGAGATCAGTATACTTTATCAATAATGAACATAGAGTTAATAATCAACCATATTTGAGGAAACCAAGACATAATATTCCAGATGCTAATACCATTCAACCCTAATTCCAGAATTATATTTAAATAATTATCTATACTTCTTGCATCCCAAAACCTTACTATAAATTCTTGATTTTCAGAAATATAGACGAAATATGCTGAATTAGTTATTTCATCAAATTGGATTTCAACGTTTTGATCATATGCAATCTTAAGCACCGAATCATAACTAACCGACATACCTCTTGATTTAAATGGTATATATGGAAGCTGCCATACATATCCATTAACTGGTATTCCCATAAATGCTTTTTCTGGTGTAATTAATCTAACTGCATATTCCCAGAAACGTCTGAATGTATCCAAAGATAACGTTCCAGGAGGAATTCCTTCAGAATAACCAAATGAATAAGTTATCAAAGTAATTCCATCTAATTCTTGAATAAGTTTAGAATATTCAAGTCCTATAAAGATAGTTCCGGTCAACAACTGAAATACACGTAGTGTAAAAGTATCGAATACTAGGTATCCCTCAGCTTCAATACGAGTAGCAAGTCTTAGAATAAATTCTTCATAAAGACTGCGATTTTCCGGGGTTAAATATGGTGTATTAAAATTCAATCCACTGTATCCTTTTGTACGTAAGATTTTAATAAGGTTATCCACGAAATAGTCCTGTATTTCCTGGCTCAAAAGAATTGATTGTATTATATAAAGCTCTTCATCCACACTATTTGATAACGCTTCTATTGATAAGATGGGTGCAACCCCATATGCCTTCGCTACTTCTATAATCGCTGTATCATTAATATCATTTATAACTCCCTCTGCTGTAACTATATAGCCGAAAACAGTTAGATATGTTAGAAATGGTAATGTCATCTTTAGAACGTCCATATTTATAAATGGATATGCGTAACCATTTGTTGTTATGGTTCTAAGTTTGTTTCCCTCATACTTTATTACGATCGTCTCTCCAGGATAAATATATTCTCTGGTAGAAAGATATGGGTTGTTCCTAAATAAATCAAAAACAGTCACTTCATATAGATCTGCAATATTGCTTAAGGTATCGCCCTCTTGGATTGTATAAGTAATCTCCGGTTTCAATATAACTATGGTTTCTCCAACAACTAACTTGTCAGTATTTATCTTTCCATTTTCAAGCATCAATCTATCTGTTGAAACGTTATATTTATCCGCTATTGAATTAATAGTTTCACCATATTGTACTACATGAATTGTCATATATTTCCCCAAAATTTTACTTACCTTAATATATTCTTAATGACTCTGCATATATTCGCAATCACACAAAAATAACAAGTTTATAATAGTGGAAAATTTAAACGGTTGGCACAAATTTGCCACCTCGGGCAAAAATAATAGCTAGTCAATCGCGGAAACCCTTGATTATACTAGCTATTTATTAGTTATCATTTTCGATCGTGAATCGTGTTATTTTACTGAGAACACAACATAGGTGCCGCCATTAGTGCCTCCCCCTGCCGGATATTTTTTGGGGGTTCCTACGGATTTAGCCGCTGTTGCGGAATCTACAAAGAATACCTGTATGCTCCAATAATTACCGTTTGGATAACCGGGGATAGGTTTTCCATCTGTGTATGATACGTCATAGTAAGCTTTGTTTGCAATGGAAGTGGTGCCTTGTTTAAACGGAAGATACTCCGCATCATCGTAGTCAGCGGCATAATCACGATCCGGATATATTGGTTTCGGTATAAATGAATTTGAAAATCCAATGGTATTCAAAGGCCAATACAAGATTTGGCCGTTACTATTTTTCTTACTAGAATTTGTTATCTTAATCGTTCCGGGGGTGGCAGCGACAATAAAATACATATGCATAAGATAGCCACCCATATCCTGCTTGCCGGGTACATTTAGATTTGCCCCCATCGAATACACATTCGATATTTTTAGGGTCATATCTCCCACCGTTAAGGATTTCGTGTGACCGCCGGATCCAGGTGCGGGTGCCTTGTACCAGTCTGCAGAAGTGGGGACACTCACAGGAATAAATGCAAATCCGGCATTTTTTGGGGTAGTATTCGGAGACGACCTCATAAAGATTTTGCTTCCTTCTATGACTTTATATTCCTTCATCAAGAAATTACCTTTCGCCATAAACAAAGTAGCTGCTGCTACGAAATCTTTGTTTCCGGATGGGCGCAGTCCCCCGTAGGTTATATTTGAATTCCCTTCTACCCCCGGAACTTTGCTGAATTTTACGTTCCAAAGATATGAGGTGTCCACTTTTTTTATCTGTACTCCGTCTTTTATGCTGCCGTCTATTCCCAAATACTTGCCGTCCGTTGTTCTCAGCGTTATTTTTCCGTTGCCCTTATTTTTTAGATAGAATTTCTGGCTGTCAGTTCGGGTTCCTCCATCGGTGGTTGCTATAGAACCCCTGTCGCTCATTTCTGCATATCCCTTGGCGTCAAAATCGACGTACCCGTCCATGTCCATTGCGGCGTCCCCATTCATTTTAAGCCTGTACCAGCCGTCGGCAGGCTTAGTCGACTTGCCTGATGGGGCAGCCGTAGTCGCAAGCAGAGGGATTGAAGGTCCATCCGGCGCGTCCTCCGGTGTGAAAAATGTTACCTTTCCGTGTTCAGGCGCGGAACCTTTCTTTGTCCAAACAATTACGTTTGTGCCATTTTTGCTGCTCCCACCGCTAGCAGTGACCAGCAGTGCTTGGTTGGTGTAATCCCTTATGGTGCAGAAACCGGAATAAACACTGATTTTCAAATTGGGCGCGTACCCGGAAGTTAGCTGCATTCCACTCACTGACGGCACCCCGATGCTTTTCCCGTCATAGGAGATGGAATACTTCGGCCCGCGGTCTTTATCGTAGCTTACCCGGCTTACCGTAAACGGTTTATCGGGTTTTCTGTCCGAAAGCACAACCCAAACAGCGTTTGTTACCACGGGGTAAACCCACTTGCCGAGGATTTGCAAATAGTAATCCCCGTCCGCTAAAACCTCAACGCCTTCAACAACTACAGTTGGGGGAGTATAAGTAGACGAAGCCGCGGAATCAGACAAAGGGGCGACCACCGATAAAAGTGCCATACAAAGGGTGAGCAGGATGCTCATCAATCGTTTTTTCATAATCTTGTTCCTCCTTCATATTTAGTTGAACGAAATATCGTATAATCGTATTTAGTCTATCAGAATTTCCTCTTCCAAAACCATCCGCTGCATGAAACATGATTTTTCCGACATGAAATATGATTTTGACTTAAATCACAGGCTTTCATTATCCATATGCACAGTCAAAGTGATGTAGACGCCATCCTTTACCTTTTCGCAGGCTTCACAAGCATTTTCAAGGAGATTACCGAATAACTCGCTGGATGCATCAAGTACAAAAAGTCCACTCATTCGAGTGAACTTTTTGTATTGACAGGGGCAGTAGAATGTTGAACACCGCCTCGTTCCGAGGCGTCCCAACCTGCTCCGCAGGTCGTGGCTTCGAATCTGACTTCCCTTGAGTAACAAGAAAAGAGTCCATACTTTCGTATGAACTCTTTCTTGTTACAGGGGCAGTAGGATTTGAACCCACGACCTGCGGTTCATCTTGGCATATTATATAGGAAGAAATACCGTTATTTATCATTACGTTTCATATTGCTGAAATACCTTATAATTCAGTAGTTAGGCGGGTTTTATATTAGTTTCAATATCATATTATGATTTTCTGTATAATATGATTTTCTAATTCTAACTACCACAGATTTGGCACCATTTATTAATACACTCTATACACCAAATCTAAAATATATCTTATAATTAATAGTATACAATTTATACCATATATGATAATATATTTTTTGGATAAATAGAGAAAGAGCCCTGTGTACTGTGTGGAAATGGTATATGGGGCATCTTTTTATTTACAATTAAATTTTTTGTGTGTATAATGAAATATATGGAAAGAGGCGGTTTAATGAAGAAAGTAATCACTATTCTATTATCTTTAATTATTAGCTTTGCAATAATATATCCATGCAAAGCTGCTGATAGCTACATCTATATAAATAAAACAGAGGCTACTTTAGAAACTGGAGATACTACTCAGTTACTTGTTAATTTAAACCCTGAGTATATAGCATGGGAATCCGACCATCCTGATATTGCTGAAGTAACAAAAACAGGGAAGGTAACGGCTATAAGTCCCGGAGTTGCAACAATAACAGCATATATATATGGATACAGAATAAATTGTACTATCACAGTTGTAGAAGCGAAAGAAGAGCCAATTAGCCATTTAGAAGCTAGTAGAAAGATAGTTATATTACCTATCATAGATGAAATTGATATTAAGTTACATGATTACAAAGTG
>JAEZTJ010000088.1 GCA_023421505.1 Bacillota bacterium
CCTTACTGATATACAACGCAGCCTCTTCTACTTTGGGATTTAATTTTTTGCTTCCTAACCCCTCTCTTAATAGATTCGTATTTGGTATTCGCACCCCATTGGATTATCCATGCTTGCCGCACATGGATAATGGGCCGCAGCTATGCAGCCCATTTGATTATTAGTGAGTATACATTCGAAATCTGTGCTATTATTTAAAATTATGTTATTTTAACATTATGTCATTTTAGCAGGATTCAATAAAAACAACCTTATTAATTTTGCTGACACCTATTTTAAACTTTCAAAAATCTTAGCCAGATTATCCTCCATACGTTCCAAATAAGTTAAATCATCCTCATTGCTTTCAATGGTATAGATGGTTTCTACTTCAGCACCTACTTCATTTGCCAGAGTCTGGGAAACCTCCGGGCTTGCCATTTCTTCTGCAAAAATTGTAGTCACTTTATTTTGCTTGCAATATTCTACGAGTTCAGTCAATTGCTGTGCGGTGGGTTCACCCTCTGCAAAGGTATCTTCCACGCTGTTTTGTTCCAATCCAAATTCCCTGCAGAGATATCCGAAAGCAGCATGTCCGGTTACAAAACTCTTTTTCTCCACGGACTGGAATTTTTCGTTGTATTCGCTATAAAGGTTCTCCAGCTGTGAAATATAATCATTGCAGTTGGCTTCATAATAGTCTTTATTGGACGGATCTGCCTGAACAAGTGCATCTTTGATGTTTTTTACTTCAAGCTGGGCACCTTTTAAGCTAAGCCAGATATGGGGATCATATTGTCCGTGCTCTTCTATTTCCTCAGGCTCCGTATTCGCAATCGTATCAGCTCCCTTGGATGCTTCCACGGTAATCAGCTCTGCATTATCAGCAGCTTTAATTGCTTCCTCCGCCCATGCTTCCATGCCCAATCCACTGTACACAAAAACCCCGGCAGTGCTAAGACGGGCAAGATCCTGTGCTTTTGGCTCGAAATCATGTGGTTCCATACCATCTGGTATAATCGTTGAAATATCTACTTTATCTTTTCCCACCGCATAGACAAATTCCTGCATTGCATCAAAGGATACGGAAACCTTGATTTTACTTTCATCCGCCGTGTTAGTTTGTTCCGTACTGTCAGCCGTTTCGCTTGCTGGTACGGTACTGTCCTCTGTTTCACTTACCTGCTCAGTACCGGCAGTCGTTTCACTGCTTTCATCTGTCTTGCTTTCCTGACTTTTATTACTGCTGCATGCCGATAAACTTACAACAGTAATCATGCATAATAACATCATCATCCATCTTTTTAACATTTTATCACCCTCCTAAATTCTTCTTGCAAATGCTTCTCACTTGCATTAATATAATAACTGGTAATGTTTTCTGTGTCAAGTGCAAATGCTTCGCATTTGCGTTTACAATATTTGTGATGATCGCATTAATAGAATTTAAGTGTCAAAAGGTCAATTTTTGTGTTCAGTATGAATACGAGCATATATATACCACAATTAATACAATTTTAGAACCGAAGCCTGCCCGGAGGACAATTGAAGCTATGAAATTCGTATCAATTATATGGTATATTCGAAAAACTAAATTATTTTTCGCAATTATTTATGATTACATTAAAGCAGAAAGGATATTAAAAATGATTAAAGCAGATGATTTATTTTTTTCTTATACAGGTTCACCTCCCTATGTACTGAACGGCATCACGCTGGATATACGCAAAGGGGAATATGTATCGGTAGTAGGTGAAAACGGCAGCGGAAAAAGTACTCTGATGAGGGTACTGTTGAAATTTATGAAACCCTCCAGAGGAAGCATTGTGACTTTAGCAGAAAGAATTGGTTATGTTCCGCAAAAAAATGATTTCTCAAACTCAAATTTTCCCATTACGGTCTATGAGGTCCTGAATTCATATCGAAAGCTATTAAAGCTTAAAGACAAAAGTACCATAACAGAAAATCTGCAGCGGCTTGGAATGTCCGACTTTACGGGCTCACTTATGGGCAATCTGTCCGGGGGACAGAGCCAAAAAATAATGATCGCCAGGGCATTGATGGGAAACCCTGATTTGCTGGTCCTGGACGAACCTTCCACCGGAGTGGACATAAAAACGCAAAGGGAAATTTATAGTTTTTTAAAAAAAATAAACAAAGAAAACGGAATCACCATCCTTTCAGTAGAACACAATCTGGATGCCGCTATTTCTAACTCAACATTAATCTACCATCTGATGGAGGGACAGGGACACCTATGCACTCCGATGCAATACGCCGACGAATTTTTAAAAATAACAGGAAAGGTTGATGACAGCCATGTTTAATTACACCTTTATGCAAAATGCAATTTTCGTTTCCATCTTTATTTCAATCTTATGCCCCTGTATCGGTATCTTTTTGGTACTTCGCCGCTATTCCATGATAGGGGATACTTTATCCCATGCCTCGCTAGCCGGTATTACCATAGGCCTCATGTCTAATCAGAATCCCATTCTTGGTGCATTCCTTTTTACTTCCATTTGCGGCGCGCTGATTGAATTCCTCCGCAGTTATTTTAAAAAATACACGGATCTGATTCTGACCATCGTATTATCCTTAAGCGTAGGCACTGCGATTACTATCATAAGTTCCGGAAAACTCCGTGCAAATGCGGATTCCTTTATGTTTGGCAGTATCCTGACCGTGACCCGGTTTGATATGCTTATGGTTTTGATTTTAAGCGCGATTTCCGTATTGACCCTTATTTTTTTGTACCACCAGATGATTTACATCGCCTATGATGAAGAAGCCGCTAAAATAGCGGGGGTAAGAGTCCGGCTGATTAATTATGTTTTTTCTGTCCTTGTATCCGCCGCCATATCCGTATCAATAAGAATCGTAGGCGTACTCGTCCTTAGCTCCATGATAGCCCTTCCCGTCGCCACGGCACTGCAGCTTGGTAAAAGTTTTAAACTCACATTAATATTTTCAATTATTTTCAGTATCGTTGATATCATGCTGGGTCTGTTCATTTCGTATTATCTTAATGTGGCCCCCGGCGGATTTACCGCCCTGGTATCCGTAGCGGTCCTTCTTCTTGTTC
>JAEZTJ010000035.1 GCA_023421505.1 Bacillota bacterium
AAAGAATAGTCATAACTTAACTCGCTGTAGCACGTAAACCAAATAAGCAAAAGCTCCCTGATAAATTCTTCCGAGTCTTTTGCTACAATATAATTAGGTGGGGTTTGCCCAATCATAACCCAAATTAGATATTGAATTTTTTTATCATCATAATTCTTTAATATAGCTTCATGCGTATCAATGACTAATGACTCAGAATATTTTGTTTGACTCTCGTTAATACTAGGACGTTTAAACTTGGTTAATAACACATCAATATTAGCTACACAAAATGCCACGGACTGGATAGGTATTAATAGCGAATGTGTCCATACACAGCCAGGTCTGGACATTTCAGGTGCATACCATGTTTTTGATAGTACTACCCGTTCTTCGTTTTCAAGAAAGTATCCAGAATAGTAAAAATCAAATCCATCTGTAACATCGGTTCCCGAAAGATCGCTCAAAATATCCATTTTTCTTCTTGAATCATCCGATAATAAAATAGATGCTTCCAATAAATGATGACCATTAGAGTAGCCATGTAATGTTTGATGAACAATTATTCTGTTTTCGTTCATTCCATATCACCCATTAATAGATATAAAGGAAGTGTTAAATCACAGCCTTTATAGCCATCATTCCCTTCAACAATAATCCTTTCGTAAGGATATTCCTTATCTAACAGTAAATCTTTCTCCTTAAAACTGCCTCCTTGGGCACTAATTCCCCAAGTTTGATATTTAATAATATCATCATTTGATTGGCAAAATTGCCACAGCATATTCATTTGTTTCTCAAGAAATTGCTCCGGCTTAATATCATTTAAATTAGATTTTATTAAATCCCATGCAGAAAACATGAATCCTATATTTAGCGTCTTGTTTTTTCGTATGAATAAAATAAACTGTAGTAATTCAATCACCTGTATTTGAATAGGGTCATCTTCTTTAGGATTACGATTTACAATATCATTATTAGTTGTTGGAGTACTTGAGCGAATAAAAGTTTGCTCTGAAATCAATCCCAAAAGTTTAATACTATTCACATTTATGAAGAAAAGTACTGCGTCCGCATCTTCAATATATTTCATTACTTCTTCCGAAATTTCACGCATTTCATATTGGCTTTGAAATGTTTCTCCAGATAAATCTGGAAGTTGTAAATCAAAAGTAGCCTTATTAGGCAGTTCTAATTTAATGCTTATATTTGCTTGCTCTCCAGATGGTACTGTCCTTTCCAAAGGCTCCATATTAGCCCATTTATTGCTAAGACTCGCAAGATATTGTCCATTTTCAATTTTGTTCAACTTTAATTTGGCATTAGGGTCATAATTTATTAGATTCCATAAAGCTGTTAGAAAAGTAGTTTTACCCGCACTGGGTAAACCTGCTATAAAACATTTTCTATACATGGCTTCACCCTCCCTACATTTTATAAATAAGCTTATTAAACTGTGAATTTAATTTACAGTCAATCATATACGATTCAACAACTTGATTACCTGTGTGTGGTTTATTCCATGTGCTAAGCAGTTCCTCAAGGCCATAACCAACTTCAAAATCACCTAGTTCTGGCATAGCAGCTACTTTATGAATGGTTACTTCACTCACATATTTCTTTAGCAAATCAACAATACATTGAATTCGTTTATCAATCGTGGCTTCTAGATTAGCATCATCATTCTTTTTTAGAATATCATATTTGCTAATCAGAACTTGCACCTTTGTAGATGACGAATATAGCTTGGCATCAAATATCGTCCGTGCCATATTATAGGCTTGATCTATTGCACCATTTCTTTTATTTATGTCAGCGAGTTGTTTCCCGTCAAGGATAAAAACATAACTACCAACCGACTTTAAATAGGGCATTTTTTCAGAAATTGTCTCTACATTACCTAAATGCGAATAAATTTCCTCACCCGATATGTCTCCAAATAAATAATTGGTTTTTGTTTTTGTTGTACTATCATACAACTTGAGATGCAGAAATATTTCGGTAGCAAATCTACTTGTTCGTGGTGTTGTTGCTGTTTCTTTTTTAGACTCTAACCGAGTGTAAAATGATCTTTCTTCATAGCCGAATAAACTTTGAGAACCTGCAAAATATAACCCTGCAACGGGCTTCCGCTGAAACAATTGATATATAGTTGTCTCAATTGTGGTTTTACCACTGTCGAAGGGACCTATAAGAATAATTGTCTTGCTAATTTCCGAAGCAGTAATGGGGTATGTTTCTGCAACAGTTAATGCAAGTCCATGGGGTAGCTTTATAAATCCGCTTCTCCCATCTTCTTCAACAATTCCATCTGAATCCAATGTTTCAATATCGTCATTTATAAGTTTATCAATATCCGATGATTGCTCAACTTCTAACGTTGGCATTTTATTTTCAGCATTGTTATTTTCCATAAGTTATTCACAACTTTCTGTTTTAACAAGTATGCACTCAAAATATAGTAATTTCGCCCATTCTAATGCTTCATGCTCTGTTGCTTCAACACTAATAGAAAGCTTATTACTAGCCATACTTTTCCATACATCCGGTTGCTTAGCATCTAATGCACATTTTATCGAAAATAGTATCGGAGTATTTTCTTGCTTAACACCATCCATTTGATAACGAGAAAGAATCGATAATTTATGTACATCGTCAATTGAATCCACCATCGTAACAAGCGAATATTCTTTTGTTTCTTTCTTGCAGTTATCCAACATTTTTTTTAGAAATGCTTCGAATGCATAAGGGCCTGGAATAACTTGCACAAAATCAGCTAACTCTTTTGCTAGAAGCAAAGCAACATCTTTCTGTAAAGTTCCCTTTGTAATTGGTTTCTCTAATTCGTTGCTCCGACTTCCTGTTATCCAAGATAGAATATCCGAATCCTCCTGTAAAATGTTGATACTATAAAGAGTTTGATCTTGATTTTGGGCGATAATATTTATATTTTTAACAATTTCCGTTAAGGCATTTGAAAGTCCGGTTATATGAGTCTGCTCTAACGCAGTTAATTCTTTTAGTGAGTCAATGAGTTTGTTTAAATTTACAGTGGAACATTTTTTGTACTTTATTGAATTCTCTCTGATTTCAGCAGATGATTTACCAAAAACCTTATAGGCTGCTACTCCTAATTCAGGAACTAAAATTTCAACATTATACCTAGATACACATATTACCGCAAGTGCAATATGCAAACTTAGCTCTGTGTCCTCCATAAGCTTCATTAAACAAATAGATGCTAGAAGTTCCTGTTCTTTTATAAAGCTAACCTGAAATGATATATCAATATTTTGAAATATTGTAGTAAACTCATTTTTAAATTCATCAGCAGGACTTAATGAATATGCCATTTTTACAAGATTATAGATGTCGATTTCTTCTTGATTGCAATATTCCTCTATTCCCTGCCATCTTTTTTCTAATTGCTCTGGTTTTGGTTCCGCACATACTCTCAAATATAATTCAGCAAATTGCTTTCTCATACGTTTTCCTCCATTTTATTTAATGTTTTTTTGTGTAGCTCAAGTAGCTTGTCTTGTTCTCTTGCACGATTTATTGCTTCACCTATCATTTTCGGGTCCAATGTGGTCGAAGTTTCCTTTGTAATTAACGATAGCTGTGTAAGAATATCTATTTGGTCAATCCAAGATATCTCATAAAAATCGTAAATAATTTTACGTTCATCTATTGGCTCAGAAGTCTGGGCCACTAACGTGCTCTGTGTGCATAATTCAGTCTCATCTTTAACGAATGTTTCTTTTTTACGATCCTGCAATGCAGCTTTACGTTTGCGGTCTAAATTTATTTCATGGGATATATGATTTTCACCCAAAGGACAAGTACTATCTATGGTAAATGAATCCCTGTCATCAGTTAAACACCTAGGGTAAATTTCAACTTTCAATATTCGTTCCTCATTTTCAGTTTTGCTACTTATAGTAATCCAGTTGTACCGAGGTAACCAGTCAACAGTTCTAGTGGGATGTACAGCACCAGAATATAGTATTGCATTTTCATCCATAATCTCTACAGATTGTGAATGCATATGCCCATACAACTGTATGTCAGCTCTTTTATTTATGCGTGGCAATATATCATCCTTGAAATTCCAACATTGGGGTGGATGATGACACATCAATAATGTAGCTACGTCTGTTTCATAGCAAGGAATTTGAGCTTGTCCAATATACATCAGACGATCCGGCTTGCCTTTTTGATGATCCGTTTTGTTAGATAAAAAAGAGGAGTTTATCCCAACAATTCTAAGCTTTAGATTCTCTTCAAGTACAAAATCCTTTTGCCAAAATATATTATCTGAGGAAATATCGCATTCAAATCTTTTAGCAAACTCATTGTAATCATCTATAGGTTTAAATAGCGCATTAAAATTATTGTCACTAATATATTTACTAAAGGTTTTATCAGCGTCATCAATAGTCTTTTTTTCATCAACTGCATTCTGTGCTGCAAAAATCAAATCTGAATCATTTACTACTCTCTGGTTAACATCGTGGTTACCTGGGACACAATATACATCACTTGGATTAATATGAAAAACATTACAAACTTTGTTAAGGTATTCTTTTGCAATTTCATATTCTTTCCTATTACCTGAGAAAGCAATATCTCCAGTAACCAAAATACCTGCTACATTTTCCAAGTTTTCTCTTGCATTTATTTCTAAATCGGTTATTATTGCATCACGCAAGTCTTTATCTATATCTGATGGATCATTGCTTGATTTCACAAAATGAATATCCGAAAGATGGATAAAAGATAATTTATTCAATTTTTTCACCTCTTTTATTATTTATTCAACTACCCATGTTATTGCTATACTCTGTAATTCTTTAATATACTTCTATATACTTCAAAATTATATAATTTACATTATAATACTAATAATACAATAATACCATATTATTCCTTATAAAATCGACAAACATTATTTTACATATGGTTTACACTAAATAAAATAGGGTTAAGAGTATGTATATCTTACCCTTTAGCCCTATTAGTTTTTTGCAAACTTTAACTAACGTAAATTTGCCTATTTTATAAACCTTCATAGATTTTTGCAAACTTTAACTGCATTTTTACAAATTCTGTACCCACTAAAATGTCCAAATTACGTATATGAATTTGCAAACCTTAACTGCTCTGGTCAATTTTTTTGTTCAGTTACAATAAAGTTTGAAAAAAGTACAATAAAGTTTGAAAACATATGTAAAAGTTTGCGATTAACCCATCAACTATTCATAATATTCATAATAAAGATAAGTTGTGAATTGTAATTTGTAAGATTAAATTAAATGGTGTAGTCCTTACAATTTATAACTAAACATAATACTAACATTCTTTTTTTCTGTTTTTTATATGCTATTCTTTTTAGTGTTATATTTCGATTAAGGAGCATTTCGTATTCTCCATTTCGACAACTAATATAATCAACATAAAACCCCTTACAATTGGCTGGTACTAGAATTTTTAGCATAAATTCACCTTGATGAATTTGATTAATATCTCCATCGATCAATGAAGTACTCATATAGCCTTTTTCGGTGAAAAAAACACCTTTAAATGGATCTCCTATCATCTTTCGATATACCACAATATTTTCACCTATCTCATTTGATAATACATTATCTAAGATATCTCTACATTCTTTTTCTTCCTCATTTAAGATTTTATTTTCTCGTAAGTATTTATTAATAGAAGGATGATTTTCTTTGCAATAACGGCTGATGGCTGCTTTGGTGTAATTGTCCAAATTGGATGATGGTATTTTATACTTCTCAATAAATTTATTTACATTTATTTTTTTGAATTTTCTATATTTTGAACCATAAAAGTATTCAGCTATTTCAAACCACATATTTTACTCCATTCTTTTGTTTAAATAATTTTTCTATTACTACCATGAAGTTGCTATAGGAACTGTAGGACACTTAAATTCATTAAGATCGGGCTTCTTTTCTAGCTGATTATATTCATTCATTATTATATCTTCTATTGCCTTTAACTGAAAATCAATATACCGTTGTACGATGCTTATCATTCGTTTTAGTAACACTTGATTCTGTTTATATAAATAACCTGTTCTAATAGTTAAACTCGTAATATCAATAGCGATTTCTTTATTTTTATCGACAACCAAACCAATCATATTTTCAGTATGATTTATTTGATCATGAGCTAATACCTGATTCCTGGCATCATAAAATTGTTTGAATTGTTGTGTTAAATCTTCTTCATCAATTTCTTTCACGAATTTTTTAAATACCTTATTCACATCAAAACATTGACGACCTTTATTTTGTGGATTGGTAAAGCATCTTATAAGTAACTGAATAGCACTATTTATCAAAGCTCCATCGATGAGTGTAGTGTCTGTCCCAAAGAACATTTGATTTAAATATGCTTCTGCATATTTCATATCATGCTTTTGAGCTAACAATGCTCTGTACCGTTCAGAAAATTGAGGAAAGTTTTCCTTAAGGTCATATATAACACATTGCAAATCACTATCCTGAATTAACATTTTACCATCTACTACTTGATATTGATAATTGCTCATGTTTGTGTCCTCCTTATAAATTTACATATTATATTAATATTGAAATTATCGATGATATCTCAACACAATAACAGTAGTCAAACTTCTATATGCGTTAAGATTTTTGGTGGATTTTCTTCAAATACTTATAACTCCATTCTTAAGATAAGTGTTCTCTTATATAAAGAATTTATTGTTGAGGACAATTCACTTACCTTCCCGTTGGTATAATAAGTCATTTCGTCTTCATATTCCTTTATAAATATATTATATTATAAGCAAAAGAATATTGCCAGATTATTCCTTATCAATTTAAATAAAGTGACAATATACTACACAAAAAATAGAGCTTAAGGTTTTATATCAAACTTTAAGCGTAAGCGGTTTACAACAGGGTGCCTTGTAAATAAAAGAGACTGACTATAATTAAGGTTCTATAATAAATATTGGGGTAGTACTTTACCCCGATATTTTTTTACATTAAAATGCACTTATAACCAGCCTGCCTATTCTTTCGGTTCTGCGGCAACATTTCTGAAAGAAGGTAGATTTAT
>JAEZTJ010000036.1 GCA_023421505.1 Bacillota bacterium
TCGTAAGCGGTTTACAACAGGGTGCCTTGTAAATAAAAGAGACTGTGGTGCTAGAATATAATTAGTACAATTTAGACGTGGAAATTTCTTAACATAGAAGTATAATAAAAATATATGGAGGAATGGACATGGCTACACAGTACACTGAAGAATTCAAAGTAAACGCAGTAAAATACTGGAATGATCACCCTGATTTAGGCATTGGAAAATGTGCAAAGAACTTGGGAATTAGTAAAAGTGCTCTCTCTAACTGGGGAAAAGCTTATACATCGAATGAAGGTACAGTTCCCACAAGAGGGCGAGGAAATTATGAAAGCGATGAAGCAAAGGAAATAGCAAGGCTGCGCAAGGAGTTGCGTGATACCCAGGATGCACTTGATATATTAAAAAAAGCAATCGGCATACTGGGAAAATGACTGAGGCCCTGTTTTTGGAGTCTGCTATACAGGAGGAGCAGCTTCTGGAGCAGGGAGAACGCCGGCTGAATGTCTCCGGTGTGCTGAAAATATTAGGCGTTTCAAGAAGTGGATACCTGAGCTGGAAAAGACGGCTTCCATCAGAAAGAGAAAAAAGAAAACATATCATTAAAGAAAGAATTATAGATATCTACGAGGATTCACATCATAATTATGGGGCTCCCAAAATAACCGAATGTCTGAGGCAAGAAGGAGAATGCATAGCCGAAAAGACAGTAGGTAACTATATGCGTGAACTTGGAATAAAAGCGCAGTATATAAAGCCTTATACTGTGACTACGATAAATTCAGATTTCAGTGATGAGTTAAAAAATATATTAGAGGAACAATTTAATCCCGAAAAACCAGACGCTGCTTGGTGTTCTGACATTACATATATTTGGACATTTGAAGGTTTTGTATATCTTACCAGCATCATGGATCTGTATTCCCGAAAAATCATAGCCTGGACTTTGAGTGATACCTTGGAAGCCAGATGGGTAATAGATACGGTAAATAAGGCTAAAAATGCGAGAAATGTAAGTACCCCGTTAATTCTCCACACGGATCGTGGGGTACAGTATGTGAGTAGCGATTATATAAAAGCAACTGCTGGCATATGCCGAAGTTACTCCAAAAAGGCCTATCTATGGGATAATGCGTGCATAGAATCTTTCCATGCATTGATAAAAAGAGAATGGCTGAACAGATTTAAGATATTTGATTATAATCAAGCGTATCGACTGGTATTCCAGTATATTGATACTTTTTACAATACAGTAAGAATACATAGTCATTGTGGATTCTTTCACCAAACAAATACGAGGCAAAATATTGGGATAGATTGGATGAAATGGAATGGCAGGAAACAAACAGTGAGGCATGTTAATAGAAAAGTTCACGTTTAACTTGTACTTTTTCTTGACATAGTACCACTGACTATAATTAATAGCCAATCTCAGATGATTACTTTCCACATTCTGCCCGTACTGCCTCTGACCACGGCATAAGTTGTTCCAGATCTTCCGGATGGTTATGATAATCCGTGTCTGGCATGTACAGCAACAAGTACTGAAGGTACGTATAGACATTTAGATTGTTTGCTTTCGCAGTTTCTACAATACTATATACCGCGGCACTTGCTTCTGCTCCTTTCGGAGTATCGGCGAAGAGCCAGTTTTTTCTTCCGACACAGAACGGACGGATACTATTTTCTGCCGCATTGTTTGAAATGGAGCATCTTCCATCCAGAAGATAATTCTCCAGATATGGTTTCTGGTTTTTGGCATAGGTTACTGCCTTTGCGAGTAATGATCCGTTCAATACTGTCAGGTTTTCAAGCCAGCACCAAAAAGCATCGAGGACTGGCCTTTCCAGTTCAAGACGCCTGGTGTATCGGTCTTCCGGGGTAAGATCCTGTAGACCTTCCTCGATGTGGAAGAGTTGATTGCAGTAATCCCTTCCAATCTCGGCATTGATTTGCGGAGCATCCTTAGCTTTCTTACCTGGGATAGCCTCTACGAACTTCCTGCGAAGGTGTGTTAAGCATCCACATCGGATAACATCTGCAAGCTTGTTGTATCCGGCATAGCCATCTGAATGAAGATAGCCCTTAAATCCTTTCAGGTATTCCTCCGGGTGATCACCGCTCCTTGATGGACGGTAGTCATATAGGATAATGGAAGGCTTCCCATCATTACCGGAACGATAAAGCCACATAAAGGATTTTGTCTGAGGCTTCTTGCCATCCTCTTTCAGCACTTGGACGGGTGTCTCATCACAATGGATGATATCTCGTTTCAGTAGCTGTTCCCGCAGATATCTAATAATGGGATAGAAGTAATCCTGAGAACAGCGGATGATCCAGTAGGCCATCGTACTTCTCTTTAGAGCAATGCCAAGGTTCTCCCAATCCTTCTCCTGACGGTACAGTGGCATGCTGTTGACGTACTTCTGATACATTACATTGGCAACAGAGCTTGGCGATGCAAGTGAGTGGTTCATTAAGGATGTTGGCGTAGGTGCTTTCTCTATATATGGTTTGTCAGTATGCTTACACTTGGGACATTCATAAGCCATACGAACATAACGAACGATCCTGAGTTTTGCTGGTATGTATTCCAATTCCTCACGTACGATTTCCTTCCCGATGGACTTCAGGTCAGAGGCGCACTGTAGGCAGTACTGGCTATCTTTCGGAATCTCACATAGGACTTCACGAACCGGAAGATCCTTTATGATCTCTGCACGTTTGGTTTTTGTATCTGTCCGGGTATAACCGTTCACATTTCTTGTGACTGGTTCCGGTGCAGGAGAATCCGCCAGAGTTTCTGCCTCATTGAACAGATACATCTGCCCGTCGATTTCTTCCTTTGAGGCTTTCTCGCTGGAGGGGCCGAACTTCTCCTTTCGGAGTAAGAGAACCATTTCAGTGAGATTATTGACCTGTTGTTGAAGGTTATTTATTGTATTTTCGAGTTGTTCGATGTAAGCATCTTTTGTATCCATTAATAACGATTCTCCTATCAAGCTGATAGGTTAATTATACCATAGAAATCGCAAAAAAGCCAGTAAAATAGGCTATTGTAGCCACTTTTTATTTAACAGAAAGCTCCCTTTTGTGCCGGACGAATTGCTTTTGGTTGATTGATTTCAAGTCCTTCCATTAGCCAACGGAACTCCTGCCATGTGATGTCCCTAACCTGTTCTTCTGACCGAGGCCAGCGGAATCTTCCACCTTCAAGTCTCTTATACAGGAGCACAAATCCATCGTCTTCCCATAGAAGGGCTTTCATCTTATTCGTTTGTTTTCCACAGAACAGGAACAGCTTACGCGAGAATGGATCCATTCCCAAATATGTCTGAATGATGGCTGTAAGTCCATTGATGGATTTACGCATATCCGTGTAGCCACACACGATATAGATACCTTGTGCCTTGGTGATGTCGCCTAGCATATCCTTTGCAGAACCTTTAATGTCCGCTCAATGATGACATCGGATGCACTGTCCTGTATTTCGAGTGAGATGCCGTTTACTCTGAGTATTATTGCAGTGCCAGATGTGCTGCTTTCAGTGACAGGCAGAGGCGGCATCAGCGGAACCACCTTTGGAAGCAGTGGGATTTCTGCTATTGCATTATTCTGAACGGCTGCAAGTTTTACTTTACGGAGCCAGTAGTAATAGCAGTCTCTTGAGATGTTATTTTCCTTGCACCATTCTTCAACTTGTTTGCCGCTGCTGATCCGTTCCTGGATAATGGTAGTCCATTGTTCCAGACGGTAATTGTTAGTCAGTTTTTTAGCTTCGCTCATGGGAACCTCCATAAATCCCACTTTTCACACTAAGGTGTGAAAAGTGCAATAAGTGTTTTATAGAGATTTTCTCATGATCAGTATGCAGAAACAAGGCACCTTTTTATAAAGCGCTTACTATATTTCGGTTTAATATACATTGATCGGTATTTCAATACAAACTAGATTTAAAATACATGTCGATATGGGAATATCTCATCATTTTCCTTACTTCTACAGCTGTTCCATATCCTTTATTCAGTCCATCCATCCTAACATTATTAACTGAAATGTTCTTTAGTAGCTGCAATTTCTGCCTCATGGATAATCTCAGTTGTCTCTGAAACATGACGTACATATACCTCATTATTCTTTGATGCAGGCCAATTATCTGTAGTTGAATTAGAAAATTGCTGATAGAAATCAATTGCATATTTCCGTTTTAATACGTCATGTTGTTTCTGATTATAGTAATTGCATAGGCAGCTATAACATGCAGTGTCTGCCGCTTCTCCACCACAATCACAGTTGTTTACAACCCAATATCCTTCCTTAAGCATATTAGCCAGAATTTCAGGATTTATTAACTGACGGACATACCCTGCGCCTCCTGGAGTGTTATCGAATAATACAAATCCAAAGTTACCCACGGAATTCTCATTTTCTTTATACCATTGTAAACAGCCAGATAGTTCATTCCGCTCAATATTTAAATTACGGCATAAACCTTCCAGCATAGAGTATAAAATTGTCCATGCCTCATCTTTCTTCAAAATTCTAGAATCAATAAACTTAATAAGTACAACATCAGTTTGTAATTCATGCCCCAATGCATATGAAACAAGCCTGTTAGATGAACAAGTATAACCATTAGAATTCTTATGGTTAATTTCAATAACATTAACCTTATCCGCTGATTTTTCATCTAGTTTACCATATCCACAGACTTCACAAATATAGAAAGGGGATTCGTTCAATACGGCAAGCTGATCCATCTTACTGTTACCAAGTAGAATCCTATTCCCACATACCTTATACTCATGAAATTCTATTTTATTTTCATCTCCAATATAAGAAACAGAGCCTTTATACGTTCTTTCAGGTTTGTTAATACCTACTGCCTTAGCTCCTTCAATATCCATCTGGAAACCAAACTTCGGTATGATATACTGATGTCCTCTGCCATTAAGAACATTACCACACTGACGGCATTCTTTGACTGCGTTTACAGCCATCGTCCTATTCAGTGCCAAGCATTCAGGGCATTTAACATAGTTATAATGAGGCCATTCATATCCGGACAGTTTTCTAACATATCTACTCTTATATAATTGACCATCAGCTACTACTTCAGATTCCGGGGCATATTCAGAGATGGCAGATAGTAAATCTCTATTCAATCGAAGCATGCTACTATAATTATTCAATCCAAGCCCCTGAAGCTCAACAGTGTCAACGGGGAAGCCGTATTTTGGTATCAAATTATTCTTTGAAAGGAACTCGATAATTCTTTGATCCTGAATAGTTTTAATTGAACGAGTTATTCTGTCAACACCACTCCTATTTTCCTCAATCAATTCAAGTTTTGCTAATTCTAAGGTCTTTATATCATCATGATACTTATCAATAACAATGTTGCAATACCCTTTGTTCTCTTTATTTTCATTAAATAGTAGTGATACCCATTCAAAACTATTAATACCAAAGAAAAGCTGCAAATCAGTTGGAACCACATGCAATAAATAGTTTCTCAAATTTTTAGGTTTCAATTTCAAATAGTCATGTAACCTTGTAAATCCATGGCAAATTATGAATTCACCAATTGTTTCTTTATACAAATCCGGATATAACTTCCACAAATATGAAAAAGCAGATGCAAAAATATGCCTTAGTACAATTTTGTCATTGCTAACATTGAAATTTGGCGGTTTAATCGTACCTTTTATCATAGTAACCGGATTTCGATAATAATTCAGATCATGTGAACTATTCGGACAGAATGTAATTGCATAGGCAGCCGATTTCAAGCTACGACCTGCTCGTCCTGCCCTCTGGGCATAGTTAGCTGGTGATGGTGGCATATTTCTCATAAATACAGTTTCCAATGAACCAACATCCACACCCATTTCAAAAGTTGTTGAGCAACTTAAAACATTAATTTTCTTATCCTTGAAATCTTTTTGATAAGAATAAGCCCTATCGCTGGATAATTGTGCTGTATGCTCATGTACAGACATTGGCGTGATCTCCAATTGTGTGTATAATTTATAGTAATGATCATCTTTTAATGCGGTTTTATAATCGTACTCTATTAAATGCCCATTACACTTTGTCTTATCACAAATTCCCTTTATGTTGTATGGAGTAATATTCATACATTCTGAACAGATGAAAAGCTTATTAACGGTTTTGACTTTTATGTGTGCAGTGTTTAATACATAAGCTTCACGCCTTCCAAATGATTGCAAATCAATATACATATTATTGGGGTTTGACATGTAATTCCAGATGCTATTCAACAAATTTCTTGCTGTTTTTTCATCTCCACCTAATACTTTTGTAACATACTTAAGCCGTTTATTCGTTTTTCCTTCTTCCGGACACCATCCCTCTACAAAGGACACCCCTGCTGACATTCTATCGTATCCTTTTTGAAAACCGGTAACTGTAAATCGTTCAACATCTGCCTTCGTAAACTGAACTCCTGCGCTAATAGAAGCATCTTTCATCATGGTTAAGCACAATATTTTAAAAAGCATGGTTATTTCTTCTGAGGATAGATTCAAGTTTTTTGGTGCCGGAACATTAAAATCAAGGTCAAACATTAAAATTCCTTTCTTCATTAAGGAATTTTTTGCCTTAAAGTTAGACGCCTCTTGCAAAGTATAAATCCATGCTTCCTTATCAATGTCATCCTCGCTTTTTCCATGAAACATATGATACTGCTGAAATTTTGCTACCAATAATGAAACAAAATGATTTAATCCTACTCCCTCATCAAATTTATCCTCATTCTCTAACTTTATTTCAGTCACCAGACGCTTCAACAGGCTGTCATGGTAAGTGCTTTCCAAGTATGTAGCAAAAAATGCTGCGTTTTGACGACTATCAGAAAAAGCTAAAAATTGCTTAGCTAATACCGTTTTATGATCTAAAATTTGTTCCTCACTATTTCCAAAGAAATCATCTTCAAACTTCTCAATTTCAAAATGGTGTTCTTCAGCAGGTAACTCATTGTATAATGCTGTTGCAATTACGGCAGTTGCAGCCTCTGTTCCCAAGAAGTACGGACGTAGAATGCTTCTTTGTCCATTAACACTATGGCAGCATGGACAGCTATGTAGTTTTTCACCGTTCTTCTTTACTTTAATCAATTTATTAATAAATTGTGAGCCATGTCCACACTGGAGGCCATTTACTGAAGTAGCGCGCTTAATCGCGCCACACTTTGCACAAATCTGATATACATTCTCTCCTTCGTCAGTTTCTTCTTCATCAAATTCACCACTTAAGAGATATACTTCGGGAGTATAATCATCATTGAATTTTGATTTCTGAATCAAGTACCCCTCAATTTCTTCACCGGTAATATATAAAGCATTACAATTGTTACAAAAGGAAACTTCAAATACCTTGTATCCAACATCGTATTCATCATATGGTTTTACTTTATATGTCTCCATACGATTAACAAAGAGCTTGTTAGAAGGATTCAAAGTGACGAAGACACCCTCTATTCCACGTAAAAACATATGATATTTTGCTTCAAACAGCCTTTCATCATTTCTCAATGCATTTGATGCTACTGCAATAAAATCAGTCAAATCATCTATGCTAATATCTAGTTCCTTGGCAATCTCCGATACAGTCTTAATTTTTCCATATAAAACTTTTCGGATACGGTAATAAAAGCTGTCATGAAGTGTAAGGTCAAAAAGTATTTCTGCCAGCTCAGCATTTTCTTTTATGCTTATATGGAATTCCTTTATCCTATCAATTATTCTTTCATCAGGATAATTATCTCGAATCATGGACGAGAGTTTACGATACAACTCAAAATCAATATCAGATACCTCATATTCTGGTAAAGCCTCAGTTGTATGAGAACGAACTATGCTTGTTGCATCAAACTTTGCAGTGCAAAGAGATTCACCAAAATGTACAATATCCAGATTTGATTTTTCATCACCTAAAGTAGCACTGGTAAGTATAAATCGAATATCATCTCGGCCAAGCATCGCCTTTACTCGTTTTACCAATGAAGCTACTTCAATACCTTTTGCACCAGAATAAGAATGGGCCTCATCGAAAACGATATACTGCCACTTACTTGCATTCTCCACACTGAAGATAATATTATCACCCGGACGTAATAACAAATACTCTAGCATCGCATAGTTCGTAATTAATATATTTGGAGGATTACTACGCATCTGTTCACGGCTAATCAATTCATTCTTACACAAAGGATTTACTGATGTATCTTCTATTTCGTCATACTTTGCCTTTGCCTCTTTAAATGTTTCTTTGGTTTCACCAGTAAACCGACCAAATGTAATTTTGGGTTCACCATCCATGCCAGCTAGAAGCTCCCTTAATCTTCGAATCTGGTCATTAACAAGTGCGTTCATCGGATAGATGATTAGTGTTCTAACACCAGGACCTAGTGTTCCAGCTTCTCTTTCCTTTAATAATTCATTAATTACTGGAATCAAAAAAGATTCAGTCTTGCCGGAACCTGTTCCGGTTGTTACGATGAGGTTCTTACCCTCTGAAGCCTTTTTGATGGCTTCTTCCTGGTGTCTATACAAACTTCTTTCTGGATGAAAACCTTTTATCTTTAACAATTCTTTGGAAACCGCACCCTTAGCAGCAAGTTCTTCTAATGATTTGCCTTTTTCATAAGGATCAGACATACTAAGATAAGGTCCATCAGCAATAGCTCCTTCCCTTTCCAACGCTGCTTTTAACTGCTCGTTGTATTTAACATTATTCGTGCTAAAAGTAGTTAAGAGATACCGCCTATAAAAATCTGCAATTCTTTTCGAACTTTCCGATGGTCTAAACAGCATTTCATCTGGTCCTCCTTAGTTTATTTCTATCAAAAACATATTCTGTATATTTTTCGTCTAATAAAATAAATCGGTTTGGATCCTGTACTTTATCAAGCAATTTATTATCACAGCTGATTAAAGTATTTTGATCAGTATCATAATATGGATCCATCCAGCATTCTTCTTGATATGAAAACATTTGCATGGTTGCTCGAATTTCTTCATCCGTCTGATAAATGGACAATTTTATTCTTCCGAACTTTTTCAGTGTATCTTTATTGTATCGTCCATTTTCCCATCTCATGCAATTCATGAAGCCAATATAAACATTATCTGATTCTTTTTCTGTCAAATAAATAAGATACTCATAATTCAGGCCGAGCTTTTCTTCTTCAAATATTAGTGTCGATATTATTAGCCGGCAATTTACAAGATTATTAATGTCGATACAACCTACACCTCTAATTATTTTTAGTGCTGTTTCTGTCACATCAAGCCCAAACTCGTCTGCCTCCTCCATCATAGGATATAAATCGTAAAATCCCTCGATAGATATTTCAGGAAGTTCATTTATTCCACCCTCAACTTTTCGATGAGAAATTACAATGTCTTCTGTATTACTATTTTTTATGGTTAAGTATGGAGTTGCATCACCCTTGATTTCAACATCTATGTATGCCTTACCTTCTGAATACTCTAATTTAAAAAATGGGTCAATAATAACATTACGTAGTATTGCTGGCAAGGGAACTATTCTCTTTAGGTTGTCTATATAACTAATGTTAATATACTGCCATCTTATTTTGTATTCTTGTTGAATCCTTCTAGCTAATTCTGATA
The DNA here is from genome assembly GCA_023421505.1 of Bacillota bacterium. Lineage (GTDB taxonomy): Bacteria > Bacillota > Clostridia > Lachnospirales > Lachnospiraceae > Mobilitalea. Next base: position 9,642 of record JAEZTJ010000036.1, read on the forward strand.
TATCCACGCGGAATAAGCCTGGGGAGATTTCCTCACCAAGCGATATATTTTTACTTTCTCTTCCCCAATATACTCCAACCCAAATTGCACCTATAAGCTTTATATACAAGGTTTCTTTTACATCTGCATACCAGATATAATCATCTTTTTTGAAGTGCATCTCTGATTTTGAAAATCCGTACATAAAAATATGAATTGGCATTGATAATGTAAATTTATCATCTAAACCATCTAAACATAAATCAAATTGAACCTCTGATAGTGAATTAGTAATAGGTATACTGTAAGTAGTGCTTATTTTCGTTTCATCTATCACGCACCAATCTTCTGCTATATTATTTAATATATAATCGTTATGTATTATATTTAGTTCAGCCGTACTATCGTACATGAAACGTCGCTTATTAAATCGACAATCAAATCGTTGCAGCACAATATAATCACACAATATCTGGTTTGATTCTGCAGGAATATTTAAGCTAATCTTAAAGTACCCCTCTGTATGACATAGCATTTCATCAAGCGAGATGGTAACAGCTGTTTTATTTTTATTTTCTGGCCAAGTATAACACGCCTTCTCTTTGATAACAGAAAGTATGTATTTCCGGTCATTGACCACAAGAACAGTACCTCCTAATTTACTATTATCAACAACAAAAGATACCGCCGGATGCCGTTTGGTGGCAATAATCTCCCTGTTTGATTTATATACTTTAAATCTTTCTATCAAGTGGTCAAATACCGGCTCTATAGAGAACTCACCTATAATGGAAAGTGGATGTTTTTCAACATAGCATATAGAATTTTCTCCAATATTGGCAGAACAATAATTCCATAGTCTATAATCTTCATAAGATTCGATTATATCTTCTGGTTCTTTCCATGTAACAACTGCACCTTTTTTAGTGAGTAAGTAATTATGCCCATCGGAAAACTTTGTTGTATTTTCCCAACGATCATTAAATATTCTATATAGCTTCTCATTTAATCTATAATTTTTCGTTGTTAACGATATAACCTCTATATCCATTCCATCGAAAATGTTAGTAAGCGGAATGTTAATTGGTTCTGATATGTATATACCAAAGGAACGGTACAGTTCCAAGGTTTTTGTTACTGTATGACCGTTTATTGTAACATTAACACTTGCATTCCCATCGCAATCTTCCATTCTAAACTTTTGTGCTGGTATTACTAAGCATGCTGTTTCATTCTGAATATCTACCTGAAGGTAAGGCTTATGGCTGGTCAACCTTCTTTCCATTGTTCTTGTACGTTTTTCCGACTCTTTACTTTTCTCGTTTTCTTTACACCAGTCAATAAATCCTTGTTCAAATCGATCTTTCGCTATGATTGGAATATCCCCATCATAGAAATAACGGTCTAGAAGAGCTAATACAGGATTGAATACCTTTTGAATAGTTCTCGCTTCGCATTGCGCAAAAACTGACCTTGTTGATTTCAGAAGTCGATATGACTTTGCAGCTCTCTTAGAATCATTTCCTGCAGTAATTGCGTCTTTATTGAGGCTGAGTGTACTCTGCATAAAAGCAGCAAGGTCTTCTAAATCTTCTCCAATATCATCTGGTATTTGCCTGAATAAATTATTTTCATAATAGGCATATGAGAAATCATAAAATCCATTCATATAATAGTTAGTTACAAAAGCATGTGCTTTAATGTTCTCAACATACATCTGCGTATTATCTTCTTCTCTACGAAGTTCCAAAAGATTATATGCACGTATCGTTTGAATAAAAATCTGACCAATGTAGTTTTGCTTTGCAGCTGATATATCTAAATCTATCTGTTCATTGAAAACCTTCCAGAACTTACCTTCTTGATAATGACGAGAAGCAACCTGAACTAATATCAATGATAAGATTAGATCAGGCTTAGGAATCGTCTGCATATAAAGATGATTAATATTCCATTCGGATGTAGTTAATAGGCCTGCATAAGATTCATCAGAAACGTATATTTGACCTAGAAGCCTATAGTTATTGACTCTTATCAGTTCTTCTATTTCCTGCTCTCTAATGTTTCTCATGGTTAGCCCCATTCCCTCCCTCTGTTATGAAGTCATTCTATTCCACACACTCAATACATTCGCTAAATTTCTGATGCTAGCGATTAGCTCATTTCAATACTAACAGAGATTCATTGGGCTTGTCCTATAGATAAGGTTGATTAACTACAGTGATCTCCTTGATCTAATTGCATATTAACTATATAAACATAATTAGGAAGTTTTATTTTAAGGGTGGGAACAGGTAGACGAAAAAATAATTTGCAATCTCATATAACGATTCTTAAGTAAGAACCACGATTCTATAGTAAGTGAATATCCAACTCATTATCGTTGTACTTATTTAATTGTTTAATATCGTATCCCTTCTTCTTAATTGCCTTTCTTAACCTTTTGCATCTATCCCATTGATTAAACACACTTACAGATGGTAAGGATTTCTGAAGTTTATCCCACTTTTCCTCAGGATAAGTAAGTTTTGATAAACGATCATGAACATTGGTCACAGTAAATGATACAATTTCATACGGGAACACATCCTTGCTGCATATTATGAATGGCAAATAGAAATCTGCTATTTCATTTTTTTGATATTCACTTAAACTATTTATATCAAATAGTGAATATGCTGAAATCAGCGCTTTTGATGTGAGTTTATCTGTAAATGGGTTAACTATCTTCATTAATTCAAATATTTGTTTACTAGTAAGTCGTTCTATATCCTTTTCAAACATACATGCTGCAATATAGGAATACTGCTTGCATAATTCAACTATTTTCGAAGTATTATTATGCCGCAGATGTTTTATGCCCAGTAAATATTCAAGGAAAACAGATATGGATGTTTCGCCCCATATATTATATATCTCACTAGAAAAATCGAACTGACTATCATCTAAAATGATTCGAAGCACTTTATTGTCCAGCCTATTTTCCTTTTTGCAAAATTGCAATGATTCTAATATTCCATATTGGAAACCTCTAGATTGATTCCAAATGGCATCACACTCAGCTAATGTCGAATTAATTGCAATTAAAACATTACAAATGCTGTAATCCATATCTGAAAAATTTTCCAAAGAATTTGGGGATAATAAGTTGGCATATATAGGTAAATATTTCTCTTGTAGCGGTGAATCGTCAATTTTCACAAGATATTGCACTATTTTTTTCGAACCAATAAAATCCATTAAAAATCCTTTTTGAATTAATAATTCTAAAGTTTCTGGTAGCATATCAATCCAGTGATACTTTATTGTTGCAATAATTATATTTGAATACGAAGTATTTACACCCCATTCTTGAAAAGCACCTTGAAAATATAGTTCAAGTAATTTGTTTCCTATTATTGACCGTTCTTCTTCAAAAAGTTTATCTATTAGCTCTAGCGAAGCATAGATATCAATAGAGTTTTTTCCATTATAAAAACAAGAATATAATTTTATGAAGGATGTAAGGCTTACTTTGCCTCCCCCCCCATCACATAACAGTTCTTTAAACGCTAAAAACTTACTCCATTCTCCATTTACTAAGATCTCATGTGTATTTATTACCCATTGTGGGAACTTCTGCACGTCTTCTATGCTTTTCATTAATGTAATATTATTTGATGAATGGCTTAGTTTATTTCGAACTTGCTTTGAGCAGAATTGTAAGCTAATTAAATTGCTGTTATCACTTTTTATAAAACTCGTCCCTGTAATAAAAGAATAGTCATAACTTAACTCGCTGTAGCACGTAAACCAAATAAGCAAAAGCTCCCTGATAAATTCTTCCGAGTCTTTTGCTACAATATAATTAGGTGGGGTTTGCCCAATCATAA
>JAEZTJ010000097.1 GCA_023421505.1 Bacillota bacterium
GTAAAGAAGTGGTAACCGGATATGTATATGGTTATGACGGGAGCCGGAAGGAATATTACTTTGAGAATTCTCCGTCCAACATCGCCAACTTTATCATGCTGCACATGGAAAATACGGATAAAATGATTTTAACGGATTTGGCAGACCGGTTGATCCTGAATACGTTCGGGGAATTCATCAACCAATGCCCGGATAAGAAGCTTCTACAGGAAATTCTGAAAGATTTGATACCTATGCAGATGGGCGAAAGAGAGCCAAATGAAATCTTAGTTGCGGATGAAGATGAGTACATAGCTCTTCTGGCAGAGGAAGATCGGAAGGTTACGGAAGCCGAGTTGCGGATGCTGTAACGTTGGCTATGATAAGTAGATCAAAAGAATAAGAAGATCGGCCTGAACAGGTGGCAGGATGAAATAGTCTCCCACCTGTTCATTATTGGAAAAACAGAAACGGGGGTTTATGTATGAAAGAAGAGAAACGTGCCTGGATTTATTACCGGATCGACGCTCTGGAAGATACCCATGGCAGCATAAAAAATCAGAAGAAAGAACTTGATGATTATGCGGAGCAGATGGGCTTTGATGTGACCGGCTGTTCCGAAGATCTGGGAAGCGGCCTGGAATATAACCGCGCCAGTCTGAGGGAGGTCATACAAGCCGCCGGGGATGGGAAAATGGATGTGCTTCTGGAGAAAAGATTTGACCGCTTGGGGCGGGACACGCAGAAAACGCTGGAGATTCTCCAGTGTCTTGAGCAGCTGAATATCCGGCTCTATTCCTCATTGGAGGAAGAAATTCAGAGAGAACATCAAAACCTGATTTTTTTCATTAGGACGGGAGGTGCCTCAGTATGTCAAGAACCGAAGAAGCCAATGAAGTGAATTACAAGGTGGCGGTAAAACTGCTGGATATTATGCTCCGAAACGGCATTATCACCTCTACTGAATATAAAAAAATAGATGATTTAAACCGTCAAACTTTCACGCCCGAACTTTCAAAAGTATATGCGTAATAACACTAGCTATATCTGAATTGTTGTGGTAATGTGTGTTGCTGACAGAGGTCAAATAAAAAAGAAAGGAGAGAAAAAACATGGCAAAAAGGGTAATAAAAATTGATTCTGTAAAGCAACAGATTACCCGGCAATTACAGCCAAAAAAGCGGGTTTGCTCCTATTGCAGGATAAGCACCGACTCCCGCGAACAGCAGAATTCCTTTTCTGCACAGCTAAAATATTACAAAACCCTGATAGAAGATCAGGAGGACTGGCAGTTCGTCGGAATCTATGCCGATGAAGCAAGAAGCGGGACAAAACTGCAAAAAAGAGATGACTTTTTAAGGATGATGAAGGACTGTGAAGATGACAAGATCGATATGGTTATCACAAAATCAGTGACCAGATTCGCCAGAAACACCGTGGACAGCATCCAGGCGATCCGGAGGTTGAAGGAGCTCGGCATCGCGGTTTTTTTTGAAAAGGAACATATTAACAGCCTGTCGGAGAAAAGCGAGCAGATGCTGACCATCTTAAGTTCCCTGGCGCAGGGCGAATCCGAAAGCATTTCCACCAACAACAAATGGGCAGCCGTGAAACGCTTTCAGGACGGTACCTTCATCCTTAGCACTCCCGCATACGGCTATACCAAGGATGAGAACGGGGAGCTGATTATTCAAGAGGAAGAAGCCGAAGTGGTCCGCCGCATCTTCCAGAAATACTTAAATGGTAAAGGTACATATGTGATCGCCAAGGACTTATCGGAAGAAGGAATCTCCACCATCCGCTCCGCTGAAAAATGGCAGGACGGGGTGATTAAGGAAATTCTTCAAAATCCCATTTATACAGGAAACCTGCTCCAGCAGAAAACCCTGACTACGGATGTAGTTCCCTTTAAGCGGAAACCCAACAAGGGCCAGTTGCCTCAGTACCTGATCGAGGACAACCATGAACCCATTATCACAAAGGAACAGGCGGAGGCGGTCATGGAAATCTTTGATTACCGCAAACAGCAGATGGTAATGGACGAGGGAAAATATCAGAACCGGTATGCGTTCAGCAGCAAAATCCTTTGCGGGGAATGTGGCAGTACGTTCCGGAGGCAGAAAATCTATATCGGCAAGCCTTATGAGAAAACCCAATGGTGCTGTCACCGTCATATCGAGGACAGCACCAAATGCAGCCGGAAGGCTGTCCGGGAGGATGACATCCAAAGGGCCTTTACAGTGATGTGGAACAAACTCATAAGCAACTACGCGGAAATGCTGATTCCCCTGCTGGATGCACTCAAAAAACTTCGGATTGATGAACAGCAGGAACAGGAAATCGGTGAATGCAGCAACCGGATTATGGAATTAACAGAGCAGGGTCATATACTTAGCAGACTGGTGTCGAAAGGGTATATCGATCCTGCCGTTTTTATAGAGCGGCAAAATGCACTGACTCTGGAGCTTACTGCGGCGAAAAAGAAAAGGAGCCAGCTTATGGACAATAACGGTTTTGACCGCGAAATCGCTGGAACGGAGCTTCTGCTGGAGCTGATTAGAAACAACCCTGACGTGATGGAAGCATACCGTGAGGATTTATTTTTACAAACTACAGACAAGGTCATCATACAGAAAAACGGGCAAATCACCTTCCGGCTTATCAACCGACTGGAACTGTCCGAACCCTGCAGAAAGGAGGCGGCAGAGGATGATGCAGAGGCATATGCCCATCGGCTATAAGCTGGTGGAAGGAAAAATACAGTTTGACGAACCCAAAGTGGCTGTTGTAAAAAAGGTATTTGTGGATTATTTGTCCGGAACTGCCACCCGTGCGATTGCAAAGCAGCTAACCCAAATGGGACTTTTGAACGCCAACAACAAAGCCTCTTGGAATCACGTTTCCATTGGCAAGATATTGGAGAATGTCAAATATCTGGGGGACGAATTCTACCCGCAGATGATTGACGCCGGATTGTTTGAGCTGGTGCAGAAACGACGGAAAGAGCGCTGTGAACAACTGAGGCGGGGCATTCACACTAACAGCATGAAATATCAATATACCTTCACCGGAAAACTTCGGTGCGGAGAATGCGGCGAGGTATACCGCATATACATCGAGCACTGCGGCAAAGCTTCGGAACGCAGCCTCTGGAAATGTAAGAGATACATTTATAGGAACAGAGTGTGTTGTCGATATAGTTTCCTCACAGATGAACAGATAGAAAAATCCTTCCTTGACATCGCCAACCGGATTCTGGCAAGAATGCAAATCCTTGACAAAAAGCCAAAGAAGGAGTCTGTGCCGTATAACCGAGAATTTTATAAATTGGATCAGCAGATTAAAGAGCTGGAAGCAGAAGGGCAATATTTGTCCAAAGAGCTTCCGGCTCTTCTTTATGAACGGGCAAAAGCCTTTTATCAAACAGCGCGGATTAATGACACCGACTATAACACCAGAAAGATGAAACAGGCATTTACAGGCAGACAGCCTCTCAGAGAATTTGACGAGGAACTGTTTTCCGCGGTGGTCAGGCAAATTACGGTACATACTGACCAGCGGCTGGTGTTTGAATTTATCAACGGATTAACCATGGAGGTTGGATACTGACTTACGGAAAGGATGGGAGCATGGAAAAGAATAAACTGGAAGCTGGAAAAAAAGATAAGCCTTTACATATTGCGATTTATATGAGAGTAGGCAGCATGGAGCAATTAAGCCCCAAAGCACGGCAGGATTATTTCAAAGCAAAGACGGAAGGCATCAGGAAGGGAGGAAAATAGGATGCAGACAACAACTGCGAAAAAGAAAAACATATCGGTTATACCATCCCAGCCAGAATATGACCGGAGCATAAAGCCTCAGTTTAAAGCCCTGCGGGTAGCGGCATACTGCCGTGTCAGCACGACACTGGAACAGCAGGAAACCAGCTACGAAGCCCAGGTTTCCTACTACACCGAAAAAATCAAGAGCAATCACAACTGGAAGCTTGCCGGTATTTATGCCGACGATGGAAAAAGCGCAACCAACACCAAAAAGCGCGATGATTTCAACGCCATGATCGAGGACTGCATGGC
>JAEZTJ010000046.1 GCA_023421505.1 Bacillota bacterium
CGGGAGTAGTGCCAGTACCGGGGCCAGGTGTAACACCGGGAGTGCCGGGAGCAGTGCCAGTACCTAAGCCGGGTGTAACACCGGGAGTGCCAGGAGCAGTGCGGGTACCTAAGCCGGGTGTAACACCAGGAGTGCCGGGAGCAGTACGGGTACCAGAGCCGGGCATCATGGGAGTAGAAGGTGTACCGGGTCTAGCGGGAGCAGTGCCAGTACCAGGGCTAGGTGTAACGCCAGGAGTGCCGGGAGCAGTGCGGGTACCAGAGCCGGGCATCATGGGGGTGGAAGGTGTAACACCGGGTCTAGCGGGAGCAGTGCCAGTACCTAGGCCGGGTGTAACACCGGGAGTACTAGGAGCACCGGGAGGAGAGCCGGAACCGGGCATCATAGGAGAGGAAGGAGTGCCGGGTCTAGCCGGAACAATACCGGCACCGGTGCCGGGTGTAACACCAGGAGCAGTTGGAGCAGTTCCGGTACCTAAGCCAGGTGTAACACCGGGAGTGCTGGGAGTAGTGCGGGTTCCGGTGCCAGGCATCATGGGAGTGGAAGGTAAACCGGGTATGGATGGAGTGGTTGCATTGTTTCCATTGGAGCGATTCGGAGTTGACGGGGTTGTGGTGCCTGGTGCAGCAGAACCATCAGGTGCCGTCATATTCTGGGTATTAACATTATAATTCGGCACTCTATAATTTCTTCCGGTGCCGTAGCTTCTGCCTATAGTAAATGACATATAATTACTCCTAAGCTTTTTGTAATTAATATATGCACAAAGGCGCCGAATGTGAAATTATGTTTATTATAATAAGAATTGTATTACGAATATAGTAAGAATTGCCAAACGGTATCTTAAGATAAAATTTATAATAATATGGTTGTACTATCGAATAAAAGACATTAAAATAGATATGAATATAATCCCAGCCTATGAAGGGCTATAAAATTATGTTAAAATGAAAAGAACGGACTGGAAAAATGGATAAGATAATCAGAAAAACCTTTGAAACTGCAATGAATAATGACTTAGTCAGTATCATTATCAGTAATTCTACGGATAAGGAAAAGTCATTAAAGGTTAAGATACGTAAGGTGTTACTTAAGGATAAGTTAAATTATCAGGTTTCAGAGTATATAGGAAATAAAGTATTTCACTCTAATCATGAGAAAGAAGAGCTTTTGGATAAATTACCTTGTTGGTTCGAGGGACTTTTTCGACAGGCAGAATTAACGGATAGAATGGGTAAGTCGATTATTCTTATCAGTAAAAAGGGAAAAGTAACTGTAAATACGAAGCTTTTTAAGCCTTCTGGCGGCGAAGAAATAAAATCAGGCTGTGAGGAAGGAGTAAAAGATCAAAATACCTTACTGTCACATAATAAGAAGAGAAATTATATCCTTGAAGAAAATAATCCGATTCCTTTTTTGATTGATTTAGGCGTAATGAATAAAGAAGGCGCTGTTGTTAAAGCAAAGTCAGATAAATTCAGGCAAATTAATCGGTTTCTTGAATACATCGAGGATGTACTTGCATACCTTCCAAAAGATAAGGAGATTACCATTCTTGATTTCGGCTGTGGTAAATCTTATCTGACCTTTGCTATGTATTATTATTTAAAGTTATTAAAGGGTTATCAGATCAATGTAATTGGTCTTGATTTAAAAAAAGATGTTATAGAAAGCTGTAATAAATTAAGTGAAAAATATGGATATGATAAGCTGCAGTTTAAAGTAGGAGATATTGCATCTTATGAGGGTAACAGCTCTGTAGATATGGTGGTTACTTTGCATGCCTGCGATACGGCGACGGATCATGCCTTGTATAAAGCAGTATCCTGGGGAGCGCAGGTTATTCTGTCGGTGCCCTGCTGTCAGCATGAGTTAAATCAACAGATACAGTGCACCACCTTAAAGCCGGTATTAAAATATGGTATTGTCAAGGAGCGAATGGCAGCCTTAATAACAGATGCCATAAGAGCGCAGCTCTTAGAAGTGAAGGGATACCGCGTACAGCTTTTAGAGTTTATCGATATGGAGCATACACCCAAAAATATACTGATACGTGCTGTTAAGCGAAGCAGCTTAAATCAGGATACCAATAAGGTAAATGAAGAACTGATTAATTGTATGAACTTTCTTAATCTTTCTCCATGCCTGCTTAATCTATTTGATAAAGGAAAGTAGAAGAAGGTTAATAAATGCTAAAACACATATATAGAATTATTATTTTAATAGCTGTTTTTGTCGCTGCATTATATTATTTTAGCAGAGATATTAAGGAAGTTGTTTTTGACATTGATAATACTACGACAATGGAGGAGGCAACCTTTTCTTTAGTTACGATTAAATCAGGAGAAAATGAAATTAATATGCTTCACGGCTACAGCACCAATATGGATGCAAATAAAGTGCGGGAAGCAGTAACGCCTATTGGACCTAATCAAGCCTATGAGGTTCAGTTTAATAAAGAAGCTCTGGATATCAAGAAATTGAATTACGAGATCAGGGAATTTGTAGGCAATAGTTTAATTGAAGCTGACTCGGTCAGTGTTTTTGAAGAAAATGGTGATATACAATCGGCAAAGGTAAAAATAAACACAGAACTTGAGACAGAAAAAGAATATGCAGTGAAGATTACCTTAATTACCAGTAAAACAGAGAAAATCTATTTTTATCATAGGATAAAAAAATACGAGAAGACATATTTAAAAGAAAGTATTGATTTTATTAACGATTTTCATAAGGCAATTATGGATAAGGCTTCAGCAGGAGATATTATTCAATATATTGAACCATCAGGTGATGCCGATAATTCCACTCTTTCCTATGTAAACATTCACTCCAGCTTTGAATTGATTTGCTGGGGGGATTTAAAGCCGAAAATAGTATCCGATATCGTGCCCACAGTGAAAGAAATATATGAAGATATTGCCTCGGTTGAGCTAAGCTATTTTATGCAGGCTACAGTAGCAGGTGTAACAGAAAGCTATCGTGTTACAGAATTTTACCGGGTTCGTTATGCCACAGATCGAATGAAACTGTTAAATTATGAACGTTATATGGAGTCTTTATTCGACATAAAGCTTGCTAATATTTCAGAGAATAAATTAAAATTAGGAATTACATCAGAGCATGATATTCAATATAGGGCAGGAGCGGATTCCTCAAAAATAGCCTTTGTTAGAAATAGAGAATTGTGGTTTTACGATTTGGAGAACAATAAGATTACAAAGGTTTTTTCCTTCCGCCAGGAGAAAACAGATTATATAAGAGATTTGTACGACCAGCATAATATTCGTATTCTCAATATGGATGCGGAGGGAAATATTAATTTTCTTGTATATGGGTATATGAATCGCGGGCAGTACGAAGGAAGAGTAGCAGTCATTCTTTACCGCTATATTCGTGCGGAAGACAGGGTACAGGAACTGGTTTATATACCAGTGAATGAGCCTTATCAAAGTCTGAAAGAAAATCTTGGTGAGCTCTCCTACTTAAATGCAAAGGATGTTTTCTACTTTCATTTATATAATACAATCTACGCGTATAACTTAATCACCAGAGAGCTTACTGTAGTTGCCTCGGATATAGAAAAACAACAGATTGTAGTACTAAAGAATTTGAACTATGTTGTTTGGCAAGAAAGTAATGCTCCAAATAAATCTAAAAATATAGATATTATGAATCTAGAGACAGGAGTGACGGATAAGATCGGTGCAGCTGTGGGTTATAATGTCCGCTTGATGGGTATTGCTGATGATAATATCGTGTATGGTTTTGTAAAAGAAGGTGATATTACGGCAATGGTAGATGGCAGTATTATAGTACCGTTAGAAACGATTGAAATAGCCTCTGTTGATAAGAAAATCTCAACAAGCTACAAAGTACCGGGCTATTATGTTACAGGACTCACTGTAAAGGATAATATCATAGAAATGCGTCGTGTGCAAAAGGTAAGCGGTGATGGAGAAATGAATTTTGTAGCTGCTACGAATGACAGATTGATCAATCAGAAGAAGGCGATATCCTCTGTAATTAACATAACCTCCGAATCTGGCAAGGCATTAACTGAATATTATATGTCATTGCCTTCAGAATATAAGCTAAAGGAGCTGCCAAAGGTTTTAACCACAAAGAACACCGTTATTTCAGAAGACCCGACAGTCAGATTATATGAAAAAGAGATGCAGCAGCTTTCCTATTACCCCTATATAGCGGGTGGTATAGAAGGAATGTATGAAAATGCTGCTGATGCGATTGCCGTAGTAAGGGAAGGTATAGGAGTTGTGGTTGATAGTAGTAACCAGCTAATCTGGGAACGTGGTGCGAAGCCTCCGGCATATACAATTTCGCAATTCGAAAATATGAACTACCTACCTTCTTCCGGTAATACAATAGTAAGCTGTATCAGACTTGTACTTGCTTATCAGGGAGTAACAGTCTCTGAAGACCAGCTAAGCACAGCTGATAGCTCGGCCTACAATGTGATGAAAAAATATTCGAAATATACTCCGGTTCGTCTGACAGGAATTACACCTGAGGATGCTTTTTACTATATAGCAAAGGGGCGCCCTGTTATTGCAATGACGGATGCTAATCATGCAATCATTATTTATGGATATGATTCATTTAATATCATGGTGCTAGATCCTTCTAAGGGTAAAGTAAGTAAGATGGGAATTCAGGATAGTGCTGATATATTTACTGCTGCCGGTAATGTATTTTTATCCTATCTGGAGAAATAATATGTTTTGATAACAGGCTTAACTTAAGCTCTAAACAAGCAATGTTTTTTTATAGTTTATTCAATATGAAATTTGTGATTACCGATATTCAATAGAAATAAAGGAGACGAAAAAATGGATGATAGAATAAAGATGTTGGCGCATAATCTGGTGAATTATTCTATGGAAGTAAAAAAGGGTGATAAGGTATATGTCCATTATATGGGCTCTGCAACGCAAGAGCTTGCAAGGCAGCTGGTAAAGGAGGTATATATAGCAGGTGGAGTTCCTTTTGTTCATTATACGGATATAAGACTTCAACGGGAAATACTTCTTAATTGCTCGGAAGAGCAGATGTCGCTTATGGCAAAGGTAGATGCATCAGAAATGAGTCAAATGGATTGTTATGTAGCAATCCGCGGAGCTGATAATGTTGCTGAGCTTTCTGATGTGCCATCCGAAAAAATGAGCCTATACGAAACATATTACCAAACACCGGTTCATCATGATATCAGGGTGAAGAAAACCAGATGGGTAGTTTTAAGGTACCCGAATGCTGCAATGTCACAGCTGGCAAATATGAGTATGGAAGCCTTTGAGGATTTTTATTTTAGAGTCTGTAATTTGGATTATTCAAAAATGGGCGAGGCAATGAAGAGTCTTGTCGATTATATGGAACGAACAGACAGAGTAAGGATTGTGGGGCCAGGAACAGATTTAAGCTTTTCCATAAAGAATATTCCGGCTAATCCCTGTGCCGGAGACCGTAATATTCCAGACGGAGAGGTTTATACAGCACCGATCAGAGATTCTGTGAATGGGGTATTAAGCTATAATACGCCGGCAGTATTTCAGGGAGTCACATTTGAGAATATAACCTTCCGTTTTGAAAATGGCAAAATAGTGGAGGCTACAGCAAACGATACCACTCGTATCAATCATATTCTAGACATAGATGAAGGCGCCAGATATATTGGCGAATTTGCAATCGGAGTAAACCCATATATATTAAAGCCGATGAAGGATACCTTATTTGATGAGAAGATTATGGGCTCCTTCCACTTTACACCGGGTAACTGCTATGAAGATGCTCCTAACGGGAATAAATCTGCAATCCATTGGGATCTTGTTTGTATCCAGACTCCGGAGTTTGGCGGCGGTGAGATTTATTTTGATGATGTTTTGATACGAAAGGATGGTCGCTTTGTAGTAAAAGAACTGGAAGGCTTAAATCCAGAGAATTTAATATAATGCAACAAAGTTTGCAAAAAAGAATGGGCATTAGTTAGTGCCTACACTAGAGTTAAATTAATAAGTATGTGTCTGCGCTGCAACCATATACTTATCATGCAATAAAAAGCAGCGCAGAAATGAGGTTAAGCATGAAATTAATGACAGCTGTAATACCGTGTTATAATTCATCGGCTTATATGGATCACGCCATAGACACGTTATTATCCGGCGGGGAAGAGATGGAGATCATCATTGTAAATGATGGATCCGTTGATGATACCCAGAAAATTGCTGAAGAGTATCAGCTGAAGTATCCAAGTATTATCAAGGTAATTAAGCAGGAGAATGGCGGTCATGGTGAAGCGGTTAACACAGGACTTGCGAATGCTTCCGGTTTATATTTTAAGGTAGTTGACAGTGATGATTGGGTAAATGAAAGAGCCCTTAGACAGGTTATGGAGGTACTTAAGAACTTAATAGCTGACGGAAAAAGTCCTGATTTGTTCTTAGCCAACTATGTTTATGAAAAAACTGATGCAAAAAAGAAGAAGGTAATTAATTATAACTGGGCACTGCCAAAGGATCAGATCTTTACCTGGGATGATATGATGCATTTTAAGCAAAGCCAAAATATATTGATGCATTCAACCATCTATCGCACGAAGCTTTTACAAAGCTGTGGAATACATCTGCCGAAGCATACCTTCTATGTTGACAATATATTTGTATATCAGCCACTGCCCTTTGTAAAAACCCTTTATTATATGGACGTAAATTTATACCGCTATTTTATAGGAAGAGCGGATCAGTCAGTAAATGAACAGGTTATGATAAGACGTATTGATCAACAATTAAAAATTACCAAAATTATGATTGAAGCCCACGACATCATGCAGATCAGAAGCAAAAAGCTGCAGAATTATATGATAAAATATTTATCCATGATGATGACGGTAAGCAGTGTATTTCTGATTAAGGAAGGCAGTGATGAAAGTCTTGCTAAGAAGAAGGATTTGTGGGAATACTTAAAGAACTATGATAAACGCCTCTATAAGAAGATGAGATCTCAAATACTGGGAAGATCCATGAATCTTCCGGGCAAATTCGGACGCAGTATTGTAGAGATGGGTTATAATATTACGAAAAAAATATATGGATTTAATTAAAGATAAATGAAGTAACCTTTAGAATAGGCTCCGAACATAATAAGCTGGTTATATAATAGCACCAGCGCATAGTAATACTGGTATAAGTTCAGTTATATATCCTATTGTTAAAGGCATCTTTGAGATTTGTTTGTATATTTATCTTCAAACTAAAAAGGACAATAATACTAAAAGAAGTTTAGGTGTATTATTGTCCTTTTCCATTTTAAGAAATAGATTCAGAAGTATGTTTTACCTTTGAAAGCTTAGCCTGTGATTTTTTTGAGTTCCTTTCCCAGGATGGAAGGTATACGATTAAATATATAATTATATTCAGTGCCAAAGCTCCAAATAAATCTAGTACCGAATGCTGCTTTAAGTATATGGTTGATAAGCAGATCATAACCGTAAGAATTAAGGTACTCCATTGCAGCCATTTTAGCTTATGAAGACGCTCGCTTCTATTAATAGCGATATAGGCCCCTACTGAATTAAATACATGAATGCTCGGAAATACATTGGTAGCAGTATCAATACTGTAGATTTTAGAAAGCATATCAATAAATATATTGCTCCTACCAAGGGTATCCAGATTTACTCTTAGGTAATGCCCGTTAGGGTAAAAGGTATAGATGAGGAGACATATGGTCATTCCGGTAAATAAATAAGCACAGCATTTATAAAAATCCTGCTTTGAAGTTAGTAAAAAATATAACACTGTTACGAAAATATAAGCGAACCAGATAAAGTAGGGAATGATAAAAAGTTCGTTAAAGGGAATAAGATCATCAAGCTTTGAGTGCATTGGAGTAAAGTGTGTAGTTACTGTTTTCTCCAGATAAGTAAACCAAGCCATATAAATAAAGAAGTAGGAAAGGATAAGTCCATGTCTATATTTTAAAAACAATTTTAGTAGGATGTTTTGTTTTTTCACCTAGTTAAATCCTCCATAGTCCGTTACTAATCAATATGATAAACTCTGTAAATTATAGCATATAAAATAGTTGTTAACAATATTCTATTATTTATATTTTTGCCTTATTTTACGTATTAGTGAAGAAGTAATCACCTTTTTGTATCATAACAACTATATATGGTAGATTATAAATATTAATATTGTATAGGATTATAATAGTTTCTTTGTCTTTACCGCGATAGAATAAATGATAGACATAATATAGTAAAATAATTATAATAGAAATTACAAATTATAGTATTTTATCGATTGAATCAGATACATTGGTAATCTGTAGGTAATTGCAAAACGATATAGTATTACTAATTGTATACACAGCATATACTATTCCTTCGCTCCAACGCTCCTATGAGCTTAAGTGTTTTAACACTTTAATTCCGCTCCGTAATAGTATATGCTGTGTATACAATACTTACAATTACTGAGTTTCGCAATTACCTATTGGTATGTGCAGAAAGGAGAATTATGAAAAGAGTATTTATCGTTGTTCTAGACAGTGTCGGCATCGGAGAGCTGCCAGACGCAGGTCTTTATGGTGATGAAGGCAGCCACACCTTATTTGCCGCGTCAACAAGTTCCTATTTTCATATGCCTAATATGGAGAAGCTGGGACTTTTTCATATTGACGGAGTTAAGGAGAGATTTCCTAAGCTTACTGACAATTTCTCTTTTGATGGTACAATCATGAGAGCCGCTGAAAAATCAAAAGGAAAGGATACTACTACAGGACATTGGGAAATTGCAGGGGTTATATCTGAAACGCCTTTTCCAACGTATCCTAAAGGCTTTCCGGAGGAGGTTATCACCGCCTTTGAGGAAAAAACAGGACGAAAAGTTATCTGTAACCTTCCTTATTCCGGTACGGAAGTGATTAAGGATTACGGAAAGGAGCATGTAGAGACAGGAGCTCTGATTGTCTACACTTCAGCAGACAGTGTATTTCAGATAGCAGCACATGAGGAGGTAGTACCAGTTGAAGAACTGTATCGTTACTGCAGGATTGCAAGGGAGTTACTAACGGGTAAGCACGGCGTGGGACGTGTAATAGCACGACCCTTTATCGGAAAGGATCCAGATTTTAAGCGAACAGCTAATCGTCATGATTTTTCACTTGAGCCGCCAGTAACAATGCTTGATTTAATATTAGAAAAGGGGCTTGATACCCTGGCCGTTGGTAAAATTTATGATATCTTTGCGGCCAAAGGTGTTAGTGATACAGTAAGAACGCATGATAATGCAGAAGGTATCGAGAGATTAATAGAACATTTGGACAGAGATTTTGAAGGCTTGTGCTTTGTCAATCTGGTTGATTTTGATATGATCTACGGACACCGCAATGATATTGACGGCTATGCGAAGGCCTTGTCTTATTTTGATCAGCAGCTTCCGGAGATACTAAAGGGACTAAGGGAAGAAGACATATTAATTATAACTGCCGATCATGGTTGTGATCCGTCTACATCCTCCACTGATCATTCGCGGGAATATATTCCTGTCGTAGTGTACGGTGAGCAGGTGAATAAGGGAATTAATCTAGGAACCAGACAATCCTTTGCCGATATTGCTGCAACAGTACTTGAGTATTTTAACGTAGAACAAAAAATAGCAGGAAAGTCCTTCCTTAAAGACATATTAATATAAAGGCGGTTACGACATGGACTTAATAGCACATCCGATTCCACCGCTTTTTGATAATACATCTAAAGTATTAATATTAGGTTCTTTTCCGTCAGTGAAATCCAGAGAAGGAAAATTCTTTTATCACCATCCGCAGAACCGTTTCTGGAAGGTAATCAGTTCTGTATATGAAAGGCCTCTTCCAATTACTGTAGAGGAGAAGCGTACAATGCTTTTTGACTGTAAGCTTGCTGTGTGGGATGTGATAAAAAGCTGTGAGATAACCGGATCCTCTGACAGCAGTATAAAGAATGTTTCAGCGAATGATATATCGCAGATACTTCGTTGTGCACAGATTAAAGTTATTGTAGCGAATGGAAATACGGCTCATAAGCTTTATATGAAGTATATCTATCCTACTACTGGCATGGAAGCATTGAAGCTGCCTTCAACAAGTCCGGCAAATGCCGGGTTTGGTATGGAAAGGCTGATTGAGGCCTGGTCTTACCTGAAGCAATATTCATAATAAAAATAACAGGAAATTTCACAGTTTAGAGCTTGCTTTCACAAAAGCAAGCTCTAAATTTTTACTTTCTTTCAAATAATTTACCTGTTTTACCTAAAATTCACTTTGATTTTAGGTAAACACGAGGGAAAATAAAGCTGTTTTTGTATAGACTCTAGGTAGCTTAAAAAATGATTAAACGGAGGATACCTATGAAGAGTATAAAAACAAAACTTATTTTAGCATTTTCAACACTAATTCTGGTAATTACTATGGTAATCGGATTTATTTCTCTAGAAAGCGGGTATAAGGCTTTGAAGAAAGAGGCGCAAAATTCTTTGAAATTACTTGCGGCAGAATGTGCAAAGCTTACAGAAAGCAGAATGGAAACAGTATCAGCAGCGCTTGAGCTGATAGCAAAGAAACAGGAAATTGTAGATATGGGATGGCAGGTTAATGTGGAAGTCCTAAAAGAGGAGCTAAAAAAGACCTCATTCTTAGATATTGGTTATATCCTTCCTAACGGATATGCTAATTACACAGATGGTACGGTAAGTCTGATGAGCGACCGACGCTATGTGAAGGAGGCGTTAAAGGGAAAGACCACAATGTCAGATGTCATTATCAGTAGGGTTACGCGAAAGCCGGAAATAGAAATCTGCGTTCCGGTTATGAAAGCCGGTACTGTATTAGGGGCAGTTATAGCCCGTAAGGAGGCTGATACGCTAGGAGAGATCACGAAGGATAGTGGCTACGGGGAATCGGGTTATGCTTTTATCATAAATGGAAAAGGAAGAATCATTGCAGCGCCGGATACAGATAAGGTTTTAAAACTATATAATCCAATAGAGCTGGTGAAAAACGATAAATCGATTACTTCACTTGCAGGAGCACATCAGATTATGTTAAATAAAAAATCAGGTGTAGTTAGCTTTCATCAGGATAATACAAGCTTTTATGCAGGTTTTGCCCCAATACCAGGCACAGATTGGATTTTTGCGATAACAGCTAATCAAAGTGAGATATTTTCTGCGATACCCAAATTGGTTCGCAGTATTATTATCGTTATGGCAGTTGTATTCAGCTTAAGCATAGGTTTAATCTATCTGCTAGAAAGTACGATAACCAGACCGCTAATCGGAATCACGAAGATATCTGAGAAGATAGCTGCTTTGGATTTAAGAGAGAATATTTCAACAAATTTTTTAAAACAAAAGGATGAGATCGGTATATTATCAGCTACCTTTCAGTCACTAACAGATAAACTAAGAGAGATCATTATATCAATCGGTAGTTTTGCAAATCAGGTTACAGCTTCTGCGCAGGAACTCACAGCATCTTCGCTTCAATCGGCTTCCACTTCAAAACAGATATCAGAAACAATAGACTTTATTGCAATCGATGCAGGGAAACAAGCAGAGAGCACTGAGCTTGGATTTTCAAGCGCTGAAAAATTGGGGGAAATGATAGAATTAAATAATGAGTACGTTAACCATCTGAATTTAACGACTGAGAAGGTTAACCTTATGGTTAAGAACGGCTTAAAGAATGTAGAATGGTTATCCAACTCCGCAAATGAAAATAGAAAAGCTACGGAGGAAATATGTGATATTATTTTACAAACGAAAAACAGCTCCAATCAAATCAGTGAAGCCAGTAGATTGATTTCTGAAATGGCAAGACAGATTAATCTGCTCGCTTTGAATGCATCCATCGAAGCAGCCCGTGCCGGAGAGGCCGGTACGGGATTTGCCGTGGTGGCAGCAGAGATTCAAAAAATGGCCGAGGAGTCTGCGACGTCAACAAAATATATTGACAAGACAATTGAGAGATTGACACAGAATGTGAAAGCTTCTTCAAAAAGTATGGAACGAATTAGGCAGACCTCAGAGGAACAGTATAAAAGTGTTGCAGAAACAATTCATAACTATGAAGTCATTGCAGAAGCAATGAAAACTTCAGAGGTTGCTGTCAGCAAATTAAATTTATCCGAAAAGGATATGAAGAGGGCAAAAGATGAAATACTGCTTCTGCTTCAATCGCTATCAACCATTGCAACAGAAAATGCCTCAGGGACGCAGCAGGCCAAAGCCTCTATAGAGGAGCAGACAGTTATGGCTAAAACACTCGCAGATACAAGCGGTGAATTGTCAGAGCTAGCCTGCCATTTGCAGGTGATCATAGACCGGGTATTAGTATGAATGGTGAAAAGCACAATTCACACCTCAAAGTTTGTGCCTGCGTTCTCCTCGGCACAAACTAATTCAAAGGGTAGGCATGTTAAATTATAAAAAAATTTACACTGGAAAGTTATGGATGCGCCTTCCTTGGCACAAACTAATTCAAGGGACAAACTGGTTATGATAGCTTAAATTTAGAAAAGAACGTCGTTCGAGGCTTCATGTTTTGGGCTATTAGGAATATACATAATATTAAGATATCATATATGGGGATAAAGATGATTTCGCAGGAAAACCCAATCACTAGTGAAAACTATGCTGATTTATTAATAGATTATGCTGGAGATGTAACGCTATTAGAGAAATTTGGTGATGTACCTGTGAATATTATAGGCACCAGTGCGGCAGTAGTTCATATTCCTGTACAGAATATTACAAGCAATACGATACTGGAGTATGGATATGCTGTACTGCCCTCTCTATTTGGGCTTGTAAGCGATGAAAGCCTGGAAGCCTCAGGAGTTTTAAGACTAAGAAATATTCCTAACTTTGATTTAAGAGGGCAGGGAGTTTTGATCGGTATTATTGATTCAGGGATAGACTATACCAATCCGGTATTTCAATATACTGATGGTACCACCCGAATCTATTCTATCTGGGATCAGACAGCGGAAAGCGGACCACCCCCTGCAGATCTTTTATATGGGACAGAATTTTCAAGAGATCAGATTAATCAGGCGCTGCAGTCAGAAGACCCTTATTTGGTTGTTCCAAGCAGGGACGAAAACGGCCACGGCACTATGGTAGCCGGTATTGCGGGTGGGTCAGAGGTTTTGGAGGGTAATTTTGTAGGTGTCGCACCGGGGGCTGAGTTTTTAGTAGTTAAATTAAAGCAAGCAAAAAGATATTTAAGAGATTTCTATTTTATACCTGAGGAGGCGGTGTGCTATCAGGAAACGGATATATTGTTTGGTATTAGATATATAATACAAGCTGCAGAAGCCTTACAAATGCCAATTGTATTATGTATAGCGATCAATACTTCTCAAAGTGCGCATGATGGGAGAGGTACCACCAGTAGTGGCCTGTCGGCAATTGCTACCCGGTCTGGAACAGGGGTGGTTGTAGCAGCAGGCAATGAGGGAAATGCCAGAAGACATTATTACGGCGTTGTAGATCCTACAGTTGGATATGATATAGTAGAGCTAAATGTCGGAGATAATGAAAGAGGGTTTTCAATGGAGCTATGGGGGCAGTCTCCCAGTATATTTACAGTTGATATTTTATCTCCGACAGGGGAATATATTCCAAGAATTACTGCGCTTAGAAATGAAAACAGGGAAATCAGTTTTGTATTTGATCCAACCATTATATATATAGATTATAGAATTGTTGAAAGCGAGAGCGGGGATCAGCTTATTTTATTTCGTTTTTCCAATCCCTCACCCGGTATATGGCGCTTTAATGTATATGAAAGAGGAGACTTAAACATAGGCTTTCATATATGGCTTCCGATGGAGGGGTTTATATCAAAGGATACCTTCTTCATAAAGTCTAACCCCTATACCACTATACTTGCGTTGGGAAATGCTACAATACCGGTTACAGTAACGGCATATAATGATGTAGATGACAGTCTTTACCTAAATTCAAGCAGAGGTTTTACAAGAACCGGAATAATAAAACCAAATATAGCCGCACCCGGCGTAAATGTTACCGGTCCCACTCTTGAGAAGGGCTTCGCAGAATTTACCGGAACCAGTATTGCGGCAGCCCATACATCTGGGATAGTTGCTATGATATTGGAATGGGGCATCGTTAGAGGTAATTTAATTGGAATGAGTACAATAGAAATAAATAAACTGCTGATGCGCGGAGCCAGAAGGGAGCTTGATATTGAATATCCTAATCGGGATTGGGGCTATGGTATTTTAGATGTATACAGTGTTTTTGACAGTCTTAGAAGAGGAGCGATTTAGGGGGAGACTATTATGACCGAAGATTTGATAGGCAGACATATTGGTGAGGATTATTCGGATTTTATCATAGATTATAGGACGAACCCCGAAATATCCAGATTGTTTCCAGATGCTTTAATACATAATATTAACGATATATATGCTGTGATTCATTTACCAGTCTCTCAGTTTGCAAACAGAACATCAAGAAATTTTAGGCTTCTGATTATACCGCAGATCTATGGTTTGGTAAGCGAAGTAAGTCTTGAAGCCTCAGGAGTTGAAAGATTGCAGAGCATACCAGGCTTTGATTTAAGAGGGGAAGGAGTTTTAATTGGGATTGTCGATACCGGTATTAATTATACCCTGCCGGCATTTTTAAGGCAGGATGGAACTTCTAAGGTATATTCCATATGGGATCAGACGATACAAAGTACTGAGGGTGCACCCTTTGCAACTTATTATGGTACAGAATACAATTCTACACAGATTAATCAGGCACTTCAGGCTGAGGACCCTTACTTACTTGTGCCCTCGTCAGATGAGAATGGTCATGGAACAATGCTTGCCGCGGTAGCAGCAGGTACTGAAAATCCTTCAGAAGGCTTTTACGGAGTAGCACCTGCGGCAGAATTAATTATAGTTAAACTCAAGCAGGCAAAGCAGTATTTAAGAGAGTTCTATGCATTACCTGAGGATGTTGTTGCCTATCAGGAGAATGATATTATGTGGGGAGTGTATTACTGTCTACAGGTAGCAAGACAGGCAGGCAGGCCGCTAGCATTATGTATCGGTGTGGGTACCTCTCAATCTGCTCACGATGGAACAGCGCCCCTATCCCAGCTTATTTCACGGTATGCTGATTACCCACAAATAGGTATCGTTACTGCTGCAGGCAATGAAGGAAATTTAGGAAGACATTTTTCAGGGGTAATAGATCCTGCCATAGGAAGCACTTCCGTGGAGTTAAATGTCGGAGAGAATGACAAAGGCTTTTCTATACAGCTATGGGGGGATGCTCCTGGAATTTATAGTATTGATATTTTATCTCCTTCAGGTGAATATATTCCAAGAATCGCTGCCGGCTTACAGCTTAGCAGGAAGATATCCTTTGTTTTCGAGCGGACGACGATATATGTGGAATATCAGACAGTGGAGTTAGAAACAGGAGATCAGCTCATTTTATTAAATTTTCATGATGCAACAGCCGGGACCTGGAAATTTACAGTATATGAGCAAGCTAATCTGGTAGGAAGATTTAATATGTGGCTGCCTATGGGTAACTTTATATCCAGAGACACGTATTTTATCCAGCCAGATATTTATACGACAATTGTTACTCCTGGTAATTCAACCGTTCCTATTACAGTTACAGCCTATAATCCGGCAGGCGGAGCATTATACGTAAATGCAGGAAGAGGTTTTACCAGAACAAATCAGATTAAGCCGGATCTGGCTGCCCCCGGCGTGAATTATACCGCACCCGCTCTTAATGGAAGCTATACCAGTTATACTGGAACTGGAGTGGCTTCAGCACATACAACCGGTATTGTTGCACTGCTTTTAGAGTGGGGGATTGTAAGGGAGAATCAAGCGTCCTTTGATACGATGGAAATCAAAAAATACTTAATCCGCGGTGCCCGTAGAAGCAGCAATTTAACTTATCCTAACAGGGACTGGGGTTATGGTATACTCGATATTTATAATACTTTTGATGTGCTTAGACAAAGCTCATAGATTGATTTGAAAATTTACTAGAATAAGATTGTATAAATTAGTTAATACCAATAGCGTAAACATTAAATATTATATAGCAGAATTTATATATTAAAATAATATCTTAATTAAATGTATAAACTTTCCCATTTTACAAACAATAATATTAGTAAAATGTATTACTAATAACTGTATAATCAAATTTCGTAAAATGGAGGAAGCTCATATATGAAAGCGACGGGAATAGTAAGACGAATAGATGACCTTGGGCGTGTTGTTGTGCCAAAGGAAATTAGAAGAACTTTAAGAATTAGAGAGGGAGATCCTCTGGAAATATTTACAGACAGGGAAGGAGAAATTATCCTTAAGAAATATTCACCAATCGGTGAACTTGGTCAATTTGCGAAGCAGTATGCGGATTCACTTACCCAGACTACAGGCCATATTGTTGCAATTACTGACAAGGATCAATTTATCGCGGTAGCCGGACCTACCAAAAAGGATTTAATATCCAAAGGGATCAGTCATGATCTGGAAGAAGCAATTAATGAGCGTGAGGTTATCTTAGCTGCGAAGGATGATAAAAATTTTATCAGAATTATGAATGAGGATGATTCGGAATTTATGTATCAGGTAGTAACCCCTATTATTAGTGAGGGTGATGCAATAGGGTCTGTTATACTACTGACAAAGGATGCAAAGACAAAGTTCGGGGATTTAGAGATTAAGCTTGCCAGTACAGCAGCTGCTTTTTTAGGTAGACAGATGGAACAATAGACTTTTTTGGATGCACTTCTTTATGCTATTCACAATAGTGAATTGCAAACGGGAGTGCATTTTGATATTGAAATACTTGAAAATGCAGGAAATAAACTCTATAATTAGTTTAACATAAGGAAAAATACGAATGCGTTCCCGGGAGAGGATAAGTATGTCAAATTACAGCTTTGATGATTTTATGAATATTATTAGGAAACTCAGAGGTGAGGGAGGATGCCCTTGGGACAGGGAACAAACCCATGAAAGTCTTAAACCCTGTTTGATTGAAGAATGCTATGAGACAATTGAAGCGATTGATAATAAAGATAATGAGAACCTATGTGAAGAGCTCGGTGACATTTTATTGCAAGTAGCTCTTCATACAGCAATTGCTGAGGAAACAAAAGAATTTAGTATTGATGAGGTAATCACTGCAGAGACAGAAAAAATGATCAGAAGACATCCTCATGTCTTTGGTGATACCCTTGCAAGTAATCCTGAAGAAGTTGTGAAAAACTGGGATGAAATAAAGCGACAGGAGAAGAAAGCAGTCAGAGCGTCGGAGGAGCTTTTGGCCGTTCCCAAAGCGTTTCCGGCATTACTTCGGGCTGAGAAGATTCAGAAGAAGGCGGCTAAGGCAGGAATGGATTTTGAAGGGTACGAACAGGTCTTAAAAAAGGTCTATGAAGAGCTTGGAGAACTCGTAGAATCCATTAAAATAGGGGATAAGAGGGATATAGAAGAGGAATTTGGAGATGTTCTCTTTTCAATCGTTAATTTATCTCGGTTTTTACAATTAAATGCAGAAAATTCCTTGACAAATGCCACTAATAAGTTTATAAATAGATTTGTAGATGTCTTCGCACAAGCCGTGAATAGAGGACAAGATCTATCTGAACTTTCTCCCGCGGAACTAGAGATTTTATGGCAGGGGGCAAAATATCGTTAGATAAAATAAAATTTGTATTTATCACTTTAGAGGAGGAGCAAATCCATGAACAAAGCAGAATTAGTTGCAGCGATTGCAGAAAAAACAGATTTTTCAAAAAAGGATTCAGAGAAGGCTTTAAAGGCTTTTATCGATGTAGTTACTGAGGAATTAACCAAAGGTGAGAAAGTACAGTTGGTTGGTTTCGGTACTTTTGAGGTATCTGAAAGACCGGCAAGAACTGGCAGAAATCCTTTAACAAAGGAAACGATCGAGATTGCTGCTTCTAAAGCACCTAAGTTTAAAGCAGGTAAGGCTTTAAAGGACGTTATCAACGCATAGTTGATTGAAAACGAAAAGGCTGTTTTAAATTCCGAGTCTCTTAGGGGTGTAGGGTTTTTAAAACAGTCTTTTTTTAATGCATAGGAGACAGATTCCTTACAATCCGCGGTCAGGCAATGCCTGCTATGCATGCATTATATTTATAAAAGAGGGTTAAATATGAGACTTGATAAATTTTTAAAGGTATCCAGACTAATTAAACGACGTACCGTAGCAAATGATGCCTGCGACGCTGGAAGAGTAACGATCAACGGCAAACCGGCGAAAGCATCTGCCACAGTTAAGGTTGGAGATATACTGGAAATCGGATTTGGAGCAAAAGCGGTTAAGGTGGAGGTCCTTGATGTGCAGGAAAGCACCAGAAAGGATGACGCAAAGGAGCTTTATAAGTATCTATGATGATTCGAAATTCCATACGGCACCGTCATGAATCGGGAAGTCTTCTCATATACTTAAAAAGATATATCTTGGACTGTTTTTAATGGATAAATCTTGGAGTATCAATTATGAGGAGGCTTTTTTTATGGATGAGAAACAACCTATTCTGAAGGGACATAAACTTAATATCGTTGCAAGAAAAAGTATTGCTGTGACCGGAGTTAATGATGTATTATCCTTTGATGCCGGAGAGGTATTGCTACAGACAGAGCAGGGTATCCTTATGATTCGAGGAAGTGAGTTGCATGTGAATCGTCTTACTCTGGAAAAAGGCGAGGTTGATATTGACGGTCGCGTTGACAGCCTGACGTATTCTGATTCTGCGAATGGAGGAAAGTCTGCCGAGTCGCTGTTTGGAAGGCTTTTTAAGTAGGAGGCAGGCATGAATCCATCAATCACGATTGAGCTGCAATTCTTTTTGATCTCAGTATTATGGGGAGGTATTCTACTAGTTGCATATGATGTATTGAGAATAATTCGAAGAATCATCAGGCATGGAGCTATCCTGATTGCCATTGAGGATCTAATCTACTGGCTTGCTGCTAGTCTGTTTATTTTTTCGATGATTTTCCAGGAAAATAACGGAATTATACGCGGATTTTCTA
This sequence comes from Bacillota bacterium, assembly GCA_023421505.1. Lineage (GTDB taxonomy): Bacteria > Bacillota > Clostridia > Lachnospirales > Lachnospiraceae > Mobilitalea. Next base: position 19,118 of record JAEZTJ010000046.1, read on the forward strand.
TTATCGGTATGCTGCTCGGAAGTATTCTTTATCATTTTGGAATCAGTGAGCTACTGGTTAAGGCAGTAACCAAATTGATTCAGACCTTACTATCCCCATTCAAGGCTGTATTCAACCAGATGAAACGTATTCTAAAATCTCTTCTGAAACGATGTGCATCGACAATAAATAAAATATTATTCCGATTGAAAAAAAGAAAGAAATCGGGTAAAATAACATTGAAAACACGGAAACATTAGCTTTGTCGTTTTGGGAGATGTAGTAAATGAGAAGAAGCAAGAGGAAAGGGACAGGCATTGGTGTCATCG
>JAEZTJ010000077.1 GCA_023421505.1 Bacillota bacterium
TTCATCCTTTGAAAGAAACAGCCTAAAAATCATTGAAAAATCCACAATGTTATTAAAGTACGCCAAAAATTGAAAAACTGAAGGGTGATGTAGTAAACATCAAATCCTTCAGCTCTTTTTTACCAAACCAACAGAAAGAACGCGTCGCATTCTAACTTAAAAAGTTATTTTGCGACGCGCTCATTTTCTAAAAAGTGGAGGATAAGGATTTGAGATCTCATGCGGCTTCAGCTTGGGATATAAGGTGTTGTGAGAGGGGATATTTAGGGACATGTAATTCGTCCTGTGTTGTTCGTGGATAACTAATTTGTGTATAGATTTGCTTATAAACAGGGGGATAAGACAGGAGAATGAATCAAAATTGATAGATGCTTTTGAGATGAAATGGAAGATTATTCTTGACTTTGCATTATGATAATGTATAATAATTAATTAATATTAAAAGAAGGGGGCTGGTAAATATGATATTTAAAATAAAAGGGTGGTTTAGTGCTTAATTAGCATGGGCATTATTCCGCCAGTAATATAAAATAATATATAGAGGTGGAATAATATGAATATACTTAATTTCCCAATCTTAGAGACAAAAAAACTCATTTTGAGAGAAATTATTAATGAAGATGCAGAAGACATATATCAGTATCTTTCAGATGCTGATGTTAATCGTTACCTTGAAGGAAGTACTGATAGTGTAGAAGAAGCAATGAGCTATATTTCTTGGAGTAGGGATACATACAAGAATAATACTGATATTCGCTGGGGTATTGAACTTAAAGAAAATAGCAAACTTATTGGTGATTGCGGATTTGGTCATATAGATGAACCTAAACGTCCGACTGAGCTAGGATATATGATATCCAAAGAATATTGGAATCGCGGATATATGTCTGAAGCGCTGGGGGAAATTCTGCGATATGGTTTTCAGATGCTGAATTTACACAGAATTCAGGCCTGGACACATCCTGAAAACAAAGCATCAGTTCGATTACTATTGAAACATGGTTTTATTCACGAAGGCTACCTAAGAGAATACATATACGTATGGCATAAGGGCGTTTATATTGATACAGATATATACAGTCTCTTAGCTAAAGACTATCAATGTAAATCGGCAGATAATTGAAAGGTACAAATTAGATTATTTCCAGGGTTATTTTTGTGACCTGAGGAGAAATACTTTTATATTCTTAGTGTACAAGCAATGGGGCTATCGCACTAATGTGCGGCGCTCTTTTTACATTAGTGATGTTTATCACACATTAGATTTACTAAAATAGCGTGTGACTTTTATTCCAACAGAGACACGTTCTCACTCGGTTGCCGCACCAATGTCATTAAGTTAAGCAAGATAGTTTGATTTTAAAAAAATCAGACTATCTTTTTTGGATTTTTTTAAGAGAATCTTTGACATATAGCAAAAAAAATGTGACGAAGCCCTTTAAATATTACATTTAAAGGAGGTTCTAAGCATGAACTATGTTGCGATAACTAAGAAAAAACTCTATGCCATTATTAAACATATGAGTAAAGATTTAACTCATTATGTTCGAATACTTTGAAACGAAGTAGCAAAAGGTGTGTTTGAATGTTTTATCACAAACCTTCCAAGGGATGAATTTAATGCAGATGCGATCAAAGAATTATACAGAATGAGATGGGGAATTGAGACTTCTTTTCGTGAATTAAAACATACCATTGGGTTGTTATATTTTCATTCAAAAAAGGAAGAGTTTATCATTCAGGAAATATATGCTGGCTTGATTTTGTATAATTATTGCCAGATGATCACCTCGCACGTGACTCTGCAACATAACGAGCGAACTTATGAATATCAATTAAACTCTATACAATGGCAATTAAGCTTTGCTGTATGGCGGCAAACGGTTTCTCTTTATGGATTAATAGTCACACTCTATACTTTAGTTATCTATGTGATAAACATTCGAGTGTTCTGAGGCGCCGTCCTACTTTTTTAACTAACAAAATAAATCCCAAACTTCGAAAAGTAAGGGATTTATGGACTCTTTCCTTTTTACGAAAAGCTTATCATACTTATTACTTCTTTGTTACTTTCGCTTTTCTCTTAATTGTAATTGTGTATGTTTTTGTTGTCTTACCGTCTTCAGCAAATACCTTTATGTAAGCTTTATTACTTCCTACATTCAATTTTAAGGATTTACTTTTTATTTTTTTTGTACAAGCTGCATCACTATATAGGTCCCATGATGCATTTTTGCTTACGGTGACATTTACTATTGTTTTAGTTACTGAATAATTTACTGTTGCGGATAATTTTGAATTATTTATTTTTGTACCGGATGGCACTTTACATTTTATTATTTCACAATCGCTCGATTTGTCCACCAAGGTATCAGCTTGAATAATTGTAAAGGTACTAAATTTTGTTATACCAATTTGAATACCATATGTACCATCCTTGTACTCTACTATTTTTCCTTTGAGGATTTCCTTTTCTCCATCACTGTGTTCAATATATACTGCAATTTTACTTAAGAAATCATTTCTCTCTGCTTCATTTGCAGGTATATCTTTCTCATCGATAGGAAGGGTTATTTCTACATCTGAATGAGGTATATTTGTTTCAATGATCATCGGAGTTCCAATAATAGATACAGGACTATACTGAATATTCAACTGTATGCTCTTTTCCTGTTTTACTCTATCTAAGATGTCCTCTTTTTCTTCTGCGGTATTTAGTGGAACCATATGAAAGATTAATGCTTCCTTCATTTCTTTGTCCGCATTCTGAAGAGATTCCTTCGGTATAGCAATTTTAGCCTTATTCGTTACAATCTCTAAATTAGTATTGCTATTTGCTATTATCTCAAGAGAGGTTGAAGGTATTGTTACACTGGTCTCTGAAGTTTTATCCTGATTATCTGGCATTACAATACATGCTACATCATTTCCCTTTTCTTTGAGCTTTTCTATGGTTTCTTTCGCTTGGTTCTCATTATAGGTAGCGTTATCTGTTATTTTACCATTGGAGTCTGTCGTCCTCTTTACTGAGATTGGTGCATTGATAACCGCTGCACTAGCTTCTGCTTTAACGTCAATTATCTCAGTATTTATAATGTAAGGTGTCGGCGTCACGGACGGCATAACCGTCGGTGTTACAGTCAGCGTATCTGATGGTATGACTTCTGGAGTAGGAGTCGGAGTAGGAGCCGGTGTGGCTGTCGGAGTAGGGGCCGGTGTGGCTGTCGGAGTAGGAGTAGGTGTAGCCGTCGGAGTAGGAGTAGGTGTAGCCGTCGGAGTCGGAGTAGCTGTCGGAGTAGGAGTAGGTGTAGCCGTCGGAGTAGGAGTTGGTGA
>JAEZTJ010000052.1 GCA_023421505.1 Bacillota bacterium
GGTCTGCGCGGGCAATTACCGCACAATCCTTTACAGCTTCAATCCTTCTGAGCTGATTTTCTATCTCACCAAGCTCTATACGGAAGCCCCTGATCTTTACCTGTTCATCAATTCTGCCCAGATACTCGATATTACCATCTGGAAGCCATCTGGCAAGGTCACCGGTTTTATACATCTTTCCAGCTCCAAAGGGATTTACTACAAACTTCTCCTCCGTGAGCTCCGGTCTGTTTAAGTAACCTCTTGCAAGCCCGTCGCCTGTAATGCATAATTCACCCGGCACGCCTACTGCGCATAAAGAAGCCTCTTGCAGGATATAGATTTTTGTATTATTGATTGGTCGGCCGATGGGTATTATATTAGGAAGGTTATTCCAGTCAGTGCACTCCCAATGACTTGCGCATACGGTGGCCTCAGTAGGACCATATGCATTGATATATCGTCCCTTCAAAATTCCTTTCACCAGCGTATTAGATGCTTCAGAACCGGCTGTAATCAGTACCCTCAAATGAAGACCTGCTACCAGGACATAATAATTAGGCGGCAGCGTTGCTACTGTCACTTGCTTTTCTTTGGTATAATGCTTGAAAGCCTCCGGGTCCCGAATCGTATCTCCAGATATCAAAACGAGCTCTGCACCGGTCAAAAGTGCCATAAAGATTTCCCACACGGAAGCATCAAAAACAGTATTAGAAAACTGTAGTATACGGTCTTTGGAACAGATACCGAGGTTTTCTTCAAAGTAATACTTAAGGTTAACGACACCCTTATGTTCAACCATAACCCCCTTAGGTGTACCAGACGTACCCGATGTATAGATCAAATAAGCCAAATCGTCAGATCGATTAATAACCTTCGGATTTTCATCCGTACCCTCCCAGTTCGTGATGTCGGCAAGATCAATTACTGATTGTTTCGTTTCTACTATACATTTATAGGTAAGCACTACCTTGGGTTTACAATCCTCCAATATATACTGTATTCTATTCTTGGGATAATCGGCATCAAGCGGTACATAAGCGGCACCGGATTTTAAGATTGCGAGAAGTCCTATTATCATCTCAGGACTGCGTTCTGCCATAATGGCAATATAATCGTTAGGTAGTATTCCCTCTTGGCGCAATCTGCCGGCTAAAATATTTGCCATTTTATTCATATAGGAATATGTAAAGTATTGTTCCTGAAAACTTACAGCTATTTTATCCGGATTTAACCTTGCCTGCTCTTCAAATAACTCCTGAATTGTTTTGCTGCGGTCATAATCATAAAAGGTATGATTAAAATCATTCAGTATGAGAGTTTTTTCAATCGCATTCGTGGTTGAAATATTGTACAGACATATCGAAGGATTCGCTATTACCTGATCGATGATATCAATATAATGGTTCAGCATGGATCTAATACTGGACTCACGAAATTTATCCGTTTTATATTCAAATAAGATATCTAAACAGCCTTTTCTCTCAAAAATCTCAACTGTAAAGTCAAATTCCTGTTTTTGTGGAATATAATCAAGCTTTTCAATCTCTAATCCACTCATTTCAGGGGTTCTTCCATCTTCATTTTCATATATGAATACAGTATTAAAGGATTGGCGGCCAACCATATTCAAATCCTGTATAAGATTATTATAAGGATAATTCATATGGCTGAAGGTTTTTATCTCATTATCTCTTACCCATCGAAGATATTCTCCAAAAGTCATTACGCCTTTATAAAGGCTCCTAAGTGCAATCGTATTGGTAAACATACCGATATTGTTGTTAAAATTCTCGCCGTATCTAGCAGAAACCGGCGTGAGAACAGAAATATCCTCTGCAAGAGACATCTTATGAAGCAGAATATTAAATACGGATAAGAGTGCCATAAACAAGGTAACACGATTTTCCTTCGCAGTATTTTTAAATGCTTCAAATCTATCCTGCGGAATTCTGTAAGAAATAATATCGACAGCCTTCTCACAAGGCTCTGCTGATCCATCATAATAGAGTGGTATAATACCTTCTGCGTCGTTCATATATTCCTTCCAGAATGCTTGGTCAGCGAGAAATTGTTCCGAGGTTAAATATTCCTTCTCGGCTTTAACATAATCCCTATACTGGCTTTGCAGTTCAGGCAGAGCTTCCCCGTTATAGCTTCTCAATACTTCCTGTGCAAAGATGTTCATGGAATAACCATCTGATATCATATGATGCAGATGAAAAACCAATATGGCTTTATCTATCCCCTGTTCAAAAATGATTACTTCAACAAGAGGCGCTGAGGCCAGATTGAATTTGCAGATATTCTCTGTAATCATTTGATTGATGTCATGATAGCTTTTGCCGTCAATCCTTCTTATCTTAAAATTATCAGTAGCATATACCTGCTGCTTAAAAGTATTATTTCGTACATCCATACTTGAGCGCAGTGTCTCATGTCTTTGTATAACCTTTCTTATCGCATTTTCCAGCTTCAGAACATCAATTTTCCCTGTAACTTTACTGGCTGATATCATATCATACGGATCTTCACCAGTAATCATGGTCTGCAGGATAAGCCTATGCTGGATTAAAGACATATCATAGCTGTAATCCCTTAAGTGATATGCATCACCGTCTGTCTCCCCTTCTTTATTATCTGTGTCTTTGCTTTTTGCCCTTCGGTTCTGATCCGGCATATCAGGATTATCATTAAAGAAACCGCTGTCTTTCATTTCAAGTGCTGTCTTTTTAACTGCCAGGATAATCTTTTCTATATCCTCATAGGAATGCTCCGTTGATAGGAACGCACTCCTTCCTTCCCAGATATATATTCCTTTTTCCAGTAATCCATAATAGAAGATTTCATACTTTTTATCGACCTTGATTCTAAAAAGCGATCCAAAATGTACGCCTTTGAAGGGTATTCCTTCTTTCACAAAGAACTCATTTATACTACTAATTAAATATTCTGTTTTTTCATTCAGTTCCTTGTACATACTGCCCTTATGACCCTCGATGTATTTCAACACAGCATTAGCTGCTGCCATTGCCATAGGATGATGACAAAAGGTACCTGCCACATAAGCACGCTTATCCTCAACCGGCGGCACAGACATATCCCCATAGCTCCACATGCCTCCATCCACACAGTCCATATACTTAGAGGTTCCGGTTACAACACCGATCGGCATACCACCACCCAGTACTTTACCATAGGTTACTAGATCCGCCTTTACACCAAAGAATTCCTGTGCACCTCCCAATGCGATTCTGAAACCTGTTATAACCTCATCGAAGATTAATGCAATATCATTATCTGCTGTGACCTCTCTCAGTTTATGTAAGAATTCCCGCGGTTGAAGCTCAGGCTTACGACTCTGTACGCTTTCCACCAAAACAGCGGAGATTTCATCCGCGTGCTGTTCAATATATCTTAGCGAGGAAGCTTTGTCATAGCTTAATAAAACCAAATCCTTTACATTATTCTCGGTTATGCCTGGAGCCATTGGGATCGATGTAATAGCTCCCTCGTCATAATAGGGTATACCAAGGAAGCCATCATAGGTTCCATGATAGGCTCCTGTAAAATATACTATCTTATTCTTACCATTTGTTGCCCGTGCAATCCTTATCGCATTCATATTAGCTTCCGTACCTGTATTACAAAAAAATACTCGTTCTGTTTGTGTCAGCTGCGCGATTTGTCTTGCCACTTCCCCTGCGAGCAGGTTCATCGGTCCAAGAGGGAAACCAGTATCTATTTCCTGCCTAAGTGCTTCTGTTATAAATTCCGGTGCATGTCCAAACAAATTTACGCCAAAGCCCATGGTTATATCAATGAACTCATTCCCATCAACATCGTAGATTTTGGAACCTATGCCCTTTTCCGCTACAAGTAGATAGATCATCTCTTTAAGCTGCAATGTAAAACCGGCAGAATTTCTAGCGCTTGCATGTACCTGCTTATATTTTGCTGTTAATTCTTTAGACTTTTTAGTAAGTGAGGTATATTTCTGTTCAATTTTCTTTATATACTCCTCCATTAATTTCTGCATCGGCGTGCTCACAGTCAAATCCGCCTTATGGTATGGAATATAATAATCTGTAGTTACAGCCGGAGGGCTTTCCAAAATGCTAAATGTCTTTACTGTATTATTCTTATTTATTACTCTTTCGGCCATTAATGAAATGGGTGTACTTGTGCCGCTTGTTTTCCTAATATCAAATGTTAAGCTTTCCAGCAGTTCATTCTGTTTTTTCATGATTTCAAACTGCTGATTAAAAATTTCTTTTAGAGTATCAAAATTAGAGGCTCCATTGGTAACAAGGTAATCCCGGCCTTTATGATCCTTCTCTGGTAGCTGCTCATTTGTAAGCTCTACCAAAGAAGCGTCGTCTTCTATTATATTTTCTGGAATGACAGGACTGTTATCGCTAATATAAGCGGCAAGCTTCTCAAGTGTATTAAGTGATGTGAATAATTGATCTATTGCGATTTCAATCCGGTACTTAGTTGTGATCTGCTTACTGAGTGACATCATAATCAGTGAATCAAGACCAAATTCAAATAACTCAGCATCATCTTTAATCTCATTGAATTCAAGTCCTGCTGCAAGCTGTATCATTCCTTTTAAATCATCTAAGACTTTTTTCTTCCTATCGATTATTATTTCACTAACACCATATATTTCTTTCACGTTTTTCTCTCTACTCCTACTTATATCCGATTGACTGTTTTCATCTTCTTTCTTAACTGTTCTGTTTTCCATATCCAAAGCATAGGACACATCATTTGTAACTAATCTTTTTGTCTCCTTCCAGAACACCTTTCTGCAGAAGCTATATCCCGGAATATTAACCTGGTGTACATTATAGTTACTGAAAAATTCATGAAAGTTAATCTCTAAACCTCTTAAATACAGACTCCGCAGCGAATTCATTAACTGTTGATATTCACCTACACCATGCCTTAAAGAAGGAAGATACACCGCCTTATCATCCGGCTTAACACACTGAGAGGCCAAGCCACACAGCGTGGCTGTTCCACCTATCTCAAGATAAACATTCGCTCCCGCATTTTCTGCACTTAAAATTGCACTCATAAAATCAATCTTTTTTGAAAGATGACTCGCCCAATATCCTGCATTTCCAGCCGATTCTCTGGAACAGACTTTACCGGTAACAGAGGATATCATTGGAAGCTTATAATCCTTAAATTCGATTGAGCTAAGTTCTTTTGCAAACTCTTTTTCATATTTTGCAATGATTTTATTGTGATAAGGACGATTGATGTGAAGGTCATTGATAAATACACGTTTCCTCGCATGCAGGTGCTTCACTACCTCATCTACCTCATCGCATAATCCTGAAATAGTTACATTAAGCGGAGAATTAATTGCTGCAATTTCAACAGAAGTACAATTGCTCTCATCAATTGCCATTCCAACAGAAGCTGCATCGGCAACAATACCAATCATCTTACCTTCAAGGTCGATTGCTTCCATGAGCTCACTTCTTATTGAGATCATTTTTGCGGCACAGTCAAGAGAAAATAAACCTGCAGTACACGCAGCGGCATATTCACCAACACTATGACCAATTACAAGATCAGGCTTAATCCCCATGCTTTCCCATTGCTTAACAAGTGCATATTCCACTGAAAAGATGATGGGTTGTGAATAGAAGGGCTTACGTAAGGTTGCTTCGTCACCATGAAATATACTATCTTTTATCGATATCTTAAGGTACTTGCTAAACAGTGCCTCACATTCTTCCAGTGCCGTTCTGAATACAATTGAATGATCATATAACTCTTTGGCTATGCCCCCATAGATCGAGCCTTGTCCTGCAAAAAGAAAGACCACCTTATTCTTCGTATTCTTAACATAACCGGTGCTGCTTTCATATATTTGTTCATTATCAATTGCCTGCTGTATTGCTCTTGTTATCTCATCCTTATTTTCACCGATAACTGCAAACCGGTAATCATGACTACTTCTGGTTTTAATTGTGCTATATGCGATATCCTCCAGTCTTAAATCAGAATTCTGAATATAATTTAACATAGCAGATAGCGATTCCTGTAAAGATTGTTGATTCTTTGCTGAAAGAGTCACCATGCTTACAGGTAAAGCCTCGAGTGCAGCTTCTTCAGCCTTTTTTTCAGGAGCATAATCCTGTAATATCACATGGACTAACGTCCCGCTTATTCCGAAGGAATTAATTCCTGCCAGACGCTTTCCTTTTTCCTTATTCCAATCCCGTAATTCGGTAACCGCTTCTAATTTGTTCCAATCTATATTTTTATTTGGATTTTTTAAATTTATCGTTGGAGGAAGCTGCCCATGTCTCATAGCAAGCAGCACCTTAATCAGTCCGGCTATTCCAGCCGCAGCTGCAAGATGTCCAATATTTGATTTTACTGATCCGATAAGTAACGGCTTACTGCGTCTCTTGAACGCACCGCACAAGGCCTGGCATTCGATCAAATCTCCTAGTACAGTTCCAGCACCATGTGCTTCAATATAATCAATGTCATCTACGGAAACATCAGCTTCTTTTAGAGCCGCTTCAATAACATGCTGCTCTGCCGCACCATTTGGCGCGTAGAAGCCATTTGTTCTTCCATCATGTCCCATTGAACTTCCCTTTATAATCGCTTCAATCGTATTATTATCCTTAACAGCATCCTCAAGTCTTTTTAGGATAATAAATGCACAGCCTTCACCACGGCCAAAGCCATCTGCCGCTTCATCGAAGGTCTTGCATCTTCCGTCCGCTGACAAGCCATTAAACTGTGATAAACCGATATAAGCCTCCGGCCCGGTCATAAGATTAATCCCACCTACCAGTGCCATATCACATTCATGCTTTTTTAAGCTTTCTACCGCAAGACACAATGCGCTCAAGGAAGAGGAACATGCCGTATCGCACATAATAGCAGGACCTTTGAAATCATAAAAATAGGATACTCTTCCCGGCATGGCATGCCGCGAAACTCCCATTAAGGAATACGGTGTAATGGTAGCTGGTGAAAGCGTTACCATCTCAGCACCGACATACTCAAAGGAATCAGATCCAATAAATACACCGGTCTTGCTTCCTCTCAGCTTCTCGATATTAAGTCCCGCCTTCTCCAATGCATCCCAGGACATTTCAAGTATAAAACGCTGCTGAGGATCAATTGAAATTGCCTCAATTGCTGAAATTTCGAAATGAATATTATCAAAGCTTTTTACATCTGCTTCAATAAAGCTGCCATACCTTGTATACGTTTTTCCTCGAGTTTGTTTTATTTCAGAATAATACTGATCTATATCAAAACGGTCCTTCTTTATCTCGGTAACTGCGTCATAACCTTCAGCTAGCCGTTCCCAAAACAGTTCAGCACTGTCTGCACCACCAGGAAAACAGCAGTGGCAGCCTATGATTGCAATATCCTCTTTTTTACTATTTATCTTAAGCTGCTCATCAAGTTCATTAATTTTTCTAAGCGCTTTTTTCAGCGTACTCTTATACTTTTCGATTTCATTTTCCATTTCATACACCCTTCAAATATCCTGATTACAAATTCGGTTAAAAGTATTTTTGCTTTAAACGCTAATTTTTAATTTGTTAAATACAAATCACCTTTCCTCTATCGCAAATTTTATCATCTACGCCTATAGTAAAGGTGATTTGTATTTTTAGTATACTGACGCAATCGATGGCAAAACAGGCAGTACAGTTTACCTAATGTCATTGTGTCAGTAACTAGTCCACTTATGAATAAATATATTACTTCGTGATTTCTCGGATATCTGATAAGAGATCACTTGTACTGATATAGGTATTATCCTCCTCCTGGTTGAAAAGAATCTCATTTACCAGATAGTCAGTAACCAGTTCTATCGTCGGATAATTGAACAGGATAGAAACATCAATATTGATACCGAATTTTTCATTGATTGCACTTCTGATAGAAAACATCATAAGCGAATCAGATCCCATTTCACGGAAGGTTGTATCACTTAAAGGAGCATGCTCTAAATCAAACCCCATTACCTTGCAGCAAATCATTTGAATTTTTTTAATAATATACTCTTTCTTTTCAGCATCTGATAGTGCCTTCAGTTCTTCCATAATCTCAGTGGTATCGGTTTCAATAGCGGCTGCATACTCAGTTTTCATTTCGCTTACAAGAGAAAGGAATTCTTCTTTTCCCGTACCTGATAGTGTCCCGCTTAATACTTCCAGATTAAGATCAGCTATAATCAGATTTTTATTAGGTCTTCTAAAAAATTCAGTTATGATCTCACTTCCGGTATCCTGCGAAATATATGACATACCCATAGCATTTATATTCTGTGCTGTAACTTCATTGGTTAATGCCATGCCGCCTCCCTGCCAAGGTCCCCAGCAGAAGGTATAGCCGGCAGTACCATTTTGCCATAAATAATCAGTAAAAGTGTTCATAAACGAATTGGCCGCTGCATAATTACTCTGACCAATATTTCCAAGAATTGATGCGATTGAGGAAACCATAATAAAGAAATCAAGCTTATTATCCTTCACTAATTTGTATAGATTGATCGTGCCTCTTATTTTTGGTTCAAGAACCTTCTCAAAGCTCTCCCAATCATGTTCAAGCATCATCTTATCATTCAGCACCCCAGCCGCATGGATCACACCATTAATGCTTACAATTGACCCATTTAAAGATTCAAGTGCGTTCTTTAAACTGTCATACTTGCTGACATCAGCATAGAGAAGCTCAATATCAGCTCCGGCTGCTTTCAGTTCGTTGATCTTTTGAAGGCTTTTTTCTGCAGGCTGTTTTCTTCCTAATAATACAAATTTATGTACTCCGAGCTTCATCAAACTTTCAACATAAACAAGTCCCAACATGCCAGTACCACCGGTAATCAAATACTTCGCATTCTCTGATATGGTAATAGGCAGCATGACATTTTCATTATTCTTAATAAAATCCGAATGTTTCATTAATCTGCCGGCATATCTTTTCTTGCTGTCTCTAATACATATTTCCTGTACATCATGGGCAAGAATCTCTGTAACAACTCTATCTATTCCTTTTTCAAAGCAATAGTCATCAATATCAAGTATTCCATCATACATCTTGGAAAATTCCATGCTAAATACTTTGCACAAACCCCATAAGGAAGACTGTAAAAGCTGGCTGACAGAATTATCCTTTGTATACTGAGTATTTCTTGTTATAATCTTAAGTCTGCACTTGGAATAATATCCTAGCTCGCTTAGCTTTTGAATAAGATTTAGTAAGGAATGTAGGTCAGACATATCATCACTACTGATCTCCATTACCTCTAAGTCATTTACACAGCAATACACAAAATTAACCTGTGTTTCTTTCATTGTATTTTCAATTGCTTTTAATAGTTTTACAGCATTTTCTTCTGACGATAGATTTACCTTATAGGAATTTTCATCAAGCTTTTCATAGGAATCACTTCTTAACACGGATATTGCAGCATATCCCTTTGCGGTAAGCTTACTGCAGATCTCTCTTCCAAATCTCTCATTATCAGAGATTATAACCATTACCTCAGCCTTAGAATTATTCTGAGGTAAAGCAATAAGCTCCTCATTGATAAAGCTGCTATGATAATACATATGTCCATGACCATTTCTGGTTTCTCTTAGGAGATTATCTCTGTTGGTAAGCTTACCCATGAAATTGGACACTTCCATCATAAGTTCACCCTTCTCATTAAAGACTACAACATCTCCAACAAGAAAATCATCCATTAGATTAGAAACGGTATAGCACCATAATTTTTCAAACTTCCTGTAGTTATAGCTTAATTTTCCGATAAAGTAGGGGATCGTTACTCGTGTTCCATCATCCTTCATACCGACACGAGTCAGAACATCCCAGAATAATGTAACAAATACAGAATCAACAACACCCGGATATATTTCATATATTTCCAAATTTGGTACGGATTTTAATGGTTCAATCTCACAGATACACTTGTCATCATCCACGATAGCTTTAGTAATTCTTGAGAAGCTCTCACCCAATCTAAAACCTGATTTACGCATCAGGCTATAGACTGTCTGCTCATCCCCTTTTTTAAATTCCATATTCTCAAGCTTATTCACATCAGCAGCTCTGCCATTTCCAAAAAATTCATTGGATACAGCGAATTTTCCGGTGGAATGGGTAAGCCATTTATGATCGGATGCTTCAAAGCCTTTACTATAGATATTGAACCTCGAAGCTTTATTATCATTATCGAGGCAAATCTGAGCAATACGCTGCTCATCGTCAACTGCTGACAAAGGTACCCTGAATTCGATTTCCTCCAAAGTGCAGCTTGCCGGAGCTTTTGTTTTTAAAAGAGCAGAAAGGATCATGGAAACATAGGCTGCTGCAGGTGAAATTGGTACATTAAAAATAATATGATCTTTCATAAAATAAGGGTCAGTACCGGTAAATTTTCTTTGGAATATCACCTTATTATCTAGGCACGGAGATTCAATTAGCTGTCCGAGGAAAGGATCTTCCTTTACAACACTGTCTGATGCAGTTCCTCTATCATATTTCATTTCTTTCCAATAAACAGACTTATCGTATACATAGCCTGGAAGCTTTACCTTCTTCCAATCCTGATTCCCTTTGAACCAGATTTTATCCCAGTCAAGATCTACGCCTGCAGCATACAGATGTGCAATACTATCTGCAAGCTGTCTAGCGTCCTCCGCTTTTTTGTTGAGGGTAGATAGATATACTCTTTCCTCATCAAAAATCAGTTTACATAAAGCGGAAAGAATCCTATGAGCGCCAACTTCCAGATAAACATAATCCTGCGCGTGTGGTATATTATTAATTGCATGATAAAAATCAACTTTTTCTTTGATATGTCTCGTCCAGTAATCTGCTGAAAATTCTGAGGATGACGTCATTTCATTTGCATACAGTGCAGAAATATAAGTAATCTTTGGCTCATTATAAATAATCTGCGCTGCAATTTCATGAAAATCATCAAGAATCGGATCCATCAGCATGGAATGAAAGGCCTGTGAAACCTTAAGTCTGCTGACTCTTATGCCTTTCTCCTCGGCTTTTAAAAGAACCTCCTCGACTTGAACTTCATACCCGGATATTACGCATGTCTCTGGTGAATTAAGTGCAGCAATTGCTATCCTGTCTTCATAGCCTTCCAGCATTTTTATAACAGTAGACTCACTGGCGAATATCGTTGCCATTAATCCTTTCTCTTCAACTGAATCCATAAGTCTTCCTCTTGCAGATACAAGCTTTACAGCATCCTCTAAGGAAATAACTCCTGCTACAACAGCCGCTACATATTCGCCAATACTATGTCCTATGACAACGGAGGGTACAACATTTAAGCTTTCCCAGAATTTATATAATGCATATTCTACTGAGAATATGATTGGCTGTGAATAGAGTGTTCTATCTACTGTCTCAGAAGTAGAAGCCTTACCATAGATTAAATTCACAATGGATTTCAGAATATATGGTTTAAACATGTAGTCCAGCCTATTCAGTTCATTTTTGAATAACTCATTGGTTTCATAAAGAAATTTACCCATATTAAGATATTGAGAGCCCTGTCCGGTAAACATAAACACAACTTTTCTATTCTTAATATAGTTTAAACCTTTCCTACGCATAAACAGCCTGCCTGCTTCGCCACCCTGCACATACGCAGAAAGCGTCTCGACAGCACTCTGAACAGAATCACTGGCTATTGCAAGTCTGTGTTCTAGGTCTGTTCTTCCCCTGTCCGCACTGTAAACAATATCGGAAAAAGCATTCTCTTCTACATTTTCAAGATAGCTTATATATTTTCGAGCAATACTCTGTAGTGATTTCTCTGTCTTAGCAGAAAGCTTTAATACATAATCTATCCCATCATGATACGCAGACTGTTTTTCTCTCTTATCCTTATATTCTTCGATGATTATATGTGCATTGGAGCCGCCAAAGCCAAAGCCATTGATTCCGGCTCGTCTGATATGGTCATCGGTAATCTTCCAATCGGTATTACGAGCAACAACCTCTATAGGCATGTTTTCCCAGTCTATAAAGGGATTGGGTGTTGTAAAATTTAAATTTGCCGGTATCCTTTCATGCTGCAGCGCCAAAAGTACCTTCTCGACGGAAGCAATTCCCGCAGCAGCCTCCAAATGTCCAATATTAGATTTAACGGAACCGATGCGTAACGGATCATTTTTCTTTCTGTTTTGGCAATATGCGTTATGCACCGCTTTCGCTTCAATCGGGTCCCCCAGCTTTGTTCCTGTTCCATGCATTTCAATATAATCAACATCAATAGGATTTAGTCCGGCTTCTTGAAGTGTACGCTTCATAAGCTTAGCCTGAGAGGCTCCATTGGGCGCAGTCATACCATTACTTTTTCCATCCTGATTAATACCGGTACCCCTAATAATACCAAGAATTCTATCATTATCCTTAAGTGCCGCCGAAAGCTTCTTAAGAATGATGACACCGCCGCCTTCGCCTCTTCCATATCCGTCCGCTGAAGCATCGAAGGACTTACAATGGCCATCAGGAGAGGTTGCCTGAAGCTGTGAAAATGAAACTCCTACAATAGGTGTCAGCATCAGATTCATGCCTGCAACTACAGCTGCTTCCACTTCATTATTTTTAACTGCTTCCTGTGCAAGATGCAGTACGGTCAGTACAGAGGAGCATGCGGTATCAGCAAGAAAACAGCCTCCCTCAAATCCAAAAAGATAAGAAACTCTTCCGCATATAGTACTCATACAAACACCTGTCAGTGAGTATGGATCAATACTTTTTAGATCGCCAGAATAGATATGCGCTGTTGCATACTCCGTTGATGAACACCCAACATATACACCAACATTTTTCCCCGAATATTTCTTGATATCAATATCTGCATCTTCAAAGGCCTCCCAGGTAAGCTCAAGAAGAATACGATGTTGCGGATCCATTGCAGTTGCTTCCATCGGTGAAATATTAAATAGAGCAGCATCGAATTCAGAGATTGGCGTATCAAGAAATCCACCTTTACGGCAGTACATCTTTCCTGAACTATTTTTATCTTCAGAATAATATTTTTCTGAATCCCATCGGTCAACCGGAATATCTGTGATGCAATCGACTCCTTCTGTAAGGATGTTCCAAAATTCATCTATATCATTGGCACCACCCGGAAATCTGCCACTCATTCCAATAACCACAACCGGGTCATCCTCAGATGAATTATCGTTCTTAGAATGACTGACATGGTTCATTAAGGTCTTTTCCTGCAACAGGCTATATAGGTAGCTTGATAGTACATTAATATTTGGATAATTAAAGAAAACTGAAACATCGATGTTTATATCGAATTCTCTTTGTACTGTATGAATAAAAGTCGGTACGTTCACTGAACGTAAACCATATTCCTGAAAGGGGACATCGTAATCGGTTACAGTCAGATTAAAGAGCTCATTTATGATATCACGAAGCTTATCTGCAATCATCGTTTTTGATATGAGGTTTACATCCATTGCTTCCTGCTTTGAATGATTTAGTATATTATTAAGCTTATCAATTATTTCCTTATATTTACCACTACAAAACTCCTCTGTAAGTTCGCGTCTTTTCAGCTTTCCGCTAAAAGTCTGGGGGAGCTTTTTAACGGGTATTACAAAGTCTATTCCTAAACCCGCTTTTTGGAAGACTGTCTTTCTGATCTCCTTCCCTATTCTGATTATTTTTTCAGCATCCGTAGGAATATCAATATCCAGATTCGTTTGTATAAATACGATAATCTGCTCTGACATCTGCTTTTGGCTCATACCGTTGCATACTACTACTCTGTCAAAAAGCTGCTCTTTATTGATCCTGTTGATGATATCCTCAATATCAGAACAGGCAAATTTTTCACCATTCGCGACGATGAGGCTCTTTTTTCTACCTATAATAACCAGATTTCCATCCTTCATAAAACCGATATCACCGGTATCTAGCCACCCATCTCCATAGAAGGCTTCTAAAGTATCGCTTTCATTATTGTAATAACAGGAAGCAACATTATCACCGGATACACAGACGCAGCCTATTGTATTTTCAGGTAAAGGATTATGGCTTTCATCAGTAATGATAATCTTTGTACAGCTTAATGGCTCCCCTACACTGACAAAGGAAACCACCTCCTCCGTATCCTTATCAGTAAACACTACCTTGTTTCCTATTTCCAGATTACAGCGTTCAATTTTATAAGCCGTTATAGGTTTTTTATTTAGACTGCCTGAAACAAACGTACAGGCTTCGGACATACCATAATTAGGGGAAAGAATATCAGGCCGCATCCCATACGGCTGCATCATTTTTACAAATTCGTTACATAGGTCGGCATTAACCTGCTCACCACCAATATACACACTTCTAAGACAGGAAAAATCCCAGTTATATTCTCTATCGCTGTTTTTATAAAATTTAAGTAACTGATTTAGAGCAAAGGGCATGGAACCAATTCTGGTCGCTCTATGCTTATCAATCAAATTAAGCCAAAGTAATGGGTTCTGTATATATTTTTCTATCGTAATCAGATACTGCGGTACGTTTAAAAACACACCAAGAACATGATATATCAGTAATCCCAGGCAATGAGTAAGTGGTGACCAGGAAAGTAAAATCTCATCCGATTCCATTTCATATCTTTCAATATCAGAGAGTATCTCTGCTGCAACATTTTTTCTGGAAAGCGGTACCCCTCTTGGAATTCCTGTGGAACCAGAGGAGAACTGAATATATATAATCTCATCCTTATCATTATCTTCCTTTAGCTCAACAGAGATCTCTTCCGATGGACTGTAATCAAGGGCTGCTATATTAAAGGCCTGATTTTTCTCGACATACTTTTGTGCATACCTATTTTCCTCATCATCAAATACGATAAATGGATGATTTAATACACCTAGTATTCGATCATTCAATTCATTTTGATAATCATTACTTCTAACTTCAATTGGTACAGCTATGTATTTTCCCAGAATACTGCCCCAGAATGCGAAAATACTGAATTCAGGATTACGGCACATTATCACAATTTCAGTTCCCGGTTTATTCCCGAGCTCTCTTAGCTTTTCCGCTAAATATAGACTTTTCTTAACAATCTCCTTATATGATAGGAAGATCTCATCCTCCAAAGATCTGGCAATTGTTACCCCGTGGTCAGACAAAGATGCATTTTTTAACGCTTTTACGATATCCAAATAATTTTCGCTCATTATCCCATCCCCTTATTTTCAATTGACTTATTTACATAATTCAAGATTACTGATTGATAAGGCGTAAAACATAGTAACAAATTAAGAATCAATCGATATTTCTTCTATCGTATTAATTTCGCCATCCAGCATTTTAAATATCTTAGTACCATATAAAGCCGACTCCTCGGAATGTGTAACCTGGATGATTGTCTTTTTCATCGCGGTATTAATCTTCTTAAATAGATTCATAATGCTCTTTGTATTGACAGAATCAAGATTACCGGTAGGCTCGTCAAGCAATAATATATCAGGCTCATAAATAAGAGCTCTTGCGATTGCGATACGCTGCTGCTGACCACCTGAAAGCTCTCTTGGAGTCACATTAAGTTTGTCCTGTATCCCCATAAGTTCTACCAGCTCATCAAATTTAGCTTTGTACATTGCTGTTTTCTGTCCATCAAGTACAAGTGGTAATAAAATATTATCAGTAACACTCAGATTAGGAATTAGATTATAAAATTGAAAAACAAAACCGATAGAGGATCTTCTAAACTTAGCGAGCTTTGATGCTGATATACTAGTTATATTTTCTCCAGCTATCATAATTTTCCCAGATGTTTGTTTGTCAAGTCCTCCCAGCAGATAGAGAAGAGTAGACTTTCCAACACCGGAGGGTCCCATGATAGAGACAAATTCTCCTTCGGAAACGTTGAAGTTAATATTTTTCAAAACTTCTACTTTTTGTCGACCAACTGTAAAAGTTTTACACAAATCCTTGACATTAATCATACTCATTTTGATTTTTCTCCTTATACTTTTACTCTCAATTAATTAGTTATTCATACTTAAGTTCATCAATAATTGATGCTTTCTTCTCTGCTAATACTACAGGAAGTGTCGTAATAAATATAACGATTAAGGTAAATCCGATTAACATAGGCAGAACAATGGGATCTAGTGTAATCTCAAGCTTCAAGCCTACTACCATCATTAAATTAGAAAACGACTTCAGTATCGGCAATGAAAAGATTGCGATCAGTATTGCAGCCATAAGTACAGAGAAAAAGGATTCAAGAACAAGCATTAAAGATTTTCTTCCATTTGTCATCCCAATTGCAGAATACAGGGCAATACTCTTTTTTCGCTGAATATATCCTATGGAAATACTGTTATAAATTCCGAGATTGCTAATTAGAATAACTGCTAAGGATAAAATCTTAAACAAAAGCATCAATAGATTATTATTGTCCTGTGCAATGCTATAATCTTCCTCTTTTGTCGATAGGGTTGCGCCATACATTTTTATATCAGATGAAATATCTGCTCTGGCCTCATCAAGATCTCCGGCTATCTTGCATGTAATATTAGCTGCTTCTGCATTATTAAATTCCTTCTTAAAGGCTTCATAGGGAAGTAAAGCAAAGGACCCGGTATTATACAATTTTCCATCAATGGAACCAAGCAATTTAAAATCTGATGCTATATTATTAATTTTTATTGAAAGGGTATCTCCTGCTTTTTTATTTAACTTTTTTAACACTGTATCTGTAACGATGATTACCTTCTCCTCAGACGCAGCAAATTGATCAAACAGCTTCTTATTGTCTGCTTCATTAAGCTTAAGATAAGCCATATAATCCCTGTAATTATTACTCTCCACACCGTAAAGCTGCATTTTTAGCTCATCTACACTTCCGCTGCTGTTCATGATTGGATTTATGGAATCCTTAATAACATACTGATTATTTTTCAAATCGTCGATGATCCTCTGTGTTGTTGACTTACTACTATTATTTTCATTGATATTGGTGATTGATATATCATAAACCAGCTTTGTATAAGCTTCACCTGTTCCTCTTACAATTGCATTTCCTGTTGACACACATACAACCCCCGTCGTAAAGGTAATAAAAATCAACAATGCATTGGAAAGTAAGAGTTGTGATTTTCCTAGGTTGTTTGCCGCCAAAAAAGTCGATGCACCAGTAAACTTTTTAAATATTAGGCTGCATAATAGCGATAATAAACTTACTGCTTTCGGAATAATCATAATAATTCCGATATTTAATGCTAGGAAAGCTATGATTACGATGATGTTAAGATCATTGTCTGTGAAATATATCATTAGTAAGGAAACTGTAGTAAAAACAACACCTGCCACAAATTTAAACCAACTGTTTTTATAGGTTACATTGATTGTATTCAAGATGATATCCTTAACCGGCATTTTATTAATTGATCTGATTGGTGACGCAGCAGCTATAATTGACATTAATATAGCAAACAAAAACCCTATCCCAATATAGGTCACATTGATTGAAAATTTTTCAATAATCCCATAAGCCTTCAGTGGTGACTGTACATAATTAATAAAGTAAAGAATGGCACAACCTAAAATATCACCGATAATGCCTCCGATCATCCCATAAATTAAGCTCTCAAGATAAATAATATATTTAATCTTTAATTTTGTAGCTCCCTGGCTCATAAAAGTACCAATGGATGGAAGCCGCTCACACATGATAAGTTTAAATGCGCCCCTGATAATCACAATGCAAATGACGCAAATGACCATAAGCACTATATAAAGTGCAACGAATAATGAGGAAAAGCTATCATTAACGGCATCCTTATCATACAATCTGCTAGCTGAGAAGTTATCATTATGAGCATTGAAGGCATCTAGACTGTCAGATAGCTTAGCATCGCCTCCCTTTGCATAGATAACATTATACTTACCCTCACAACCCAATAGTTGGGACATAGTATCATAAGGTACTATGATCGTAAACTGTGAACTTAAGTCCGAATAAAATGCGTTCGTGTTTGCTACTACCGCTTTTACTTCATAGGAACGTTCTTCTCCATAAAGATAAAATTTTAAGTGATCTCCAACCTCCAAATCTAAAAAATCACTGCTTCTTTCAGAGATAATGCAGGCTTCCCCTTCGAGCTTCTTAAGCTCACCCGAGATCAGGGAAGCACCGTATAGTTCTTCAATATTCTCTCCGCTTTTTCCTCTGATGTTTACATATTGGATTTCGTTAGCTTGATCGATAAAACCTCTATCATTAATTTCCGCGTTCCAATCAGTTATATTATTAAAATCAATAGCCTGTGTTTCAAAAAAAAGATTATCGTCAGTACCACGGATTAGAATATCCTTCCCTTCGCTGCCTGCTAAAAAACTCTTTTCATAAATATTAAGTATTACATTAACTGCCCCAAGACTCGCTACAAGCAGCGCCGTGCTGATTGCTCCTGAAAAGATTAATAGAAACAATCGCTTTTTATTTTCTATCATGCTTTTTAATATATATCTCAAAAACAGTCGCATATCAAATTATATCCTTCCATACTTATTGGGATTTTGAAAATTATATCGTTTTACCTTAGTAAGACATTTTAGCTAATTAATTCATCCCTTCTAATGTTTCTCATAATAATTTTAATGCAATTATGCAGGGAGGTTTTATTGTTAAACAAAAAGAAATGATCTCCTTCAACCAGAATAAATTCCACTTCACAAGCAATATATTTTTGCCATCCTATCTTTGAAGTTTGAGCACTTTTTTCTTCCGTTCCCCGAATTATGGTAACTGGGCCTTTCATGTACTTCACCCCATGCATTTCATTTTTATAGTCATTGATCATATTCAAATCGCTCTCAAGAATTGGAGATATCAAACTGAGAAGTTCAACGTTTTCCAATACCTCATCCGGTGTATTACCAAACTCGGACAAAATTTGACGTTGTAATTCTATATTCATATTTGTACATTTATAAGGAATATTCTGTTCCTCCGGAGAATCGGAAGCCAAAAGAAATATCCTTTCAGGTAATCGGCGGTTATAGCTTTCGATTAACCGAAATAATTCAAAGGCCACCAAAGCTCCCATACTATATCCCAAGAGGAAATAGGGCTTATCTAGGTTGTCTTTAATCTGATCATAAGCATCCTCGACCAGTTCTCTGATGGAACCGCATAATTGTTGGTTAAACCGAGTGCCATGACCCGGATACTCCATTGCTACTAGCTTTGCACCTATAATCAGATCTTTCATCTCGTTAAATATGCTTTTTGTACCTACCGCATATGGAAATGCATATATATTCAATTATCATCACTCCTCTTTGATCCTCACTATTCTGATATTCACTGGAAATAAGACGCTTTTCAAATAGCATGCTTTTGATCTCTTCCAAAGAATTCATAAAGCCAATCCATGGATATTTCTACCTTCATTAAATCAGAACGTATTTTTTCAGAATAAATTGAATAAACATAATCTCCATAAAAGCAAGTAGAAAGATTTTTTTGAATTTCATTACTTAAGACATTGATTTTCGACAAATCCTGACATATACCAATCCCATCACATTTCGTATATGCTTCCTTTTGTGTCCAAATTTTATAAAAGTTATATTTACATTCCTCACTATGTGTTTCAAGTATCTTTATTTCTTCTTTATGAAAACAGCTCGGTAGTATCTCTAGACATGGGTCTGTAATTCTCTCAATATCAATTCCGATCGAGGCTTCAGATACCCCGCATACTACAGCATTTCTTGTGTGTGACATATTGAAATACAAATTCAGATTACTTGCCAAATATGGTTTCCCATGCTCGTTTTTTAAAAATATCAGTTCATCATTCCTACAGTTTAGTTTTCTGATTATTCCGGCACGTATTAACAATGCCCCATATAAAGCTAGTTTTTTGTCTATTTCAAATTGATAGTTCCTGATTTTCTGCTTTCGTTCCTTAGATACAAACTGAAGTAAAAATTCATCGTTTCTGCTCCAATTGCATTCCAATATTTTTAATATGTAAATAAACATAAAGGCATCCCTTATTAATAGCCGGTAATAATTAACATTTCCTGATTGCTTTTCACAAAATCCCCAGCATGAATATGAATGGACTGTACCGTCCCAGCAATACTAGAATTAATAATTATCTCCATTTTCATAGATTCTAGTGTCACCACTTTTTCTCCTTTATTCACGGTTTGTCCACTTTTTACTGCAATTTCTAAAACTCTTCCTTGAATAGGACTGCAGATTATTTCAGAATCTTCCTCAACTTGAAAATCAAAATCAGGTAATTCATTTTCATATCCTAATGTTTGCGATTCATCTCTGTTAATCAGTTCCATTTTCACACTCCTTTTATGATTTTTTATTATCACGAACTCTTTAATGCTTCCTATCAAAGTATGCTTCCTATTTCTGCTATCACATACTTGTCCGTTTTATTTACCGTATTGTTATATGTATTTCTTTTCGCGCGGCAATTATTGAATTTACCACTTAATACAGTCTCTTTAAATTTAAGTCATCTACGCTTCTACCTCATAAAGGAATATTGCTATGCTTTTTGGGAATATGCTGAAGCAGCTTTTCTCTTTGTAAAGTATATAAATCATTAGCAATACGAGATCTAAGTTCATTAAGTTGTATCATTTCATCGACATAACCTTGCAAGGCAGCTTCTTTTGCATTTAAAAATTTCTCTTTATATTCCTCTGTCTTTTCTAGCAAAGTGCTTTGATAATCCTCCTCATTCGTTATGTTTTTAAGTTCCTTCCTGTAAATGATTTCAACCGCACTTTCTGTCCCCATCACTGCTACTTCTGCTTGAGGCAATGCATAAACATAGTCCGCTCCTAAGTGCTTGCTTCCCATGGCTATATAGGCACCTCCATAGGCTTTTCTTACAATAATCGTAATCTTTGCATTAGAGGACTCTGCGTAAGCAAATAACAACTTAGCACCATGTCTGATAATACCTTTATGCTCTTGCGAAATTCCTGGTAAATATCCGGGTGTATCTACTAACGTAATAATGGGAATATTAAAGGAATCACAAAACCGTACAAATCGGGCCCCCTTATCGCTAGAATCGCAATCCAAAGCACCACCATTATTCATAGGCTGGTTCGCTACGATTCCAATTGTTTCGCCACAGCATTTTGCAAAACCAATTACCAGGGATTGTGCATAATACTGCTGGATTTCATAGAAGCTGTCAGTATCAATAATTTGTGAAATTAACATTCTTATATCATATGCAGATTTTGCTTCTTCTGGTAATACACTCTTTGCATTAACCGTTTGATTTAGTAAAGATAAATCCACTTTCATGCTATTCGCACCATAACAGGGTGGGAGCAGATCTAATAAAGTGCGAAGCTTTCTAAAGGTGATTTTCTCATTACTGCAAACCACATGAGCAATTCCAGAAGTCTCAGAGTGAATCTTAGCTCCACCTAATTCTTCTGTTGTACAAATTTCACCAGTTACTTTTTCTACGACTTTAGGACCTGTAATATACATATTGCTAATAAAATATTCGCAAAAAATAAAGTCACTGATTGCCGGTGAATATGCTGCGGCGCCGGCACAAGGTCCTAATATCAAGGAAATTTGAGGAATGTATCCAGAAGCACGCGTATTAGCATACATCATCTCTCCACATCCGGCTAAAGCTTTTACACCCTCGCTAATTCTGGCTCCTCCTGAATCATAAATACCTACAACGGGACATTTATTCTCGATAGCCATATTGATGATATGTGCTATTTTCTTTCCATGACTAAGTCCTATCGAACCTCCCTGTATCGTAAAATCTTGTGAAAATGCAAAAATACATTTTCCGTTTACTAATCCTCTTCCTGTAATAACACCATCATAAGGATAAATGCCATTAGAATCCTGTATATTACTACCAATTTCAAAAAATGTTTTATCATCAAACAACAAATTCAATCTTTCTATTGCATGATACTTTTTCTTTTCGTGCTGCATTTGAATATTATAATTCATAATATATACAAATCCTCTCTGCATTACCGTATATGCAATTTTCAAATAATAACATAATTGTTCCGAGCTTAAATTATACATAAAAATGCATTTATTAATTTTTACTTACACAAAAATATATTTTACTTAAATGTAAATATATGTATATTGAATATTATACCACATTGCTTGTACATTACAACCAAATATTTCCATATTCTATTTATTTTTTTTATGTTATATATAACAACAAAGATGCTTAAACATGAATAAAATAAATGGAGCATAACACAAATAAATTGTGTCGCACCCTTTTAAATTAGTGTTGTTTGCAAAAACAAATCCCAGACTTCGAAAAGTATGGGATCTAATGTAAAATAATATATAGCATTATAATAACTATTTTAGAGGAAGACATAAATATTTTAATAAAAGATTTTTGTGCTTTAATATTTGTCAAATCTTCCTTTAGCTCTTTAAGTAATGTATCATGACATATTCTTCCTTGTTTTCATCAATAATTTGAAATCCAACCTTCTGATACACTTTCAGAGCATAATTTGTCTTTTGAACTGCTAAGGATGCTTTGGAATACCCTGCCTGCTTCAAATAATCTAACATCTTATTCATCAATTCGGTCCCAATTCCATATCCGCGATATTCTTTGTAAAGCGATATGGCAAACTCTGGAGTGACTTCATCAATACTGCCAAAGCCCTTAATATTTCTCACCCAAACAAGACCAATCACCCTTTGATCAACTTCTGCACAAAAACAAAAGTCATCTTTCTTCTTGCCAAAATCATCTATATATACGCGAAGCTCCGGTTTTTGAAGGATTGACTTTGGAACTAGATTGGCTTCATCCGGTTGAAAAATTGCTTCATATAAAAAATCCTCCAACAGAGGATACTCCTCTTGCTTAAGTTCTCTTATTATGTAATTCATCGTAATCCTCCGATTTTATGGTTATAGTATATATGTTATATTATTCACAGACTTTGGCAATCGTGAAGCAACTCTACAAGTTGGAGGTTTACGGTTTCGCTTTATGCTCATAATTACGGGAAGTCAACAGTATATTTGCAAGATCATTGAAATTTACGACTGCCTTTCCTTCATATTGAACATTTCGACTATTGAATAATATGGTATCCATGCCAAGAGCTTGTGCAGCCGACAAATTATATCTTCTGTCATCGATATAGGTACAATCTGATGCCAAACACCCAAGTTTTTCAAGTGTAAGCTTAAAAATCCGTTCATCTGGCTTTTTGATTTTTAAATCACCGCTTACTGTTATCACGTCAAAATAATCGTTGATTTTATATTTATTACGAAAATATCTACTCCATTCGCTAGAATCGTTTGATAGTAAGGCCAATTTGTAGGATTTCTTAATCGTTGAAGCAAATTCATAAAAGGCTTCATCAATCTCCACTGTATCCAAATACTCTCTTTCGATTTTCTCTAGATCCCCTTTAAACCCTAATCTTTCAAAAACCTCCAAAGATGATATTTCACCTACATCTGCCTTATCCCAATGTTTATAGAGATCTGCTGGACTTAAATCAGGAAATGTGCGATTTACATATGTTAAAAACCCTTCTCCCGGATCTTTTAAAATCACACCATACATATCTAATATTACTGCTTTCATATCAATTCTCCTCGGTATTTATTTCGTTTATATCTTTCCATATTAATAATTCAAAAAACTATTTATAATTTAAAAAGCATCAAAAGAACTATTCTAGCTTTTCCTCGTTATGAGGAGGACGCACTCGCACTTGCTGCTGCACTGGCAGCAATCGCCGCGCACATCGCTGCTTCCTGTGCTACAATGAGTGAAATTGTACTATTCACCGCTGTAGATTGCATTGTGTCAGTATTAATATATTCGCGCTGTGTTACAATGCCGGCATACATTAGTCTCTGTTTTGCTGTAACTGAGCTAAAGAAACCAAATCCTTTTTGATCAGAGAGCCAGTTGTTGACCTCAACAATCTCCTGAAGCATTTTATCCTTTGGCCCATCTGACAGGGCCAGCACACCCAAGGTTGGAAGTTCATATGAGGTACCATACTTATATCCCGCTTCTTTTAAACCGTTAAAAAGCTGCATTGTGCTTCTGCATTTATCCTCAGCAGTTCCTTGTCCCAGCGCTAATACATGACTTAGGGATTGCACGGCATTCGAAGAGAAGAAATACGGTTTTAATTGCTGATAGCAAGACTCTATTTCATAAATCAATTCATCATCGGGCTTCTCGGATAATGCTAATAATGCACAATTGGCGCTGTCCTCTCCGGAGGTTAAAAACGGATGCTCTGACTTTATCAAGTGATATATTCTACTCGTTCTGGCCGCGACAGCTTCATATTGATTTGGTTCCACCATCTGCGCGATAATCATCGCAGTGAGGGGCAAATAAGTTGAAGACCAGAATTCCTTTTTCAGTAATTGGTATACCAATAATCCATTATCAAGTGTACGTTCAGGGTTTTCACTTACCGCGAGCATTGATGCAATCGGGGATCTGGCAGTACTTCTAAAATTAGAAAAAAGTCCGACTTTTTGCTTCAACAGCTCTTTGCACTCCTGCAAAACAGGTATATTCACTTCTTTTTCTTTTGAAACATAAATTCCCGCACAAGCTAAGTGAATGAGTCCACTATCCCATCCAAATACTGTCTTAATTCTATCCCGACTATCTAACAGCAACGTGCAATTTCTTAACATTTGATCGTTCATTGACAATTCTCTCCCTTAATTTTTATATGCTGGGATTACTTTATATATGGTATTGGTACGAAGCACAATTAAATCCGCACTAGTGTTTATAAAAATATTAAGCAATTTGCCTTGAAATAATGCCTTTTAATATTTGTATAGTGAACCTGATAAGTTAGTTTGATTTGTATGACTTCAGATTTCACTTATAACCCATTTACATATTAAGAGCGGTAATCCAAAAACATATAGCTGCTACAACAGAAAGAGGTGTTGCAAAATATTTTTCCTTTTTACTGTTTGATAAAAAATTCATGACAGTATTAATGGACAAGTACACTGCATAAAATATACTGATATATTTTGTTATTACTTCTGAAAACCACAATGTTAAAAATCCACCAGCCTGCAAGATTATTATGATTGCAAACATTTGAATGATAATTGCAAACAAAGCCATAATTCTAAGCTGTTTGGGTAATACCTTGTATTTCCCTCCCATTGTGAATTCACCTAATGGCACTCCACAGGCTGCAAGGACTGTCATAATTGCTACTATTGCGAACAAAAAAGCACCTACTATTGCTATCATAAATCTACCTCCAATCCATGTCCTTTGTCTCTTTATTGGCAATGAAAGGATGTAAATCAAAACACCAATCCCCGTCAATAAATGCAGATTTGTCCAATTTATTACAGAGTAATTTTCCAACAGTAGTTTTACCGACTCCTATAGGGCCATTAATTATTGCTACTTTCTTCATCTGTATTTTCTCCTATCTCAAAATTTGAAATTTGTCAATATATCTCCCGATATATTTTAATATATATATCAATACCGTAGTGGCATTAATAATTACTGTAGTTTCTGCCTGTTTATCCATACACTTACCCTATCAGTTCTCGCTGGATCAATGTCCTTACATTCCTTCATTCTGTTTTATAGATAAAGGTACAGGTAGACATTTTGCTTAATTACTGCCTCTCTGGGCTAATGGAGAAAACCTCCTTATCCTGTGCCTGCATCGGCTTCTGCTAATTTATTAAGCCGCTTCTAACTGGCTTTTTCGAACTGCTCCGAAGACATCCTCCGGATTGTAATACACTTTTTTCTTTGACAGGGTAAATAACAGTGTCAGTATCTTTTTGGATATCACTACAAGTGCCTGCATCTTCTTTAATGGATTGTTTTCCCTTGTCTTCAGATAATGGTATAGTTTCTTCATTTCTTTATTGGTTGCAACCATTGTTAATGCCATCTGATAAAGTATACGACGCAAGTTCTTTCTTCCTCTTTTAGATATGCAGGTACCACTTTTATTCGTACCTGAACTGTCCTCTATTAGGTTGTAACCTGCAAGTTTTGACATCTGTCTCGCATCTTCAAATCTTAACGGATCTCCGGTCTCACCAAGGCACATAGACAGCGAAACCACACCAACTCCATCTATACTTAACAGATATTCGGAAATACCTGTTTTTTCTAATGCATTTCCCATTTCTTTTTCAAGCTCATCTAGCTGTCTGGTTATCAGTTACACTTCTTCCATCATCTGCTGTATTTTGAATCTGGCTGCGTATTCCCCGTAATCGACACCTACGGAATCTCTGGCTGTATTTACAAGCTGTTCAGCCTTTTTTCTTCCTACGGTTTTCTTTACCGCCTTTTTTATTTCTGCCAGCACTCCCTCTGTTCCTAATTCAAGAATAAATTTAGGAATAGGGCAGATTTTCAACAGATTCATAGACGTCTTTCCTTTGAAAGGATGTTTAAAAACAGTTGTAAACTCTGGAAAGTATTCATCCATTACAGCAGTTATTGTATTTTCAATTGCCTTCTTTCTTTTATTCATACTAATTCTGGTTGTCGTCAGTCCTCTCAATTCAGCATAAACATCATGTGGAAAATATGTTTCAAAATATCTGCCGTCTTTCACTAAGCGTGCAATTGTCAGAGCATCCTTTTTATCTGATTTCGTTTGACTGTTATCGTCCAGCTCTTTTGCTTTCTTGGTATGATAAGGATTTACCAGAACCACTGTAATCTTTGCTTGTTTTAGCAGAAAATTGGCTAATGCTTTCCAATAGTGCCCTGTAGGCTCCATTCCAACAATAACGTTATTGAAATCTTCCTCATTGCATATCTTATAAATCCTTGTTAAAATGGCATTGAAACCATTTCTGTTATTTTCAAAATTTATTGCTTTGTTATGTTCTATACCACGACAGTCAACAAATCTTGCCCACTGGTTATGCTTTGCAATATCAATACCTACGACTAACGTTTTGAAAGTAACTGCTTCAAGTTTCTGATTGGAATGGTTGTGTTTTTTCATTTGCTTAAAATCTCCTTGTTCTCTGATGTATTAAGTCGCCAAACTTTATTTACATCATACTAGGAGATTTTTTAAATTGTCAAATTTCATGTTCTATAGGAATGCTTCCACATTAATAAAATAGTACTTGATAATAAATCGTTGCAGATACACAATCGCCAACAATTACTTCGCTTAATACTTAGCTAAAAGTAGACGTACAATTTCATTTTTAATCTTTTCTTTCAATTCTTCTCTCTGCTCCTCATTCGGTCTTGTAGATTCATCAAACAATTCCTCGTTTGACAATTGATATACCGAACTAACTATAGGAGTATCACCTTTTACTCTTGGATATAGATGCCAATGAATATGAGGACATCCATTTCCAAGTAGTTCATAGTTCATCTTATCAGGCTTAAATATATTAGAAACAGCCTCTGCTACTATAGACATTTCTTCAAGATGTTTTACTTTAAAAGCATGTTCTAAGTTGTGTAATTCAGGACCATGCTCTTTACAATTGAAAACAGTATAGCCCTTGAACCTCTGAAACCATCCTAAAATCACATATCCTGTTTCAAGTTCCTTAATAAAATAAGGGTCATCTTTAATATTTTTTTGCTTTTCACACATTTTACAACTCATTCTATTACCTCCTACATAAATTATTAATTATCTTCAGTTCGCACTTAATTACGAAGGCGAAGTAATATAAAAACATTCTTAATTATCATACACAAAATCTACTGCTGTTCTGTCTATACTAAAAATGAATTCCATCAACTCAATGGCTCTTTCTCTGGTTCTATTTAATTGAACCCTCGCCATCTGCACAGCACCCTGAGAACCAAAAAATCCTGTATATATAAACTTATCGCCGACAAAACTATCATCATTATCCATAAATGACTGCCAACTTTTCTGAGCTTGTTTGAGTTTTGAACTATCCTGTTCACTTAACGTTTTATACAAGTACGAAAGAGCAGCATTTACTTCTTCCTCCCATATTAATTTATATTTCACTTCTAATGCTCCCATTGCTAATGTTGTGAAATTTTCACTTTTTTGAAGTTCATCGAATTCAACCCAATAATCTTTATCAATAGGATTATCATTAATAATATCTGAAAAATCATCATTTCCTTGATAGTTCCCATAATGATCTTCTGTGACTTCATTGGGAATGTAATTTTTTCCTATCTGAACCTCTAGTATACGATTCCATTTATTTACTTCATCAAGTGTTTTTTGCAAGTCAATATTTCGTGAAGTTAACTTTATTTGTAATTTTTTTAATTCTTCAATTTGCTCTTCTAAGCTATTATTTTTATCCTTATATTCCTCTAATTGAATAGTCATCGTA
This sequence comes from Bacillota bacterium, assembly GCA_023421505.1. GTDB lineage: Bacteria > Bacillota > Clostridia > Lachnospirales > Lachnospiraceae > Mobilitalea. The sequence continues at coordinate 28,427 of JAEZTJ010000052.1, forward strand.
GCATTTTCAGATTTCAATTTTTCCGTTGTTATAATATATATGCTGATTGATAAACCCAATCCAAATAACGCACTTAATATGTAAAATATCATTCTTTTTTTCACTTATTTTCCCCCGTTCACATTTATTCATCAAGATATTTTACTATACCAGTTTGATTTTTGCATATATTTATATGCGTTTTAAACATCCTATGTTGCCACATTGTTTGTTCGTTGTCTTAACCTATTATGTATCAAGCCATTCTTCTCTTAATATTGCCATTATAATTTTATCATGATATTTACCATCTCTAAAACACGCCTGTTTCATTACCCCTTCTGTCTTAAAGTTTGCCTTGGAATATGCTTTGATAGCCCCTTTATTTTCATCTGAAACAGTAAGCATAATCCTGTGAAGATTTAATTCTTGAAATCCCATTCTTACAATTTCCTTCGTTACAAATGTTCCAATGCCTTTTCCGTGATACATTTTATCACCAATAAAAATAAAATATTCTCCTGATGAATTAATATTATTGAAATGCGCTATCCCTGCATATCCTATTAATCTATCGGTTGCCATATCGACAATCGCTTTATTAAATGACGTCCTATCAGATAGTAAGTTATCAAACCATTGTGATATATCACTATCTTCCGTCATCCTTAGAAATATGGACAGTGAATATCTAATTACATATTTATCCTTTATCCATAAAAAGAAATGTTCTTTGTCGGATAATTGCAACTCCCTCAATAGAATATTCATACAAGCTTTTCTCCTTAGCTTATTATTCTCAATTGTAAACAAATGTTAATTGAAGCAACCATTCAATTCAGCTCTATTTTTAATTAATAAAATACATCTGTACAGTTCTTCTTAATTACAGTACCGATTTTCTTACCTTCAACAATATTTAAAATTACATTTTTTTCTTTTCCATCATATAGATACATTGTAACTCCAAACTCCTCTGCTAACAAAAATGCTGATGAATCACATGCTTTAATCTTATTTGAAACACAAGTATCATAACTTACCTGTTGATACCGTTTTGCATTTTTATTAAAACGTGGGTCTAAATCATATACTCCGTCTATATTCTTTGCCATTAACAGCATATCTGCCTCTATTTCAATTGCTTTTTGTACTGCTGGATAGTCAGTTGATACAAAGGGATTGCCAATTCCACCACCAAAAATAATTACATTATTATCTTCTAGCATTTTTATAGCATCTTTCCTGTTATAGATTGTTGTAATTCCTCCTAATGGCATTGGTGTCATGACTTTAGTGGATATATTAAGTTTACTTAATTTGTTGCGAAGCATCAGTGCATTTGTTACTGTAAATAACATCCCCATTTCATCAGCATCTGGTCTATCTATTCCCCAATTCTCTGCATCACGACCTCTTAGTAAATTACCTGCTCCAGCAACGATAGCTACTTGATAGCCCTCTTCTTTCACTTTTTTTATCTCATTACATATATTATCTATGATAGTTTTATCATAGATAGATAAACCATCGCCACTTAATGCCTCTCCAGAAACTTTAATAAGTAATCTCCTTCCATTCATTATAATGCCTCCTGATAAGAATATTTTTATATTCACAAATACTGCTTATTATTGCTTAACGTGTGTATATTAGAAACCTTGACTATTGTAAACAATTGTGAAGTAAATCACCCTCGCAAACAGGAGTCAATCTACATTTAATTACAATCGCACATATTCATCTTTTTTACATATCTGCATTAGCTTCCCATCTTTTATCAAAAACGCTTCCCCATACAATGTTTCAACTTGATTATCAGAAATTATATAACTTCCATCATTCAAAGCTATGAATTCTTTTCCAACACTATCTGGGTATGCCATATCTTCTATAATCCTTAATCCATCTACAACGTCTGTTCTTACATCCTGAAAATGTGGAATTATCATGCATTTGGTAAATCCAAGACCTGGGATAAATCTTTCAAATTCTTGGTCAATTCCCTCACCATCCAATTCGGGTTGTGCATAAACAGTCTCTGCACTATTCATAGAACCAGCACTCCATGCAATAATTAAGCCATCAAAATTATATAATTTCTCTTTTAAATCAATCCTCTTAAAAAATTTATTTTGAGTTGGAACATGTCCACCTGACAATAAAATGACATCAAAATTATCAACTTTTTCTACAATTTCTTCATTTCGATAATCACATATATTAAAAGAATTAGCTTTTAATCCACTCATATCAAATGCATTCTTTTGACAATGTAAAATACTATCATTTAATTCAAATTCTTCTGGACTGGCACTTATGATTAGAACTTTTGAATCCTTCTTCCAAAACCCTTTTATTTTATCTGTTAAACCATTGTCGTTTGATAAAAATGTCGGAACCCATTTCCCGTTAATTTTACATGAACCACCTAATGAACTCGTCAATATTGCTATCATTTTATCCTCCCTCCAAATTCATTAACTTTTTAATTTACATTCTAAACGATGGTGAATTAAATTAGTAATTACCATTCCATTCATTAATAAACTTATCTAAGAATTCTTCCATAAATAAATGTCTATTTTCTGCTATTGATTTCGCAGTATCCGTATTCATAAGATACTTTAACTTAAGCAGTTTTTCGTAAAAGTGATTAACACTGGTGCTTATGTGAATTTCATATTCTTCGGCCGTCATATTTTCTATTGGTTCTTCATAAGGTTCGTATATTGGTCTTCCTTTATAACCACCATATGCAAATGTTCTCGCAATTCCTATCGCACCTAATGCATCTAGTCTATCTGCATCCTGTACTATCTTACCTTCAGTAGAATCAGGAATTGCAGACTCAGTTCCTTTAAACGAAACCGATTTTATGATTTTACATATTTCTTCGATGGATGATTCATCCACACAATTATCTGTTAAAAATTTTCGTGCATTCTGCAGTTTATTACTGGTATTAAATAACTTTCTATCATCAGCATCATGTAATAAAGCACTAAGTTTGATTATAAAAATATTGCCTCCTTCTTTTTGGGCAATGTTTAATGCATTATTGTAAACTCGAATACTATGATAATAGTCATGTCCGCTACAATCTTCTCTAAAAATATCTTTTAAATACACAAATGCGTTTTCAAATATATAATTTTCATCTGTCACTATTTAACACCCTCGGTTCCATTATTTACCTATTATAGCTTTTCACATCTTAATCTTATTTCACTTTTTATATTAACTACGTATCATGTATATTTCCGCACTTATTCAAATCTTTCCAATATAGCTTTTTGTAAATTGCCGAAAGCTGATTATACCATTTATATTATATTCATCGAAAAGCTCACCAAGTTCTTTAACAAATCCTTGATACTCATCAGGATTTTTATCTTCACTTGGGCTATATGACCTCGATAAATTCATACCAATATAAGTTTCTCGGTCTATAATCAAATCGTTTCTAAAAGTTCTTTCTTCATAAGTTTTATCTAAGAAAAAATTACATAAATCTTCTGGTATATCAGCTTTACCCAAATCTTTTGTACCGAGACTATATTTCTTACGCAAGATATAATCTTTTTTAATTAATTCAGATTCGTAATCTCTTATGTTCCACACGAGAACAACTTTCCCATCGTTTTTTAAAATACGGCGACATTCTGATTTGAATAAGCCCATGTCAAACCAATGAAACGCCTGTGCAGATGTCACAAAATCAATACTTCCTTCTTGTAATCCACTATTCTCGGCAGGAGCATTGATAGAAATATAATTTTTAAAGCCGTCTGTAACCCCTAAGTCATTTTCAGCAACTCTACGCATATCATCATTTGGTTCAACGCAGTAAACATGACTACCCTTCTCTAATAAAAGGCGACTGAATTTTCCTGTCCCTGAACCAATGTCAGCTATTACACTATCTTTACAAAGTCCAATTTCTGAATATAAATAGTCAATGAGTTCTTTTGGATACGATGACCTGAATTTTTTATAGATATCTGCTTTGCCTGTAAATTTTTCTTCATTCATTTTTTTCCCTCACAAATATAACCTATACCGCCATTATAACACGAATGATACAACAATAACCATAACCGTACTGATCAATGTACCCAGTAAGTAATACTCTGCGAAATTCTTTTCTTTAGATATTTTGTCATACCTTGCTATTGATTTTGCTGTTAACACTAACCCAATAGCCGAATACTGCCCAATAGATAGAAAAATAAGCATAATAATTCTTTCTACCGTACCAATCAGTCTTCCTGCATTATGATCCTGCATTTTATCTTCATTATTATCTTCCGGCTTATATATCAACAAAAGCTTGGATATTGCTATGTTGGCAGGCTTATGTATTAAGAGTAGTGCCAATAACCATTTTAGAATAAGTATTTCTGATACCCCGATAGTACGGAAAAAATCCTTGATAAATTCAACTTCATATAGCGCTACATGATTTGTCGCAAACCAATATGCAATGCCTATGAGGCAGAAGGCATGTGATAATTGGTCAAGGATAAATACATTTCTATGAAATGCTGGAAGATTGGAAGCTCCAGGCTTTTTATACAACATAAATATATACTTAAAGATATCGATTAGGAAATGAAAACCGGCTGCCAAAGTTGCGCCTAGTATAATTCTCAAGGAAAGCAGAGGTAATCCAATTAATAATAGTACTCCCCAATAGAGCAGGCAATGAAGCAGTAACCACTTTATGCTTTTCTCTTTCCTTTCAGCCATTTTTTCTGTCTGAATATAAAAATCTCCCAAAACATGACCCAAAAGTAATAATATAAAATATTCTCTAAACATCTTCTCTCCTGATTTCTCCTAGTGCTTGTCCTATCGTATCTAATGCATCCTTATAGGTGTAGTAATTTCCTTTTGATAAAGTTTTTTGAACGGTGGGCTGCTTAATCGATAGTCTTTTTGCTGCCTCCGATTGATTATCCTGATGCTCCAGCATGTCAAATATAATTTCTCTTTGCCTGTCACTCCAGGCTTCCTTTATTACGGTTATTAAGGATAATACGGTATTCAACATTATCGTAGCGGCTTGATTATCGCCATCTATCTCCAATCGAATATCTGCTGATTTAGCCTGCTTTTTCTTTCTATTGTCCTTTAAATATTGAATAGCGGCTCTGGCCTTATAATAACCCGGACCGTCTGCTCCAATAGAAATTTCTCTATTGATATCCGTAGTTATTTCTCCAATCCCTACTCCGAATCTGATTTTCACGGGGTACATCTGTCGCTCAATATCGGATAATATATGCATAATATTTGCTCCGTTACGCAGAAGTCCTTGAAATTCATCACCTAAGGTTATCGTAAAATTAGAGGCAATATCTCCCTTATATTTTAGGTTAATCGCTTTCAATACAGTATTTAATTCTTTTTGAACCTCGCCTCTGTTACTTATTTTTTTAGAAGCAATGATATCACCTATGATTGCAATATATGGATTTTTATCGAAAATGAAAAACATATTTTACCCCATTCCTACACTTCTTATTTGGCTCGCTTGCGATACAATGAACATCTCAAGTTTGTGTGCGTAGCGCAGACACAAACTTGTAGTATTATTATATAACCATTATTATGAATAATCAAGTAATATTCACAGTATAGGCTATAATAGTAAAATATAGACGTATTAATATATAATCTAACACCATTCACTAAAATAGCTATAATGTCCTTACCATATCATACGCCTCTTCCCATAGGTATCATTCTATATATTACCGTTTGCAAAATATGACACGATTAAAGGCTGGTAAAGCTTGATCATTCAAATAATCGAGTAGGAGGGAGTGATTAACTCCCGTCCTCTCACAGCACCGTGCGTACCGTTCGGTACACGGCGCTTTCAATAGTTGACGTGCACTGACTGATATGCATTGGCTAAATCATAAAAGCCACTGTGTATCAGTCTTTCTTTTGTTAAGGCCATGTTGACCGCTATTG